>NZ_JBFANX010000025.1:0-144906 GCF_040675005.1 Amycolatopsis sp. NPDC049691
TGTGTTAAGCACGCCGCCAGCGTTCGTCCTGAGCCAGGATCAAACTCTCCAACAATGAACAGTTTAATCGAGGCAATTTAATGCTCTCAAAGGAACCTCATACGAGGTTACATATATAAGCTCTACTGGCTTAGTTCACTAGCACACTGTTGAGTTCTCAAGCAACACACCCCGAGTCGCACCGCCGTCAAGCGGCCTTACTCGAAGCGAGTTATTTCTAGCAGTTTTGGTGGGCCACCCACTCAATCGCTTCTGCGAGAGCTTGGTTCGTGTCCCCGCCGCCCGGTTTCCCTGGCGACTTGGAGAACTTTACATGCCCCGAAAGGGCCCGAAACAGGGGGGTCCCTTAACAAGATCAGCGCAGGTCAGACCCCATGACGAAGCCCGTCTGCGGCTCAGTCTGCACCCACGGGCCCCGGAGCGCCAGCGAAAGAACATTGCTCCGACTACATTGCACCGTATTGCTCCGCGCCAGTGCTCCGCTTAGCGTCGGTCGCATGAACCTCGCCCACGACGACCTCGGCCCGCGCGACGGGCAGCCGGTCCTGCTGGTCCACGGCCACCCCTTCGACCGCTCCATGTGGCGTCCCCAGGCCGAGTACCTGGCCGGGCGCGGCCACCGGGTGGTGACACCCGACCTCCGCGGCTACGGCGGCTCCAAGACCGGCGACACGAAGACCGGCCTCGACGTCTTCGCGAACGACCTCATCGCGCTGGCCGACCACCTGGGCCTCGAGCGCTTCGTCCTCGGTGGCCTTTCCATGGGCGGCCAGATCGTCATGCAGCTGATGACGGACCACCCGCAACGGGTGACCGCCCTCCTCCTGGCCGACACCTTCCCCGGCCTCGACACCCCGGAGGCGAAGCAGGCCCGCTACGACACCGCCGCGAGGATCACCGAAGAGGGCATGGCGCGCTACGCCGACGAGCTGCTCCCCAAGATGATCTCGAAGCGGACCCGCGCGACCAGGCCCGACGTCGAAGCCCACGTCCGGCGCATGATGCGCGACGCGCCGAAAGAAGGAGCCGCCGCCGCGCTGAGGGGCCGCGCCGAACGCCCCGACTACACGCCGACGCTGAAGCACATCGACGTCCCCACCCTGGTCGTCGTCGGCAGCGAGGACGAGTTCACCCCGGTGGAAGACGCGCGGCTCATCCACCGGGAGGTGGCGGGTTCGACCCTGGTGGTGATCGAGGGCGCGGGCCACCTGCCTAACCTGGAGCGCGAGACCGAGTTCGACGAGGCACTCAGCACCTTCCTGAAGAACAGCGGAGCTACCCCATGACCCAGCAGACCGTGTTCGTGACCGGCGCGAGCGCCGGCTTCGGCGACGCCATCGCGCGCCGGTTCGTCGCCGAGGGCGCCCGCGTGGTCGCCGTCGCCCGCAGCGAGGACAAGCTCGAGAAGCTGGCCGGTGAGCTGGGCGAGGCCGTCCTGCCGATCAAGCTCGACGTCAGCGACCCCGACGCGGTCCGGCAGAAGATCGACGCCCTCCCGGAGGAGTGGCGGGAGATCGACGTCCTGGTCAACAACGCCGGCCTCGCCAAGGGCCTCGAGCCCGCCCACCAGGCGAACCTGGACGACTGGGACCAGATGATCGCGACCAACGTCCGCGGCCTCGCGCACGTCACGCGCGCGCTGCTGCCCGGCATGGTCGAGCGCGGCCGCGGCCACGTGATCAACATCGGCTCGATCGCCGGCACCTACCCCTACCCCGGCGGCAACGTCTACGGCGCGACCAAGGCGTTCGTCCACCAGTTCAGCCTCAACCTGCGCAGCGACCTGCACGGCACCGGCGTGCGCGTGACGAACATCGAGCCCGGCATGGTCGGCGGCACCGACTTCTCGAAGGTCCGCTTCGACGGCGACGCGGCCAAGGCGGACAGGGTCTACGAGGGCACCACGCCGCTGACCGCGGAGGACGTCGCCGAGTCCGTCCACTGGGCGGCGAGCCAGCCGAAGCACGTCAACATCAACGTCATCGAGCTGATGCCGGTGGTGCAGAGCTTCTCGGCCCTCCAGATCTACCGCGAGAGCTGAAACAGCGAGGCCAGCGCCTGCTGTTCCGGGTCCAGCTCGGTCAGCAGGCGCTTGGTGCGCGGCCGCCCGCCGGTGGAGGGGTAGCGCAGCACCAGCTCGCCGATGCCCGCGAGCCGGTCCAGCAGCTCCCGCACCGACAGGTTCATGCCCGCCCGGTCGGCCTCGCGCCGCATGAGGTGGGTGACGGTCGCCGCGAGCACCGAGACCAGGCCGTGCGCGGCGATCCGCTGCCGCGTCCACTCCCAGCGCGGGGTCGGGCCGGTGACGGCGGGCCCGGTCAGCCAGCGGAACGTCGACTCCAGGTGGGTGCGCGCGCGGTAGGCGGTGACGACGTCGCCGATCGGCCAGTCCCGGTCGGTGACCAGCACCTGCTTGCCGAAGAACTCCTCGTCCAGCCGGGCCAGCGCGGCGGAGTCGATCCGCCGTTCCAGCCGGATTTCGCCCGGCCGGGTGCCGCTCAGCACGGCCGTGAGCACGCGTTCGATCCGCCGGCCGCGCGTGACCCGGCCCAGCTCGGCGTGCACTTGGGCGCGGTCGCCGCGGTGGGTGCCCGCGGCCAGCGCCTCGGCCAGGCCGTCCAGCTCGCGGGTCGCGGTGGCCAGCTCGTCGGCGAACGCGCGGGACTGTGCCGCGTGCAGCGTCGCCGAATGCGTCAGGATCACCCGCCGCCGGACGCCGTCGACGACCGCGTGCGTGTCCAGTGCCGTCAGCCCGGCGAACCGCTCGGGGTCGACGCGCTTGCGGGCGGACGCGGGCTGGGTCAACAGTTCGGGGTGGTCGGTCAGCGGCAGCGACCCGACGAACCCGCTGCGTGAACCGAGGTCCAGCTGGGCCGCCTGGCCGGAGTGGAAGACGAGCGTCGCCGGCCCCAGTCCCGCCATCAGCGAGGCGAACGTCGGTGCCGTGCCGTCGTCGCGCCGGTACAGCCGCGAGTTCAGGGGGATGGCGCCGTCACGGGTCACCCGAAGCCCGACGCCGGCGAGGACGCCCTGGCACGCGGACGGCAGCGTGCAGTCCGCCGGGGCGAACGCGGCGAACTGGGGGACGTCGACGGCGAGGGCCGCGTGGTCGTCGAGGGTCTCCAGCACGGCGGCGGCGAGGGTGTCCTCGATGCCCGCGATGCGTTCCGGCGTAAGGCGTTCCAGCGCCTTCCAGATACCGTCTACTGTGGACAACCGGGGCCGGACGAGGTCGGCGGCCGGCCCCGACGCCCACCAGTCCGGCAGCGGGGTGCCGGGCGCGGTCGCCCGGTGCAGCACCGCGACCGCGAGGGTCGGCCCGAGCGAAGGCTTCGTGCGGACGACGTCGTCGACGCGGCGGACGAAGTCCAAGCGCGAGAGCGTCGACCACACCGCGGCGACGTCGCCGAACGGCCGGTACGACGTCGAGGCCGGCTCGCCGCCCGGGACGGCGCGGGCGATCTCCTCGGCCGTCCCCAGGTAACGCTGGGTGACCACCCGCGGCTTGCCGTCGACCCGGCCGGACTCCGCCAGGTAGTAGTACGTCCGTCCGCCGATCTTCTTGCCGACCACCGATGCCACCCTTTAGGTAATACACGCCGGGCCGCTGATCGACAACCACGGCACCGCGGTGACCTGCGACGACGATCACGTCCGGGTACAAATCCAGCCGGGTGCGCAACACACACTGGCTGGTCGCCTCAGGACGGTCCTAGCGTGGGCGGAATGGGACCCGAACCCGACGCCACCGCCCCGACCGCCTCCGCGATGCGCCGCGCGCTCGCCCGGGCGCGTGACGGGAAGACACTGGACGTCACCGAAGCGGCCGTCCTGCTGCACGCCCGCGGCGACGACCTCACCACGCTTTCCGAGTACGCCTCCCGCATCCGCGACGCCGGTTTGGCCGAGGCCGGGCGCGCCGGGATCATCACCTACAGCCGCAAGGTGTTCATCCCGTTGACCCGGCTGTGCCGCGACCGGTGCGGCTACTGCACGTTCGTCACCGTGCCGGGCCGGCTCGAATCGCCGTTCCTGTCCCCGGACGAGGTGCTCGACATCGCCCGCAAGGGTGCCGAGATGGGCTGCAAGGAAGCCCTCTTCACGCTCGGCGACCGGCCCGAGGACCGCTGGAAGGCCGCTCGCGAGTGGCTGGACGCGCACGGCTACGACGACACGCTGTCCTACGTCCGCGCGATGGCCATCCGCGTGCTGGAGGAGACCGGCCTGCTGCCGCACCTCAACCCGGGCGTGCTGACCTGGCAGGACTTCCAGCGGCTCAAGCCGGTCGCGCCGTCGATGGGCATGATGCTGGAGACCACCGCGACCCGGCTGTGGAGCGAGAAGGGCGGGCCGCACTACGGCTCGCCGGACAAGGAACCCGCCGTGCGGCTGCGGGTGCTCGAAGACGCCGGACGCAGCTCGGTCCCGTTCACCACCGGGGTCCTGATCGGCATCGGCGAGACGTTCGAGGAGCGTGCGGACGCGCTGTTCGAGATCCGCAAGGTCGCCAAGACCTACGGCGGCATCCAGGAAGTCATCGTGCAGAACTTCCGGGCCAAGCCGGACACGAAGATGCGCGCGACGCCGGACGCCGACCTCGAGGAGCTGGCCGCGAACATCGCCGTCGCCCGGCTGGTGCTCGGCCCGCGGATGCGCATCCAGGCGCCGCCGAACCTGATCGGCAGCCAGTACGACCTGATGATCCGCGCCGGCATCGACGACTGGGGCGGCGTCTCGCCGCTGACCCCGGACCACGTCAACCCGGAACGCGCGTGGCCGCAGATCGACGAGCTGGCCCGCCGCACCGAGAAGGCCGGGTTCGAGCTGAAGGAACGGCTGACGATCTACCCGGAGTACGTCAAGGCCGGCGAGCCGTGGCTCGACCCGCGGATCACGCGGCACGTCGCCGCGCTCGTCGACTACGACACCGGGCTGGCCCGCGAGGACGCGCTGCCGGTCGGCATCCCGTGGCAGGAGCCGGACGGCGGCTGGCAGGAGTCCGGCCGCACCGACCTGCACACCGAGATCGACACCAGCGGCCGCACCGAGGACCGCCGAAGCGACTTCGACTCCGTGTACGGGGACTGGAAGGAGATCGGCGACCGGATCAAGACCGGGCCGGCCAAGTTCGACACGGACATCCTGGAAGCGCTGCGCAGCGCGGAAAAGGACCCGGCCGGCCTGTCCGACGACGCCGCGCTCGCGCTGCTGCACGCCGACGGCCGCGAACTCGACGCGTTCACCCGGATCGCCGACGACCTGCGCCGCGAGACCGTCGGCGACGACATCACGTTCGTCGTCACGCGGAACATCAACTTCACCAACGTCTGCTACACGGGTTGCCGCTTCTGCGCCTTCGCGCAGCGTCGCACCGACGCCGACGCGTACACGCTCTCGCTGGAGCAGGTCGGCGACCGCGTCGACGAGGCGTGGGCCGCGGGCGCGACCGAGATCTGCATGCAGGGCGGCATCCACCCGGACCTGCCCGGCACCGCGTACTTCGACCTCGCGGCCGAGGTCAAGCGCCGTCAGCCGGAGATCCACCTGCACTCCTACAGCCCGATGGAGGTCGTGAACGGCGCTTCGCGGACCAACCTGTCGCTTCGCGATTGGCTGATCAAGGCCAAGGAGTCCGGCGTGGACTCCCTGCCGGGCACGGCGGCGGAGATCCTCGACGACGACGTCCGCTGGGTGCTCACCAAGGGCAAGCTGCCGACGTCGGAGTGGATCAAGGTCGTCACGACGGCGCACGAGGTCGGCCTGCCGACGACGTCCACGATGATGTACGGCCACGTCGACACGCCGGCACACTGGGTCGCGCACCTGAAGCTCCTCGCGCGGCTGCAGCGCGAAGGCCTGGAGAAGCACGGCCGGCGCGGGTTCACCGAGTTCGTCCTGCTGCCGTTCATCCACCAGAGCGCGCCGATCTACCTCGCCGGCCTGGCCCGCCCGGGCACGACGCTGCGCGAGAACCGCGCGGTGCACGCGCTGGCCCGGCTGCTGCTGCACGGCATGATCGACAACATCCAGAGCTCCTGGGTGAAGCTCGGGGAAGAAGGCAGCCGCGCGGTGCTGCAGGGCGGGGTCAACGACATCGGCGGCACGCTGATGGAGGAGACGATCAGCCGGATGGCGGGCGCGTCCAACGGGTCGTACAAGACGATCAGCGACATGCGCGCGATGGTCGAACCGCTGGGGCGTCCGCTGGTCCAGCGCACGACCGGGTACGGGCGGCCGTCGGCCGAGCGGCTCGCCGCCGCGCAGGCGTCGGACGGCGTCGCGACGGCCGTGCGCAAGCCGCTTCTCCCGCTGCTGACTCCGTGAGGCGTGGCGGGCGCCTTCCGGGGCGCCCGCTACCCTTCCGGATCATGGGGGTTTTCCGCTTCACGCCGGTTCTTCTCGTCGCGCTTCTCGCGGGTTGCGGCACTCCGCCGCCCCCGCCCGCACCGACACCCACGACCACGCCGAGCCCGACGTACGGGCCGCCACCGTCGACGGGACTGTCGCTTTCGGTCGGCCAGGTCGAGGCCGGGCTGGGCCACCGCGCGAGCGTGCTGACGCTGACCAACCGGGACACCGCGCCGCGGCGGGTCACCGGCTACCCCGACCTGAGGATCCTCGCGGGCGACGGCACCCCGCTCGAGGTGAAGGTCGAGCACGGGACTTCGTACTTCGCGCGCGACCTCGGCCCGCAGGACCTGACCGTCCAGCCGGGCGAGAAGGTCGTGGCCGTGCTCGCGTGGTCGGCGACCGTCACGAGCGGCGACACGCGCACGGGCGCGGCAATCGCGGTGGTGCCGGTGCCGGGCGAACCTGCGCAAAAGCAGCCCCTCGACACCGATCTGGGCACCACGGACACCGTCACGGTCAGCTCGTGGGCCACCGAGGTGGGGGCCTGACAACCCTGTGTCACCGCTCACAAACCGACGGTTGACCAGCGGGACTCTGTGCTACCTCTGTTCCTTCACCCGCCGGAAGGGACCTCGATGAGCACCTCCGTAGCGCCACTGGAAATGGTCGACACCGACCGCTACCCGCTCACCGATCCGGACAGCACCGCGTGGCGGGAGACCGTCGCGCGCACGCGGGCGGACCTCGCCGACGTCGGCTGCAGCGTGCTCGCCGACTTCATCCGGCCCGAGCTGCAGGAAGCCCTCCGCGCGGAGTGCGCCGCGCTCGAACCGCACGCCTACACGAAGATCGAGAAGGTCAACGCCTACAACACGGCGATCGACGCACCGCTGCCCGGCGACCACCCGGGCCGCACGATCATGGAGCGCGGCAACGCCTTCGTCGCGCGGGACCACATCCCCGCGTCGTCGATCATCGCCCGGCTCTACGGCAGCCCGGTGTTCCAGCGGTTCGTCGCCGACTGCTTCGGCCTGCCGGAGCTGCACGAGCTGGCCGACCCGCTGTCCGGGCTGACGCTCAACGTGATCGCGCCCGGTCGCGCGCACCCGTGGCACTTCGACACGAACTCCTACACCGTGAGCATGCTGACGCAGGCCGCCGAAGCGGGCGGGACCTTCGAGTACTGCCCCGGCATCCGGTCGGCGGCCGACGAGAACTTCGCGGCCGTCCGGGCCGTGCTCGCCGAGGACGGCACCCATCCGGTGCAGCGCCTCGGCCTCCGTCCGGGGGATCTGCAGCTCTTCCAAGGACGCTTCGCCCTGCACCGGGTCAGTACGGTGGAGGGCGCGATCGCGCGGCATTCCGCGATCTTCGCCTACAGCGAGCGCCCGGGGGTCATCGGCAGCGCGGAGCGGACCAGGCAGCTCTTCGGCCGGGTCCTGCCCGCCCACCTGGCCGGACGCACCGACCGCGGCGACGAGCTGCTCGACTAGATCAGGAGCCTGGCCTGTGCCTTTCGACTCGACCGGCAAGATCTCGTTCGACCACATCTACACCGCGCCCGACCCGAGGCCGTTCTTCGGCACCCTGCGGCGCGTGAACTACGAAATCCCGCAGCTGGCGAAGCCGTACTTCGCGAAGCTGATCGCCGAACACCCGGCCGAGCGCCCGACCGTGCTCGACGTCGGCTGCTCGTACGGTGTCAACGCGGCCTTGAGGCGCTGCGAAGCCACGATGGACGACCTCTACGCGCACTACACCGCCCCGGACGTGCGGGCGCTCGGCCACGCGCAGCTGATCGAGGCCGACCGGGCACGCGTCACCGACCTGGGCGGCGCGAAGTTCCACGGCCTCGACGCGTCGGCGCCGGCGCTCGAATACGCGCTTTCCACCGGGTTCCTCGACGAGGCGATCCACGCCGACCTCGAACGCGACGACCCCGACCCCACTCAGCAGAAGCTGCTGGACGACGTCGACCTGGTCATCTCGACCGGCTGCGTCGGGTACGTCACCGAGAAGACGCTGACCCGGATCGCCCGCGGCTCGCGGCCGTGGATGGCGCACTTCGTGCTGCGGATGTTCTCCTACGAGCCGGTCGCCGACAGCCTGGCCGAACTGGGGTACGAGACCGCTCAGGTGCCGGGCGTGTTCCGGCAGCGGCAGTTCGCCTCGGGCGAGGAGCAGGCGCAGATCCTGGACACCCTCGACGCCGCCGGGATCGACCCGGCCGGGCTCGAATCCGATGGCTGGCTCTACGCGCAGCTGTATGTTTCCCGTCCTGAGGGCGCGGCCGAGCTGGCGGCCGCGCTGGGCACCTCCGACGAAGAAGGATGACCGTGAGCAGTCCGGACTGGTCCACCCGCACCTTCGGCAACGAGGACCGGCTTCCCCGCGTCCCCGTCCCCACGCTGGAGGACAGCGGCCGCCGCTTCCTCGAGTGGTGCGCCCCCCTGCTGACGCCGGACGAGCTGGCCGAAACCGAAGCCGCGGTCGCGCGGTTCCTGGCGCCGGACAGCCCCGCGCACGGGCTGCAGGCCGCGCTCGAGGAGTACGACCGCTCGCCCGGCGTGCGCAGCTGGCTCGACACGTTCTGGCCGTACCGCTACCTCGGCCGCCGCGACCGGATCGCGCTCAACGCCAACTTCTTCTTCCTGTTCTCCGACTCCCCGCTGGGGCAGGTGGAGCGCGCGGCCGAGCTGACCGCGGCCGCCGTGGACTACAAGCTGAAGCTCGACGCCGAGCTCGTGCCGCCGGTGCTCCTGCGCGGCACGCCGCAGTCGATGGTGCAGCACAAGTACCTGTTCTCGGCCACCCGCATCCCGGGCGAGCTGCTCGACACCGCCCGCACGCGGTTCCCGTCGCCCGAGCGGCACATCGTCGTGTTCTCGAAGGGCACGCCGTTCCGGATGGACGTCCTCGCCGAAGACGGCCGCCCGCACTCGCCGGCGCAGCTCGCCGATGGGTTGCGCGCGATCCTCAAGGACGACCACGTCACCGACGTCCCGGCCGGGCCCTTCACGACGAAGGCACGCGCGGAGTGGGCGGCGTCGCGGGCCGCGCTCCTCGAGGCGGGCAACGCCGCCGCGCTGGAGACCATCGAGACCGCGCTGTTCTGCCTGTGCCTGGACGACTTCACGCCGTCGAACGCCCTGGAGGCGGGTGACCAGCTGCTGTACGGCGACAATCGGTGGTACGACAAGGCCGTCTCGCTGATCGTGTTCGAGGACGGCACGGCGGGCATCAACGTCGAGCACTGCGAACTCGACGGCACGACGATCCTCGGCTTCACCGACGCTCTGCTGAGCGGTTCGCGCGAAGAGCGCGAGCCGGCGGACGGCGTCCCGGGCTACGAAGTCGTCGAGTTCACGCTGACCGACGCTCTCCGCGAAGACGCGCGCGCCGCCCGAGCCGCCTTCAAGGCCTACGCGGACGCGACGGCGACTCAGACCGTGTCGTTCGACTTCGGCGCCAATCGCGCGAAGGAGCTGGGGATGTCCCCGGACGCCTTCGCGCAGATGTCGTACCAGCTCGCGCACCGCCGGGCGAAGGGCCTGACGGGTGCGACGTACGAGTCGATCGCGACGCGGCAGTTCCAGAACGGCCGGACCGAAGCCATGCGAGTCGTGACGCCCGAGGTGGTGCGCTTCGCCGACGTCATGACTTCGTCGAGCGCTTCGCGGGAAGAGAAGCGGGAAGCGTTCCGCGCCGCGGCGGCGAAGCACGTCGCCCGCGCGAAGGAGTGCCAGGCCGGGGACGCGCCGGAGCAGCACCTGTGGGAGCTGCAGCTGATCGCGAAACGCCGTGGGGAAGCCACGGACCTGCCGCTGTACTCCTCGCCGGGCTGGCTGAAGTCGCGCGACGACTACCTGAGCACCAGCTCGGCGCCGTCGGTCAACATCCAGTACTTCGGGTTCGGTTCGACGAGCCCGCAGTGCATCGGCATCGCGTACGTGCTGCTGCCGGACCGGTGGAACATCTACTTGAGCACGCCGAAGCACGTGTCGGCCGAGATGTACCGCTTCGCGGACGAACTCGCGGTCGCGGTGCGGGAGCTGCAGGACCTACTGGCCGAGTAGGCGGCGCAACCAGCTCAGCCGGGCGGCGCGCGCTGCCCGGCTGAGCCGCGCTTCGGGCGCCAGCGAATCGAAGCCGTGGAAGCCGCCCGGCCACACGTGCAGCTCCGCCTCGCCGCCCGCCTGCCACAGGCGGCTCGCGTAGGCGACGACCTCGTCGCGGAACGTCTCCGCCGTGCCGACGTCCAGGAACGCCGGCGGCAGGCCGGAAAGGTCGGCTGCGCGGGCCGCCGCCGCGTACGGCGGGACTTCGTCGAGGCCGCCCAGGTACGCCGTCCAGCCGACGTTGTTGGCCGTGCGGTCCCACAACCCGCGGCCGTCGAGGTCGACCGCCGACGGGGTGTCGTTGCGGTCGTCGAGCATCGGGCAGAGCAGCAGCTGGCCGGCGAGGGACGGCCCGCCGCGGTCGCGGGCCAGCAACGCGGTCGCCGCCGCGAGCCCGCCGCCCGCGCTGATCCCGCCGAGCACGAGCGGGCCGGCGAACCGCTCGGCCGTCCACAGGAGACCCGCGTAGCAGTCCTCGAGCGGCGCCGGGTACGGGTGCTCGGGGGCGAGCCGGTAACCGGGCGACACGATCGTCAAGTTCAGCTCGCCCGCCCAGGCCAGCAGGTTCGGCACGTCGGCGCCGAGGTGGCTGCCGACGATCGTGCCGCCGCCGTGCACGTAGTAGAGGACGCCCGCGCTCGACGCCGGCGTCATCACCAGCAGCGGGACGTCCCCGGCGTGCTCCTCGGCGACCTTGTACGCCGGGTACGCGGCCACCAGCTCCTCGACGGTCCGGTGCTCGGCCGCGTTCAGCTCGCGCCGGCCCGGGATGTCGGCGAGCGACGCCAGCGGCGGCCGGAGGGCGCGCAGCATCTCGACGACGGGCGCCAGCTCCGGGTCGAACGGCGGCGGCGTCACGACGTCGGGTCCGAGACCACGAGGACCAGGGAGCCGTCGAACGTCCGCTGCTCGCGCAGCCGCCCGTAGCGGCGGTCCCACGTGCCGTCGTCGAGGTCGTGCTGCAGCTCGGCGGCGAACCGGTGGTGGACGCGGTCGTCGACGAAGCTCCACGCCGAGCACGACAGCCGCGCGCCCGGGTCGAGCAGGCGTTCCGGGCGGGCGTAGTAGGCCTCGTTGAAGCCGTCCGTGCAGTCGATCGGGATCGGCACGCCGACGATCGAGGTGTGGCCGCCGAGCCCGTCGGCGATGTCGTCGACCGACGGGTAGCGCCGCGCCTCGGTCTCGATCACCTCGGGCGCGTAGTCGAGCAGCCAGAACCGGCGCAGCAGCGCGGGGTCGCAGGTCAGGATGGCGATCGGGCCGCGGGTGACCCGGCGCATCTCCTTCAGCCCGGTCCACAGGTCGTTCCACTGGTGGACGCTGAACGTGCTCATCGCGCCCTCGAACGCGCGGTCCGGGAACGGCAGCTTCTCGGCCACCGCGTCGACCGCCGGCGGCAGGTCCGCCGGCCGCTGCGCGCGCATCGACGCCGACGGCTCGACGGCGGTCACTTCGCGGTCTTCGGGTTCGTACGCGCCGGCGCCCGCGCCGACGTTCAGCACGGTCCGCGCGTCGCCCAGCGCGTCGAGGATGTACCGGCCGATGCGGGGATCCGGCTTGCGGTAGTCGGTGTAGACCCCGCCGATCGCGCCGTAGTCCGCGTCCCCGGCGCTGCCGTCCGCACGTCGCTGGCTCATGACTGAAAACTATCAGCGCGGCCCGCCGTCGAGGGTGTTGCTCCGCTGGGCGTAAGCGAACGCCGGGCATCCGGCGCAGTCGTCAATTCCTGTCGCAAACTTGCGTACGTTCGTCCAAGTATTGCGATTTCCTGTCCAGGATTCGTATGATCCGGATCACAGAGGTCCCCACCTGCTGCGGAAAGGCCAGTGCCGCCCATGTCCCCCAGCTCTGTCTTCAGCGCGCCCAAAATTCGACTGGGAGCGCTCGCCGCTGCCGTGATCACGGCGGCCGGCGTCACCATCGCCGCCCTTCCGGCCCACGCGCTCGCCGCCGGTCGCGGCGCGAACGTCCCCTTCGTCGAACAGGAAGCGGAAACCGCCGCCACCAACGGTTCGGTCATCGGCCCGAACCGCGCCGCGGGCACGCTCGCCGGCGAGGCGTCCGGCCGCAAAGCCGTGACGCTGTCCGGCCAGGGCCAGTACGTCGAGTTCACGCTCACCGCGCCGGCGAACTCGATCGACTTCCGCTACAGCGTCCCGGATTCCGTGACGGGGACGATTTCGCTGTACGTCGGCGGTGCCCACAACCGCGACATCGCGCTGACCTCGAAATGGGCCTGGTACTACGGGTCGTACCCGTTCACCAACAACCCGGGCGACGGCCACGCGCACCACTTCTACGACGAGACCCGCGCGCTGCTCGGCACGTCCTACCCGGCGGGCACCAAGATCAAGCTGCAGGTCGACGCGGGCGACGTCACGCCGGCGACGATCGACCTCGCCGACTTCGAACAGGTCGGGCCGGCGGCCACGCGGCCCGCGAACTCGGTGTCCGTCACCGACTACGGCGCCACGGCGGGTGACACGAGCGACGACGCCTCCGCGTTCGACTCGGCGGTGTCCGCGGCTCGCAGCCAGGGCAAGGAAGTCTGGATCCCCTCCGGGACCTTCACCCTCGGCCACCACATCACGGTCGACCAGGTGACGATCCGCGGCGCCGGGCCCTGGTACTCGGTGCTCACGGGCCCACGCGCCGGCATCTTCGGCAAGGGCGAACCGGCGAGCTGCGGAACGTCGACGTATCCCGGGAACCCGGCCGTGCCCGGCACGAGCAGCGCGGTCAAGCTCTACGACTTCGCGATCATCGGCCAGGTCGACGCGCGCGTCGACTGCGACCAGTCCAACGCCGTCGGCGGCGCGCTGGGCGGCGGCTCGGTCGTGCAGAACCTGTGGCTGCAGCACACGAAGGTCGGCCTGTGGCTCGACGGGCCGTTCGACGGGCTCACCGTGTCCGGCAACCGGATCCTCGACCAGACCGCCGACGGGCTGAACCTGCACCAGGGCATCAGCAACGTCACGGTGACGAACAACTTCCTGCGCAACACCGGCGACGACGGCCTGGCGATGTGGTCCGAGCACGACGCCGACCACCACAACACGTTCTCCTTCAACACCGTGCTGCTGCCGATCCTCGCCAACAACATCGCGGTCTACGGCGGGCACGACAACACCGTGTCCGACAACGTCGTTGCGGACAACCAGGACCAGGGCGGCGGGATCCACATCGCCAACCGGTTCAGCGCGGTGCCGCTTTCGGGCACGACGACGGTCGCGCGCAACACCGCGATCCGCACGGGCGTGCTCGACTCGAACTGGCAGTTCGGCGTCGGTGCCCTGTGGTTCGACGGCCGCGACTCGGCCATCACCGGCCGCGTCGACGTCACCGACCTCGACCTGCGGGACAACAACTACGAGGCGATCCAGTTCATCGACGGCGCCACCACGGACGTCCACTTCGACGGCGTCCGGATCAGCGGTGCCGGCACCTTCGCCTGGCAGCTGCAGTCGAAGCCGACGGGCTCGGTCAAGAACGTCGTCGCGACCGGTGTCGGCCGGGCGGGCGTCTACAACTGCCTCGGCCCGGACGCGCTCGCCGGGCTGGCCGACCAGGGCGGCAACTCCGGCTGGACGACGACGTACTGCGGCTCGTGGCCATCGCCGGTGTACGGGTCGGACAACGGCGGTACGACCACTCCCCCGACCACCACGCCCACCCAGCCGACGGGCAACCTCGCGCTGCACAAGAGCGTCAGCGCGTCCGGTTCGCAGGGTGGCTTCCCGCCGGGCAACGCCGTCGACGGCGACGCGAATTCCTATTGGGAGAGCAAGAACAACGCGTTCCCGCAGTCGCTGACCGTCGACTTCGGCAGCACGGTCAGCGTGTCGCGGCTCGTCCTCAAGCTGCCGCCGTCGTGGGGCTCCCGCACCCAGACGCTGTCGGTCGACGGCGTCAAGGCGTCGGCGACCTACGCCTTCGATCCGGCGTCCGGGAACACCGCGACCGTGACCTTCGCGGCGACGTCCGTGCGCACCCTGCGGCTGACTTTCACCGGCAACACCGGCTGGCCCGCCGGGCAGCTGTCCGAACTCGAAGCCTATTCCTCCTGACCAGAAAGGTGACGACGATGTCCCGCATCCCGGCGCTACTCGCCGCCGCGCTCGCCGCGTCCGGCCTGACCGTCCTGTCCGGCGCCGCGCCCGCCACTGCCGCGACCTGCCCCACGACGGCGTCCGGCGGCGCGAGCGTGCCGTTCCGGACCGTCGAGGCCGAGTGCTCGGCGACCAACGGCTCGGCCGTCGGCCCCGACTACACCCAGGCTTCGATCGCCTCGGAGGCCTCCGGACGGCAGGCCGTGCGGATCACGACCGGCCAGTACGTCGAGTTCACGCTGCCCGCGGCGGCCAATTCGATCAACGTCCACTACAACCTGCCGGACGGGTCCTCGGGCCGGCTTTCGGTGTACGTCAACGGGACCAAGCTCGGCAGCGGGCTGCCGGTGACGTCCCGGTATTCCTATGTGGACACCGGCTGGATCCCGGGCGCGAAGACGCACCACTTCTTCGACGACGCCCGGCTGCTGTTCGGGCAGAACGCTTCGGCCGGCGCGAAGGTCCGGGTCGCGGCCGACTCCGGCGACGTCGGCCAGGCGACCATCGACCTCGCGGACTTCGAGCAGGTCGGCGGCGCGGGCTCCCAGCCGGCCAACTCGCTTTCGGTGACCGACTACGGCGCCACGGCGAACGACTCCTCGGACGACTCGCAGGCGTTCCGCAGCGCGCTCTCGGCGGCGCGCTCGCAAGGTCGTGAGGTCTGGGTGCCGTCCGGGCGGTTCGAAATCGGCTCGGCGCTGCAGATCGACCAGACGACCGTCCGCGGCGCGGGTCAGTGGTACACCGTGCTGCACGGCAACAACATCTTCAACAACGGCAGCGCGTCCGGGAACATCAAGCTCTACGACTTCGCCGTGTTCGGTGACGTCACCGAGCGGAACGACGGCAGCCCGGACAACGCGTTCCACGGCGTGCTGGGCAACGGCTCGGTCGTTTCCGGCTTGTGGATCCAGGACACGAAGTGCGGGCTGTGGCTGATGAACGGCGCGTCGTCGAACGTCACCATCGAGAACAACCGCATCCTCGACACCCAGGCCGACGGGGTGAACTTCGACGGCGCCGTCACGAACTCGACGTTGCGCAACAACTACCTGCGCAACAACGGCGACGACGGGCTCGCGCTGTGGTCCAACGGCCAGGCCGACTCGGGCAACACGATCGCGAACAACACGGTCGTGCAGCCGAACCTGGCCAACGGCATCGCGCTCTACGGCGGGTCGAACAACACGGTGAGCGGCAACCTCGTGCAGGACACCAACGCCCTCGGCGGCGGCTACCTGGTCGCGAACCGGTTCAACTCGGTGCCGCTGTCCGGCACGGTCACGCTGTCGAACAACACGGCGCTGCGGGCCGGCGCGCTCGACCCGAACTGGCAGTTCGGCGTGGGCGCGCTGTGGTTCGACGCGCGCGACCAGGCGATCACCGGCGTGACGATCCGGGTCACCGGCTTCACCGCGATCCAGAGCCCGTACGAAGCGATCCAGTTCATCGACGGCAACGGCGCCGGCAAGCAGATCCAGGGCATCACGATCGACGGCGTCTCCGTGCAGGGCGTCGGGACGTTCGTGGCGCAGTCGCAGACACAGGGCTCGGTGTCGATCAGCAACCTGACGGCGTCCGGCGTCGGGGTGACCGGGACGTACAACTGCCCGTACCCGACGTCGATCCCGCGCATGACGTTCAGCGGCTCCGGCAACAGCGGCTGGACCGGCACGTGGAGCGACTGTTCGACGTGGCCGGCGCCGAACTCGGGGCCGCCGCAGCCCCCGCAGTCGGGGACCAACATCGCGAAGGGCAAGCCGGTCAGCGCGTCGGCCTCGCAGGGCGGGTTCCCGCCGTCGAACGCGGTCGACGGGGACGCCAATTCGTACTGGGAGAGCGCGAACAACGCGTTCCCGCAGACGCTGACGGTGGACCTGGGCGCGGCGGCGTCGATCAACAAGGTGACGCTGAAGCTGCCCCCGTCGTCGGCGTGGGGTGCGCGGACCCAGACGGTGACGATCTCGGGCAGCACGGACGGCGGGACGTACACGACGCTGGTGGGATCGCGCGGCTACGCGTTCGACCCGGCTTCCGGCAACACGGCGTCGGCGTCTTTCACGGCGACGTCGCAACGTTTCGTCCGGCTGACGTTCACCGGCAACACCGGCTGGCCCGCGGGCCAGGTGTCCGAGTTCGAAGTGGCGGCTTCGTAGCTCGGCTGTCGGCAAGCCCGTACCGGTTGGCTGGACCGGTACGGGCTTGTCATACTTTTGCGCCTGGTTGCTGTAAAGTTTCACTCATGACGCGTCGTCTTGCCGAAGTCGCCCGCCAGGTCGGGGTCAGTGAAGCCACGGTCAGCCGGGTGCTCAACGGCCGGTCCGGGGTGTCCGCCAGCACCCGGGCCGCCGTGCTCACCGCGCTCGACGTGATGGGCTACGAACGCCCCACCCAGCTGCGCGGCGAGCGGGCCCGGCTGGTCGGGCTGGTGCTGCCGGAGCTGCAGAACCCCATCTTCCCCGCGCTGGCCGAGATCATGGGCAACGCCCTCGCGCAGCAGGGGTTCACGCCGGTGCTGTGCACGCGGACCGCGGGCGGGGTGTCCGAGGCGGAGTACGTCGAGCTGCTCCTGCAGCAGCAGGTGTCGGGCGTGGTGTTCGCCGGCGGGCTGTACGCGCAGGCGGACGCGGTCCACTCGCACTACCACCACCTCGTCGAGCGGCGGCTGCCGACGGTCCTGATCAACGCGGCGGTCGAGCACCTCGGCCTCCCCCAGGTTTCGTGCGACGACGCGGTGGCCGTCGAGCAGGTCGTGGGCCACTTGAGCTCGCTGGGGCACGAGAAGATCGGGCTGGTGCTGGGGCCGTCGGACCACGTGCCGTCGCAGCGCAAGCTGGCGGCGTTCCAGGCGTACGCGGCGAAGCTGGGGTTGCCGGTCCTGGACGAGCTGGTCGAGCACGGGATGTTCTCGATCGAGGGCGGCCACGCGGCGGCGGCGAGGTTGTACCCCCGCGGCGCGACGGCAGTGCTGTGCGCGAGCGACCTGCTGGCACTGGGAGCGGTCCGCGCGGCGCGCCGGCAGGGGCTGTCGGTGCCGGAGGACATTTCGGTGGTGGGCTACGACGACTCGGCGCTGATGAACTGCACGGACCCGCCCTTGACGACGACCCGCCAGCCGATCGAGGCCATGGGCCGGGCGGTGGTGGAGCTGCTGGTGAAGCGAATCAACGGCGGCGAGGTGGCGGCGGAGGAGCTGCTGTTCGCGCCGGAACTGGTGGTCCGCGGGTCCACGGCGCGGCGCATCGCCTGAGCCAGGTCCACGAAGGGCGCGACGACTCCGGTCGTCGCGCCCTTTTCACGTCTGCCCCAAGCGCCCCAATGTGGCCTTGGTTGCGTATGACGCACCGAAGGCCACATTGGGGCGCTTGGGCAGGCACGCTCCCGACTCCCGCGCGCCTCACCCCCGCCACCCCTCCACACGGTCGGCAGCGGCCCACCAACCACCTCCAGAGCGCGACAGCCCTCAAGCCGTCGCGCTCTCGGGCGTGCCCGCGTCAGGCCGCTTGCGAAGCCCTGCGCCCTGCCGAACACAGCCATCCGGGGCCTGTTCGTAACTTGCAAATTCTCGTCGCCTTATTGCGTCGATCTGCTCTCACACTTTAGAGTGACCGCAATCACGTGACAGCCGTCGCGACCCCGAGAAGAGGCTTGAGATGAGCAGTCCCTGGTCCCGCCGCACGTTGTGCCTGATCGCCGCCGGCGGACTCGCACTCTCCCTCGCCGCCTGCGGCGATGGGGACACCGCCGCCCAGACCGGCGGCAAGGTGAAGATCACGGTCACCGGCCAGCCGCCGACCAGCCAGCCGTTCGAGCGCAGCGTGTTCGACGCCGACGTCAAGGAGTTCGAAGCCGCCCACCCGAACATCGACATCGATCCGCACGAAGGGTTCATGGACCCGAAGACGTTCTCCGCGAAGCTCGCCGGCGGGCAGCTCGAGGACGTCTACTACGTCTACTTCACCGACCCGGCGCAGATCATCGCGCGGCACCAGGCCGCCGACATCACGGAAGCCGCGAAGAGCGTTCCGCACATCAACGACATCAAGCCGGAACTGCTGGACAACTTCCGCGACGCGCAAGGCAAGCTCTACGGCCTGCCGACGATGAACTACACGATGGGCCTGCTCTACAGCCGCCCGCTGTTCCAGAAGGCCGGGCTCGACCCCGACAAGCCGCCGACGACCTGGGACGAGGTCCGCGAAGACGCCAAGAAGATCGCCGCGCTCGGCAACGGCGTCGTCGGGTACGCCGATTACAGCAAGAACAACCAGGGCGGCTGGCACCTGACCAGCTGGCTGTACTCGCTCGGCGGCGACATCGCCCGCAAGGACGGCGACAAGTGGGTCGCCGACTTCGCCAACGAAAAGGGCAAGCAGGCCCTGCAGTACCTGCACGACATGCGCTGGACCGACAACTCGATGGGCGCCAAGCAGCTCCTCGAAGCCACCGACGTGCAGCGCATGATGGGCGCCGGCCAGCTCGGCATGTACATGGCCGCCCCGGACAACGTTCCCGTGCTCGTCAAGCAGTTCAACGGCAAGTACGAGGACTACGGCGTCGCCGGCATGCCCGGCGGCCAGGGCACGCTGCTCGGCGGCGAGGGCTACATGATCAACCCGAAGGCCTCGCCGGAGAAGGTCAAGGCCGGCCTCGAGTGGATCCAGTGGAAGTACCTCAACCCGGACCGCTTCGAGAAGCACATCCAGCAGTACGTCGACGGCAAGCAGCCCGTCGGCCTGCCCGCCGAGCCGACCCCCGACGTCTGGACGGGCTCGGTGCGCGAGCAGCAGCTGGCCCTGAAGGCCAAGTACGCCAACGTTCCCGCGAAGAACTTCCAGTCCTACGTGGACACGACCAGCCGGATCAAGGGCAGCATCGAGCCGCCGAACGCGCAGCAGATCTACGCCGCGCTCGACAGCGTGATGCAGGCCGTGCTGACCGACCAGAACGCCAACCTCGACCAGCAGCTGTCGTCGGCCGCGTCGAAGGTCAACAGTGTCCTCGCCCAGGTCAAGTAGCCTGCTCGCCTGGCCCGCGACGGCTTCGTCGCGGGCCGGGCGGCCGGTCGCCTCCCCGGAAGAACGCCGCCGGACGAGACTCCGCCGCAAGCTCAAGGAGAACGTCACCGCGTACGGCCTGCTCTGCGCCGCGCTCGTGGTGTTCGCCCTGTTCTCCTGGTACCCGATCGTCCGCGGGGTCCTGCTGAGCTTCCAGCAGGTCGACTTCGTCAACCCGCCGACCTGGGTCGGGTTCGACAACTTCGCGAAGCTGTTCGACGATCCGCTGTTCGGCGTCGCCTGGCGCAACACCCTGCTGTTCACCGGGCTCGCGCTGGTCTTCGGCTTCGCCGTCCCGTTCCTGACGGCCGTGCTGCTCAACGAGATCCGGCACGCGAAGGCGTTCTTCCGGCTCGCCGTCTACCTGCCGGTGATGCTCCCGCCGGTCGTGACGGCCCTGATGTGGAAGTGGTTCTACGACCCGGGGCCCGGGCTGTTCAACTCCGCGCTCGGCGCGGTCGGCCTGCCCGGCGGCCAGTGGCTGGATTCCAGCGGCACGGCAATGCTGTCCCTGGTGTTCGTCTCGACGTGGGCCAACATGGGCAGCACCACGCTCATCTACCTGGCCGCGCTCGGCACGATCCCGGGCGAGCTCTACGAAGCCGCCGAACTGGACGGCGCCGGCCTGTGGAAACGCCTGCGGCACGTCACTTTCCCGCAGACGCGGTTCGTCCTGCTGGTGCTGCTCCTGCTGCAGATCGTCGCGACCATGCAGGTGTTCACCGAGCCGTACGTGATGACCGGCGGCGGGCCGGACGACTCGACGGTCACCGTGCTCCTGCTCCTGTACCGCTACGCCTTCGTCTACAACGACTTCGGCTCGGCGAGCGCGATGAGCCTGCTGCTGTTCGTGGCGCTCGGCGTGTTCTCGGCGTGGTACGTCCGGCTGACGCGGAAGGCGGACCAGTCATGAGAACCCTCGTTTCGCCCGGCGCGCTGCGCAGCCCGCGCGGCAAGGTCGTCTACGGCGTCGTCTTCGCGTGCACGCTCGCGGTGTTCGTCCTCGCGTTCCTGTTCCCCCTCTACTGGGCGGTCACCGGGGCGATGAAGTCACCGCAGGAACTGGCCGCGACGCCGGCGACGCTCGTCCCGCACGAGTGGCACCCGGAGACCTTCGCCGACGCGTGGAGCCAGCTGAGCCTGGGCAAGTACTTCCTCAACACGCTCGTCGTCGCGGGCGGCGCGTGGCTGGCGCAGCTGGCCATCGACGTCCCGGCCGCGTTCGCGTTGTCGAAGCTGCGGCCGAAGTTCGGCAACGTCGTGCTGGGACTCATGCTGGCGACCCTGATGCTGCCCGCCACGGCGTTGCTCGTGCCGACGTACGTGACGGTGACGGACCTGCCGCTGGTGCACCTCAACCTGATCAACTCGCCGACCGCGGTCTGGCTGCCGGCGGCCGCGAACGCGTTCAACATCTACCTGCTGAAGCGGTTCTTCGACCAGATCCCGGACGAGCTGATCGAAGCCGCGCGCATCGACGGCGCCGGGCCGGTGCGCACGCTCTGGCGGATCATCCTGCCGATCTCGCGGCCGATCCTGGCCGTGGTGTCGATCCTCGCGGTGGTCACCGCGTGGAAGGACTTCATCTGGCCGCTGCTGGTGTTCCCGGACACCGAAAAGCAGACGCTCTCGGTGATGCTGCAGCGGGTGGCGATCGACATGCCGCTCAACGTGCTCGTCGCCGGGATGGTGCTGGCCAGCCTGCCGATGGTCGCGCTGTTCCTGGCGTTCCAGCGGCAGATCCTCGCCGGGCTGACCGCCGGCTCCATCAAGGGCTGACTCCCCAATCGACTCAGGAGGGGCACTTTCGTGACCGACAAGACCGGCTGGTGGCGGAGCGCGGCGATCTACCAGGTGTACATCCGCAGCTTCGCGGACGGCAACGGCGACGGCATCGGCGACCTCGCCGGCGTGCGTGCCCGGCTGGACCACCTGGCCGACCTGGGGATCGACGCGATCTGGTTCACCCCGTGGTACCCGTCCCCCATGGACGACGGCGGCTACGACGTCGCCGACTTCCGCGACATCGAACCGCTCTTCGGCACGCTCGCCGAAGCGGAAGAGCTGATCGCCGAGGCCCACGCCCGGAACATCCGCGTGATCATCGACATCGTGCCCAACCACTGCTCCGACGAGCACCGCTGGTTCCGGGCCGCGCTGGCCGCGGGCCCGGGATCGCCGGAGCGGCAGCGGTTCTGGTTCCGGCCCGGCCGCGGACCGGACGGCAGTGAGCCGCCGAACAACTGGAAGTCGCGCTTCGGCGGGTCAGCGTGGACACGCGTGCCCGACGGCGAGTGGTACCTGCACCTCTACAGCTCCCGCCAGCCCGACTTCAACTGGGACAACCCCGAAATCCGTGCGGAGTTCGAGGACGTGCTGCGGTTCTGGTTCGACCGCGGGGTCGACGGCTTCCGCATCGACGTCGCCGACGGCCTGGTGAAGGACCCGGCCCTACCGGACGTCGAAGACGGCGACGAGACGCCGTTCTCCGACCAGGAGGGCCTGCACGAGATCTACCGCTCGTGGCGCAAGATCGTCGACAGCTACCCGGGCGAGCGCGTGCTGGTCGGCGAGATGTGGCTGCCGGACATGTCCCGCGCGGCGCGCTACCTGCGCCGCGACGAGCTGCACTCGGCGTTCAACTTCGACTTCCTGGTCTGCCCGTGGGACGCGGCGCGCTTCCGGGACGTCATCGACCGGACGCTGCGGGCGCACGACGAGGTCGGCGCGCCGGCGGCGTGGGTGCTGTCGAACCACGACGTCACCCGGCACGTCACGCGGTACGGCCGGCAGGGCGACACGGGTTTTTCGTTCGCGAACCGGCTGCACGAGCTGCCGGTGGACCGCGCACTCGGTACGCGGCGGGCACGGGCGGCGGCGCTGCTGACGCTGGCACTGCCCGGCGGCCTGTACGTCTACCAGGGCGAGGAGCTGGGGCTGTGGGAGGTCCTGGACATCGCCGACGAGCTGCGCCAGGACCCGGTGTGGGCCCGCACGAACGGCGCCGACCCGGGCCGCGACGGCTGCCGGGTCCCGATCCCGTGGTCGGGTGAGGAACCGCCGTTCGGCTTCGGTTCGGGCGGCGCGTGGCTGCCGCAGCCGGAGGAGTGGAAGGCGTACACGGCTTCGGCCGAGGCGGCGGACCCGGACTCGATGCTGTCGCTGTACCGCGCGGGCCTCCGCCTGCGGCGGGACCTCCCGGCGGGCGCGTTGGAGTGGCTGTCGCTCGGCGAGGGGGTGCTGGCGTTCCGGATCGGGACGGGGTTCACGTTCGCGCTGAACTTCTCGGCTGTTCCGGTGCCCCTGCCGGCCGGTGAGGTGCTGCTGGCGAGCGGCCCGGTGACGGACTCGCTGCCGACCGACACGGCGGTCTGGCTGCGCGGCTGAGAGACGCACCGGAGGCCGTCGCCGAGTCCGGCTCGGCGGCGGCCTCCGGTGGATCAGCCGGGCGGCTGCGCTTCCGGTGCCCGACCGCTACTTCGTGAGCTGCAGGATGTCGACGCCCCGCGCGTTGTCGGCCACGTAGACGTACTTGCCGTGCCAGTAAGGCGCCCACGCGCTCGCGTCGCCCGGGCGGTAGTACGCGATCTGGCGCGGGTTCGTCGGGTCGCTCACGTCCAGGAACCGGGTGCCCTGCGAGTAGAACGACTGCACCAGGACCTTGCCGCGGACGTCGAAGTAGTGCGCCGAACAGTCGTCCGATGCCGGGTCGCTGCCCTCCTGGCCGTTGACGCTCCAGGTGCCCACGCTCTGCAGCCGGAACGGCTGCGACGGCGTCGAACGCCAGCCTTCGCCGTGGTACGACCCCGCCAGCGACGAGATCGTCAGGACGCCGTCGCCCGCGCAGCCGTCGACGAAGTTCTCCTCCGTCGCGTAGATCAGGTCCTGGCCGCGCCACGCGCCGTCGCCGATGCGGTGGCCCGCCGGGTGGAAGCTGTTGTGCATGAACCGCGACGGGGCGGCCGTCTCGGCGATGCCGCCGCCCGCGTACGGGATCGGCTCGTGGGCCGTCGCGCGCCGGACCTTGCCCGCGACCGGGTCGCGGTGGACGCCGGACGTCCAGTAGCCGCGCACGCCGCCGCGGCCGGACACCCAGGCCACGCCGTCGTCGTCCACCTGGACGTCGTGCACGTAGTCGGTCTTGCCGTCGTTGCGGGCCAGCTCGATGGGCTGCGGGTTCACCTTCGGGTGCCGCGGGTCGCGGATGTCGGTGACCCAGATCGGCCGGCCGCCCCAGTCGGCGGGCTGGTCGTCGGCCTTCGCCGGGCCGCCCGTCCAGAGGTAGCGGCAGCCGTCGACGCAGCTGGTCGTGTGCCCGGCCGGGACTTTCGTGTAGCTGAGGATCGCGGGCGCTTCCGGCTTCGAGACGTCGACGACGTAGATGCCGGACTCGCCGGTGTGCGTCGTGCCGCCGAACGCGCGCGGGTCGCGGGAGAGGAACACCAGCTTGCGGTTCTGGTCGACCTCGGTGTCCTCGGTCTCCCACAGCCCCGGCAGGCTGACCTGCCCGACCAGCTGCGGCGCGGCCGGGTTCTTCGTCAGGTCGTAGACCTTCAGCCCGAACTCGCCGGACACGACCATGACGTCGCGGCGGCCGTAGTCGAGGAAGTTGATCGAGATGGCTCCGGCGGCGTCCGGGACGCTGCCGACGGCCTTGACGTTCTTGATCGCCCCCGGGTCGCCCAGGGTGCGCGCGGCCGGGACCGCGGGCTTGTCGTCTTCGCCGCAGGCGGCGGCCGGGAGCCCGGTCGCGACGAGCGTGGCGCTGACGGTGACGGCGGCGAAGCACGACCGGAGCCAGGTGCGCACGAAACCTCCCAGAACGCGTGTCCAGGGAACGGTACGACGGAGATCAACCGGACACAACCACCTTTGGTTGCCTCCTGACTGGTAGGACTGGCCCATGCGCCTGCTCGCCCTGCTCGCCGTCGTGGCCCTCGCCGTCACGGGCTGTTCCCCCGCCGACCCGGCCCGGCCCGGTGTCCTCTCCGCCGGCCTCCGAGAGCCGGCGACGCTCCTGCCCGCCGACGTCACCGACCAGGCGGGCCGGCTGGTGACCGGCGCGCTGTGGACGCCGCTGGCCGACTACGACGCCGCGACCGGGAAGGTCACCCCGCGCGCCGCCGAGTCGATCGAGAGCGCCGACCGGGTGCACTGGACGGTCAAGCTGCGGCCCGCGAAGTTCCACGACGGCACGCCCGTCACCGCGCAGTCCTATGTGGACACGTGGAAAGCGGTCGCGGGTTCCCAGTGGGCTTCTGCTGTTGTTCTGACGAAGTTGTTGCGCACCCGAGAGATCACGGCGTCCACTCCGGACACGATCACGCTCGTCCTCGACCGGCCGTCGGGTCAGGTGCAGGCGTTGCTGGCGGCGCCGGGCCTGGTGCCGCTGCCCGCGTCGGTGCTCGCCTCCCGAGACTGGGCCGGCTTCGCGAAGGCGCCGGTCGGCAACGGCCCGTATCGGCTGGACGGCCCGTGGCGGCCCGGCTCGGGCGGCACGCTGAAGCGCGTCGGCCCCGGCAAGGCCGAGGAGATCGACCTGCGCGTCGGCGATCCGGCGGCCCAGTACGACGCGGTCAAGGCGGGCACGCTCGACCTCGCCACCGAGGTCCCGGGCGAGAAGCACGACGCGATGCACGCCGACTTCGGCGACGACCACCACGCGACGTGGCCGCTGCCGCGGGCGGGTTACCTGGCGTTCCCGGTGGCGAACCCCCGGTTCGCCGACGCGACGGTCCGCCACGGTTTCGCGCTCGGCATCGACCGCGCGGCCCTCGAAGCGGGCCCGCTCGCGTACCAGGCCGACCCGGCCAAGGCACTGCTGCCCCCGGCGGACGCGCCGGGCGAGCGAGCGGGCACGTGCCGCCCATGCAGCTTCGACGCGGCGGCCGGGAAAGCCCTGCTGCGGCAGGCATCCTTCCCGGGCGGCGCGACGGTCTACTTCGGACCCGGCACCGAAGGGTGGACCCGCACGCTGGTGGTCGGGCTGCACAAGTCCCTGGACGTTTCGGTGACGGCCCAGCCCGCCCCCGGCGCGGCGGACGGTCCGTCCACACTGGACGTTTCACTGGCCACGGCTAGCCCGTACGAGCTGCTGTCACTGCTGGCCACGGCATCCGGGTACACCGACGACGTGTTCCGCCAGAACCTCGCACTGGCCGACGCGGCGGCGACACCGGAGGAGGCGGGCGAGCTGTACCGGCTGGCGGAGAACCAGCTGCTGCGCGACCTCCCGGTGGCCCCGCTGTGGTCGGGCCACGGCCACGCGGTGTGGTCCTCGCGAGCGCACGACGTCACGACGACACCGTTCACCGGCCCGGTGCTCGCGGGGATCGGGGTTTCGTGACCTGGGACCCGGCCGGTGCCGACCGTCGGCGCCCTCCCGGAGGACCCCGTGGCTCGACCGCCGCTAGGCCTTCGTTCCCCGCCCGGAGATCACCGTCGACCGGACCCGTAGCACGCTCTCGTCCAGGCTGCGCAGCTCGCGGAACGGGTTGGCCATCTCGCGCTCCCGGTGGCCGAGGAGCCCCACCAGGCCGATCGTCCCGACCAGCAGGAGCGCCGAACCCGACGTCAGGGCGGGTCCACCGACCCAGTCCGCCAGTGTCGTCACCGCGAACGCCAGGACCCCGGGCAACGACAGAACCACGAAGGTCCCGAACGCCACCACCGCCCAGCCGGTGTCGTAGGACAGGAGCACGAGAAGACCGAGGACGGAGGCCAAGACCGCTAGGCAGGTGGCCCACCCGATCCACGGCGCCGTCCAGGGCCACCAGCCGAAGGCGGATCCCGACGCCCGCACCACGCCCACCACGTACGGGATCCCGACCAGGACCGTGAAGGCGAGCTTCACCAGCGGCCGGAGCACGATCGGCGCCTTCGGGTCTTCGTGGACGGTCCGCCACTCGTTTTCGTCGGCGCGGAAATAGGTCCGCGAAAGCCGCTCCACCAGCCGCACCAGCACCGCGGCCGGCAGGTTGTCCAGCAGTTTCCGGTACCCGGCACCCACCCCGGCCCGTTCGAACAGGAGCAGGGCGAGCCGGCGCGCCTGGCCCTCGTCCCGCCGGTGGATGTCCCCGAGCACCACGTCGTTGCCCGTGTCGTCCCGGATTTCGACGCCGAGGGAACGCGCCACCCGCGCGACTTCGAGATCGAGCCCGGCCAGCGCGACCGGGTCGTACTGCCGGGACGCGCCGCGGACCCCGATCGGCATGGCGAGCCGCGGGTCCACCCGCCCGAGGTCGTCCGGCATCCGTGTCCCGGCGCGGTCGTCGATCAGGTAGCCGACGCGGCCCATGATCGCGCCGAGGTGCCCACCCGGGGCGAACGGCGCCCACAGCCAGTCGTACCACTCGCCCGCCGGACTCCCGGCCTCGGCGCGCGAAAGCTCGTCCTCGACGTCCGGGTTGTCGACCAGCACGGCCAGGCGCCACGCGGCCCGGACGGCGACCGCACTGTCGTCCCACAGCAGCTCGGCCAGCGCCACGCCCGCCGAGGCCGTCGCGATGGCGGCGATGTCGTCGACGGCGGCGATCGAGCCCGCCCGGGCGCGTTCGGCGAGGACCGGGAGCGCGAGCTCCCCGGTCGACCGCAGGGCCGTGCGCGCCACCGGGACCCACGTCGCCAGGTCGCTGAGCGTCTCCACCGCCGGGCGCAGCCGGGACGCGGCCAGCGCGTGGATCGCGCACACCTGTCGCTGCAACGCCGCCTGGGTGAGCCGGGCGAGCAGAGCCGTTCCGCGCGGGCCGGGCTCGGCCGCGACGGCGCCCAGCGCCGCGACGATGGGGGCGTCCCCGGGAACGTCTCGCCGCAGGGCCGCCTCGAAGTGCGACAGCACCTCTTCGGCCAGCCCCTCGTCGATCTGGCGCGCTTCCGCCAGGCACTCGAGCGCCAGGAGCTTGCCGCGTTCGTCACCGGCGAAGATCTCGGCTACGACCGGCGTGCAGTCGCGGTTGGCGCCGCCGCACCAGAGCTTGACCGTCTCGCGCCAGCGGCCGGGGTTGTCCTCGTACAGCGCCAGCAGCTGTTCCGGGCGGTCGGCCAGTTCCATCGCGGCCAGGTACTCCTGGAGCGTCAGGTGCGGGAACTCGTACAGGAGGTTGCCTTCGTCCACCCGCACCAGCAGGCCGCTGCGGTCGACGATCTCCTCGAGCAGCGGAGCCGCGTGCGCCGCTTCCAGGTTGAACCGGGCGAGTACCCGGGTGATGTTGGCGAGCAGCTCGCCTTCCGACACCGTCCGCCGGTCGGTCCCCGGTGCCATGGCGCCCTGCGCCTGGACCGCGATGGACCGCAGGACCATGTGCTTGTGGCCGGCCTTGTAGGTGGCGAGGCCGCGGGTACGGCCCAGCTCGGAGTCGCGGCGCAGCAGGTGCTGCAGCGCGAGTTCGTAGAACTCGGTGCGCGAGCCCGGCAGCACCGCGCCGATCCCGGGGTCGGCGTCGTGCAGGGAGGCGATCATGGTGAGCAGCAGCGGGGTCCGCGCCAGCTGCATGAGCGACGGGCTGGCCCGCAGTCCGGCCATCATCTGTTCGACTTCGTACCGCGCCTCGCGCTCGGGTCGTTTCGGCGCGAACCAAAGCTTGAGGAACCGGCGGACCGCGGCGTCGTCGAAACCGGCCACCCGGACCTCGTGGTCGAAATCCGGCCGCAGATCGTAATCGTAAACGGCCTCCCGGCAGGTGACGACGACCTGGCATTCCGGCCACTTCTCGGCGAACTGCTTCAGTTGCTGCGCTACTTCCGCACGGCGGTCCGTCACGATTTCGTCGAAGCCGTCGAAGAACACGCTCACCAGGCCGTCCGCCAGCGCGCGGTCGAGGAACCGTTCGGGTTTCTTCACCCCGGCCCGGCCGAGGGCGCCGGCGACGAGGTCCCGCAGGCCCTCCTCCCCGCGGTTGCACCGGAACAGCTCGACGAACACCGGGACGCGCTCGAAGCCGGCGGGCTTGTCCGCCCAGTTCACCATGGAGTTCTTCAGCAGCATGGACTTCCCCGCCCCGGCGGCCCCGAGCACGACGGTCCGGGCCCGATCCCGGATGCTCCCGTAGATCTCCTCCCGTCGCCCGCCCACCTCGCGCTGCAGCGGGACGTAGACGTCGCTGACGGTCACCTTGGTGTTGGCCAGGAAACCGAGGGCGTGGCTGTTGTAGGTCGCCTTCACACCGTTCGCGTACCGCCGCAGTTCCCGCCCGGTCAACGTCCGGCGCCTGCTGCGCAGCACGGCGGGCCAAAAACGCTGCCCGAGCTGTTTCGCGCCTTCACCGAGGAATTGCTTGACCAGAAAACCGGCTACAGCAAGAGTGGCCGTCACGACGGCGGCGTAGGTCAATTGATCGGGCACGGCAAAACCCCCGGTCGACGGCATTCCGGTTTACCAACCGGGCCGCGGGCCGTCGACCCGCACGTCGCTACTTCACCTGAATGTCGGAACCTAGCCGCGGCCGATGAAGGGCATCGTCGTCGCCGTGATGGTGAGGAACTGGACGTTCGCGTCCAGCGGCAACCCCGCCATGTACCGCACCGCCGATGCGACGTGCTCCACGTCGAACGTCGGCTCGGCGACCACCCGGCCGTCCGCCTGGGGGATGCCCGCCGCCATCCGCTCGGTCATCTCCGTGGCCGCGTTGCCGATGTCGATCTGGCCGCACGCCACGTTCCATGCGCGGCCGTCCAGGGAAATCGAGCGGGTGAGGCCGGTGACGGCGTGCTTGGTCGCGGTGTAGGCGACGCTCGCCGGGCGCGGGACGTGCGCGGAGATCGAACCGTTGTTGACGATCCGGCCGCCGCGCGGGTCCTGGTCCCGCATGAGCCGGACCGCCTGCTGCGCGCACAGGAACATCCCGGTGAGGTTGACGTCGACGGTCCGCTTCCAGTCCTCGACGGACAGGTCAGCGACGGTCCCGGCGGCCCCGACGCCGGCGTTGTTGAAGAGCAGGTCGAGCCGCCCCCACTCGGCGCGAACCGCGGCGAACAGGGCGCCGACCGAGTCCTCGTCCGAGACGTCGGTGGGCACGACGAGGGCACCGTCGAAGCCGGTCGCGGTTTCCTCGAGAGCGGAAGCGCGCCGCCCGGCCAGTGCGACGGACCAGCCGTCGGTCAGCAGCGCGCGGGCCACGGCCCGTCCGATCCCCGATCCGGCACCGGTGACCACCGCGGTCTTCGCCATTCCGCCTCCTAGACTGCGCACATGGGACTTCGCGACAGTTTCCAGGCCGGGCTCGCCCGGCAACTCGGCCACCCTAGCGGCCTGCGCGGCCGGATCGTCGGCACGATGCTCAACCGCCGGAACCGCGCGGCGGTGGTGAAGGCGGTCGCGGCCCTCGGGCTGACCGGCGGCGAAACGGCGGTGGACGTCGGCTTCGGCGGCGGTCTCGGCCTCACCCTGCTGCTGGACCAGGCTCGGCTGGTGCACGGCGTGGACATTTCGGCGACGATGCTCGACCGGGCGCGGACGGCGTTCCGCGAGGAGATCGCGGCCGGGCGGCTGGCGGTCCACGAGGGTTCCATAACGGCCTTGCCGCTGGACGCCGGTTCGGCCGACGCGATCGTGTCGACGAACACGATCTACTTCGTCGACGACCTCGGTCTCGCGTTCGCCGAAGTGGCCCGGGTGCTCAAGCCGAGTGGCCGGTTCGTCCTCGGCATCGGCGACCCGGAGCTGATGGGCCGGTCGCGGATGCTCACGGACAACGGCTTCCGCATCCGCCCGGTCGCCGAGGTCGAGTCGGCGCTGGACGCGGCCGGACTGACTTCGCACGAGCACGAACGGTTCGCGCACAGCGGGCTCGGCTTCCACCTGCTCATCGCCCGGAAAGACACAGGCCCGAAATGACACAGCGGGGCCCGGCGCACGCCGCGAGAACCTACTTCGGCCGGACACCCAGCGCGGCCAGGGCCGGACCGAACATGATCACGCCACGGACAACGGCTTCCGCATCCGCCCGGTCGCCGAGGTCGAGTCGGCACTGGACGCGGCGGGACTTACTTCGCGCGAACACGAACGGTTCGCGCACAGCGGGCTCGGCTTCCACCTGCTCATCGCCCGAAAGTGACACGGCCCGGAAATGACACAGCGGGGCCCGGCGCACGCCGGACCCCGCCGCGAGAAACCTACTTCGGCTGGACACCCAGCGCGGCCAAGGCCGGGCCGGCCATGATCACGCCGTTGCCGGTCACCGTGTCGAAGCCGGGCGTGCCCAGGTCGATCGCCGAGGACACCAGCGCCGACCGGATCTCCGCCGGCGTCGCCGTCGGCTTGCCCGACAGCAGCAGCGCCGCGATCGCCGCCGCGTGCGGGGCCGCCGCCGATGTGCCGTAGAATGGCTGGAAGCCCGTCACCGACGTCGCCACGCCGTCCGCCGCCGTGATGTCCGGCTTGTTGCGGGTCGTGCCGCCCGTCGAGGACACGTTGCCCGGCGTGATCGCCGTGCCGTCCGCGTTGTAGAACAGGTGACGCTTGCCGTCGGAGGAGAAGCGCTCCCACTTGCTCGACGCCGTGTACTGGCCCGGGTACGGGCCGGCCGGGTTGGCCGGGTCACCGGTCTCCAGCGGCCGGGTGAACGCGCCCGCCGCCGGGGCCGCCGCCACGCTGAACGCGTTGGCCGCCGCCGAGTGGCCGTTCGTGACACCGTTGGTGCTGAACGCCTTGAGCGAACCCGAGGCCACGAACCGGCCGCGGATGACGTTCAGCGCGATGAACCGGTCGGCGCCGCTGTACTTGACCACCGCGACCTTGTAGCCGGAGCCCGAAGAAGGCACCGTAGCGATCTCGTACGGGTTCTGCGCGCCGGACTGGCCGTTCTCGCTGGAGGCCACGACGCTGCCCGAGGAGTTGAGGATGAACAGGTCGTAGTCGTTGGCGGACTTGCCCCACGGGTCGGACCAGAACAGCGTCACCGGGCGGCCGAGCGAGCCCGCCGAAAGCGCGTCGAAGTTCTGGGTCGTGCTGCTGGGGTCGAAGTCGTGCGGGGTGCCGGTGACGCCGCTGATCTTCGACGACGACGCGCGGAAGTCGCCCTCGTAGTAACCGCTCGTGCCGTCGGTCGCGTTGCCCGAGTTGCCCGCCGAGGAGAAGTACAGGACGCCGGCCGCGGTGACGTCGTTGACCGCCTGCGCGACCTGCGTGTCCTGGAACGGCGACTCGTCGAAGTAGGACACGTCGTCGACGATGATCGTGCAGTGGCCGGTGGTCCGCAGCGCGCGGATGTTCGCGGCGAAGCTCGCCTCGCTGGTGAACGCGGTGGCGAAGCCGAGGGCGGCGTTCGGCGCGAGGTCGTGGATGATCTCCAGCATCGCGGTGCCCTCGTCGCCGCTGCCCTTCTGGCCGGACAGGACGTCCACAGTGGGCAGTTCACCGGCGCTCTGGGACTTCGCCAGCGAGTCGACGCCGTCGGAGAGGACGCAGACCTTGACCCCGGATCCGCTGACGCCGTAGGTGGTGCGGGCGGTGTCGGCGCCGTGCGCCTTGTCGCCTTCGGACACCTGGGTCGCGGCGGCCAGCGCCTGGCGGAAGTCCCGGTTGCCCGGCTCGCTCCAGGTGGTCGCCTGCGCGGCGGGCCGGACCTCGGCGACGTCGGCGCGGCCGGCGATCCCGTCCACGGCGGACAGCGGCAGGTCGGCGCGGACGGCGCCACCCGCGGCGTAGCGGACGGTGCCGCCGGCGGCCCTGACGGCCTTCGCGACGGCCTCGTCACGGGTCGCGGCGATGTCGACCGCGACGGTGCCGGCCGCGCTGACGCCGACGCCGGAGCGGTAGTCGGGCAGCTTCGCGGCCAGGGAACGGTCGGCCCGCAACCGCTTCTCGACGACGAGCTGGCTCGATTGCTTGCGCTCGGCGGGGGTCAGGCTCTTCTTGATGCCCTGCAGCGCGTTGATGCCCGCCTCGGTGCGCGCGGCCGCCGCGTCCACGGTGGACGGCTGCGCCGCGGAAACCCCCGTGGTCAGCAGCAGCGCGCCGACCGTCAGCGGAACCGCGTGCGCGGCGACCCGGCTGAATCTCACCATCGATTTCTCCCTGAAGGCACTCGGCCGTATGACACCCAACCGGGTGTAATGGGGAGAATCTAAGGAGTGACCGCGCGGTGGTCCACCGACCAAAGTCGGGAAGGTCCGGTTGCCCACATGCTGGAACGATCAGGGAAACATGAGAACGATTTTTCCCCGGCCGTGCCCGGTCTCGATTTCCCGGTGCGCGGCCACAGCCTCGGTGTACGGGTACGCACGGCGCACGTGGAACCGCAAGTCACCTTTCGCATAGAGCGCGGCCAGCTCCGCGAGCCGCGCCGCAGAGCGTCCGGACTTCGAGACGAGCACGCCGAGATCCGCGGCCCGGTCGTGGTCGACGAGGGTGAGGATCCGCGTCCGGTCCCTCACCAGTTCGAGTGAAACGTCGAGCGCTTCCCCGCCGGCCCCGTCGAGCACGACGTCGATCCCCAGCGGCGCGAGGCGGTCGCGCAACCCCGGCCCGTAGACGACGGGTGTGGCACCCAGCTCGCGGAGGTAGTCCTGGTTGGCCTCGCTCGCGGTGCCGACGACGGTGGCACCCATGAGCTTCGCGAGCTGAACGGCGGCGGTGCCGACGGATCCGGCGGCGGCGTGGACGAGCAGCGTCTCGCCTTCCCGGAGGCGGAGCACTTCCAGCGCGATCGACGCGGTCTGCGTACCGGCGGTGAACCCGCCGGCCACGTCCCACGGCATTTCGGGCGGCTTCGGCGTGACGTCGGTGGCGGGGACGACGATGTACTCGGCGGCGGCTTGCACGGCGGTGAAGCCGAGCACCTCGGTACCGGGCTCGAGCTCGCCTTCGTCGACGACGCCGGCGAACTCGTTGCCGGGAACGCGCGGCCAGCCGAGCGAAAGGTGCGGCGGCTCCCACCCGGCACGGACGGCGGCGTCGAAGGGCTGTACCCCGGCGGCTTTCACGCGCACGCGAACCTCCCCCGGCCCGGCGTGCGGCTCGGGCAGGTCGAGAACGCGGAGCACTTCGGGGCCACCGAATTCGGTGAAGGCAACGGCTTTCATGCCGCCAGTCTGATACTTCGAGTTACCTTGAAGTCAAGACGGTCAGTTCGGGCCAGCGCGCTTTCCAGCGGGCGGCCTTGCGTTCGAAGACCTCCCGCGGCGCGAGCACGGGGTTGGGCCGGACGACGAGGCCGAAGAGGTCGTCGAGCCCGTACGGGGCGTGGAGGTGCCAGGAGCCGTCCCGCCCGATCCGCACCCCGACGCACGAGCAGACGGCGGGAAAGGCGTCGATCGCCGCCTCGGTGCTCGCGAAGGGCGGGCAGGGAACGCCGAACTTGGCTTCGTACCACAGGTGCACCCGGGCTTCGTTGCGCACTTCGACCTCGACGGGCAGGTCGCGGCACGCGTCGGCGACCATCCGGATGACCCGGTCTTCGGCCGCCCAGCTCGGATCGGCGGGATTGTGGTAGAAGAGGTCGTAGTCCTCGATGCCGTGTCCGGCGTCCCGCCCGGTCAGGGCGTTCCACACGGTCTGCACGACGCACCCCGCCGTGAGGTACCAGTGCGGCAGGTCGCAGGCCCGCGCGCGGTCCAGCACCGTGACGAGGACTTCGTTGCGCACCAGGAGGCCGCGGAGCCGGTCGAGGTCCGTCATGGCGCCATCGTAGGCTGCGCCCATGGCCGAGATCCGCCGCGCGACGACCGCCCAGGCCGGCGCGCTCACCGCCCTGATGCACGCTTCCTCGGCGTACCAAGGCGAGTACGCGTCCATCCTGGACGGCTACGAGGTCACGCCGGCCTACATCGCGGACAATCCGACTTTCGTGGCGATGTCCGGCGAGGAGCTGCTCGGCTTCTACGCGCTCACCGGCGCGGAACTCGACCTGCTCTTCGTGGCCGACGCCGCCCAGGGGCTGGGCGTCGGCCGCCGGCTGGTCGACCACATCCGAGGCGAAGCGCAAGCCCGCGGGCTGGACAGCGTCCGCGTCGTCGCACACCCGCCGGCGCTGGAGTTCTACCTCCGCATGGGGGCGCGGCGCACCGGCACGATCCCACCGAGACCGCCGAAGGTCCGCTGGGAACGGCCGGAGCTCCGCTTCGACATCCCTACATGTTGATCATGTGGCCGGCAAGGCCGTGCACCGCTTCCTTGACCGCTTCGCCCAGCGTCGGGTGCGCGTGGACGTTGCGCGACACCTCGTGCACCGTCAAATCCCACTGCTGGGCCAACGTCAGCTCCGGCAGCAGCTCCGTGACGTCCGGCCCGATGAGGTGCCCGCCGATCAGCTCGCCGTACTTCGCGTCGCTGATCAGCTTCACGAAACCGCCGGCGTCCCCGAGGCCCTGGGCCTTTCCGTTGGCCGTGAAGGGGAACTTGGCCACCTTCACGTCGAAGCCCTTCTCCCGGGCCTGCTCCTCGGTCCACCCGAAGCTGGCGATCTGCGGCTGGCAGTAGGTCGCCCGGGGGATCATCGGGAAGTCGAGCTCCATGGTCTCGACCCCGGCGATGGTCTCCGCGGCCACCACCCCCATGGACTCGGAAGCATGGGCGAGCATCAGCTTCGCGGTCACGTCACCGATCGCGAAGATGTGCGGCACGTTGGTCCGCCCGCGGCCGTCGATCGCGATGGCGCCGCGGTCGGTCAGCGCCACCCCCGTCTTCTCGAGCCCGTAGCCCTCGACCCGCGGCTGGAACCCGATCGCCTGCAGCACCTTCTCGGCCTCGAGGACCTGCTTCCCGTTCTTCTCCGACGAAACAGTGACCCGCACCGACGAGCCGGACTCGTCGATGGATTCCACCCGGGTCGAAGTCAGCACCTTGATCCCGAGCTTCCGGTACCGTCGCGCGAGCTCGGCCGAAACCTCGGCGTCCTCCAGCGGCACCATCCGGTCGAGGAACTCGACGATCGTGACGTCGACGCCGTAGTTGTGCAGCACGTAGGCGAATTCGACGCCGATGGCACCGGCGCCGGCGATCACGATGCTCGACGGCAGCTCACTGGAGAGGATCTGCTCTTCGTAGGTGACGACCCGCGAGCTGCGCGACGTCCCGGGCAGCAGCCGCGTGGTGGCACCCGTGGCGATGATGCAGTGGTCGAACGTGATCCGCGAGCCGTTCACCTCGAGGGTGTGGTCGTCGACGAAGGTGCCGTGCCCGTCGAACTCGGTGATCTTGTTCTTCTTCATCAGGAAGTGCACGCCCTTGACGCGCCCGTCGGCGACCTTCCGGCTCCGCTCGTAGGCGGCCGTGTAGTCCACCCGGATCGGGCTGTCGGACGAGATCCCGAACGCCTTCGCCTCCTGCGTCACCACGTGCGCCAGCTCGGCGTTGCGCAGCAGCGCCTTCGACGGGATGCACCCGACGTTCAGGCAGACGCCGCCCCAGTACTTCTCCTCGACCACCGCGGCGCTCAGCCCCAGCTGCGACGCGCGGATCGCCGCGACGTAGCCGCCGACCCCGGCCCCCAGGACCACGACATCAAAGTGTTGTGCACTCATGAGCCGAAACTACCCCTTCCGGCAGGTCGGGGCGGGGTGACGCGGACCTCACGCCGCGGCGGGGCGTTCCTCGCCGCGGATCTCCTCCAGCAGCGCCGTCACCTCGCCCATGATCCGGGCCGTCGCCTCCTCCAGCACCTCGCGGGTGAGCGGCCGGTCACGCAGGTCGGACAGGTCGACCGGCGGCCCGGCGACCAGCTCGACGGTCTTGCGGGGAAACGCGCGCGGGAACCACGCCGTCGACGGCAGCAGGTGGTGGGTGCCCCAGTTGGCCACCGGGACCACCGGCGCGCCGGTCTCGAGCGCGGCGCGCACGATGCCCGTCTTGCCGCGCATCGGCCAGCCGTCCGGGTCCTTCGAGAACGTGCCTTCCGGGAAGACCGCGACGCACTCGCCGGCCCGCACGGACGCGACCAGGTCGCGGTAGGCCTCGGCGGCCGTCGCCGCGCCGCGGTACACCGGGATGTGGCGCCCGGAGCGCATCACGCGGCCGACCACCGGGAGGTTCCACAGCGACGCCTTGGCCAGGTACCGCGGGACGCGGCCGGCGGCGAGGCAGAACGCCGTCAGCGTCGTCGGGTCGGCGAACGACAGGTGGTTGGACGCCACCAGCACGCCGCCGGTCTTCGGGATGTGGTGCGAACCCCGCACCCGGAAGCGGGTCGTCTGGGCGAGGAACTGCCAGACGACCTCGATCGCGAAGCTGTACCAGGCGCCCCGGCCGGCGCGGGCGAAGCGCCGGCCGTAGGCGATCATCTGGCGTCGGGTGAGCAGCTCACCTTCGGTGTCCAGGGCGGTCCAGCGGTCCATGAGTGTCATTCGTAGCCCACGGCCGGCCGGATCGGCCCTAGCACGCGCGGAACGCGGCGCAGATCACAGTCGCTCGAGCACCACGACAGGAATCTCGCGGTCCGTCTTCTTCGCGTAGTTGTCGTAGTCCGGCCAGACGGCGGCCAGCTTCTCCCACAGCTTCGCGCGTTCCTCGCCCTCGGCCGTGCGGGCGCGGGCCCGGAACTTGTCCGCCTTCACCTGCACGCCGACCTCGGGGTTCTCGACGAGGTTGAGGTACCAGCCGGGGTGCTTCGGCGCGCCGCCCTTGGAGGCCACGATCACCGGGTTGCCGTCGACCTCCTGGTAGATCAGGGCGAACTTGCGGTCCTGCCCGGTCTTGCGGCCCTTCGTGGTGAGCACGAGCGTCGGGACACCGTCCTTCCAGTCGTGGCCGACCTCACCGTCGGTCTCCTCGTAGCGGCGGACGTGCTCGTCACCGAACAGCATGCGTGGTCCTTTCGCGGTCGTAACTGCAGTGGCGTACAAACCATTTGAAGGTACTCCTTGTTTACGACAAACCCGCGGCCGCGAAGCTTCCCGCGCAATTCACTCGAACGGGTCAGGTCCCCCGGCCAGCGGCTTCTCCCGGCCCACCCCCCGCCCAGTAGATTGCACCGACCGAGCACGCCGAGACACTCGAGACCGATCTTGGAGGAGCCAGCCATGAAGGCCCGGCCGCACGTGACACTCGAAGACGTGGCACGCAGCGCGAACGTCTCGCTCGCGACGGCGTCGCGGGTGCTCAACGGCACCGCGTCCGTCCGCGCCGACCTGAGGGAGCGCGTTTCCGCCGCCGCGGCCGAGCTGGCCTACGCCCCGAACGCGCACGCGCAGGCGCTCGCCGGGGGCACCCACCGCACGGTCGGCGTGATCTGCCACGACGTCAGCGACCCGTACTTCGCGGCGATCGCCGGCGGGGTGATGCGGGTCGCCACCGACAACGGGCTGCTCGTCATGCTGGCCGGCACCTTCCGCGACCCGGACCGCGAGGTCGCCTACGTCTCGACGCTGCGCGCGCAGCGGGCCGCGGCGATCCTGCTCATCGGCTCGGCGTTCGAGGACCGCGCCTGGGAACGCGCGATGGCCGCCGAGCTCGAGCCCTACCGCCGCGGCGGCGGGCAGGTCGCGGCGGTCAGCAGGCACCGCGGGCTCAAGATCGACACCGTGCAGCCGGACAACAAGGGCGGCGCCGCCGAGCTGGCGAAGGCGCTCGTCGGGCTCGGCCACAAGCGGTTCGCCGTGCTGGCCGGGCCGCGGAAGCTGAGCACCGTCATCGACCGGCTGGCCGGGTTCACCGACGCGCTCGCCGAGCACGGCATCACCCTGCGCGAAGACGACGTCATCGAGGGCGCGTTCACCCGCGACGGCGGCTACGAGGCGACGAAGCGGCTGCTCGCCGGCCGCAAGCGCAAGCTGCCGACCTGCCTCTTCGCCGTCACCGACGTGATGGCGATCGGCGCGATGACGGCGTTGCGGGAGGAAGGCCTGTCCGTGCCCGGGGACGTCTCGGTCGCCGGTTTCGACGACATCCCGGTGGTCCGGGACCTCGCCCCGGCGCTGACCACAGTCCGGCTGCCACTGGAGGAGCTCGGCGAGCGGGCGATGGACCTGGCGGTCAAGGGGTCCGCGGGCAGCCGGCCCCGGACCGTCCGGCTCTCCGGCGAAGTCGTCCTGCGGGACAGCACCGCGCGCCCCAGGCGCTGACCCCCGGCCGGGCCTTGTCGCCTTTCGGCGCAGGCCCTACCGTGGATTCGAGAAAGCGCTTTCCGAGACTGCGGAGGTCAGCCGATGCTCGTGCTCCCGGTTCCCGGCGGCGGGCTCGTGAACTGGTCGCCGTCCGGCCCGCCGCGGCCCGGGCCGCCGGGCACCCCACCGTCGTCGCGGATCGCCTACGCCGCCGCGCACGTCGTCGTGGACGCGCTCGCCGACGAACCCGACGTGCTCGACTGGGACACCACCCTGGCGTTCCGCGAGCACCTCTGGGCGTGCGGGCTTGGCGTCGCGGAGGCGATGGACACCGCGCAGCGCGGCATGGGCCTCGACTGGCCGGCCACCCGGGAACTCGTGACGCGCACCGGGGCGATCGCCGCCGGCCGCCGGTGGTGCGCGGGCGTCGGCACCGACCAGCTGCCTCCCGGCCCGGCCACGCCGTCGTCCATTGTGGACGCCTGGCGCGCGCAGCTGGACCTGGTGGGCGGTGCGGGCGCGGTCCCGGTCGTCATGGCGAGCCGGGCGCTGGCCGCGGCGGCGAAGGGCCCGGACGACTACCACGCGGCCTACGGCAAGGTGCTGTCCGGGGCGAGCGGCCCGGTCCTGCTGCACTGGCTGGGCGAGCAGTTCGACCCGGCGCTGGCCGGCTACTGGGGCCACCACGACGTCCGCGCGGCGGCCCGGGAGCTGGCCGCGCTCTGCGCCGAGCACGCGGGCACGGTCGCCGGGGTCAAGGTCTCGGTGCTGGACGCGGAAGTCGAGACCGAGTTCCGGCGCGCGCTGCCGGCCGGCGTCGCCTGCTACACCGGCGACGACTTCCACTACCCGCGGCTCATCGCGGGCGACGAGCAGGGCCACAGCGAGGCCCTGCTGGGGATCTTCGACCCGATCGCCCCGGTGGCCGCGGCCGCGCTGCGCCGCCTGGACGACGGCGACCGCGCCGGGTTCGCCGCCCTGCTCGACCCGACCGTGCCGCTGGCGCGCGAGATCTTCCGCGCCCCGACCCGGCACTACAAGACCGGCGTCGTCTTCCTGGCGTACCTGAACGGCCATCAGGAGCACTTCCGGATGCTCGCCGGCAGCGAGTCGGCGCGCACGATCACCCACCTGGCCACGCTGTTGCGGCTGGCCGACGCGGCGGGCGTGCTCGCCGACCCCGACCTGGCCGTCGCCCGGATGCGGCCGCTGCTGCGGGTGGCGGGGGTGGCGTGATGGACCCGCGGTTCAGCCTCAACCAGATCACCACCAAGGCCTGGTCGCTGCCGGAGGCGGTGGCGGGCTGCGCCGCGGCCGGCGTCGGCTGGATCGGGCTCTGGCGGGACAAGGTCGCCGAAACCGGCGTCGACGAGGCCGCGCGCCTGCTGAAGGCGCACGGGGTGCGCGTGTCGTCGTTGTGCCGCGGCGGGTTCTTCACCGGCGTGACGCCGGAAGGGTCCCCTGTGGACGGTGTGGCGCGGACCCGCGAGGCGATCGACGAGGCGGCCGCGCTGGGCGCCGAGGTGCTCGTGCTGGTCGTGGGCGGGATCGCGGGCAACGACCTCGCCGCGTCCCGGCAGCGGGTCGCGGACGCCGTGGGCGAGCTGGCACCGTACGCCGGGGAACGCGGCGTGCGGCTCGGCCTGGAGCCGCTGCACCCGATGCAGTGCGCGGACCGGTCGGTGCTGTCCACTGTGGACCAGGCGCTGGCGATCGCCGCCGAGCACCCGGCGGAGCAGGTGGGGGTGGTCGTCGACGAGTTCCACGTGTGGTGGGACCCGCGGATCGAGGCGTCGATCGCCGCGGCGGCCGGGCGGATCGCCGGGTTCCACGTGTGCGACGTGCTGGTGCCGCTCCCGGACCCGCTGCTGGGGCGCGCGTTGCCGGGCGACGGGCCGATCGACCACCGCCACCTGCGCGCCGCGGTGGAGGCGGCGGGGTACGCGGGGCCGATCGAGGTGGAGGTCTTCAACGCGCGGCTGTGGGCGCGGCCGGGAGCGGAGGTGCTGGCCGAGACCATTGCGGCGTTCGAGCGACACGTGGCCTGAACCGGTCCACCCCGCGGTACACTCGGTCCGTCTAGCGGACTGGGGAGGTCGCGCGATGACCCACAACGACGACGGATCGGTCCGAAGCGTGCTCCGCGCCTTCGACCTGCTCGCCCTCTTCACCGAACACCGCCGGACCTGGGCGGTCAAGGACCTCACCACCGCCAGCGGCCTGGCGAAGACGACCGTGCTGCGGCTGGTCGCCACCTGCGAACAGCGCGGCCTGCTCTGGACCCGGCCGGACGGGCGGATCACCGTGGGGCCCGGGATGCTCCGGTGGGCCCAGCTGGCGAACACCGCGTGGCAGCTGCCCGAGCCGGTCCGGCAGGTGCTGCGCGACCTCGCCCGGGAATGCCGCGAGACCGTGAACCTCTACGTCCGCAGCACGTCCGTGCTGGTCTGCGTGGCGCAGCAGGAGGGACCGCTGGCCATCCGGCACGTCGGGCGGGTCGGCGACGAGCTGCCGCTCGGCTTCGGGGCCGCCGGGCGCGTGCTCGACGGTGCCGAGGGGGCGGCGGTCAGCCACGGCGAGCCGGAGGCGGGCGCGTCCAGCGTCGCCGCGCCCGTGCACGACGGCGACGGGCGCGTGCTGGCGGCGCTCGCGGTCACCGGACCCAGCAGCCGGTTCGGCCCCGCCGAAGTCGCTGCGTTTACCGAAGCCGTCGCCGGGGCTTCGCTGCGGATATCGCAGATCGGCCTCGGGACACGGGCGGAATAGCCCACAGTCGTCGGGCATCCGGTGGCGCGTTGGTTAGGCTCCCCGCATGCCGAACCTGCTGGTGGTGGAAGACGACGCGGCGATCGGCAGCGTGCTCGAATCGACCCTGCGACTGCACGGTTACCAGGTGTGCTGGCGCCGCGACGGCCGCAGCGCCCTGCAGGCCGCCGAGGCCGGCGAATTCGACCTCGTGCTGCTCGACCTCGGCCTGCCCGACCTCGACGGCGTCGAGGTCTGCCGTCGCCTGCGGACCGCCCTGCCCGCCACCGTGCTGGTCATCCTCACCGCCCGGCAGGAGGAGATGGACGTCGTCGTCGGCCTCGACGCCGGTGCCGACGACTACCTCACCAAGCCGATCCGGCTGGGCGAGCTGCTGGCCCGGGTGCGCGCGCACCTGCGCCGCGGCGCGCCGGCCGGGGCCCGGCCGCCGGTGACCGTCGGCGGGCTGACCGTCGACATCGCCGGCCGCCGCGCCACCCTGGGCGGGCGCGAGGTCGTGCTGCGGGCGAAGGAGTTCGACCTGCTGGCGCGGCTGGCCGAGCAGCCCGGGATCGCCGTCAGCCGCGAGACGCTGATGTCCGAGGTCTGGGACGCGCACTGGTACGGCTCCACGAAGACCCTGGACGTGCACATCGCGGCGGTGCGCCGCAAGCTCGCGTCGGCGGCCGGGCCCGGCGACGAGGTGCCCCGGATCGCCACCCTGCGCGGCCACGGCTACCGGCTGGAGGATCCGACGCGGACCCTCGCCGAGGGCTGAGGCGTGCGCCGCCGGATCACCACGCTGACGGTGCTGGCCGCACTCGTCGCCACCCTGCTGTTCGCGCTGCCGCTGGGCTTCGCGGTGTGGCAGTACTACCACGACGACGTGAAGGGCGACCTGGAGCGGGCCGCGGACGCCACCGCGCTCACCGTGTCGGAAGACCTGAACGCCGGGCGGCAGCCTGCCGTGCCCCCGCTCGACCGGGAAGACGACGAAACCGGCGGCGAAGTCGCGATCTACGCCCCGGACGGGCGGCTGCTCGCCGGGCACGGGCCCGCCGTCGCCGGGCCGGTCGAGCGGCAGGCAGCCAAGGCGACGGTGGACGTCGCCCTCGGCCGCGAAGGCGACGAACTGGCGCTGGCGGTGCCGGTGGTCAGCGGGCCCCGGGTGACCGGCGTCGTCCGCGCCGCGCTGCCGATGTCGGACCTGCGGATGCGGATCATCCTGACCTGGCTCGGCATGGCCGGGCTCGCGGTCGCGACGACCGGGCTGAGCTGGCTGATGGCCCGCCGGTCCACCAAACGGCTGGTCACGCCCATGGAGGAGCTCGCCGCCGCGGCCGAACGCCTCGGCGACGGCGACTTCACCGCCCGGTCACCGCGGGCGGGCATCGCCGAGATCGACCAGGTCGGCGAGGCGCTCGATTCCACGGCCGCCCGGATCGGCGAGACCCTCGAGCGCGAGCGCGCGTTCTCCGCGGAGGCGTCGCACCAGCTGCGGACCCCGCTGACCGGGTTGCGCCTGCAACTCGAAGCCGCCTTGCAGACGCCGGCCGCCGACCCGTACGCGGCGATCCGCGCCGGGATCGCGTCCGCCGACCGGCTGGAGCGCACGATCGACGACCTGCTGGCACTGGGCCGCGAGCGCCGGGCGCCCCGGGCGGAACTCGACCTCGACGCCCTCCTCGACGAACTCCGGCAGTCCGGCGACGCCCTGCTGGCACCGCGCGGGCGGGCGCTGCGGATCGTCCGGCAGGACCCGCCGCCGGCCCGGGTGGCGGCCGCGGCCGTCCGGCAGGTGCTCGGCGTGCTGCTGGACAACGCGGTGACGCACGGGCGGGGCACCGTGACGGTGGTGGCCCGCGACGCCGGCGACACGCTCGCCATCGACGTCGCCGACGAAGGTCCCGACCTCGGCGAGACCGACCCGTTCGCGGCCGCGACCAGCGGGAACGGGATCGGGCTGCGCCTGGCCCGCAGCCTCGCCGAAGCCGAGGGCGGCCGGCTGCGGCTGAGCAAGCCGGCGCCACCGACGTTCACGCTGCTGCTCCCGGCCGCCGAGTAGCCGACGGAACGATTCGCCATGATTCGTTCGGCTTGTGCAATGAATCACCTGTGATTCATCTGTACGCGCAACGTTGTCCTGTTTTGTGCGCTCAAGACGGCCGATACCGTCGTCGGCATGAATCTGCGGGCCGCGACGGTGCGGCGGAAACCGGTCGCCGATCTGGTCGCCGAAAGTGAGCACGGCACGTTGAAGCGGTCGCTCGGGCTCGGGCAGCTCACCACGCTGAGCATCGGCGCGACGCTGGGCAGCGGCATCTTCGTGGTGCTGGGCGAAGCCGTCCCGGTGGCCGGGCCGGCGGTGGTGCTGTCGTTCGTGCTCGCCGGGGTCACCGCGCTGTTCTCCGCGCTCTCCTACGCCGAGCTCGCCGGCATGATCCCGCTGTCCGGTTCGTCCTACTCCTACGCGTACGCCACGCTCGGCGAGCTGGTCGCCTGGGTCTGCGGCTGGTGCCTGGTCCTCGAATACGGCGTCTCGGTGGCGTCGGTCGCCGTCGGGTGGGGGCAGTACCTCAACGAGCTGTTGCGGCTGGCCTTCGGCTTCGCCATCCCGGACGCGCTGAGCCGGCCGCCGGGCTCGGGCGGAGTGGTCAACGTGCCCGCGATCGTCGTCGTGGTCCTGGCGATGGTCCTGCTGCTGTCCGGCGCGAAGGAGAGCGCGCGGGCCAACGCCGTCATGGTCGCGGTGAAGATCGGCACGCTGGTGCTGTTCTGCGCGATCGCGTTCACCGCCGTGCGGGCGAAGAACTTCACGCCCTTCCTGCCGCTCGGCCTGGCCGGGGTGAGCGCGGGCGGCGCCAAGCTGTTCTTCTCCTACATCGGGTTCGACGCGGCGTCGACCGCGGGCGAGGAGGCGAAGAACCCGCAGCGTGACCTGCCGCGGGCGATCCTGCTCTCGCTCGGCATCGTCACCGTGCTCTACTGCCTCGTCGCCGTGGCCGCCGTCGGCGCCCTGCCGTGGCAGCAGTTCGACGGCCAGGAAGCCGCGCTGTCGCACGTGCTGAGCGTCGTCTCGGGCAATCCCTTCTGGGCCGGGCTGCTCGCCGTCGGCGCGATCGTGGCGATCTCCAGCGTCGTGCTGACCGTCCTCTACGGACAGACGCGCATCCTGTTCGCGATGTCCCGCGACGGCCTCGTGCCGAGGTCCTTGTCCAAAGTGGACGCAAAGTCCGGCTCGCCGCGGATCAACACGCTCGTCGTGTCGGCCTTCGTCGCCGTCCTGGCCGCCTTCATCCCGCTGGGCAAGCTCGCCGACGCCACCAGCATCGGGACGCTGTTCGCGTTCCTGCTGGTCAACATCGCCGTCCTGCTGCTGCGGCGGCGCCGGCCCGGCCGGCCGCGCTCGTTCCGCGTGCCGTTCTCGCCGGTGACGCCGCTCCTCGGTGTGCTCTGCTGCGGCTACATGATGGTCAGCCTCGACGGCGCCACCTGGGTCGTCTTCGGCGGCTGGATGGCACTGGGCCTGCTGATCTACTTCGGCTACGGCATCCGGCGGTCGAGGCTGGCATGAGGGTCGCGATCCACCAGGGCCCGCTCGCCGACCTGCCCCGGCTCGACGCCGACCTCGTCGTCACCGCGGAGCTGGGCACGACCGGCTACCACATCGGCGCGCGCACGCACGAACTCGCCGAACCCGCCGATGGACCCACCGCGACCCGGATGGCCGCGCTGGCGAGGAAAACCGGTGCCGCGCTCGTTTACGGCTACCCGGAGACCGACGGTTCCGCTGTGTACAACAGCGTCCAGCTGATCGACGCCACCGGCCGGCGGCTCGCGAACTACCGCAAGACGCACCTGTTCGGCGACCTCGACAAGAAGTGGTTCACCCCGGGCGACGAGCCGGTGGTGCAGGCCGACGTCGGCGGGGTCCGGGTCGGGCTGCTGATCTGCTACGACGTCGAGTTCCCCGAGCTGGTCCGCGCGCACGCGCTGGCCGGCACCGAGCTGCTGGTCGTGCCGACCGCGTTGATGAGCCCGTACGAGCTGGTCGCGGACACGCTGGTGCCGGCGCGGGCCTACGAAAGCCAGCTGTTCGTTGCCTACGCCAACCGTTGTGACGTCGAACAGGAGCTGACCTACTGCGGCCGCTCCTGCATCGTGGCCCCGACCGGCGAAGTGCTCACCCGCGCCGGCTCCGGCCCGGCGCTGATCACCGCCGACGTGACCCGGGAAGCGCTCGCCGCGTCCCGGCTGGAGAACACCCACCTGGCCGACCGGCGGCCCGAACTGTACCGAGGAACCACCGCATGACCTCCGCCGTCCCGACCGCGATCCACCACGACGAACCGGCGGGCCGCCCGATCACCATGTTCGGCCCCGACTTCCCGTTCGCCTACGACGACTACCTCGCCCACCCGGCCGGCCTGGGCGCGATCCCGGCCGAGCGGTACGGCACCGAGGTCGCCGTGATCGGCGGCGGCCTGTCCGGGATCGTCACCGCGTACGAGCTGATGAAGCTGGGTCTGCGGCCGGTGGTCCACGAAATCGCGGAGATCGGCGGCCGGCTGCGCACGGTGCGGTTCCCCGGCTGCCCGGACGACGTCGTCGCCGAGATGGGCGCGATGCGCTTCCCGCCCGCGTCGACCGCGTTGTTCCACTACATCGACAAGGTCGGCCTCGAAACGACGCCGTTCCCGAACCCGCTGGCGCCGGGGACGCCGAGCACCGTCGTCGACCTCAAGGGACAGAGCCACTACGCGCGCACGCCCGAGGACCTGCCCGCGGTGTTCCGCGACGTCGCCGCGGCGTGGGACCGGACGCTGGCCGAGCACGCGTCGTTCGCCGAAATGCAGACGGCGATCCGCGACCGCGACGCGAAGACGATCAAGCGGCTGTGGAACGAGCTCGTCCCGCGGCTGGACAACCAGACGTTCTACGGCTTCCTCTGCGACTCCCCCGCGTTCGCCTCCTTCCGCCACCGCGAGATCTTCGGCCAGGTCGGCTTCGGCACCGGTGGCTGGGACACCGACTTCCCCAACTCCATCCTGGAGATCCTGCGCGTCGTCTACACCGGAGCCGACGACGAGCACCGCAGCATCGTCGGCGGCAGCAGGCAGCTGCCGTTGCGGCTGTGGGAACACGCGCCGGCCGGCATGGCTTTCTGGCCCGCCGGAACGTCGTTGGCGTCGCTGCACGAAGGCGGACCACGCCCGGGCGTCACGCGGCTGCACCGGACGGCGCCGAACAACATCACGGTGACCGACGCGGCCGGGCACATCCGGACGTACCCGGCGGCGGTGTTCACGGCGCAGAGCTGGATGCTGCTGTCCAAGATCGAATGCGACGAAGCCCTGTTCCCGATCGACCACTGGACGGCGATCGAGCGCACGCACTACATGGAGTCGTCGAAGGTGTTCGTGCCGGTGGACCGGCCGTTCTGGCTCGACCCCGACCCGGCGACCGGCCGCGACACGATGAGCATGACGCTCACCGACCGCATGCCGCGCGGGACATACCTGCTGGGCTCTTCGCCCGACTCACCGGCGGTGATCTGCCTGTCGTACACGTGGGCCGACGACTCGCTGAAGTGGCTGCCGCTGTCGGTGGGCGAGCGCGTCGAGGTGATGCTGGGCTCGCTGCGCGAGATCTACCCGGGGGTGGACGTCCGGCGCCACATCATCGGCGACCCGGTGACGGTGTCGTGGGAGGCGGAGCCGCACTTCATGGGCGCGTTCAAGGCGAACCTGCCCGGGCACTACCGCTACCAGCACCGGCTGTTCACGCACTTCATGCAGGACGCTTTGGAGGAGCGGCACCGCGGGCTGTTCCTGGCGGGCGACGACGTGTCGTGGACGGCGGGCTGGGCGGAGGGCGCGGTCCAGACGGCACTGAACGCGGTGTGGGGCGTGCTGCACCACTTCGGCGGGGCAACCGATCCGGTGAACCCGGGGCCGGGGGACCTGTTCGACGACCTCGCGCCGATCACGCTGCCGGACTGAGCGTGCCCCGATCGTGCCATCGGGTCCGACATCGTGCCCATTGCCCTGCCCCGCCCCACCTCGCGTGCGACGATAAGACCATGAACACCGAGCCGGCGCCGAGATGGCGAAGACTGGAACCGGACGAACGGAAGGAACAGATCTACGCTTGCGCGGCGCGGCTGTTCGGTGAACGCCCCTACTCCGAAGTGTCCACTTCGGACATCGCCGCGGCCGCCGGTGTCGCGCGGGGGTTGATCAACCACTACTTCGGCACGAAACGCGAGCTGTACCTGGAAATCATCCGCCGCGCGCTGACCGTGCCGCGGCTGGCCGTGGAAATCCTGCCCGACGGGCCGCTCGAACTGCGTGCCGACGTCGCCATCGAGTGGTTCCTCGACATGGTCACCAGCCAGGAGCGGATGTGGCTCGCCGCGATCGCGCCGGAAGGCATCGGGCGCGACCTCGAAGTCGAACGCATCCTCGAAGAGGCCGACCGCGAATCCGCCGACCGCGTGCTCGAAGCCGTCGGCCTGTCCAGCGCGAGCGAGCACGGCCCGGAACTCAACGCGCTCGTGCGCGCGTTCGGCGGGATGGTGAAGTCCGCCGGCCGGGAATGGCTCGTGCGCGGATCGCTGACCCGCGCCCAGGTACACCTGCTGCTGTCCAAATCGCTCGTCACGCTCGTCGGCGAGATCTTCCCGGCGATCCAGGCGGAACCGGCGCAGCGAAACGGTCCGGAATAGACCGAAGCCCCCGGCGCCACGAGGGGGAGGAGGGCGCCAGGGGCTCCGGGTCGGCGGGCGAACCGCCGACGCACGTCCACGGTACGCCGGAGCGCTGTCAAGTCGCTGTCAACCCCGATCCGCCCAGCTCGGCGAGGCGGCAGGCGAGCCCGTCGAGGCACCGGCCGACCGCGTAGTCGTACAGCTGCGCGTAGTAGCCCGCCGCGAGGTCGGGATCGCCCATCAGGTCGTGCATCGCCGCGCCGAGCTCGGCCATCCCCGGCAGGTCGGCCCGCTCGCGGTAGGTCGCGTACTCCTCGGTGTTGTCGATCCGCAGCGCGAGCGCGCCGTCGCGGTCGTCCTCCATCGCGACGAACTGGCACGCGGTCATCAGCAGCAGGTTGTACGCCAGCACGCTTTCGCGGCCGAAGCCCGCCCTCAGCAGCACGCCGACGCCGGCGTCGATGCTGCGCGTGGCCGCCTGCACCGACGGCCCGAACAGCGCGAGCCGCCGCGCGCAGCCCGGGTACGTGCGCAGCAGCTCCCGCAGCGAAGCCAGCAGCGCGGTGAACCAGGCCTGCCACGGCAGGTCGTCGGCGGGCAGCTCCAGCAGGCCGACCACCCGGTCGACGACGGCGTTGACCACCGCGTCCCGGTCGCCGACGTGGTGGTAGATCACCGCGGGATAGGCCTCGACCGCACGCGCGAGCTCCCGCAGCGTCCAGTTGTCGAGGCCGCGTTCGGCGGTCAGGGCCGTCGCGGCGTCGATGATCCGGTCGGCCGTGAGCGCCGGCAGTCCCGCCGCGGCCCGCGACCGGGGGCGCTGGCCCGTACCCGAGGATGAGGTCGGCATGGGAGGTAACGGTAACCGCACGGGTGGGACCGGTGCCAGCGCCGCGGGGGTACGGCAGGATCGGGACATGGCACGCGCACAGGCCAACGGTCTCGAGCTCGAATACGACACCTTCGGCGATCCGGGCGATCCGCCGCTGGTGCTGGTGATGGGTCTCGGCGCCCAGATGATCACCTGGGAGGACGGCTTCTGCGAGCTGCTCGCCGGGCGCGGGTTCTTCGTGGTCCGCTACGACAACCGGGACGTCGGGCTCTCGACGTGGCTCGACCACCTGCCCGCCCCGGACCTGGCCGCGCTGGCCGCCGGCGACCTGGCGACGGCGCCGTACCTGCTCTCGGACCTGGCCGACGACGCCGTCGGGCTGTTCGACGCGCTCGGCATCGCGCGGGCCCACGTCGTGGGGGCGTCGATGGGCGGGATGATCGTGCAGCAGCTGGCGATCGACCACCCGGACCGGCTGCTGTCGGTCACGTCGATCATGTCGACCACCGGCGACCCGTCGGTCGGGCAGGCCGAGCCGTGGGCGCTGGGGCTGCTGGCGCGCCCGCCGGCGTCCACCCGCGAGCAGGCGATCGCCGACAGCGTCGAGGGCTACCGGCGGCTCGGCTCCCCCGGCTACCCGGACGACGAGGCGTTCCTGCTGGCCAAGGCGGCCCTGCACTACGACCGCGCCCGCCACCCGGTGGGCACGCTGCGCCACGCGGCGGCGGTGGTGGCGTCGGGCGACCGCACGTCCGGGCTGCGCTCGGTGCGGCTGCCGGCGCTGGTCGTGCACGGCGACGCCGACCCGCTGATCAACGTCAGCGGCGGCAAGGCGACGGCGGAGGCGATCCCCGGCGCGGAGCTGGTGGTGATCCCGGGAATGGGGCACAACCTGCCGCGCGCGGTGTGGCCGACGCTGGTCGACGCGATCGGGCGCGTGACGGGTCAATAGCGCGTCAAGATCCGGGGGCCCGGGCGTAGGGAATGTGTCCTGGACCACGCTCGTGCGGTTCCCGGCGGCTTCGCTGGACGGCATGAGTGGTGGCTTCGGGTTCCCGTTCGGCTGCGTGGCGGCGGTGGTCGCGGTGGTGCTGGCGGACGTCGCCGGTGCGACGCGCCAGCCGTGGTACGCGCTGGTCACGCTCGTGCCGGTGGTGCTGCTGACGGTGGTGTGGAGCTCGGTCACCGCCGCGATCGGGGTCGCGGTGGTGGCGTGGGCGCTGGACTCGGGGTTCGTGCTCGGCCGGGCGGGAGAGCTGCGGTTCGACACGGCATCGGCGCTGACGGCGGGCGTGCTGGGCGCGGCTGTCGTGGTGGGGTTGCTCGCTCGCGCACGGCCGCGGGTGCCGGTTCGGGTGCCCGCGCCTCGCCGACCGGCCGCGGTCGAAGCGCCGCGAACGGTGAGTCCGGTGGGTTGACGGGCTTTCTCGCGGCCCTCAGCGGCGGCGGGGCGGCCGGCCTCGGCGGGATCGGGAGGCCCGCCGAGGCCGGCCCCGGTCACGGGCGCCAAGCCGCCGAGCCGAGATGCGCCCAGCCCGAGGCCGCGAGCCCTCACCCCGACCAGCCCCCAAGCCGCGATGACCCGCGGGAGGCCCCCCCGAGGCCGCAAAGCCCTCACCCCCGCCGCGGTTCCGAAGCCCGTCGCGCCGCCAACGCGGCGATGATCCGCGGCAACCCCGCCGGGTGCAGCGGGTCGATCCCCGTCAAATCCCGCACCCTCCGCAGCCGGTAGTCGACCGTGTTCGGGTGGACGTGCAGGCGGGCCGCCGTGCGGCGGCGGTTCGTGTCCAGCTCCAGGTACGCCGACACCGTCTCGATCAGCTCCGGGTGCGCGTCCAGCGGTGCCAGTACCGCCGCGAGCCGGTCGCGGGCCTCGCCCGGGCGGGTCAGCTGGTACTCCACCAGCACGTCGTCCAGCCGGTACAGCCCCGGCGGCCGCCCGAACCAGCGCAGCACCTCCAGGACCTCACCCGTCCGCGCGGCCACGAGCCTGACCTCGGACGGCGCCGCCGTCTCGGCCGCGGCCAGCACGTCGACCCCCGCCGCGCGGCCGGCCGTGTCCACCACCGGACGCCACTCCGCCACGTCGGCCAGCCGGCCGGCCAGCGGCAGCAGCACCAGCCCGCCCGGCCCGTCCAGCGACGCCAGGACGCCCTCGCCGCAGGACTGCTCGAACGCCGCCAGGAACCGCCGCAGCTTGCGGCGGACCGCGATCCCCGCGTCGACGCCGGGGGACGCCTCGTCGGCGTGCGGCCCCAGCTCGACGCTCAGCACCAGGTACCGCGCCGGCAGCGTGATGCCGGCGCTGCGGGCGACGCCGTCGACCGGGCCGCCGTCCACCAGCACCGACAGCAGCGTCCGGCGGGCGGTGTGCTCCTGGCCGACCTTCGTGCGCAGCTCCTCCAGGTAGCCCCGCGTGACGGCGCCGGTGATGGTGCCGACGAACGCGAGCACCCGGTCGGCGACCTCGAGGAGGTCCGCGACGTCCGCGCTGCCCGACTCCGCCGAGCCGACGGCGAAGATCTCTCGCGCGCCGACGTGGTACGCGGTCAGCACGGCCTCCAGCGGGAAGCCCTCTTCGGCCCGGCGCACCGCCGACGCGCCGATCTGCCGCAGCTCGGCGTCGTTGAGCTGCCGGTCCTCGCGCAGGCTCCGGGCGAACGCGCGCACCGCCTGCCGCGTGATCCGCGCGATGTCGCCGGCCAGCTCCTCGACCGGGAGCCGCCGGTAGTCGGCGACCTGCTCCTGGATGCGCGTCAGCACCCGCGCGATCAGCTCCGGCTCCTCCCGGGTCAGCCGCTCGTGGACGCGCAGCCCGCCGAGGGTCAGCTCGCCGCCGGTTTTGTGCTCCGTCACAGCCGATCCCCTCGTTCTCTGCCCGGATTCCCAGTCAATCCGGCCACCCTCGGTGCCGATGGTGTCACGGAAGCCAACTACGTCAAGGAGGACGGCGTGCGAGTGAGGACAACGGCGTTCGTCACGATCATGGTCGCGGCTTTGGCGGCGACAGCGGGAACGGCGGCCGCGAGCACCGCCGGCGAGTACGTCGCACTGGGGGACTCGGCGGCGGCCGGCCCGCTGATCCCGCCCCCGGACCTCTCGTCCCCCGGCTGCCTGCGATCCCTCGCGGACTATCCGCACGTCGCCGCGAAGCAGCTCGGCGTCCCGCTGAAGGACGTCACGTGCTCCGGCGCGACGACCGCGGACATGTACGCGCCGCAACAGACGGAAGCCGGCGCGGTTCCGCCGCAGCTCGACGCGCTCGGCTCGACCACCGAGACCGTCACGGTGACCATCGGCGGCAACGACGTCGGCCTGGTCGGCGCCGCCACCAGTTGCATCAACCTGCTGCCCGGCATCAACCCGGACTGCGTCGACCGCTACACCGCCGGCGGCCACGACCAGCTGGCCGAGAAGATCGCCGCCTTCGAACCGACGTGGGGCGCGCTGCTGGACGCGATCCACGCGAAGGCGCCGAACGCCGGCGTCTTCGTCGCCGGCTACGGCACCTACCTGCCGCACAACGGGTGCTGGCCGGTCGCGCCGCTGACCCCGCGCGACGCGAACTACATCCAGGGCAGCATCGACAAGACGAACGCCGCCCTCGCCCGGCAGGCCGCCGCGCACGGCGCGCGGTACGTCGACGTCCGGACGGCGTCGATCGGGCACGACGTCTGCAAGCTGCCCGGCGTCAAGTGGTTCGAAAGCGTGATCCCGACCGCCGTCGCGGCGCCGCTGCACCCCAACGCCGACGGCATGCGGCACATCGGCGCGCTCGTCGCGGCGGCCGTCAGCGGGTGAAGTCCCAGCGGGACGCGCCGTAGGGCTCGGCGCAGGCGACGCCGATCGCCCGGGTGGGCACGAGCCGGTACAGGAACCACGGCGCGGGTCCGGCGCTCGGCGCCATGAAGGACGCGGTGAACCCGCCTTCGTACACCGTCGCGGGCCAGCCGCCCTCGCGGTAGACGGCCGCCACGCGCTCGAGCGTGGCGGGATCGGAAATCCGCTCGGCCTCGCCCTCCAGGGTGAGGTCGAGCCCCTTCAAGCGCACCGAGACGCTGCACGCCGGGTTCGCCGCCAGGTTGCGGGCCCGGCGCGTGCCGTCCCCGCTGACGAAGTAGAGGGCGTCGTCGACCCAGATCGCGCCGACGCCGGCGGCGTGCGGCCGGCCGTCGGGGCGGACGGTCCCGACGAAGAACGTCAGGTCCTCCTTCGGGGTCTGCGTCGCGAGGAGGTCGCGGGCCCGGCTCCACGGCAGCGCCGGGGCCCCGTTCCGGTCGAGGTTCGTGGTCTTCGTGGGTTCAGTCATGCCTACGCGTCGAACGGGCCGACGGCGGATCGACACGCTTCCAGGGTTTTCGCGCCACCGGGATCGTCGTCGCCGGTCGCGGGGACGATCGCCAGCTCGTCGATCCCGGCTTCCGCGTACTCCCGGGCCTTCGCGGCGACGTCCGCGCGCGAGCCCAGCAGACCCACCGTCGCGATCGCCTCGACCGGCACCGCGGCCAGCAGCTCACGCGGGTGCGGGCGGGTGCGCGCGAAGTCCACCAGGTCGCCGAACCCGGCCGCGCGGAACATTTCGCCGTACCCGGGCGCCGCCAGGTACCCGACGACGCCGCGGCGCAGCTGCTCGATCTCCGCGGGGCCCGGATCCACCGCGCCGACCACCCACGCGGCGACCGGCGGCGGCGCGACCTCCGCCCGCGAAGCCGCCTCCCGCAGCCCGCGCACCAACGAGGCCGCGGCGGCGGGACTGACCAGGTTGACCACCATCCGGTCGGCGTGCCGCGCGGCCACGTCCAGGGCGCGCGGGCCGAACGCGGCGATCGTCAGCGGCGACTTCGGTGCGGTCAGCCGCAACCGGTAGCCCCGCGAGCCGACGACCGTTCCGTCCACTGTGGACTTCTCACCGTCGAGCAGCTGCCGGACGGCGAGCGCCGATTCCGCCAACGCCGTCACGGCCCGCGCGCGGGACCGGCCGTGCCAGCCGCGCACGACGACGTCGCTGGACGTGCCCAGCGCGACGCCAGTGGTCCGGCCGGTCAAGGCCGCGACCGACGCGACGCCCATCGCGATCGTCGCCGGGTCCCGCACGGTCACGGCCAGTGGCCCGAACGTCAGCGAGATCCGCGAGGTCGCCGCGCCGATCGCGGTGCCCAGCGCGAAGGCGTCCCACGTCGCCATCTCGCCGATCCACAGCTCCGGGTAGCCGGCGGCCTCGGCGGCGCGCGCGGTTTCCAGCGCCTCCTCCGGCGGGCGGTCCTGCCAGAGCCCCAGCGACACCGAAAGCCTCATGCGAGCGCCTGCACGATCATGGTCACCACGGTGGTGAACGAGCCGCCGACGTTGAGCGTCAACGCCGTCCGCGCGCCCTCGACCTGCGTTTCGCCCGCCGTCCCGGTCACCTGCCGGGCGGCGTCGCGCAGCATCCGGACGCCGGTCGCGCCGACCGGGTGGCCGAGCCCGATCAGGCCGCCGCCGGGGTTGATCCCGGCCGCGTCGAGCCCGCCGTCGGCGATGAACCGGCCGCCGTCGCCGGGCGGTGCGGCGCCGAGGTGTTCCAGCGCGACCAGCCCGGTGATCGTGAAGCAGTCGTGCAGCTCGACGACGTCGAGCGCGTCCGGCCCCGGCACGCCCGCGCGCTCGTAGGCGTCGACGACCGCGCCGCGCAGGTGCGGGAACAGGTACTCGCCGTCGGAAGCGATCTTCTCGGCGAGGCCGAGGTGGGACGTGCGGTGCCCGAAGCCCGCGATGCGCGGGAAGCCGCCGCCGAGCCGGTCGGCGAACGACGGCGAGGCCAGCAGGACCGCGGCGGCCCCGTCGGTGATCCGGCCGCAGTCCTGTTTCCGCAGGCTGCCTTCGATCAGCGGGTTCAGCTCGTCGTCGGCCCCGAAGGCGCCCTCCGGGAAGCGCCAGTCGCGGGCCTGGGCGAGCGGATTCCGCGCCGCGCGGGCGAAAGCGTGCGAGGCGAACTGCCCGAGGTGGCCGGGATCGAGGCCGTACCGCTCGTCGTACGCGGAAGCGACCTCGGCGAACAACGCGGGCCACGGGAACTTCGCGCCGACGGCCTCATGCCCGGCCCACGCGGCGGAGCCGAGGTGCTCGGCCGCGCGCTGCCCGTCGACGTTCCGCATCAGCTCGACGCCGACGACCAGCGCCAGGTCGTAGCGGCCCGCTTCGATGTCCGCGCAGGCGGCGAGGACGGCGGTGCTGCCGGACGCGCACGCGGCTTCGTGCCGGGTGCTCGGCACGCCGTCGAGTTCCGGGACCGCGGCCACCAGCAACCCGCCGAGCTGGGCCTGGCCGGTGAACAGTTCCGCCGCGAGGTTCCCGACGTGCGCGACCTCGACGTCGTCGGCCGATACCCCGGCGTCCGCGAGGGCGGCGGGCACGACCTCGGCGAACAGCTCGAGGATCCCGCGCCCCTCCTTGGCGTAGTTGCGCGCGAAGTCGGTCTGCGCCCCGCCCAGCACGAACACCGTCATGGCCTCACTCCAGACTCTCCCGCAGCTGCCGCTTCAGGATCTTCCCCACCGGGTTGCGGGGCAAGGCGTCCGCGTACTCGAGCCGTTCGGGCAGCTTGAACGCGGCCACCTTCTTCTCGCGCAGGTACGCGACCAGCTCCTCGAGCGACGGCTTCCGCGCGCCCGGCACGACGACCGCGCACACCCGCTCCCCCATGACCTCGTCCGGGACGCCGACGACCCCGACGTCGGCGACGTCCGGGTGCCCGGCCAGCAGACCTTCGACCTCGGCGGGCGAGATGTTCATGCCGCCGCGGATGACCAGGTCCTTCATCCGGTCCACGTACTTCAGGAACCGGTCGCGGTCGCCGGCGATCTCGAAGACGTCACCGGTGCGGAAGTGCCCGTCCTCGTCGAACGACGAGGTGTCCAGGGGCTCGCCCACCGAGGTGAGGTAGCCGGCGAACACCGTCGGCCCGGCGATGCGCAGCTCGCCGGGGTGGCCGGGTTCGGTCACGCGCTCGCCGGTGACCGGGTCGTGCAGCCGCACCGACGTCCAGCCGGCGACGGGCGTCGACCACGTGACGTCGGAGGCGTAGTTCGGGAAGTAGCTCGCGCGCTGGTCCGGGTCCGGGATGTCGGCCGGGCCGGACAGCAGCGCGGTGCCCTCGTTGGACCCGAAGAAGTTGACGATGTCGATGCCGTACCGCTCGGCCCAGGTGCGCACGAGCCACGGTGACAGCGGCGCGGAACCCGACCCGATTTTGCGCAGCGCCGAGATGTCCACTCCGGACAGGATCTTGTCGTTGTGCAGCAACATGGTCAGCAACGCCGGCGGCGCGAGCGTGTACGTCACGCGTTCGGCGGCGAGCTGTCCGAGGAACACCGGCAGGTCGAACGGGTGGTGCGGGACGAACACGGCGCCGGTCAGCAGCCAGGGCAGGAACATCCCGCCGATGCCGGCCATGTTCGTCATCGGGAAGGGCGACAGCAGGACGTCGTCGCGCGTCATGCCCGCGGCTTGGACGCAGCCGCGCGCGGTCGCGAGCCAGTCGCCGTGGCAGCGCGGGACGGCCTTCGGCTCGGCTTCGGTGCCGGACGTCCAGCAGATCGTCACGCAGTCGTTCACGTCGGCTTCGGTCACCTGCGAGTCCAAAGTGGATCGCTCCGCTTCGGACAGTGGTGCTTCGGGCCAGGCCAGAGCGCCGGCCGGTTCGTCGTCCCCCCGGGCGACGACGAACCGGACCGACGGCGCCGAAGCGCCTACTAGCCCAAGGGCCGCCCCGGCGAGCTCGTGCTCGCCGTATCTGGATGCGGTCACCACCCCGACGGCACCGGTGCGCCGGCACATCGGGCCGAGTTCGTGTTCCCGGTAGGACACCGGGAACGGGGTGACGATCGCGCCGATCCGCACGATCGCGAGGAACGCCTGGACCAGGGCCGAGCAGTTCGGCAGCTGCACGGCCACGACGTCGCCTGCTCGCACCCCTCCGGCGAGCAGGAACGCGGCCAGGACGTCGACGCGTTCGTCGAGCCGGTTCCAGGTCCACCGCACCGGGTCGCGTCCGACCAGTGCGGCGGTGTTCGGTGGATCGACCAGCGCGAGACCCTCCGGGTCGGCACTGACCCGCTCCTTGACGAGCTGGTCGATCGTCTCCGCACGCCACCATCCCCGCGCCCGGAACTCCCGGGCACGACCCTCACGGTGGCACCTCATGAACGGAGGTTTTCCAGCTGGTCCGCCCGGACCCAGGTCGCGTGAAAACCGAGCGGGACACGCTGGGGAAGCAGGACCCTGGCCACGGGTCCGGCAGCGAGATCGGCGGCGTCGAAGATGTCCAGTTCCGAGCGTCCCTCACGCTCGTCCTGCACGAACGTCACCAGATAACCGTCCGCCGAATCGGCGGCTGCGCCATCGCGGGGTGCGAAGGGCGCCTCACTGCCCCACCGGCCGGGACCGAACCGGTATTCGGTCTTGGCGCCGGCAAGATTGTCGTAGCGCACGAGCCCGTCGAACTTCAGCGTCGACTCGGGCGAGATGTGCACCGCGTAGGAGTACCGGTTCGTCCGGCCGACGCTCCGGGAGTCGACGGTCGGGAACTCGGTGTTGGCGTCGTCGAGCGGGGCCTCGCGGCACACGCCGGTCCGCAGATTGAAGCGGTAGCGGTGCAGCTGGGCGTCGAGGCGCAGGTAGGAGAGCATCTTCGCGAGCGGCGTGCGCGCGTCGGCCCGCGGGGCCGGCTTGCGCACGCGGCAGACGTCGAGGACGACCTCTTCGCCCTGCTCCCAGGCGTTGACGACGTGGTAGATGTAGCACGGGCTCGCTTCGAACCACTTGATCTGGCTACCGTCTCCGTAGCGTGGCAGGACGCCGAAGCGGCTCGGCGTCGAGCGGTCGAAGTGCAGCTTGTGCCGGCCCTGCGCCGCCGCTTCCCGGTCCTGGACCAGCGGCAGGTCCATCAGCACGGCGAAGTGCTCGGTGATGGCCATGTCGTGCGGCAGGCGCGGGCCCGGCAGCTCGATCTCGGTGGTCCGGACGACCCGGCCGTCCGGGCTGATCACGCCGTAGCGCAGGTACGGCGGGCGCGGGCCGTAGTCGAACCAGAAGAGCTCGCCCGTCTTTTCGTCCACCTTGGGGTGGGCCATCATGTCGCCGACCAGCGTGCCGAGGAAGTCCTCGGCCCCGAGCGTCTCCAGCGAGAGCGGGTCGACCGCGTACGGCGAGCCGCACAGGTACCAGGTCGCGAGGATCCGGCCGCGGTGGAAGATCACGTCGGTGTTGGCGTTGTCCTTGAGCCCCAGCCCGTGCGAGTTGCCGAACGGGTTGCCGGTCGGGTCCTCCATGACGCCGGTCCACAGGCCCTTGCCCGCTTCGGACTCGGCCTCGAAGGCCTTCGTGCGGACCCAGCGGTTGCGGTAGCGCGCCCTGCCGTTTTCGAGGTGGACGGCGTGGATCATGCCGTCGCCGTCGAACCAGTGGTAGCGGCCTTCCGGGGCGAACCGCGGGTTCGGGCCGTTGCGCAGGTAGACGCCGTTGAGGTCCTTCGGGATCTCGCCGACGACCTGCAGGTCCGCGGCGTCGATCTCGGTGCCGACGGGGGCGTAGACACCGAGCAGGTAGGGGTTGGCTTCGCCGGTGTCCGCCGTCCGGGCCACCATCAGCGGCTGTTCGGAAGTGCTGGTCATCGGGCTGCTCCCTGACTCTCGGGCTCACCGCGCTGGCTGATGGGGATGAGACTATGATTTGTGTACCCAGCTGTCAATAGGCTTCTTTTGGTGTAGTCAGGTGCTACCCTGAGGCTGCTAGTAACGAGGGGGAATTGAGTGGTCGAGGCGACTGCACAGCCAGCTTTCGGGGGTTCCGGGTGGCGGAGCCCCCGGCCCGGGGCGGAGCCCCGGATGTCACAGCGCATCCGCCCGGCGGGGGACCCGCTCCGCCGGGCGCTCGAGCTGGTCGGCGACCAGTGGACGCTGCTGATCCTGCAGAGCCTGTTCCTGCGCTTCCGCCGCTACGAAGAGCTGCGGCTGCGGCTGGGCATCTCGCCGACGGCGTTGTCCGGACGGCTGCGGGACATGGTGGACGCGGGCATGCTCACGCGCGTGCCGTACCGCGACGCGCGTCGCACGCGGCACGAGTACCGGCTCACCGAGCGCGGCCTGGAGCTGTGGCCGCTGCTGATCTCGATCTGGGCGTGGGAGCGCGAGTGGGTCGAAGGCCGCCGCGAGGTGCTGCCCACGCTGATCCACCTCGACTGCGAGCTGGCTACATCAGCACCACTGGGCTGCGGGGCGTGCGGCCGCCGCGTCGACGCGCGTGACGTGCGGGCTTCGCGGCTGGACAGCACCGGCGTCGCGGCGGCGACGGCGTCCAAGCGCTTCCGCCGCAAGGACGCGGAGTCCCTGGCCGGCGACCCGCTGATGTTCTTCCCCGACACGATGGAGCTGCTGGGCGACCGCTGGTCGACGGGCCTGCTGGTGTCGGCGCTGCTCGGCTGCCGGCACTTTTCGGAGTTCGAGCGCGAGCTGGGGATCGGGCCGAGCGTGCTGTCGGCCCGGCTGAGCAAGCTGGTCGAGGTCGGTGTGCTCCGCACTGGCACGGCGGCGACGCGGACCGACGCGCGCGACTACCGGATGACGGCGAAGGGACTGGCGTTCTTCCCGGCGCTGGCGTTCATCGCGGAGTGGTCGCGCGGGTTCGAGGTGCCGGGCCAGGAGCCGGACATCACGCTCCACCACGTGGAGTGCGGCAACCGGCTGCGCCCGATCCTGCTGTGCGACCACTGCGGCCGCCCGCTGACGCGCAAGTCGGTCCAGTTCGGCGGGGTTCCGTCCCCGAAACGCTGAAATCGACTCGCCAACCGGGTGCGCGGCTGACAGGCTGGAGTGGTCACACGTCGTCGTTTTTCGTCGTTCCGGAGGTAGTCATGAGTGAGCCGAACCCGTCGCCCAGCGGCGAGGAGGACGACGTCAAGCGCAAGTTCCGCGAGGCACTGGAGCGCAAGCAGGCCCACGCGCGGTCGGGTGCGTCCCACGAGAACGGCGGGGGCAAGAACCAGCACGCCCACGGCCCGGCGGCCAACAAGCGGACGTTCCGCCGCAAGAGCGGCTGAGCGCTTTCGAAGGCCCCCACCACTTGGGTGGGGGCCTTCGTCGTTCCTACGGGGTGAACTCGCCGAGGTGGTCCAGCACCACGAACTCGCTCGACGTGGCCGCCACCGCCTTGCGCAGGACTTCCAGGCCGCCGTTGGGGTCTTTCGCCTGGCCGAGCGGGAGGTCGAAGTCGTCCCAGTGGGTGGCCGCGACGTACCTCGGGTTGCCCAGCGCGCGCAGCAGGCGCGGGACGTACTGCGTCACCTTCGCGCCGCCCACCGGGACCAGCACGACGTCCGGGCGGAGGCCGGCCAGCTCGGACTCGACGTAGTTGGAGCCGCCGAAGTCCAGGACGCTCGCGCCGCCGCCGCTGACCAGGTAGGCCAGCGTGCCGCCCTCGTAGAGGTCTTCGATCACACGCGGCCGGTCGCGGCGGGACAGCGGGCGCGAGCCGGGGAACGGCACCCGGGCCCGGGCGCCGGTCGCCGAGTGCAGGGACCGCAGGATGCGGATCGAGTAGCCGTCCAAGGTCAGGTCCTCGCCGCCGGTCGCGATCGCCAGCTGATCTTCGGGCGCGCCCAGCGCCGCCATGAGACTCAAATGGGTCTCGGTGCCGAAGACCGTCGCGCCGGTGCGTTCGGCCAGGTAGGGGACGTCGGTGAGGTGGTCGTAGTGGCCGTGGGTGACGAGGATGTGGTCCGCGCGCAGCTCGCCGCGGTCGAGGTAGCCGTCGATCAGCGCCTTGTTCACCGACAGCGGCGTCTTCGGGTCCGCGCCCGCCGGGGTGTAGGTGCCGGTCCTGAACCGCGTGAGCCAGGGGTCGATGAGGATCGTCTTCGTGCCGACCCGGATCTCCCAGCCGTTGTTCCCCCACCACCGCAAGGTCAGCTGCGAGCTCTTCGTGCTCGCGGCGGCGGAGGCCGGGCCCGCCAGGATGGCCGCGGCCGCGGCGCTCGCGCCGAACAGGCCGCGTCTGCTGAGTCCTGTGTTCATGCCCGGCACCAGACCACGAACCCCGCGGGGCTGTCCAAGATCGAGACGCCGGCATGTCGATATGCGGACGCGTATCGTCGCAGCGTGGACCACCTCCGTTCGCTGCGGTACTTCCTGGTCGTCGCCGAGGAACTGCACTTCGGCCGCGCCGCCGACCGGCTCGGCATCGCGCAGCCGCCGCTGAGCCAGCGCGTGAAGCGGCTCGAAGCGGAGCTGGGCGCGAAGCTGTTCGACCGCGGCCGCCGCGTCACGCTGACCGAGGCCGGTGAGGTGCTGCGCGCCGAAGCGCGGGACCTCCTGAGCCGCTGGGACCGGATGACCGCGCTCGTCGCGAAGGCCGAACGCGGTGAGCTGGACGCCCTGCGCGCGGGCGTCCCGCCGGAGCTGCCGGGCGCGGTCCTCGCCGCGATCCTGACGAAGTTCGCCGGGGAGTGCCCGTCCGTCCGGCTCGACCTGCAGGAGCTGACCACCGCCGAGCAGACGCGCCTGCTCGCCGACCGTTCCCTGGACGCGGGACTCCTGCAACTGCCGGTCGACGTCGTCGGCCTGGAGCTCGGGCCCGCGATCGACACCCCGCTGGGCGTGGTGCTCCCCCGCGACTCGCCGCTCGCGCGCCGTTCCGAGCTGGCACTCGCCGACTTGGCCGGCGAAGGCCTGGTGCACGCGCCGCGCGCGGCGGCGCCGGGGAGCTACGACGCACTGCTGCGCACCTGCTGGGACCACGGCTTCCGGCCGGCCGCGGTCCGGCACGCCCGCAACCCGGAGTTCGCGCTGGGCCTGGTGCTGGCCGGCCACGGCGTGGCGTTCGAACCGGGCCCGCGCAAGGAGCCGCGCGTCGTGTGGCGGCCGCTGACCGGCGAGGTCCTGCGGTCACGGATGGCCTTCGCCTGGCCACCGTCAAGTCCGCACCCGCAGGCCGCAAAGCTGGCGGAGATCGCCGCCGGCGTGCTCGAGGACGACGGGGTCTCGCGGATCGTGCCGGAGCCGCACAGCGCCCGGCCGTGGGACGTGTTCTACGAGCGCAGCTGATCCACCGCCGCGCGGGCCGCGTCGCCGATCGCCCGGTCGATGTCCGGCCGCCGCAGCGTCTCCGCTCCGCCCACCGTGAACACCGCCACCGCGTACGCCGTCCCGTCCGGGTATCTCACGACGCCGATTTCGTTGCGGATTCCCGGCATCGTCCCCGTCTTGGCCGCCACCGCCACCGACGGTGGGAACCCCGCCGTCAGCCGGTGCCAGCTCACCTGCGCCGACATCCACGCCAGCACCTGGGCGCCCGGGCCGGGGTCGCCCCAGATCGCCGACAGCAGGGACGTCATCTCGCGCGGGGTGGTGGACGACGTCCGAAGTGGATCCAACGCCCGCAGCGGAACCCCGGCGGACGTGTCCTCCATGATCGTGCGCAGCAGCTCGCGCGGCGGGCCGATGACGGACGTCCGCGTCAGGCCCAGTTCCGCCAGCAACGACCGCACGTTCGCCACCCCCACGCGGTCGAACAGCAGGTCCGCGGCCGTGTTGTCGGACACCGACAGCGCCAGCAGCGCCGCGTCCCGCAGGCTGTAGGAGACGTCGTCCGCGAAGCCCGCCGAACCGGTGCCGCCCAGGCGGTCCGCCGCCGACGCGCGCACCCGGTCCGTCGGGTCGAGCAGTCCCGCCGCGACCTGGCGGGCGAACTCGTACGCCAGCGGCACCTTCACCACCGACGCCAGCACGACCTGCTCATCGGCGTCGACGCCCACCGCGTCGGAAGAACCGAGACGGCGGGCGTGCAGGAACCCCCGCACACCCGCCGCTTTGAAGATGTCAGCCGAACTCACACGGTCATGATGGACCGCAGCCGCCCGACCTCCGCCATCCGGCGCTCCGCCAGCCGGTCGGCCGCCGTCGCCGGGGGCACGCCGTCGGTGTCCGCCAGCGCGAACACCGCCTTCGTCGTGTCGTAGATGGCCGTCGTCTTGCGCTTCGCGCGCTCGAAGTCGAACCCGTGGCGCTCGTCGTCGACCTGGATCACGCCGCCGGCGTTGACCAGGTAGTCCGGGGCGTACAGGACGCCGCGGTCGGCGAGCTGCTTGTCGATGCCCGCGTGCGCGAGCTGGTTGTTCGCCGCGCCGCAGACGATCTTCGCGCCGAGCACCGGCACCGTCTCGTCGTTCAGGACGCCGCCCAGCGCGCACGGCGCGAAGACGTCCAGCTCGGTGCGCAGCAAGGTGTCCACATCGGACACCACTTGGACGGAGGGGTAGATCGACTGCGTGCGCGAGACGGCCGGGGCGTAGACGTCGGTGATCGTCACCTGCGCGCCGGCCTCCACGAGGTGCCCGACGAGGATGTGCCCGACCTTGCCGACGCCGGCCACGCCGACGCGCTTGCCCGCCAGGTCCGGGCTGCCCCAGAGGTGCTCGGCCGAGGCACGCATGCCCTGGAAGACGCCGAACGCGGTGAGCACGGACGAGTCGCCCGCGCCGCCGTCCTCGGGCGAGCGGCCGGTGACGTACCGGGATTCGCGGGCCACGACGTCCATGTCCTGCACGTACGTGCCGACGTCGCACGCCGTGATGTAGCGGCCGCCCAGGGACTGCACGAAGCGCCCGTACGCGCGCAGCAGCGCTTCGGACTTGAGCGTCTTCGGGTCGCCGATGATGACGGCCTTGCCGCCGCCGAGGTCGAGCCCGGCCAGCGCGTTCTTGTACGCCATGCCCTTGGACAGCGCGAGCACGTCGTCGAGCGCGTCCGCTTCGGTGGCGTAGGGGTGGAAGCGCGTCCCGCCCAAGGCGGGTCCGAGCGCGGTGGAGTAGATGCCGATGATGGCCTTCAGGCCACTGGCCTGGTCGTGGCAGTACACGACCTGTTCGTGCCCGGTGCCCCGGGCGAACACTCCTTCGGTCACGGTGGTGACTCCTTTGTCATCCGCGCCCGGTTCGTGGCCGGGACGCGCTTCACGGGGTGAGCGGGAGCCCCGCGCGCGGAGGTCGTCCGCCCGCCGGGTGCCCGGCACCAACTTAGATCTTCGGTGATCGCCAGACCAGTGGAGGTCCCGCGATACGGACCGGTAATCAGCCCGTGATCACCTTGCCGAGGGTGCGCATCGCCTTTTCGAGCTGGACGTCCGACAGGTACGGCGCCGGTCCAAAGCGCAGGTACGGCCCCCGGCTGTCGGTGCGGACGCCCTCGGCGGCCAGCGCCGCCTGCAGCCCGGCCGCGTCGGCGCAGCGCAGCGAGAGGAACCCGCCGATCCGGTCCAGCGGCGTCTCGCGATCCCGCGTGACGACGTCCTCGGGCAACCCGAGCGAGTCGAACACCGACGCGAGCAGGCCCACCTGGTGGCGGGACACCTCGCGCAGGAACTCCGGCGTGAGGCCCTGCTCGGCGAAGAACCGCTGGACCCGGACGCCGCGGTAGTGGCTGGCCGGGTCGTAGGTCGCGCCGGCGAACCGGTCGCCGCCGGTCGCGTAGGCGACCTGGCCCGGGTGGCGCTCGTCGGCGAGCGCGCCGAACTCGGCGTACCAGCCGGTGATCACCGGGCGCAGCTCCTGAGCGTGCGCGGGCAGCCGCAGGAAGCAGTTGCCCTCGCCGAGCTGCAGGTACTTGTACCCGCCGCCGAGCACCCAGGCGTTGGTGAGCCCGAGGTCGTGCAGCGCGAACGGCACCACGCCGAGCGCGTGGTAGGCGTCGACGACCAGCTCGATCGACCGGCCGCGGCACGAGTCGGCGAGGTGCGCCAGCCCGGGGACCAGCCTCGACGTCTCGAAGAGCACCGCCGAGACCAGCACGGCGGCGGTGTCGTCGTTCACTTCGGCCGCGACGCGCTCGGCGAGCGTGGGCACCGGGTCGAGCGGCACGCGCACGACCTCGACGCCCTCCTCTTCGAGCCGGGCGAGCTGCCGGCGCAGGGTGTGGAACTCGCCGTCGGTGGTGACCAGGCGCGGTCTTCGCGGCAGCTCCATCGCCGAGAGGAACCGCAGCACGAGGTCGTGCGTGCTCGCGCCCAGCGCGTACTCGCCGTGCGGGTCGCCGAGCAGCAGGCGGAAACCCGCGCGCAGCTCGTCGGCCTTCGCGAACGCGCGGTCCCACTTCTCGTCGACGTCGCGGGCGGCGTCCGCGAAGGACTCCCGCAGGCCCTCCTCCGCGACGTCCGGCCACGCCTGGTGCGAGTGCCCGGACAGCAGCAGGCGCTCGGCGACGCCGAAACGGGAGTAGTGCGGGGCGAGCGCGTTGTCGTCAGCGCGCAGGTCGTCCAAAGTGGTCACAGTCGGCTCCGTACGGCCCAGAGATCCGGGAACATCGGCTGGAAGAGCGTGGTACGCAGGTAGGTCGCGCCGGATGATCCTCCCGTCCCGGTCTTGTCGCCGATGGTGCGTTCGACCATCTTCACGTGCCGGTAGCGCCACTCCTGCATCCCTTCGTCGAGATCCACCAGACATTCCGCGACGACCGACGGTCCGCCGTCGTCGCTGTACACGTCCAGCAATATCGCCTGCAGGGCCGGGGAGGGCTCCACCGGTCGAGTGACGTCTCGGTCACAGTCCACGGAATAGCCAGAAGCCTTGAGGTACGCGAGAAAAGAGTCGAACAAGGACGGTCGCGCCATCGCGTCGGCAATGCGTTTCCGCTGCTCGCCGCCTTCGGGGTAGTGCGCGAACACGCGCTCGTCGCGACGGCCCAGCACGGCTTCCAGCTCGCGGAACTGGGCCGACTGGAAGCCGGACGAAGCGTCCAAACGGGCGCGGAAGCTCGTGAACTGGCTGGGGGTCATGGTTTCCAGCACGTCGATCTGCGCGACGGCGACCTTGAGGATCGTCAGGATCCGCCGCAGGACGCGGATCGAGTGGGCGGTGTTGCCCGCGACGAGGTTCCGCTGGAGGAACTCGGCTTCGTGCAGGATCTGCTTGAACCACAGCTCGTACACCTGGTGGATCACGATGAACAGCAGCTCGTCGTGTTCGTCCGAACGCGTCCGCTGCGCGTTCAGCACTTCGTCCAGCGCCAGGTACGACGTGTAGCTCAGGGCTTCCTGCGTTGCTTGGCTGGGTTCGGTCATCCCTTGGTCACCTCGTCGAAATGGCGCTGAGCGGCCGGAGCCAGCGCGGTGTACAGATCGTGGAACAACTCGACCGCGGCCGCCCGGCGATCCGGTGCGGGCACCAGGCCGTCGGGCAGTTCCGGGTCGAGCGACGGGAACGCCCGGAAGGTGTGCACCAGGCGTGCGTGCACCTCGAACGCCTCGGCGTCCGGGATCTCCTGGCCCGGGTACCCGCCGAACTGCTCGACGAACGCCGTGTAGCGCGCGGCGAGGTCGTCGAGGTCCCAGGCCCGGCCGGCGAAGCGGCGCACGTCCAGCGCGGCCGACGGGCGGCCGAGCAGCAGGCCGGCGTGCTCGGTGACGTCCAGTTCGCCGAGCAGGGCGACGACCTCGGCCTCGCGGTCGTGCGGGGCGATCCAGGTGCCGTCCTGATACGGCCCGAAGCCGAGGAACCGCAGCCGCCGGACCAGGCGCTCCCTGGCCTGGCGGCGGCTCTCCGGGATGCTCTGCCAGAGCACGGTCCACTCGCCGGCGGCGCGCTCGCGGCGGCCGAGGGAGAAGATCCGGTGGTCGCCGTCGGCGAGCAGGGCGATCGTGCGGCGGGTCAGCGAGTAGTGCACGGTGCGGCCCTCGCGGTGGCGCTGGAGCAGGCCGCGGCGCACGAGGCGGGTCAGCGCGATGCGGGCCGCGCCGTCGGAGAAGCCCAGCTCGGCGAGCACCGCGACCAGGCCGCCCGACCACACCCGCCGGGTCTCGCGCGGGTGCACGTAGCTGCCCAGCAGCGTCACGACCAGCTCCTGGGGGCTGGTGTCGAAGGCGTCTCCGGACATGAACGCAACTCTATACACCTCAGGCCGCTGCGGTGTAGCTTGATTTGCGTGACGTACTTCGCGGACCTCAGCTCGCCGCAGGTCGCTTCGCTGGTGGACGGCGACCGCGTGCCGGTGCTGCTGCTCCCGCTGGGCGCGGTCGAGCCACACGGGCCGCACGCGCCGCTGGGCACCGACCCGCTGATCTCGCGCGGGATGTGCGAGCGCGCGGCCGACCGGCTGGCCGCCGACGAGGACGTCCACGTCCTGGTGCTGCCCGAGGTGCCCTACGGCGTGACGCGGTTCGCGGCCGGGTTCGCCGGCGGCGTCCACATCGGCGAGGAGACGCTGCACTCGCTGCTCGTCGACATCGGGTCCGCGCTGATCGGGCAGCGCCTGCGCCGGATCCTGCTGGTGAACAACCACTTCGAGCCCGCGCACCTGGTCACGCTGCGGCGCGCGGTGGAGACGCTGAACTTCGCCTACGACGGTCGCGTCGCGCTGCTCGACCTGGTCCGGCGGCGGCACGCGCAGCGGCTGACCGAGGAGTTCAAGTCCGGCGAGTGCCACGCGGGGCGCTACGAGACGTCGCTCGTGCTCGCCGACCGGCCCGAGCTGGTCGACCAGCCGCTGATGCGGACGCTGCCGCACGTGCCCATCAGCTTGGCTTCGGCTCCTTCCGATGGCGGCTTCCTCGCGATGGGCATGTCCGACGCGTACTGCGGCGCGCCCGCCGAGGCGACCGCGGCCGAAGGGGAAGAGACCTTCTCGACGTTGACCGACCTGCTGGTGGAAGCGATCCGGGAGCTGGCCCGTGAGTGAGCCGTTCAACCTCGCCACGTACTTCCTCGACCGGCACGTGGCTGCCGGCCGCGGCGACCGGACCGCGCTGTTCGTCGGCGATCGGTCGGCTTCGTACGCCGAGCTGGCGCGGCTGGCCAACCGCGCCGGCAACGTGCTGCTCGACGCGGGTGTCCGAAAAGGACAGCGCGTGCTGCTGGCGTTGAGCGACGGCGACGAGTTCGTCGCGACCTGGTACGGCGCGCAGAAGATCGGCGCGGTGACCGCCGAGGTCTACCCGTTCCTGCAGCCCAAGGACTACGCGTACTACCTCGGCTACACCGAGGCCGTCGCGGTGATCGCCGACGCCGTCACGCTGCCCGCGTTGCGTGCAGCAGGCGCGCGGAACCTGCTGGTCACCGGCGTACCCGAAAGCGAGCTGCGGCTGGGCGAGCGTCCCTTCCGGTCCCTGGTGGACGCCGCACCGGACACCCTGGAAGCCGCGCCGACCACTCGCGACGACATCGGCATCTGGAAGTTCACCACCGGCAGCACCGGCGCGCCCAAGGCGTGCGTGCATCCGTTGCGCAGTCCCATCGAGAGCTTCGAGCGGTACGCGGTGCAGGTGCTGGGACTGCGGGAGGACGACCGGATCCTCGCCGTGCCCAAGCTGTTCTTCGGCTACGCGCGCGATCTGGTGGCGCTGTTCCCGTTCGGCGTCGGCGCGGCGGGGATCGCGTTCCCCGAGCGCAGCACCGCGGATCTGATGTTCGGGCTGATCGCCCGCTACCGGCCGACGGTGCTGGTCAACGTGCCCACCATGATGAGCGCGATGGTCGCGCACCCGGCCGCGGCCGAGCAGGACCTGAGCTGCCTGCGGATCACGACGTCCGCCGGCGAGGCACTGCCCTCGGAGCTGCACCGGAAGTGGGACGCGGCCTTCGGGGTGCCGGTGGTCGACGGGATCGGCTCGTCGGAGGCGTATCACATCTACCTGTCGAACCGGCCGGGGCAGGCGCGGATCGGGACGCTCGGCACGCCCGTTCCCGGCTACACCGCCGAGGTCGTCGACGAGCTCGGGAACCCGTTGCCGGACGGGGAAATCGGGCCGCTGCGGGTCACCGGGCCGACGATCGCGCTGGAGTACCACGGCGACGCGGAGAAGTCCGCGAAGACGTTCGACGGCGACACGCTGACGTCGGGCGACCTCTTCAGCCGGTCCGACGGCTTCTTCCGCCACCACGGGCGCGCCGACGCGCTGCTGAAGGTCGGCGGCGTGTTCGTGGCGCCGGGCGAGATCGAGGACTGCCTGCTCGGCCACCCCGCGGTCGTGGACTGCGCGGTCGTCGGCCAGGAGGTCGACGGCCTGGTCGTGCCGCGCGCGTACGTCGTGCTGCGGTCCGGCGCGACCGCGTCCGCCGACGAGCTGAAGGACCACGCGAAAGCCCACCTGGCCAAGCACAAGTACCCCCGCGAAGTGGTGTTCATGACGGAACTTCCCCGTACCGCCAACGGAAAGCTCGACCGCCGCGCCTTGGCGGGCCGGTCGTGAGCCGGCTGGTCGTCGTCACCGGCGGCACCCGCGGGATCGGCGCGGCGATCGCGGCCCGGTTCGCTGAAGCGGGCGACACGGTGCTCGCGCCCGGCCGGGCCGACTGCGATGTGACAGACGAGGACGCCGTCGCGGCGTACTTCGCTTCGGCCGGACCGGTGGACGTGCTGGTGAACAACGCCGGGATTTCCTCCAGCGCACCGCTTTCGAAGACTTCGCTCGCCGACTGGCACTCCCAGATCGAGGTGAACGCGACCGGCGCTTTCCTGTGCACGCGGGCGGTCCTGCCGGGGATGCGCTCCCGGGACAGCGGCCGGATCGTCACGGTGGCATCGACGGCGTCGCACGTCGGCTACCGCTACACGGCCGGGTACACGGCGTCGAAGCACGCGGCGACCGGCCTGATGCGGGCGGTCGCGGCGGAGCTGGCCGGCACCGGCGTCACGGCGAACGCGGTCTGCCCGGCGTTCGTCCGTACCGACATGACGGCTTCCTCGGTGGCGCGGATCCGGGAGCGCACCGGCCGTTCCGTCGACGACGCCGAGTCGGCGCTGGCGGCGGCGTCCCCGCTCGGCCGGCTGCTGGAACCTTCGGAGGTGGCGTTCGCCGTCGCCTTCCTGGCGGCCCCGGAGGCCGCCGCGATCAACGGCCAGACCCTCGTACTCGACGGCGGAGGAATCCAGTCATGAGCCCGTTCCGCGCGACCGCACCGCTGACGAAGGAGTGGGAGCACTTCGAGTTCACTGTGGACGACGGCGTCGCCACGGTGACGTTCACCCGGCCGGACAAGCTGAACGCGCTGACGTTCGACGTCTACGCCGACCTGCGGGACCTGGTGCTGGAACTGCCGCAGCACGAGGACGTGCGGGTGCTGGTGATCACCGGGCAGGGCCGCGGGTTCTGCTCCGGCGGCGACGTCGAGGAGATCATCGGCGAGCTGCAGAAGTTCGACACGGCGCAGCTGCTGGAGTTCACGCGCATGACGGGCGCGGTGGTGAAGGCGCTGCGCGAGTGCCCGCTCCCGGTGATCGCGGCGGTCAACGGCGTGGCGGCGGGCGCGGGCTCGGTGATCGCGCTGGCCAGCGACTTCCGGCTGCTGGCGGAGTCGGCGAAGTTCGCGTTCCTGTTCACGAAGGTGGGCTTGGCGGGGGCGGACATGGGCTCGGCGTACCTGCTGCCGCGGCTCGTGGGATTGGGTCGCGCCACGGAACTGCTGATGCTGGGAGACAAGATCACGGCCGCGCGCGCTTCCGAAATCGGCTTGGCTTCCCAAGTGGTGCCGGACGCTTCACTGGCTTCGACGGCGTCGGCGTTGGCCCGCCGCCTGGCCGACGGCCCGGCATTGGCGTACTCGACGACGAAGGTGCTGCTGACCCGCGAGCTGGACATGGACCTGGGCAGCGCGATCGAGCTGGAGGCGATGACCCAGGCGCTGTTGATGACGGCGAAGGACCACAAGGAGTTCTACGCGGCGTGGACCGCGGGCCGCGAACCCCGCTGGACCGGCCGCTAGCGGGCCGTCACCGCGATCGCGTTCTCTTCGAGGGAGCCGAAGTACAGCTTCCCCTGCCACTCGCGGACCCCGACGAGCATGTGGAACCCGTCGATCTCCCCGCGGAACTCCCGCTCCACCTCGCCGTCGGCCGTCACGCCGAGAACGCCCACCTCGCGACCCGGCCGAGGCTGCAACGACGTCGGCAACGCCCGGACGCCCGCCCGCAAGAACGCCGGCAGGCGGCGGACCACGTCCAGCGCCGCCACGCGCGGGGAAGCCTGCGTGATCCAGATCAGCCCGTCCGAGCCCGTCGCGATGTTGTCCGGGAAGCCCCACAGGTTCTCGACCAGCGCGTCCACGTGACCGTCCGAAAGGCGGACCCGGGACACGCCGAACGCGCCCGTCTCCGCGACCGCCACGAACGACTCGTCCGGGGCCAGCGCCACGCCGTTCGCGAACTGCAGGCCGTCCAGCAGCAGGTCGATGGACCCGTCCGGGGACCTGCGCAGCAACCGGCCGCCGCCGGTCTGCTCGATCAGGTCGTCGCGCCAGTTGTCGATGCCGAACCGGCGCGAGGAGTCCGTGAAGTAGATCGTCCCGTCGCCCGCCACCGCCGCGTTGTTGCAGAACACGAAGTCCAGCCCCAGCGCCGAAGTCGCCAGGACCGACGGGGTACCGCCCGACAGCGGGACCGCCAGGAGCCCGGCCCGCGCGTCGCAGACCAGCAGCTCGTCCTCGCCGTACAGCTCCAGCCCCAGCGGGCGCCCGCCGGTGTCGGCGATGACGTCGATGTGCCGCCCGTCGGGCGACACGCGCAGGATCCGGCCGTCGTCGACGCCGGTGTAGATCCGGCCTTCGCCGTCGACCACGACGTCCTCCGGGCCGTGCCCGTCCACCGGGATGACCGTGACCTCGCCGAACCGCATCGGGTGCCTCCTACCGGTAGGTGAGCAGCGAAGCCGCGTCGGCCTCGAAGTGCGGGTGCTCGTTGAACGACAACAGGGTCACGCCGCCGCGGCCGGACACCAGCTTCGTGATGCCGCCGTTGACCGTGACGCGGTTGAGCTTCAGCAGCCCGGCTTCCGGCGTGCCCATCAGCAGCCCGCAGATCGTGGCGATCACGCCGCCGGAGGTGAACACGACCGCGTGCTCGCCCTTGCCCAGCGACGCCACCAGGTCCTCCAGAGCGGCCCGGCAGCGGGCGAGGAACGCCGGCCACGTCTCGGCGCACGGCCCCTCCGCGCCCGCCGACGTCCACGCCGTCAGCGCCGCATCCAGCACCCCTTGGTACGCCCGGGAATCCTCCTGCGGGGCGCCGCCGGCGTGGTGCAGCGCGATGTCCACGTGGTCGTACTCGTTCCAGCGCGCGTCCTCGACCACCGGGACGTCGGTACCGAGGACCTTCAGCGCCGTCGCCGCGGTGTCCCGCTGCCGCGCGAGCGTCCCCGATCGGATCCGGCTGAAGGAGACGTTGCGCCGCAGCAGTTCCGCACCGACCACAGTGGACTGCTCGAACCCGCGCGGCGAGAGCGCGTCGTAGTCGGACGCGCCGAAGGACGCTTGCCCGTGCCGGACCAGGTAGATCGCGCCCACTCAGGCACTTCCCTTCGCGATGGTTTCGCGGCACCGCCAGTCGAGGTACCCGACGAACTGCCAGAAGTCCTTGAACGCCGGGTTGCGGGTGGCGCCGTCGTGGTAGCGCCGGTACAGCTGCTGCAGCACCGCCGCGAGCCGGAACAGGCCGTAGACCTCGTAGAACCGCCAGTCCCCGATCGCCAGCCCGGTCTTCTCCGCGTACCGCGCGACGAACTCCTCGCGCGTGAACATCCCCGGCAGGTGCGTCGGCTGGCGGCGGCTCGCCTTCATGACGTCGTCGTCATCGGCCTGCACCCAGTAGGCGAGCATGCTGCCCAGCTCCATCAGCGGGTCGCCGAGCGTGGCCATCTCCCAGTCGAGGACGCCGGTGATGTTGAGCGTCGACGGGCCGTCCAAGACCAGGTTGTCGAGCCGGTAGTCGTTGTGGATCAGGCAGATCTTCACCTCGGCCGGCTGGTTCGCCGCCAGCCACGCGCGGACCTCGGCGAAGTCGCCGACGTTGTCCGTGCGCGCCGCGACGTACCGGTCGGACCAGCCGCGGATCTGCCGCTCGACGTACCCCGCGCCCTTGCCCAGGTCGCCCAGCCCGGCGGCTTCGACGTCGACGGCGTGCAGGTCCACCAGCCGGTCGACGACCTTGCCGGACAGCTCGCGGGCCTGGTCCGGGCTCAGGTCGAGCCCGTCGGGCAGGTCACCGCGCAGGATCAGGCCGTCCAGCTTCTCCATGACGTAGAAGTCGCCGCCGAGCACGCTCTCGTCGTCGCCGAACGCCAGCATCCGCGGCACGTACGGGAACACCGGCCTCAGCGCGTGCTGCACGCGGTACTCGCGCCGCATGTCGTGCGCCGACGCCGCCTTGTGCCCGGCCGGCGGGCGGCGCAGGATCAGCTCGCGGTCCGCGTAGGTCAGCAGGTACGTCAGGTTCGACGCGCCGCCGGGGAACTGCCGGACGCGCGGTGGCTCGGCGCCGAGGCCCTCGACGCGCGCGGCCAGCCAGGCGTGCACCGCGGCGGCGTCGAAGGCGTCCTCCTCGCGGACCTCGATGGTGGTCATGCGAACTTCCGCAGGACGGAGACGGGCGCGACGCGCATGGCGACGCTCAGCGGCACCCACGGCCACGCCGGGACGTAGGCGCGGCGCGGTTCGGCCTCGATGGCCTTGACCAGTGCGCGGGCTCCGCTCTCGGCCTTGGCCAGCAAGGGGTTCCGGCCGATCCGGTCGTTCATCTCCGACTCGATGTAGCCGGGCCGGACGTCGGTGACGGTGATGCCCTTGCGGCCGAGCTCCAGGCGGGTGCCGTCGACGAACGCGGAGATGCCGGCCTTCGAAGCGGCGTACGCGGTGAGGTTGCCCGGCAGGCCGCGGATCGCGCTGAACGAGGAGACGACGGCGAGGTGCCCGGCGCCCTGCTCGCGGAAGATCCCGGCGGCGGCTTCGATCTGGGCGGCGGCCGCGACGAAGTTGACCTCGAGGGTCTGCCGGTTGGCGTCGAAGCGGCCCTTGCCGATCGGCTGCCCCTTGCCGAGCCCGGCGTTCACGATCACCCGGTCGAGGGACCCCAGCTCGGCGCGGAACTCCTCGAAGACGGTGAACACGCTTTCGTGGTCGGTGACGTCGAGCTTGCGCGTGACGACCGTGATCCCGGGGTGCGCCGCGGTCAGTTCGCCCGCCAGCTTCTCGAGCCGGTCGGTGCGGCGCGCGCACAACGCCAGGTTGCGCCCCTTCGCCGCGAACTGGCGGGCCATGCCCTCGCCCAACCCGCTGCTAGCGCCGGTGATCAGGATGTTCTTCCGGACCGTCATGCCCCGGAGCCTACCCGTTGGTAACAAGACCGGTGGCCCGGCGCTGGGGGCGTCGCCGGGCCACCGGTCATCGCGCGGCCACCCCGGCCGGTCGCACAACGCGGCCGGGTGAGCCGGAGCCGTTCGTCCACGGCTGCGGCCCGCACGCGGATGGGCCGTGAGGGGGAGGCGGAGCCACCGGCGCGGGCAAGTCATACAAGCGCGTCCGCCCAGGCCGGGGCAATGGTTCACAGTTGCCAGTACTAGCCCGTTCGCCCGAGTGGCGGCGCGGCTCCCGGCCGCCGCCCGCCCCGGCCACGGGGGTGGCGGGCACTGCTAACGTGCACCGTGTCGGGGATCGTCGGGGGACGTTACGGGGCGGGTCGGCCATGGCGGGCAGCACGGCGGGCGGTCAGCAGGGTGAGCGCACCGCGTTCGCCACCCACCTGCGCGCGGCCATCGCGACGAGCGGCCTGTCCCTCGACCGGATCCAGGCGCGGCTGCGCGCCCGCGGTGTCGTCGTCAGCGTCACCGCCCTCAGCTACTGGCAGTCCGGCAAGCGCCAGCCGGAGCGGCAGAGCTCGCTGTCGGCCGTGCGCACGCTGGAAGAAATCCTCGACGTGCCCGCCGGGTCCCTGCTCGGGCTGCTGCCCCCGCCCCGCCCCCGCGGCGGCGCGGGAAAGCGCCACGCCGGCGGCGAGCCGATGACGTTCCCCCGCGAGGTCCTCCAGCCGCTGCTGGACAAGGTCGGCGCACCGGACGCGCTGGAGCGCCAGCACCCGCTGAAGCTGGTGGGGCTGCACGACCTGTGCGAGATCGCCGCGGACGGCGGCCAGCGCGCGGTCACCGCGCGGGCGGTGTTCCAGGCGGGCGCGGACGGCCAGGACCGCTGGCTGCTGGTGTACACCCAGGACGACCCGGCGGCGGGCCCGCCGGACCTGCACGCGGTGCGCAACTGCCGCATCGGGCGCGCCGAGGTCGACGTCGCGCACGGGCTGATCGTCGCCGAGCTGGTGTTCGACCGGCCGATCGACCGGGGCGAGACGCACCTGATCGAGTACACGCTGACCAACGGCGGGCCGCCGTACCCGGAGTGCCGCAACACGTACTACCGCGAGTTCCGCCGTCCGGTGCGCGAGTACCTGCTGGAGGTCCGGTTCGCCCCGGGCACGGCCCCGGACCGCTGCTGGCAGTACGCCCGCAACGGCACGACGAACACCCGCCGCCCCCTCAAGCTCGACGGCGGCGACGGCGTGCACGCGGTGGCGCTGGACTTCGGACCGGGCGTCTTCGGCATCGACTGGGACTGAGCCTCACGCAAGGTGGGCGGCCGCGACGGTCGCCAGCTCCGTGCGATTGGCGATGCCCAGCTTGGCGTACACGTGCGCGAGGTGCGTCTTCACCGTTCCGCGGCTCATGAACAGCTTCGCGCCGATCTCCGGGTTCGTGCACCCCTCGGCCGCGAGCTTCACGACCTCCAGCTCGGTCGGCGTCAAGCTGCCCCACCCGCTCGACGGGCGGCCGCGCGCGCCGCGGGTCCGGCGGACGAACGCCACCACGTCGTCGAGGCTCATCGGCTCGTCCTCGGTCGTGAGCGCCTGCAACGTCTCCTGCTCGGCCGGCCGGCGAGGGAAGCCCAGTTCCGCCCGTGCGCGAGAACACGAGACGAACACCCGCGCCGCGTCGGCCTCGCGGCCGGTGCGGGCCAGCAGCGTCGTCAGCGCGTCCAGGCTGTCGAGGACGCCCAGGCGGAGGCCGTGGTCGAGGCGCAGCGTCAAGGCCTCGTGGTGCAGCTCGGCGGCCTGCTCCGGCGCCGCCAGGTACCCCTGCTCGTCCAGCGCGGCGGCCAGCGCCGACGGCAGGCCCCACCGCCGGGTCAGGTCGACGGCGGTGGCCACCACCCCCTCGGCCTCCGCCGTCCGGCCCAGCGCGCGCAGCACCGCCCCGCGCTCGGCCAGCCCCTGCGAGGCCATGTACGTCCCGGGGACGGCCTCGCGGGCGAACCACCGCTCGGCCTCCTCGAGAGAACCGCGACGCCGGTGCAGCTCGCCCATCACCCCGGCCATGCCGGGCACGAAGACGTCGCCGGCGGTCTCGAGGAGCCGCAGGAACGGCTCCATCACGCGGAAGCCGGCGTCGACCTCGCCGGCCAGGCAGTGCACCATCGCCAGCCGGCACAACGTCGTGTTGACGCGGTGGAAGTCCCCGAGCGGCGCGGCGACCTCGACGGCCCGCTCGGCCAGTTCCCGCGCCCGCGGCAGGTCCGCCGCCGCGAGCGCGCTCGCCGACTGGGCACTGAGGACCGTCGACGCGAGGCCGCGATCGCCGCGGCGAAGCAGCCCTTCGGCCGCTTCGGCGAGCAACGGCCCGGCTTCGTCGTGCCGGTCCCGCGCGTGCAGGACGATCCCCCGCAGCATCAACGCGCTGTCGCGGGCGAAGCCGTCCGTGCCCGCGGCCTGCTCGGCCTCGAGGGCGACGGCCCAAGCGGCGTCGAAGTCCGTGTAGAGGTGCCCGAGCGCGGTCAGCGCCAGGCACCGCGCGCGCAGGCCCGCTTCGCCGAGTTCGGTGGCGATCTCCAGGCCCAGCCGCGCGGCTTCGAGGTCGAACGGCGCCGTCGTGTCCGCGACCAGGCCCATCCCGGTGAGCAGCCGGGCCTGCAGCGTCGACCGCTCGTCCGGGCACCGGGCGACCGCGCGCTTCAGGTACGCCAGCCCCTCGTGGCCACGCCCGCGCAGGTTCCACAGCCACGCGACGGCGGCCGCGAGCCGGCGGCCGCGCGTGGGATCTTCCCGTGCCAGCCCCCATTCCAGGGCCGCGCGCAGGTTGTCGCGCTCGGGTTCCATCCGCGCGCGCCACGCGTCCTTGTCGCGGTCGAGGTCGGGTTCGGCGGCCTCGGCGAGGGCGAGGAAGTGGTCGAGGTGGCGGTCGCGGACCTCCTCGGTCTCCCCCGCCTCGGCCAGCCGGGCCGCCGCGTACTCGCGAATGGTCTCCAGCATGCGGTAGCGGCCGTTTTCGGCCACCACCAAGGACTTGTCGACGAGCCTGCCGAGCGCGGCCGGGCCGCCCGCCGCGGCCAACGTGAACCCGCCGGCGAAGACGGCGAGCCGGCGGAACACCGCGCGGTCTTCGTCGTCGAGCTGGTCGTGGCTCCACGCGATCGACGCCGCGAGGGTCTGCTGCCGCGCCGGCACCCCGCGCGGGCCGCGGGTGAGGAGGGCGAAGCGGTCGTCGAGGCCGGCGTCGATCTGGTGCGGGGTAAGGGTTCCGAGCCACGCGGCGGCGAGCTCGACGGCCAGCGGGATGCCGTCGAGCCGGGTGCACACCGACCGGACGGCGGCCGCGCTGGAGGTGTCCAAAGTGAACAGTGGCCGGACCGCGCCCGCCCGTTCGACGAACAGCGCCACCGCCTCCTCGACGGCCAGCGGCGGCAGCCGCCACACCGTCTCCCCCGGCACGCCGAGTGGTTCGCGGGTGGTCGCCAGCAGGGCGACCTCGGGGCAGGACCGGAGCAGTTCGACGGCGAGGTCCGCGACGCCGTCGAGGGCCTGTTCGCAGTTGTCGAGGCAGAGCAGGACGCGCCGGTCGCGCAGGTCGGTCGCGATCGAGCGGGCGGCACCGGCGTGCGGCTCGACCGGCACGCCGAGGGTCGCGGCGACCAGCTCGGCGACCTCTTCGCGGCCGGTGACGGCGTCGAGCTCGACCCACCGGACGCCGTCGGGCCACTGCCGGGCCGCCGCGGCCGCGACCTGCGCGGCGAGCCGGGTCTTGCCGCTGCCGCCCGGTCCGGCGAGCGTGACGAGCCTGCCGCCGGCCAGCCGGCCGCGGACCTCGGTGGTCTCGGCCGCGCGGCCGACGAACCCGGTCAGCTGCAGCGGGAGGTTGTTCGGGACGGCGTCGAGCGACCGCAGCGGCGCGGGCGTCCCGCCGAGCTGGAAGATCCGCTCCGGCGCGGTGAGGTCGGGCAGCCGGTGGACGCCGAGGTCGTGCAGCGTCACCCCCTCGAGCGCCGCGGCCGCGGACGCCGAAACCAGCGTCCGGCCGTCGGCCAGTTCGCGCAGCTGTTCGCAGCGCCGGACGGCGGGGCCGGTGGGCGTGCCGTCGTCGCGGACCAGCGCGTCGCCGGTGTGCAGGGCGGCAGGCTCGCCGGTCAGGGTCGCGAGGGCTTCCCCGGGCGTCGCGAAGACGGCCGGGGGCGCGTCGCCGGCACACAGGATCGTGACCGTACCGGCGGGGAGGAGTTTCGTCTCGGTCATGGCCCGGCCAGTCTGCCAGCGGATCTCGGCCAGGTGGCCGATGTTGCGGCAACCCGCGGCTGCGACCTTTCGGGAGTGGAGACGTTCGAAGAGCTGCTGACCCGCTGGCGCGACGCCGAGGCGCGCGGCGACGCGGGTGTCTGGCGGCCGCTCCTGGCCGCCGACTTCCGCGGCGACGGCCCGGAGGGGCGCGTGCTCGACCGGGACACCTGGCCCGGCCGGGCGCCCGCGGGCGCGTTCCGCTGGACGCACCTGCGGGTGACCCCGTCGGTCGGCGTGGCTACGGGACACCGCGACGGCACCGGGTGCACCGTCGTGGCGGCCGTGCGGGAGGGACGCTGGCTGATCGTCAACGTCCAGCGCGGGTCATGACAGCGCTTTTCGGGGGTCCGGGTGGCGAAGCCCCCGGCCCGAGGCGGAGCCTCGGTTGTCACAGCAGCTTGTTCCGCAGCACCTTTCCGGTCGCGTTGCGGGGCAGCTCGTCCAGGAACTCGACGTCGCGGGGCACCTTGTACCGCGCCAGGTTCGCCTTGACGTACTCCCGGACGCCGTCGACGTCCAGCTTCGAGTCCTCCGTACGCACGACGAAGGCCTTCAGCCGCTGGCCGAACTCCGGGTCCTCGACGCCGATCACCGCCGCCTCCACCACGTCCTCGCGCTCGACCAGGAGGTTCTCCACCTCGATCGGGAACACGTTCTCGCCGCCGGAGACGATCATCTCGTCGTCGCGGCCGTCGATGAAGAGCAGGCCGTCTTCGTCGAAGTGGCCGACGTCGCCGCTGGAGAGCAGGCCGTCGATGATCTCCTTGTGGCGGCCGTCGGTGTAGCCGCCGAAGCTCAGGCCGCTGCCCACGAACACCCGGCCGGTGACGTTCGGCTCGGTGATCTTGGTGCCCTTTTCGTCGTAGAGCGCGACCTTGCAGCCGACCGGCGCGCGGCCGACCGTGCCCGGCGCCTTGGCCCAGTCTTCCGGCGTCGCGACCGTCGCCACCGCGACCTCGGTCGAGCCGTAGAGGTTGTGCACGACCGGGCCGAACGCCTCGTTCGCGCGGTTGCCCAGGTCCGGCGACAGCGCGGAGCCCGCGACGAAGATGATCCGCAGCGACGACGTGTCGTACTTCTCCCGGACGTCCTTCGGCAGGTCGACGATCCGCTGCAGCATGGTCGGCACCAGCACGAGCGCGGTGCACTTGTGCTCGGCGACGCCGCGCAGCGCCTCCTCCGGCGTGAACTTGCGGCGCATGACGACCTTCGAGCCGAGCGCGAAGGACAGGATGAACTGCGAGAGGCCGGTGCCGTGGAACAGCGGCGCGCCCATGTAGGTGGCTTCGTTGGACCGCAGCGGGATCCGGTCGAGGAACTGCGCCGAGGCCAGCGCCGAGGTGTGCGGCCGCGGCGCGCCCTTCGGCGTGCCGGTGGTGCCGCTGGTCAGCAGCACGAAACCGCCCGGCTTGGCCGGCGCGGGCCACGGCCGGTCGTCGGTGCTGGCGATGATCTCCGACAGCACCGGGGTGTCGCGGTCGGTGAGGTCGGTGTCCGGGTCGACCCAGGCCAGGTAGCGGTCGACGCCGGCCGGGATGGCGTCGAGCAGGCCGGTGAACTCCTGGTCGTACACCAGCGCGGTGACGCCTTCGCGCTTGGCGACGTCGGCCAGCTGCGGCTTCGCGAACCCGGTGTTCATCAGCAGCAGGCGGACGCCGAGCTTGCCCGACGCGGCCATCGTGAGCACCAGGCCGCGGTGGTCGCGGCAGAGGGCGGCGACGACCTGGCCCGGCTGGATCCCGCGCTCGGACCAGGCCCTGGCCAGCGCGTTCGACTGGTCGTCGAGCTGCTTGTAGGTCAGCGGGCCGAGCTCGTCGACGATGCCGACGGCGGTCGGGTCGCGGCGCGCGGAGATGTGGTTCGCGCCGGCGAACGGCCCGAACTTCCGGAGCGCGACCAGTGAGCGGACCCCCTCGTCGAGCCGGGGGAAGGGAACGAGTCCCGCCCGCCGCATCACGTCGACGCTGCGGGCCGTCTCGGCCACCTTGTCCGCCACCTGCGTGGCGAGCTCGACCAGGCTCATCCAGGCACCTCCGTTGCTGCGGGAACGAGCCCATGCCGACGGCGGGCGTACCGGCGGTATGGGGGCTACTGGAGAGTAAACCAACCGCGCCGCGAGCGCACGGCCCGGTTTTGTCGGTGGTGGCCGTCATGATGTCTTCGTGCAGGTGATCGCCGGGCGGGAGGAGGACGGGAGCTTCACCGTGCACTCGCCGTCGTCGACGGCGAACGGCCTGGACGAGGCCGGTTTCGCGGCGGTGGCGCGGGAGCTGGAGGCGTCGCTGCGGCCGCGCTGGGTGTTCCCGTCGGTCGAGGGCGTGTACCCGGTGCTCGTGGCGGCCGGACTGCGGGTCGACCGCTGCTACGACCTCGCGCTGGCCGAGGGGCTGCTGCTGGCGTACGAGGGCGCCGACGGGCAGTCGAAGAGCCTGCGCGCGGCCTGGGCCAGGGCGAACGGCGAAGAACCGCCACCCGACTCGGCGGCCGTCGAGCTGGCGCAGCCGACGCTGTTCGAGACCCGGGCACCGACGCTGCCCGACGGCGTGACGGTCGTCACGGCGGTCCGGCGCGTGCTGGCGGAACAGGAGCGGCGGGTGGCCGCGGCCGAGCACCCGGAGCGGCTGCGGCTGCTGCTCGCGGCGGAGTCGGCGAGCGCGCTGGCCGCGGCGGAGATGTCGGCCGACGGCCTGCCGTGGCGCGCCGACCTGCACGAGGAGCTGCTGATCTCGCGGCTGGGGCCGCGGGTCCGCCCCGGCGAGCGGCCGAAGGTGCTGGTCGAGCTGGCGGCGAAGATCAGCGAGGCGTTCGGCGGGCGGCCGGTCAACCCGGACTCGCCGCCGAGCGTGGTCCGGGCGCTGGCCAGGGCGGGCATCGAGGTTCCGGCGGCGCGGAAGTACCTGCTGAAGGGGATCGACCACCCCGCGGTCGGGCCGTTGCTGGAGTACAAGGAGCTGTCCCGGCTGTACGCGGCGAACGGCTGGGCGTGGCTCGACGAGTGGGTGCACGACGGCCGGTTCCGCCCGCACTACGTCGTCGGCGGCGTGGTGTCCGGCCGCTGGGCCAGCCGCGGCGGCGGGGCACTGCAGATCCCGAAGGTGCTGCGCACGTGCGTCCGCGCGGACCCGGGCTGGAAGCTGGTGGTGGCGGACGCGGCCCAGCTCGAGCCCCGGGTGCTGACGGCGCTGTCGGGCGACCGTCGGCTGGCCGACGTCGCGGCGGCGACGGATCTGTACGCGCGGCTGGGCGAGGCGTTGTTCTCGGGCGCCCGCTGGGTCCCGGCGGCGGACGACGACCGCGACGACCGGGCGCGCGCGAAGATCGCGATGCTGTCGGCGATGTACGGCGGCACGTCCGGCGAAGCGGGCCCGCTGCTGGGATTGCTGCGCCAGCGCTTCCCGGACGCGGTGTCCTATGTGGAGCGTGCGGCCCAGGCGGGCGAGCGCGGCGAGCGGGTCCGCTCCCGCCTCGGCCGGACGTCACCGGCACCATCGGCGGCGTGGCGGGCGTTGACGGGCGGGCTGGCTTCGGACGAGGCAGGCGAGCTGAAGGCCCGCCGCGCATCGAGGGGCTGGGGCCGGTTCACGCGCAACTTCGTGGTCCAGGCGAGCGCGGCCGACATGACGGCGGTGATGCTGGCGACGTTGCGCCGCCGGTTACCGGGGCCGGCGCACCTGGTGTTCTTCCAGCACGACGAGGTCATCGTGCACACGCCCGCCGCGCAGGCCGAGGAGGTGTCGTCCGCCATCACGGAGGCGGTGACGGAGGCGGCGAGAATGCTGTTCGGCCCGGCATGCCCGGTCCGGTTCCCGATGCAGGTCGCGGTGGTCGACACCTACGCCGACGCGAAGTGAGCCGGGCCGGTCGCGAGGCAGGCCGTGGCCGGCGCGGCTCGGCGGGGTGGCCGTGCCGGTCGCCCGGCACGGCCCGGCCCCCTACGGGAACATCGCCAGCGTCTGGGTGCCCACGTCCTGGTTCGGCAGTGTCCGGCCCGGGTTGCCGCGGAAGTCGGTCCAGCACGGGTGCAGCCGGAAGTCCGTGCCCACCGCCGCCGCCGTGTAGTCGCCGATGAACACCCCCTGCAGCTCCTTGCCCGTCTCCGCTCCCGTTCCGACGAACTGGACCTGTGGGTTCGCCGTCTGGGTCGTGATCCGGCGCAGCGGGCCCATGCCGTCGCCCCAGCCGGTCGCGTACGCGTAGTCGAGCCCGATGCCGTGCGGGTCGTACGCGCGCGTGTAGAACGTGACCGCGACCCGGCCGGCCAGGGCCGCGACCGCCGGGAACACCTCGTCGGCGCCCGTGCCGATCTTCACCGGCTTCGACCAGCCGTGCCGGCCGTCGGAGCCGCTCAGGAACGCGTCACCGTTCGTCTTGACCGACTCGCCGTCCCGGTAGGTGCCATTGCGGTCGTCCGCCCAGGTCACCCACAGGTGATCGGTCACGCGGTCGTAGGTCAGCTGCGGGAAGCTGTTGACGCGGAAGTTCTCGCCGGTCAACGCGTTGTTGGCGACGTCTTCGTCGACCGGGAAGTCGAAGTCGAGCGCCACCTCGGTGTGCCGGAACGTCCGGCCGCCGTCGCGGGAGGTGGCCACCACCACCGCGTCGTGGTCGGCCGGCTGGTCGCACGCCGCCGTCGCGCACACCGACGTCTCGTACGCGACCTGGAGCGTCCCGTCGCGGGTGACGACCGGATTCGAGCCGCTGCCGTACGGCGTGATCCCGCCGTGGAACCCGGTCAGCGACGGCGAAATCCGGCGCATCGGCGACCACGTCCGCCCGAAGTCGCCCGACTTCGACAGCACGATCGGCGATTCGACGAAGGCGCCGGAAGCGTCGTAGGTGAACTGCGTCCAGGTGACGTAGACGTCGCCGGTCACGGGATCGGCGGCGATCCACTCCTTGTCGTTGAAGATGTTCGTCGGGGTCGGCGTGCCCGCGGGCGTGACGCCGTCGAGGTGCAGGATCGCCGGGTCCCCGAAGCTGCGGCCGCCGTCGTGGGACACCGACACGGCGATGCCGCTGGCGAGCTGCTGGTCGTCCGGGACCGCCGCCCGGCTGAACAGGAGCGTGGCGTAGTAGACCGTGTTGTGCGGTCCGAACGCGACCGCCGGGTCACCGGCCGCGTCCATGTAGGACAGTGGGGCGGGCGCGCCGGTCGGGAAGTCGAGGTGCGGCAGCTGGACGTTCGCCCACGTGCGGCCGCCGTCGAACGACGTGTAGGCGAAGCCGCCGGAGTCGTTGCGGGCCTCGCGGGTGTTGTAGAGCCGGTAGTCGTTCGAGCCGGCGACGATGTTACGCGGGTTCTCCGGGTTGACCGCGATGGTCGTCTCGTTTTGGGCGGTGCTGCAGCCGGTCTGGCTGCCGGTGGGCACGATGGTGTCGCCGTCGATGACGTCGGTGTTCGGCGCGAGCGGCCGGTAGGGGTTCGGCTTCCCGATGTAGGTCTGGCAGAGCGCGGACAGCGCCGGGTCGTCGCCGTCCTCCTCTTCCTCTTCGGCGAACCGCTCCTTGAGCAGCGGGTTGGGCACGTCGTGCCGCGGCTCGGCGGCGATCTTGTGCCTGCCGTGCAGCGGATCCACGGGCAGCGGCGATCCCCCGCCGCCGGCGGCGTGCGCGGCCGGCGCGAGCACGACGGCGAGCGGCAGGAGAAGCGCGGTACAGGCGGCGACGATTCTTCGCCTAGCAGACGAAACACCCAAGGACATCGGAAAAGCCTTTCCCAGAGGAGCTCCAGCCGATCCAGGCTTGACCCCGCTCCGGCCCCGGTCAACCGACGGAAGTCCGAATCCGGACATCCGGCTTTTTCGGTAGCGTGGCACGATGATCGACTACGGCCTCGACCTGTCCTCGGTGGAGCACGACCGCGCGCTGCCCGACCTGGTGGCGGAAGGTGCGGAACTCGACGCCCTCGTCGCGGGCGAGCCCGACTGGACCCGCCCGACCCCGGCGGCGGGCTGGACGATCGCCCACCAGATCGCGCACCTCGCCGCGGCCGACGCGAACGCGCTCGTCGCCGTCCGGACGCCGGAAGCTTTCGCCGCGGTGTCGACGGACGCCGACGCCGAGGCCGCCGCGGGAGCCGCGCAACCGCGCGCGGAGCTGCTGGAGCGCTGGCGTGCCGGCCGGGCCGAACTGGCGGCGGCGTTGCGCGATCGGCCGCTGGACCAGGCGTTCCCGTGGCACGGTTCGGACGTGACCCCGGCGCTGATGGTGCCGCTGCGGCTGATGGAGACGTGGGCGCACGGGCAGGACGTCTTCGACACGCTCGGCGTGGCGCACCGGCCGACCGGCCGGCTGCGGCACATCGCCTCCCTCGGTGTCGAGGGCCGGACGCTGTCGTTCCACGCGGCCGGGCTCCCGATCCCGGAGCAGCCGTTCCGCGTCGAACTGACCGGCCCCGGCGGCGAACCCTGGGCGTGGGGCCCGGAAACCGCCGCGCAACGGATCCGCGGCAGCGCGCTCGACTTCTGCCTCCGGATCACCCAGCGCCGCTCCCTGGCCGAAACCGGCCTCACGGCGGTGGGCGAAGACGCGCGCAAGTGGCTGGAGGTCGCCCGGGTCTTCCTCTAGGCCAGCGCGTCGTCGATGGCCTTCGTGATCCGCTTCAGCGAAACCGGGTGCGCGGTGCCGAGCGTCTGGGCGAAGAACGACACCCGCAGTTCCTCGATCATCCACCGCACCTCGTTCAACGCCGGCGACGACGTCCCCGGCGGCAGGGAGGCCACTGCATCGGCGTACTCGCCCTGGATCCACGCGATGTCCGCCGTCCGTTGCAGGTCGCGCGTCGGCTCGGTCGGGAGTTTCTCCAGCCGCCGCGAGATCCCCTGCAGGTACCGCACCACGTGACGCAGCCGCGAAGCACCCGTCGCCGTGACGAAACCCGGGTACACCAAGCCGGTCAGCTGGGCGCGGATGTCCGACAGGGACTCCGCGGGACCACGAGCCGACGGCAGCGCCACCTCGACGTCGTTCGCCGCGCGGAGGATCTTCTCCACGTCCGTCAGCACGGCGAGGACTTCCGGGTGCAGGCCCGCCCGGACCTTCTCCAGGAGCACCTTGAAGCCGGTCTCGTCGAACACCGGGCCGCCGCCCGCCGTCATCAGCGCGTCCACCGCGCAGTCGACGCAGTCCTCCAGCAGCGCCGCGACGCTGCCGTGCGGGTTGCGGTTCAGCACCAGCTTCGAGGAGTTGGACAGCGACCGCGTGATGAACTTCATCGGCGAGTTCAGGTTCAGCCGCAGCATCCGCCGCGTGCCCGCCCACATCGCGTGTGCCTGCTGGCCCGGCGTGTCCAGCAACCGCACCGCGACCGACGCGCCTTCGTCGACCAACGCCGGGTACGCCTTGACGTCGTGGCCGCGCTGGCGCGACTCGAACACCTGCGGCAGCGAGCCGAACGCCGGTTTCGTCAGCCCGGCCTTCTCGATGCTGTTGGCCGCCTTGGAAATCGTCGCCCGGACCTTCGGGGCCAGCCGGCGCTGCAGCTCCTCGATGTCCTTGCCCTCGGCGACGCGCTTGCCGCGTTCGTCGACCACCCGGAACGTCATCTTCAGGTGCTCCGGCACCGAAGAAAGGTCCCAGTCCGCATAGGGAACCGTGACCCCGCGCAGCGCCCGCAGCTCGCGGCCGAGCACCTCCAGCAGCGGACCGTCCGAAGGCGACACTCGCGAAAGGACGTCCCGGGCCGTGTCCGGCGCCGGGACGAAGTTGCGCCGCAACGCCTTCGGCAGCGACTTGATCAGCTGCGTCACCAGTTCCGCGCGCAGACCCGGCACCTGCCAGTCGAAGCCGTCCGGCGTCACCTGGTTCAGCACCGGCAGCGGGACGTGCACCGTGACGCCGTCGGCATCCGCGCCCGGCTCGAACTGGTAGGTCAGCGCGAAGACCTGCGTGCCCTGCGTCCACGAGTCCGGGTAGTCGCCCTCGCGGACGCCGCCCGCGGTTTCGTTGATGAGCATGGACTTCTCGAACGAGAGCAGGTCCGGCTGCTCGTGGCGCGCCTTCTTCCACCACGTGTCGAAGTGGCGCACCGAGACGACGTCGGCCGGGACGCGGGCGTCGTAGAACTCGTACAGCGTCTGGTCGTCGACGAGGATGTCGCGCCGCCGCGCCCGGTTCTCGAGGTCCTCGACCTCTTCCAGCAGCGCGCGGTTTTCGGCGAAGAAGTGGTGGCGCGTCTGCCAGTCACCCTCGACGAGCGCGTGCCGGATGAACAGCGCGCGCGACAGCTCCGGGTCGATCCGGCCGTAGTTGACGCGCCGGTCGGCGATCAGCGGGACGCCGTACAGCGTCACCCGCTCGGTCGCCATCACCGCGCCCTGCTTGCGTTCCCAGTGCGGCTCGGAGTAGTTCCGCTTGACGACGTGCTGCGCGAGCGGCTCGACCCACTCGGGCTCGATGCGCGCGTTGACCCGCGCCCAGAGCCGGGACGTCTCGACCAGTTCGGCCGACATCACCCAGCGCGGCTGCTTCTTGAACAGCGCCGACCCCGGAAAGATGCCGAAGCGGGCCCCGCGCGCACCAAGGTAGTCGCCCTTCGCCGGGTCCTTGAGCCCGATGTGCGACAGCAGGCCGGCGATCAGCGACGTGTGCACGCGCTGCGGGTCCACCGGGGACGCGTTCGTGTTCAGGGAGATGCCGAGGGGTTTCGCCAGCTGACGCAGCTGGCTGAAGATGTCCTGCCATTCGCGCAGGCGCAGGTAGTTCAGGTACTCGGTGCGGCACATGCGCCGGAACTGGTTGCCGGACAACGCCTTCTGCTGCTCGGCGACGTACTCCCAGAGGTTGAGGTAGGCGAGGAAGTCCGACGTCGGGTCGGCGAAGCGCGCGTGTTGCTGGTCCGCAGCCTGCTGCTTCTCGGCCGGCCGCTCGCGCGGGTCCTGGATGGACAGTGCGGCCGCGATGATCATGACCTCGCGGACGCAGCCGTTCTTCGCCGCCTCCAGCACCATCCGGCCCATCCGCGGGTCGACGGGCAGCTGCGCGAGCTTGCGGCCGATGTCGGTGAGGGTGCGGTCGGACCCGGTGCTCGAGAACGCGCCGAGCTCCTGCAGCAGCCCGATGCCGTCGGTGACCTGGCGGCGGTCCGGCGGCTCGACGAACGGGAACGCCGCGATGTCGCCGAGGCCGAGCGAGGTCATCTGCAGGATGACCGAGGCCAGGTTGGTCCGCAGGATCTCCGGATCGGTGAACTCGGGCCGGCTCTCGAAGTCCTCTTCGGAGTAGAGCCGGATGCAGATGCCGTCGGACGTCCGGCCGCAGCGGCCCTTGCGCTGGTTCGCCGACGCCTGCGACACGGGCTCGATCGGCAGCCGCTGCACCTTGGTGCGGTGGCTGTAGCGGGAGATCCGCGCGGTGCCCGGGTCGACGACGTACTTGATGCCCGGCACGGTCAGCGACGTCTCGGCGACGTTCGTCGCGAGCACCACCCGGCGTCCGGTGTGGGGCTGGAAGATGCGGTGCTGCTCGGCCGCCGACAGCCGCGCGTACAGCGGCAGGACTTCGGTGCCCCGCAGGTTGGCGCGGTTGAGCACATCGGCGGTGTCGCGGATTTCGCGCTCGCCGGAGAGGAACACGAGGATGTCGCCGGGGCCCTCGGCGCACAGCTCCTCGACGGCCTCGAGGATGCCCTGGGTCTGGTCGCGCTCGTCGTCGCCCTCGGGGTCGTCCGGGTCGACCAGCGGCCGGTAGCGCACCTCGACCGGGTACGTCCGGCCGGAGACCTCGACGATCGGCGCGTCGTCGAAGTGCTTCGAGAACCGCTCGGGGTCGATGGTCGCCGAGGTGATGATGACCTTGAGGTCGGGCCGGCGCGGCAGCAGCTGCTTGAGGTAGCCGAGGATGAAGTCGATGTTGAGGCTGCGCTCGTGGGCCTCGTCGATGATGAGCGTGTCGTACTGGCGCAGCGAGCGGTCGGTCTGGATCTCCGCCAGCAGGATGCCGTCGGTCATCAGCTTGACCAGCGTGTCCTGCCCGGACTGGTCGGTGAACCGCACCTTGTACCCGACGGCGTCGCCGAGCTCGGTCTTGAGTTCGCTCGCGATCCGGTCGGCGACCGTGCGCGCGGCCAGCCGGCGGGGCTGGGTGTGGCCGATCTGGCCGCGGATGCCGCGGCCGAGCTCGAGGCAGATCTTCGGCAGCTGGGTGGTCTTGCCCGAGCCGGTCTCCCCCGCGACGATGACGACCTGGTGCTTCTCGATCGCGGCGCCGATCTCGTCCTTGAGCTTGCTGACCGGCAGCTCTTCGGGGTACTCGATCTTGGGCACGCTCTCGCGGCGCGACTGGATCCGCAGCTCGGCCTTCTCGACGTCGGCGGCGATCTGCGCGAGGGCGGCATCGCGGTGGCGAGCCTTGCGGGCACCGTCGAGCCGCCGGCGCAGCCGGTGCTCGTCGCGCGGCATCAGCTCGGGCAGGCGCGCACGCAGCGCTTCGAAGGGGGATGACGTGGACATGCTCGGTCCAAGGATAGCCGTGCGTGACGAACCGGGCCTCCGAATATCCCCGCCGCGTGACCGGGCGCACGCTCGAAGCGCCCCAATGTGGCCTTCGGTGCTCCACCGATGCCCCCACCACCACCCTCAACGGAGGCGCTCCGCGCCGCAGTGCTGATTCAACGCACCGAAGGCGGCCTTGGGTGCGTCAGACGCAACCAAGGCCACATTGGGACGCTTGAGGCGGGTCAGCCCTGCTGGTTCGGGTACTGCTGCTGCGGCGCCTGGGCCGGGTACTGCTGCTGGCCCGGGAACTGCTGGCCGGGTGCCGGCGGCTGCTGGGCGAACTGCTGCTGCGGCTGCGGCGCGGACTTCGTGCGGCTGATCGCCACCGAACCGCCGATCAGCACGAGGCCGAGGACGCCCAGCCCGATGCCGAAGGTCGGCTGCATGTCGCTGGCCCAGGACAGCAGCCGGAACTCCATGTCGAACTGCTCGAGCACGAGCGAGCCGAAGCCGAGGACGGCGAACAGGATGCCGATGCGCATCATGATGGAAGACACGGGAAACCCCCAACGGGAAAAGGGAAACAGGAGCCGGCCGCCCCGACGGCCCGCAATGGGACTCGAACAGTAGCCGCCGGTTCCCGGGCTGTCCCCCGCGTTCCCGATTCGTTACCTCACGTGCGCTGGAGCGAGTCCGGGCCCAGGTCGGCGAGGGTGCGGTGGCCGGAAAGTCCCATGGTCAGGTCGAAGTCCGCCAAGAGGCTCCGCAGCACGTGGCGCACGCCGTCCTCGCCCGCGTGCGCCAGGCCGTACACCCACGGGCGGCCCACCAGCACCGCCCGCGCGCCCAGTGCGATCGCCTTCAGCACGTCCGCGCCCGTGCGCACGCCCGAGTCGAACAGCACCTCCACGCGGTCGCCCACCGCCGCGACGATGCCCGGCAGCGCTTCCAGCGCCCCGATCGCGCCGTCGACCTGGCGGCCGCCGTGGTTCGAAACGACGACGCCGTCCATCCCGGCCTCCGCCGCGCGGCGCGCGTCCGCCACGTGCTGGATGCCCTTCAGCACGATCGGGCCGTCCCAGTGCTCACGCAGGAAGGGCAGCTGGTCCCACGTCCGGTCGGTGCCGGTGATCATGCCGATCCAGGTCAGGATCGCCGTGCCGCGGTCCTCCTCCGGCGTCTTCGCCAGCCGGGAGAGGAACACCGGGTCGGTGAACGGGACGGCCAGGCCCTCCCCCTGCAGGAACGGCAGGTACGACTGGTCCAGATCGGACGGTCGCCAGGCCAGCGTCCACGTGTCGAGCGTGACGACCAGCGCCGTGTAGCCGGCCGCTTTCGCGCGGGCCAGCAGGCTCGCGCAGACGTCCGGGTCGCCGGGCCAGTAGAGCTGGAACCAGCGCGGGCCGTCGCCGTTGGCCGCGGCGGCGTCCTCGATGCCGGTCGACGACGCCGTGGAGAGGATGAACGGCAGGCCCACCGACGCGGCCGCGCGGGCGGTCGCGGACTCGGCGTCCGGGTGGACGATCGACTGGACGCCGACGGGCGCGACGGCCACCGGCGCGGCCAGCCGGGTGCCGAGCACGGTCGTCGAGAGGTCGCGGTCGGTCGCGCCGGTCAGCATCCGGGGCACGACGCGCCAGCGGTCGAAGGCTTCGCGGTTCGCGCGGGCGGTCGCGCCCGAGCCCGCCGAGCCGGCGACGTAGGAGAACGGACCGGGCGCCATGACCTCGCGGGCCGACGCTTCGAGCTGGGTGGCGTCGGTCGAGCACGGCGGCAGCTGCCCACCGAGTCCCTGCAGGTAGAGCTCGTTCTGGTAGCTGCCGAAGCGTTCGGTCACGGCTTCCTCCTCGCGTTCGAGGGGGCACTGTACTCGCCGGTAACGGGCTCAGGCCGGGCCGCGCCACATCGGCTGGGCGCCGGCGGCGGAACGCGGGCGCGAGCCGCCGGAGGACTCGACCCGGGGCACGCCCCCTCCGCCGCACCACCAGCCACCCGGACTCAAGCCGGAGCCCGCCACATCGGCCGCAACGCGGGCCCGAGCCGCCGACGGACTCACCCCGAGCACGCACCCGCCGCCGCACCACCAACCCCCCGGCTCAAGCCGGAGCCCGCCACATCGGCTGCATCGGCGGCCCACCCGGCGGCCGGAACGCGGGCCCGAGCCGCCGGAGGGCTCACCCCCGGCGAACCATCTCCGTCGCACCACCAGCCACCCGGACTCAAGCCGGAGCCCGCCACATCGGCTGCATCGGCGGCCCACCCGGCGGCCGGAACGCGGGCCCGTGGTCGCGGAACCCCAGCCGGCGGTAGAGGCGCGTGCTGTCCGGTGAGCTGGCCTCCAGGTAAGTCGGCACGCCCTCGGCGTCGTAGCGGGCCAGGCCGTGGCTCAGCAGCCGCCCGCCGATGCCCTCGCGCTGGCGGCCGGGCAGCACGCCGATGAACTGCGCGTGCCAGTGCGGCTCGGTGGGTTCGCGGGCCGCCATCAGGCCGAGCAGGACGTCCAGCCGGTCCTGCTCGGCCGGGTCGAGGCCCGCGACCGGCTCGTCGTCGCCCGCGCTGCCGGGCAGCCAGATCAGCGCCGCCGAGTGGTCGTCGGTGACGTCGACGCTGCCCACGGCGAACCCGGCCCGCAGCAGCTCCCGGAAGAACGCCGGGTGCGCGACGGCCCGGCGGCGCTCGTCGCCGGGGAACACCCAGCGGCTCATCGGGTCGTCCTGGAACGCGGCGACCAGGATGGCGACGACCGCGTCCAGCTCGGCCGGTTCCGCGGCGCGGACGTCGCTCACCGCGTCTCCACGAGTTCTTCGCGCAGCGGGCCGCCGATCGCCGCGTACGCCTCCGGCCGCCGGGTGCGCAGCGCCTCGGCCCGCAGGAATCCGGCCAGGCCGGCGAGCACCAGCAGCCCCGGCAGGCCCCAGCGCAACCACGGGAGTGAGCCCGCCGGCCCGAGCAGGACGCCGAAGTTGACGATGATCAGCACCAGGACCGCGGTCAGCGTCACCGCCGCGAGCGTGGGCGCACCGGCGCGCCGCCACCACGTCTCCCGGCCGGGGTGGCGGCGGAAGAACCCGATGACCGCCAGCGAAACCGCGACCATGATGATCGTGACGCCGGTCGACGCGGTGACCCCCGTCCAGGTGAACAGGTCGGTGAACGGATCGCGCCCGGCCAGCGCGAACACCGCGACCACGACCAGGCCGATCGTGGTCTGGACCAGCGAGCCGCCGATCGGGGCGCCGGTGCGCTTGCTGGTCCGGCTGAGGCCGTCCGGCAGCAGCCCTTCGCGGCCCAGCGCGAAGAAGTACCGCGCGACGGCGTTGTGGAGGCTCAGCAGCGCAGCGCACTGGCTGGTCAGGAAGAGCGCGTACGCGGTGTCGGCGAAGGCCGTGCCGTAGTACTGGCCGCCGAGCCCGAACAGGAGTCCCGGTCCTTCGGCCGCGGCGCGCTCGACGACGTGGTCCGGACCAGCCGCGACCGCCAGCCCGAGCGAAGACGCGACGTACAGCACGGCGGTCAGGCCGATCGCGATGTAGGTCGCGCGGCCGACGGTCCGGCGCGGGTCGCGGCACTCCTCGCCGTAGGTGGCTGCGCCTTCGAAGCCGAGGAAAACCGCGATGGAGAATGCGAAAACGGCCCCGACCCCCGCCGTGAAGAGGCTCGACGGCGCCAGCGGGGTGAGCGCGCTCCCTGCGGGGTGGCTGAACATCCCCGCGTTCAGCACGACGAGCACCGCGACTTCGAGGCCGAGCGCGACGCCGAGGACCTTCGCGTTGAGGTCGACGCGCAGCACGCCGCCGGCGCCGACGACGAGCACCATGAGCAGCGCGACCGGCCACCACGGCAGGTGCCACCCGAACGTGGTGTTCAGCCAGGTGGACACCGACAACCCGAACAGGCCGAAGACGCCGGTCTGGATGGAGCTGTAGGCGAGCACCGTCACGTAGGCGACGGCGGTGCCCGCGGAGCGCCCGATCCCGTGCGCCACATAGGGGTAGAAGGCGCCGGCGTTCGTGACGTACCGGCTCATCGCGGCGTACCCGACGCCGAACAGCGCGAGCACCGGGGCCAGCAGCACGAACGACAGCGGTACGCCGACGCTGCCGGTGACCGCGTACGTCGCCGAGACCCCGCCGGCGATCGCGTACAGCGGGCCGGCCGCCGCGACGACGAAGAAGACGATCTGGACGGCGCCGAGCCGCCTGGTGCCGAGGCCGCGCCCCGGCGTCTGGGTTCCCATGGACCTTTCCCCGCGCCTAGGTGATCTTGGTCGGCGGCGCCCCAGAGTAGGGGGTGTGCGCGGTGCGACGGTACGTCCGTTCGGGGTAAACCGAGACGTCACCGAAAGCGCTGTGCAGCGGGACCGCTATCTTCGGCATCCTCACCGCGACCGCCCGGGGGGCCGTTTTCCGTCATGCGCCGGCTCACCTTGGTGGATTCCTTCTTCTTCCTCGGCCACGACGAGTTCACCGGCCGCCCGGTGCTGAGCCGGACGTCGCTGGGCATCGGGCTGGCCGGCGCGGCGTTGTGCGACTTGCTGTTCACCGACCGGATCACGGTCGAGGCCGGCAGGGTGCGCGCGATCGCCACGCGCCCGCCGGGCATTCCGACGGCCGATCACGTGTTTTCCGAAATTGTTTCGGAAACGGGGACGTACCGCGTCCGCGATTGGGTGGACCACCTGCGCGGGGAACTGCCCTCGATCGCCGCGGACAATCTGGTCGCGCAGGGCTTGGTCCGGCGGACGCCGGTGTTGTTGCGCCGATTCCGCTACCCACCGGCGGACTTGCTGGTCTCGACGGCGGCCCGCAGCAAGGCGAGGGCGGCGGTGTTCGGCATCGACCGGCCCGACCCGCACGCGGCATGCCTGGCGCTGCTGGCGTGGACGGCGGGAGTGGACGACCTGTGCGAGCCGGAGCTGGACCGGGCGCGGGTGCGGGCGTGGATGGAGGACACGCACCACGCGATGCCGCGCCGGATAGCGGACGTGATCGCGGGGGTGGCCGCCGTGGCGGCGGCGGTGGTTTACACGGGAGACCGGAGGTAGCGTGGCGGGGGTCGCGCGGGTGGTGGTCCCCGCGGCGGCCGCTGCTGGACTTGCGCACCCTGCGGCGGCTGCGCTCGGCCGCAGGGTGCGCTCCGAGGCCGCCGCCCACCCACACCCGGCGCAACTCGCCACCCCCGGCGAACACTGCACCACCCAGCCGAGCCGACCACCACCCGCCACCACCCGGCAGCGCCCCCCGAGGCGACCGCCGCGCGCCGCGACCCGGCACCCTTCCGTACTCGCGGGTAACCTGAGCCCGTCCGCCGTCGACGTTCCCTGGAGGAGACATGCGCGCGTACGACGTGGTGCTCTTCGGTGCCACCGGGTTCACCGGGGGCCTCACCGCCGACTACCTCGCCCGGCACGCGCCCGCCGGCCTGCGCTGGGCCCTCGCCGGACGCAACCGGCAGAAGCTCGAAGCCGTCCGTGCGCGACTCGCGGCCGTCGACGACCGCTTCGCCTCCCTCGACCTGCTCGTCGCCGACTCCGGCGAGCCCGCGTCGCTCAGCGCCGTCGCCGAGGCCACCAAAGTCGTCATCACCACCGTCGGCCCCTACCTCACCCAAGGCGAGCCGCTGGTGGCCGCGTGCGCCGCGGCCGGGACCGACTACGTCGACCTCACCGGCGAGCCCGAGTTCGTCGACCGGATGTACCTCGCCCACGACCGGCTCGCCCGCGAGACCGGTGCGCGGCTCGTGCACGCCTGCGGGTTCGACTCCATCCCGCACGACCTCGGCGCCTACTTCACCGTCAAGCAGCTCCCCGAAGGCGTTCCCCTGAAGGTCGACGGCTACGTCCGGGCCAGCGGGATGCCCTCGGGCGGCACGTTCCTCAGCGCGCTGACCATCATGTCCCGCCTCCCGGCCGGCGCCCGGGTCGCGAAGGAACGCGCGGCCGCCGAACCGCGGCCCGCCGGGCGCTTCACCCGCGCGCCGCTCGGACGTCCGCACCGCGTGGCCGACGCCGGCTGGTGGGCGGTGCCGCTGCCGACCATCGACCCCGAGGTCGTCCGCCGGTCGGCGGCCGCGAACGACCGCTACGGGCCCGACTTCACCTACCGGCACTTCGCCGCCGTCAAGCACCTGCCCGTGCTCGCGGGCGGCGTGCTCGGCGCGGGCGCGCTGCTCGCCGCGGCGCAGGTGCCGCCCGCGCGGCGCGGGCTCTCCCGGCTGCTGGCACCCGGCGACGGCCCCAGCCCGGAACGCCGGGCGCGGTCGTGGTTTTCGGTGCGGTTCGTCGGCGAGGGTGGCGGCGAGCGCGTCGTCACCGAGGTCTCCGGCGGCGACCCCGGCTACGACGAGACGGCGAAGATGCTCGCCGAATCGGCGTTGTGCCTGGCGACGGACACCCTGCCGGAAACGGCGGGCCAGGTGACCACGGCGACCGCGATGGGCGACGCCCTCATCGACCGGCTCACCAAAGCCGGCCTGCGGTTCCACACGCTCTGACCGATTTCACACCACCGCGGCGTGAAAGTTTGCCGCTGTGATGAACCTTCTGCCGCTCCCGCGCCGCGCTTAACGTCGATCGGGTTCTCCCTTCCCCCATCGCGTTTTCGCAAGGAGCGTCATGAGATTGCCCCAACGGTTCGCCGCGCTCGGCGGCGCGACGGCGGCGGGCATGGTGGTGGTCGGCATCGCCGTCGCCGCGCCCGCGCAGCCCGTCCCCGCACCCCCGCCGTCCGCCGCGCAGGCCCAGGCCAACGCCACGGCCGCGGCGGCAAACCTGGTCAACGCCCGGTCCGCCGCGCTGCACGCCGGGAAGCACGACAAGTTCCTCCAGCGGGACGTGCGATCGGCCAACGGCCTGTCGTACGTCGTCTACGACCGCACCTACGACGACCTGCCCGTGATCGGCGGCGACCTCGTCATCGCCACCGACTCCGCCGGCACCGTCAAGACCACCTCCGTCGCGCAGCAGCAGGCCCTCGGCGACCTCGACGTCCACGGCGCGAAGCTCACCGCGCAGCAGGCCGAAACCGTGGCGCGCAAGCAGGTCCGCGGGCCGAAGAGCTTGCCGGGCGGAAAGCTCGTCGTCGTCGCGGACGGCGCCGGACGGCTCGCCTACGAGAGCAACGTCGAGGGCACCGACGAACACGGCGAGCCGAGCAGCCTGAGCGTCTACGTCGACGCCGTGGACGGTCGCGTGCTGCGGACCGTCCAGCACCTCGCCGCGGGCACCGGCACGGGCAAGTGGAACGGCCCGGCGCCGCTGCCGCTGAACACGACGAAGTCCGGCAGCACGTACTCGATGGCCGACCCGGCCACGCCGAACCTCGACTGCCGCAACTACAGCAGCGACTCGGTCCTCACCGGGCCGGACGACAGCTGGGGCAACGGCACCGGCACGAACATCGAGACCGGCTGCGCGGACGCGCTGTTCGTCGCGCAGACCGAGAAGAAGATGCTCTCGGACTGGGTGGGCCGCAACGGGTTCACCGGCGACGGCGGGGCGTGGAAGATCCGCGTCGGCCTCGACGACGAGAACGCCTACTACTACAACTCGCGGCCCGCGTACGTGAACCTCGGCCACAACCCGAGCGGCGAGTGGGTCGGCTCGCTCGACATCCTCGGCCACGAGATGGGCCACGGCATCGACGACTACTCCGGCTCCGGCGGGTTCTCCGGCGGCGGCACGCAGGAGTTCATCGCGGACACGTTCGGGACGGCGACGGAGTTCTACGCGAACGAGCCGGCGCAGTACGACCCGCCGGACTACGCGATCGGCGAAGAGGTCAACCTGGTCGGCACCGGCGCGATCCGGTACATGTACGACCCGTCGAAGGTCGGCGACCCGAGCTGCTACTCCAGCTCGACGCCGAACGCGGAGGTGCACAAGGCGGCCGGGCCCGGCGACCACTGGTTCTACCTGCTCGCCGAAGGCAGCAACCCGACCAACGGACAGCCGACGAGCTCGACGTGCAACAACAGCACGGTGGCCGGCATCGGCATCCGCAAGGCGATCAACATCATGCACGGCGCCGTGCAGCTGAAGACGTCCGGCAGCAACTACCTGCGCTACCGCACGTGGACGCTGCAGGCCGCGAAGAACCTGTACCCGGACAGCTGCGCCGAGTTCGACGCCGTGAAGGCGGCGTGGAACGCGGTGAGCGTCCCGGCGCAGTCCGGCGACCCGACGTGCACGGGCACCCCGCCGACCACGACGACCACCCCGCCCACCACTCCCCCGGGCGGGTGCAGCGGGCAGCTGGTGCAGAACCCGGGCTTCGAGTCCGGCAAGGCGTCGTGGACCGACCCGAACACCACCATCGGCCAGTGGGGCGGCCAGGCGCCGGCGCGCTCGGGCAGCTACGACTCCTGGCTCGGCGGCTGGGGTTCGGCGCACACCGACACGCTGTCGCAACCGGTCACCATCCCGGCCGGCTGCAAGGCGGGCCTCACGTTCTGGCTGCGCGTGTGGACGGCCGAGACCGAGAACGTCGCCTACGACAAGCTCGTCGTGTCCGCCGGCTCGACGACGCTGGCGACGTACTCGAACCTCGACCGCAATTCGGCCTACGTCCAGAAGACGCTCGACCTGTCTTCGTACGCGGGCCAGACGGTCACGCTGACGTTCGCCGGCACGGAGGACCAGTCGCTGCAGACGTCGTTCGCCGTGGACGACACCGGGGTCACCGTCAGCTGACCCCCGCGGGGCCTGCCACCTACTTTGGTGGCAGGCCTCGTTGCGTCCGGTGCGTCCGGTATTCATGCTTACCCGAATGGAAGCGTTCTCCGAGAACGACACCGACGTCGCCGACGCGGTCCGGGAAGGACCGTTCGCCGTGGCGTTCGACCTGGCGATCCGGCACCGCGGGCTGAGCCTGGAGGCGCTGCAGCGGCGGATGGCGATCCGGGGCGCCCAGGTCAGCCTGGCCACGTTGAGCTATTGGCGCCGGGGCCGCCGGCATCCCGAAGGGGCGCGCTCGCTGCACGCGGTGGGCGTCGCCGAAGGGTGCCTCGGCCTGCCCGCGGCCGCGTTGACCAGCCTGGTGGCGCGGCCCCGGGTGCGCCGGGCGGAGCCGTGGCCGGGCGGGGTCACCCTGGCCGGCGCGCTGGGTTCCGAGCCGACGGAACTGGCGTCGTGCGACGGCATCGACCTCGACGGCAACGCGCGGCTGGCGCTCGCGTCGGTGCACCAGCGGGCGACGCTGGGCGCGGACCGCACCGAGCGGTCGGTGCGCACGGAGCTGGTGGTGACCAGCCGCGAGGACGGCGTCGACCGCTGGGTGTCGTTCTTCCGGCCCCAGACGGGCGGCGATCACCGGCCGGTGCTGCGGTCGGCGCGCTGCTGCCGCCCGGGCCGCGTCCGCCGCGACGCCGCGTCCGAGCTGGTGGCGCTGGAGCTGCGGTTCGACTACCCGCTGCGGGCGGGCGAGACGTACGTGTTCGACTTCGAGTTCGCCTACGACGGAACGCCACCGGAGACGAGCTACCTGCAGTTCGGGGTGCGCGCGCCGGCGCGGCAGATCGTGCTGCAGGCGTGCTTCGACCCGGCGGCGGTGCCGGTGCGGTGCTACCGCTACGACGGGGAGTCTTCGGTCGAGCGGCCCGAGTTGCCGGTGGGGCCGAGTTCCACGAGCCACATCGCGGTGCTGGACGCCCAGCCGGGGGTCTACGGGCTCTGCTGGGAGTGGGACTGACTCACGACCTCGTAGTCCGCCTCGTCGAACGACCCCACCCGCGTCCGCAGCCGACCGGTCGAAAACGGCCAGCTGAAACTGTTGCGCCCGTTGACATCCGTGTAGTAGCTCGAACACCCGCCCGCCTGGTACACCGTCCCCGGGAGCGCCGCCTGGACCTCCGCGTTGAACGCCTCCTGCACCGACGGCCGCACCGACACCGACCGCCACCCCGAGCCCAGCGTCCGCGTCACCGCCGAAACCGTGTGCCGCAGCTGGGCCTCCAGGATCATGAACGCCGACGAATGCCCGGTCCCCAGGCTCGGGCCCAGCAGCAGGTACAGGTTCGGGAACCCGGCCACGGTCGTCCCCGCGTACGCCTGCGGGCTGCCCTTCCAGTGGTCGTCCAGGCTCCGGCCGTCGCCGTCGAAAACGCGCGACGACACCGGCATGTCGAGGATGTGGAAGCCCGTGCCGAAGATGATCGCGTCGACCTCCGCGGCAGAGCCGTCCGCGCCGAGGACCCGGTTGCCCGAGACCGCACGCACCGCCGTCGCGTGAACGTCCACATGGGACCGCGTCAATGACCGGTAGTACGTGTTCGACATCAGCAACCGCTTGCAGCCCAGCGTGTAGTCCGGGGTCAACGCGCGGCGCAACGCGGGATCCCGCACAGTGACACGCAAGTGCGCGAGCCCGATCTTCTGCACCTGACGCAGCAGCCACGGGTGCCGGAACCCGAAACCGAGCGTCTCCATCGCGCCGTACTCCACACTCCGCAACGCCCGCTGCAGCGCCGGGAACCGCCGCAGCAGGAACCGTTCGACACCCGGAACGGGGTGGTCCGGCTTCGGCAGCACCCACTGCGCCGTGCGCTGGAAGAGGTGCAACCTGCCCACCGAGGGCACGATCCGCGGGACGAACTGGACCGCCGACGCACCCGTGCCGATCACCGCGACGCGCTTGCCCGCCAGGTCGTAGCCGTGGTTCCAGCGCGCGGAGTGGAAGACCTCGCCCGGGAACTCGGCGAGCCCCGGCAGCTCCGGGATCAGCGGTTCGTGCCACGGCCCGGTGCCGGCGACCAGGACCCGCGCCGAATACGGGCCGCGCGTGGTCTCCAGCTCCCAAACGGACTCGCGAGGATTCCACTGCGCGCGCGTCACCTCCACGTCGTAGCGGATCTTCGGCGTGATGCCGAAGCGTGACGCCGTGTCCGCCAGGTACGCCCGGATCTCGGCCTGCCCGGCGAACGCCCGTGTCCACTCCGGATTCGGCGCGAACGAGTACGAGTACAGCGCGGACGGGACGTCGCAGGCGCAGCCGGGATACGTGTTGTCGCGCCAGGTTCCGCCGAGCGAGCCGGCCTTCTCCAGCACGGCGAGGTCCTCGACGCCGGCCTGGCCCAGCCGGATGGCGGCCCCGAGCCCGGACGCCCCGGCGCCGACGACGAGGACCGCGAAGTGGCGTTGTTCCATTTTCGGAGACTATCAGTATCTCAATACCACCGGTACCCCGATTCCGGACCTGGCTAGAGTGGCCCCATGGCCCGACTCACCCGCGCGGAAAGCCAGGCGCGCACCCGCGAACAGCTGATCGAGACCGCCAAGCTGCTCTTCCTGCGCGACGGCTACTCGGTGACGTCGCTGGAGAAGGTCGCGGACGAGGCCGGCTACTCGAAGGGCGCGGTGTACTCGAACTTCCGCAACAAGGACGAGCTCTGCCTCGCCGTCCTCGACCGGATCCACGACGAGCAGGTCGCGCTGATCGCCGAGGCGCTCGTCGGCGCGGAGGGCGTGGACGACCTGCTGGCCGCGTTCCGGACGTGGGCCGAGCGCAGCATCGGCGACGAAGCCTGGACGGCCCTGGAGGTCGAGTTCGCCACGAACGCGCGGCGCAACCCCCAGGTGCGCGCCGAGCTGGCCGCCCGGGACAAGGCCATCCGCGACAGCATCGCCGGCCTGCTGAGCGGGTACGCCGAGCGGTTCGGGATCACGCTCCCGATGTCGGCCGACGACGCCGCGACGGCGCTGCTCAGCCTCGGCATCGGCCTCGGCGTGCAGCGGGCGATCGACCCGTCGATCCCGGTGAACGTGCTGCCGGACGTCATCCGCATCTTCACCGGGGCCCGCTGACCGTCCTCAAAGGACCCGCCGTGGTGGTCTGGACCGTTCACGAACATGAACGGATTCCGCCTCTTGTGGAGCGCGCTGACCCTTCGCTACCGTGTCGCTACGCCGCAGCTCCACCCGCATCACCCGTACCCGTCGTGATCCCCCACGGCGCACCCCGCGGAAAGGGTCTCCACCCATGAGCAAGAAGTTGCGGCCGGTCGTCATCGGCGCGCTCGGCGCGGCCTCCGTCGCCGCCCTCGTGATCACCACCCCCGCACTCTCCTCGGCGGCACCCGCGCCACTGGCCGCGACCAGCGCGACCGCCCTCGCCGTCGGCGACCTGTCGGCCCCGGCGAAGAAGGAGATCGCGATGAAGCTGGTCTCCAGCGCGGAAAACTCGTCGCTGGACTGGAAAGCGCAGTACAAGTACATCGAGGACATCGGCGACGGCCGTGGGTACACCGCCGGCATCATCGGGTTCTGTTCCGGCACCGGCGACATGCTCGAGCTCGTCGAGGCCTACACGAACTCCGTCCCGAACAACCCCCTGGCCAAGTTCCTTCCCGCGCTGCGCAAGGTGAACGGCACCGACTCCCACGCCGGCCTCGGCTCGGCGTTCGAGAGCGCCTGGAAGCAGGCCGCGGCCACCACGGCGTTCCAGACCGCGCAGAACAACGAACGCGACCGCGTCTACTTCAACCCCGCGGTCAGCCAGGGCAAGTCCGACGGTCTCAGCAACCTCGGCCAGTTCGCCTACTACGACGCCATCGTCATGCACGGCCCCGGCGACAGCTCCGACAGCTTCGGCGGCATCCGCAAGGCCGCCATGAAGAAGGCGAAGACCCCGGCCCAGGGCGGCGACGAGGCGACCTACCTCAAGGCGTTCTTCGCCGCCCGCAAGGTGATCATGAAGCAGGAAGAGGCGCACGCCGACACCTCGCGCGTCGACACCGAGCAGGCGAAGTTCCTCAGCGAAGGCAACTTCGACCTGCACACCCCGCTGAAGTGGAAGGTCTACGGGGACTCCTACACCATCAACTGAGGCACCGACGGCGTGGCACCGTTAGGCTCTCCGGCATGCGCAGGAGATCCCTCGGTGCCACGCTGGCCGCGGCCGCGCTGCTGACCAGCGGGGCCGCCTCGCCGGAGCCGGAGCAGCCGGAGCCGCGGCAGCGGATCACCGTGCAGGCCGACTCGGCGGGCGCGACGACCGCCGTCCTCACGGCGTGGCAGCGCACCGGGGACGCCTGGGCGAGGGCGTACGGCCCGATCCCGGCGCACGTCGGCAAGAACGGCGTCGGCACCGCGAGCGAGTCGACGTCCCACACCCCGGCCGGTGTCTGGCCGCTCACCGAAGCCTTCGGCACCCGGCCCGCGCGGACCCGGCTGCCCTACCGCGAGGTCACCACCGCGGACTGGTGGGTCTCCGACGTCGGTTCCCTTTACTACAACACGCACTTCTCGTGCGCCCCCGGCACGTGCCCGTTCGACGAGGCCGCCGGCGAGAACCTCGGCGCGGCGGGCGCGGTCTACGCCCGGGCCGTCGTCATCGACTACAACCGGACGCCGGTGGTGCCGGGCGCGGGCTCGGCGTTCTTCCTGCACGTCACCGACGGGAAGCCGACGGCGGGCTGCGTCGCGATCGCCGGCGCGGACCTCGAGGCGCTCCTGGGCTGGCTCGACCCGGCCGAGCACCCGGTCATCGAGATCAGCGGCTGAGCAGCTCCTCCGCCGTGCGGGTGTTGATGATCCGCTCCGGCCCGATGCCCGCCTTGACCGCGCGTTCGCACCCGTAGGGCTGCCAGTCGAGCTGGCCCGGCGCGTGCGCGTCGCTGTCGATGGCGAACTCGCAGCCGATCTCGGCGGCCAGCTTCAGCAGCCGCATCGGCGGGTCGAGCCGCTCGGGGCGCGAATTGATTTCGACCGCGACGCCGTTCTCGCGGCACGCGGTGAACACCGCCTCGGCGTCGAACTCCGACTCCGGCCGGCCCCGGCCGACGACGAGCCGTCCGGTGCAGTGCCCCAGCACCCGGACGTGCGGGTTCCGGACCGCCGCCAGCATCCGCCGGGTCATATCGCGAGCCGGCATCCGCAGCTTCGAGTGCACGCTCGCGACGACGAGGTCCAGCTGCCCCAGCAGCTGCTCTTCCTGGTCGAGGGCGCCGTCGTCGAGGATGTCGACCTCGATGCCGTGCAGCAGCCGGAAGGGCGCCATCAGCTCGTTGGCCTTGGCGACGATCTGCATCTGCGTCCGCAGCCGGTCCGGCGAGAGCCCGTTCGCGACGGTCAGCCGCGGCGAGTGGTCGGTCAGCACCATCCACTCGTGCCCGACGTCCCGGCCCGCGACCGCCATCTCGCCGATCGAGCTGCCACCGTCCGACCAGTCCGAATGGGTGTGGCAGTCCCCGCGCAGCGCCGACCGCAGCGGTTCGCCGTCCGGCAGCTTCTTCTCGACGATCTTCGACCGGTACGCGGGATCGCGGCCGGCCAGCGCGTCCTCGATGACGCCGGCGGTGGCCTTCCCGATGCCGGGCAACGAGGTCAGCGTGCCGTTCTCCGCCATCGAGGCCAGCTGCGAAGCGTCGGTCTTGTCGACGGTCGCGGCCGCGTTCCGGAACGCGCGGACGCGGTAGGTCGGTTCCCCCGCGCGTTCGAGCTGGAACGCGATCTCCCGCAACGCCCATGCCGGATCCATGGACTCTTCCTACCCCCTCCGGGGCAGTTCGTGCAGCTCGACGTCCGTCAGCGTGCCGTTCTCGACGCGGGCCGTCTGGTACGTGCAGTACGGCTGCCGGCGGCGATCGGTCGGCGAGCCGGGGTTGAGCAGCCGCAGCCCGGCCGGGGTCGTGGTGTCCCACGGGATGTGGCTGTGCCCGAAGACGAGCACGTCGGTGTCCGGGAACCGCGCGTCGCACCGCTGTTCGCGGCCCTGCTTCGAGCCGGTCTCGTGGATCACGGCCAGCCGGACGCCGTCGAGGTCCGCGCGTGCGATCTCGGGCAGCCGCGCCCGCAGGTCCGCGCCGTCGTTGTTGCCGTAGACGCCGATCAGGCGCTTGCTGCGCTTCTCCAGCTCGTCCAGGAGGCCGGCCTCGACCCAGTCGCCGGCGTGCACGACGACGTCCGCCGCGTCGACCTCGGCCCACACCTGCGCGGGCAGCTCGCGGGCACGCGCGGGCAAGTGGGTGTCGGAGATGAGCAGCAGCTTCATCCGATGGCCTTGAGCACCCGCTCGAGGAAGCCGCCGATGTGGTCCTTCAGCAGCGCCGCGGCGCCCTCGGCGTCGCCCTTCTTCGCCGCCGCGAGGACCGCCTTGTGCTCGGTCCACTCCTTCTTCCAGCTGGGGTTGGCCTCCCAGCCGACGACGCTGATCAGGGCCGCGCGGTCCTTGAGGTCGTCGAGGATGCTGACCAGCAGCGGGTTGCCGCAGCCGCGGTAGAGGGCGCGGTGGAACCGGCGGTTGAGCAGGCTCAGGGCGGCCTGGTCCTTGTCCGCGATCGCCGTCGACGCCTCTTTCAGCGCCTCGGCGGCGTCTTCCAGCAGTTCGGGGTCGCGGCGCTCGACGGTCCGCCGGACGGCTTCCGGCTCCAGGACCGTCCGCACGTCGTAGACGGACTTCGCGAGTTCGGCGTCGACCGTGACCACCGAGGCGCCCTTGTACGGGCTGAACGTCACCAGGCCCGAATTGGACAGCACCTTGAGCGCCTCGCGCACCGGCGTCTTCGACACGCCGAGCCGCGCGGCCAGCTCCGCTTCGACGAGCGGCTGGCCGGGCACCAGCTCCCGGGTCAGGATGCCGCGGCGGATCTCCTCCAGGACCACTTCGGTCCGGGAAGCGGGCAGGCTGAACGTCCCGGTCATGATGCGCTCCCTCACTCTTTTCGAGACCATTCAACCAGGCCGCTCCGATCGTATATCAGATGCCATACTGGATCCCATGAAAACTCCCGAGGAACTCCGCAGCCACCGGTGGTTCGGCGGCGACGAACTGCGCAATTTCAGCCACCGCGCCCGCAGCCGCCAGCTCGGCTACAACCCGGAAGAGCACCTCGGCAAGCCGGTCATCGGCATCCTCAACACCTGGTCGGACATCAACCCGTGCCACATGCACCTGCGCGAACGCGCCGAGCAGGTCAAGCGCGGCGTCTGGCAGGCCGGCGGGTTCCCGCTGGAGTTCCCGGTCGCGACGCTGTCGGAGACCTACCAGAAGCCGACGCCGATGCTCTACCGCAACCTCCTCGCCATGGAGACCGAGGAGATCCTGCGGTCCTACCCGATCGACGGCGCCGTCCTGATGGGCGGCTGCGACAAGACGACCCCGGCGCTGCTGATGGGCGCGGCGAGCGCGGACCTGCCCGCGATCTTCGTGCCGGCCGGGCCGATGCTGCGGGGCCACTGGCGCGACGAGGTGCTCGGCAGCGGCACCGACATGTGGAAGTACTGGGACGACAAGCGCGCGGGGCTGATCGGCGACGCCGAAATGTCCGAACTGGAGCGCGGCCTGGCCCGCTCGCCGGGGCACTGCATGACGATGGGGACGGCGTCCACGATGACGTCCGCCGCCGAGGTGCTCGGCATGACGCTGCCGGGCGCGGCGTCGATCCCGGCCGTCGACTCGGCCCACCACCGGATGGCCGCGGCGAGCGGCGCGCGGATCGTCGGCATGGTCTGGGAGGACCTGACGGCGGGCCGGATCCTGGACAAGACCGCCTACGAAGACGCGATCACCACCGTCCTGGCACTGGGCGGCTCGACCAACGCCGTGATCCACCTGATCGCGATGGCCGGGCGCAGCGGGATCCCGGTGAGCCTGGCCGACTTCGACGCGATCGCGCGGCGCGTGCCGGTGCTCGCGAACGTCCGTCCGGGCGGCGACTGGCTGATGGAGGACTTCTACTACGCGGGCGGCCTGCCCGGCCTGCTGTCGCGGCTGACCGACCTGCTGCACACCGATCGGGTGACCGTCACCGGCCGCACGCTCGGCGCCGACCTCGAGGCCGCGCGGGTGCACAACGACGACGTCATCCGGCCGCGCGACAACCCGGTCGCAGCCGAGGGCGGGGTCGCGGTGCTGCACGGGAACCTGGCGCCGTCGGGCGCGGTGATCAAGCACATCGCCGCCGAGCGGCACCTGCTGACGCACACGGGCCCGGCCGTGGTGTTCGAGGACTACGCGGACCTCAAGAAGCGGATCGAGAACCCGTCGATCACCGCGGACTCGGTGCTGGTGCTGCGCGGCTCCGGCCCGCTCGGCGGCCCCGGCATGCCCGAGTACGGGATGCTGCCGATCCCGAAGCACCTGCTCGAACAGGGCGTGCGCGACATGGTCCGGATCTCCGACGCCCGGATGAGCGGCACGAGCTACGGCGCGTGCGTGCTGCACGTGGCCCCGGAGTCCCACGTCGGCGGCCCGCTGGCACTGGTCCGCGACGGCGATCCGATCACGTTGGACGTTCCTTCGCGGACCCTGCGGCTCGAGGTGCCCGACGAGGAACTGGCGCGACGGCGTGCCGGGTGGACTCCGCCGGCGCCGCGGTTCGAGCGCGGTTACGGCGCGCTCTACAGCGAACACATCACGCAGGCCGACGTCGGCTGCGACTTCGACTTCCTCGCGCGGGCCGGCCACAACCCGGAACCCGACGCCCGATGACCACAGCGTGACCGGTTCATCCCCCGTTAGGGCGAGTCGTACGGCTTGTCCGGGTGCCCCGTACGCTGAGGCCGTCACCGGCGCGCTCCGGTGCCGCGTTGAAGGGGTGGAGAGTTGCCGTACGAACCGCGCTGGCCCGAGTCACACGGTGAGCAGACGGACGTCCTGCCGGTCGTCCGGCCCGAACCGGACCCGCGACCCCCCAAGAAGCGCGACCTGCGCAAGGCCGGCTGGATCGCGGGCGGGGTCTTCGGCCTGCTCGTCGTGGTCTACGGCGTCGACCTGCTGGTGAGCCAGGGCAGCGTCCCGCGCGGCGTGACCGTCGCCGGCGTCGACGTCGGCGGGATGGACCGCGCCGCGGCCGAGCAGGAGCTGCGCGGGCAGATCGAGCCGCGGCTGACGCGGCCCCTCGCCGTCACCGCGGGCGACGTCCAGGGCACGCTCTCGCCGACGGCCGCCGGGCTGGGCCTCGACTGGCCGAAGACCCTCGACCAGGCCGGCGAGCAGCCGCTGAACCCGTTCACGCGCCTGGCGTCGCTGTTCTCCAGCCGCGAAGTCGGCGTCGTCAGCCACGCCGACGAAGCCAAGCTGGCCGCCGCCCTCGAGGGCCTGCGCGGTCAGGTCGACCGCGAGCCGGCCGAGGGCACCGTGAAGTTCGAGGGCGCGAACCCGGTCGCCGTGCCGCCGAAGCCCGGGCAGAAGCTCGACGTCGGCGCCGCCAGGGCCGCGGTCGTCGAGAAGTGGGCGAGCGGCGGCACCCTGTCCCTGCCGGTGACCGGCACGCCGGTCCGCACGACCCCCGAAGGCGTCCAGGCCGCGCTGGACCAGTTCGCGCGCCCCGCCGTCTCCGGCCCGCTGGTCGTCAAGGGCGAAGGCAAGAACGCCACCGTGAAACCGGAGGCGATCGCCGCCGCTCTGAGCTTCGAGCCCGCCGAGGGCGGCGGGCTGACCCCGAAGATCGACAACGCCAAGATCGCCGAAGCCGCCGGGCCGCAGCTGAAGTCCACCGAGAAGGAGGGCAAGGAGGCGACGATCGTCTTCGAGGGCGGCAAGCCCACGGTCGACCCCTCCACCGACGGCCGGACGATCGACTGGGACCCGAGCCTCAAACCGCTGCCCGAGGTCCTCAAGAAGACCGACGGCCGCGAGGTGCCGGCGATCTACAAGGACGCCCCGGCGAAGGTGACGACCGAGCAGGCGAACCAGCTGGGCGTCAAGGAGGTCGTCGGCGAGTTCACCACCGGCGGCTTCGCGCCCGACTCCGGCACCAACATCCGCGTGGTGGCGCAGAAGGTCAACGGCGCCATCGTGAAGCCGGGGGAAACCTTCAGCCTCAACGGGTTCACCGGCCCGCGCGGCAAGGCGCAGGGGTACGTCGAGGCGGGCGTGATCAAGGACGGCGCCCCCGGCCGGGAAGTCGGCGGCGGCATCTCGCAGTTCGCGACGACGCTGTACAACGCGGCCTACTTCGCGGGCATGAAGGACGCCGGGCACAAGGAACACAGCTACTACATCAGCCGCTACCCCGCCGCGCGCGAGGCGACGGTGTTCCAGAACCCCAACGGCGCCAGCGTCATCGACCTCAAGTTCACCAACGACGCGCCGACCGGCATCGCGATCCAGGCGATCTGGACGCCGTCGTCGATCACCGTGAAGCTGTGGGGCACCAAGCGCTACACCGTCGAGTCGATCCCCGGCGCCCGCTCGAACCCGAGCGACCCGCAGCCGAAGCCGGGCCCGGCGGAGAACTGCCACGCGTCGAACGGCGCGCCGGGGTTCACCACGACCGACACCCGCGTGCTGAAGGACGTCGCCACCGGCCGCGAGGTGAGCCGCTCGACCCGGACCGTCCACTACAACCCGCAGCCGAAAATCACCTGCGGCCCCTCCTAACGGCCGTTCACGCAACGCGCCCGCGGAGGTACCGTGGGTTACCGTGGCGACGCGCGCGGCGGGCTTCCGGGACGTCCTCGCGGTGGCCGAGTTCCGGGCGCTGTTCTCCGCGCAGCTGGTCTCGGTCACCGGTGACCAGCTCGCGCGCGTCGCGCTGTCGATCCTGGTCTACGACCGCACGAACTCACCGGGCTGGGCCGCGCTGACGTACGCGCTCACGTTCCTGCCGGACCTCGTGGGCGGGCCGCTGCTGTCCGGGCTGGCCGACCGGCACCCGCCGCGGGCGGTGCTGGTCGCCGCCGACGTGCTGCGCGCGCCGGCGGTCGCCGTGATGGCGTGGCCGGGCCTGCCGCTGCCGTCGGTCGCGGCGCTGCTGATCGGCGTCCAGCTGCTCAACCCGGTGTGGAACTCCGCCCGCGCGGCCCTGCTGCCGCAGGTGCTGCCCGGCGAGGCGTTCGTGCCCGGGATGGGCCTGCTGATGATGCTGGTGCAGGCGGGCCAGATCGCCGGGTTCGCGCTGGGCGGGCTCCTGGTGGCGGCCACCGGTACCGGCGGCGCCCTGCTCGTGGACGCGGCGAGCTTCGCGGTGTCGGCGCTGCTGCTGGCGGCCGGCGTCCGGTCCCGGCCGCCGCGCGAGTCGTCCGGCGTCCGCTGGTGGCGGCACGTGCGGGCGGGCTGGACGGTGGTCGCCGGCGACCGGCGCCGGCTCGCGCTGGTCGCGCTGGGGTGCGTGTCGGGGATCTACATCGCGGGCGAAGCGATCGCGGCGCCGTACGCGGCGGAGCTGGGTGGCGGCGCAGTGGTCGTCGGCCTGCTGCTCGGGGCGTACGCGCTGGGGAACGTGGTGGGGATGGCGGCGTTGTCGCGGATCCCCTCTTCTCAGCGGGCGCGTCTGCTCGGGCCGCTGGCAGTGCTGGCGTGCGCGGCGCTGCTCGGCTGCGCGCTGCGGCCGAACCTGGAGGGCACGCTGGCGCTGCTGACGCTGTCCGGAGTGGCCGGTTCGTACAACCTGATCGCGAACACGACGTTCGTCCAGCTGACCCCGGAGGCCCAGCGCGCGCAGGCGTTCGGGTTCGCGCTGACGGCGTTGCGGGTGTCGCAGGGGCTGGGGGTCGTGCTGGCCGGGCTCGCGGCCGAGCGCGTGGCTCCGCACGGCGTCGTCGCCGGCGCGGGCGCGATCGGCGTGGTGGCCGCCTCGGGGGCGGGATTGCTGTGGCGGCGGGCGCAACCGGAGTCCCGGTGACCGGCTTTGCCGGCCGGTCACCGGGCACTGGTCAGGACTGGGTCCGGTGAGGCTTGTTCAGCCGTCGGCCGCCGTATGCCTTTCGCTCGAACCCGGCGGCGTGCGGTCGGGCCACGGCGGCCTGACCAGAACAAGCCTCAGTCGGTCGGGCACTGCGGCAGCGCTGGCGAGACGCCGGGGCGGGTCCAATCGGTCGGGAGCTCGCGGACGGTCCAGTCGGTCGGCAGTTCGCGGGCCGTCCAGTCGGTCGGCAGCCGCCGCGGGGTCCAGTCCGTCGGGATCGCGCGGGTCCAGTCGGTGGGGAGCTGCCGGGTCCAGTCGGTCGGCCGCTGCGCGCGACGCCGGGACGGGACGATGTTCGCGGTGGGCAGGAAGTGCGACATGGTTTCTCCTGTTCGTGAGGGATCTTGCACGGTGCGTGACCGGACGGTAGCCCGACCAGCCTAGTGACACACCGCGTTCATTCGATTACAGTGACGATTTCCGCGAAGAGTTCCGTCCTGAGAAGAGGGGCGTTTCGTGGGATTGTCCGGGTCCCCAGGGCGAAAGCCCAGCTCAGAACGTCCACGATCAGGTCTCCGTACGTGGGCGATGTGGAAGCTCGGCACTCCGGTGCTGGGCTACGTCCTCATCGTCGACGCGCTGGCGGTGATCGCGGTCGTCGCCACGGCCGCGCTCGTGCCCGTGACCACCCAGGCGGTGCTCTGGTGTGGACTGATCCTCGCGGGCGAGATCGTGCACCTCGAAGCGGCGCAACGCATCGAGCGCATCCGCGAGCTGGCCGCGGACGGCCGGCCGCACATGCACCTGCAGTCGATCTGGATCTTCGCCGGGCTGCTCCTGCTGCCCCCGCCGCTGGCCACGCTCGTCATCGTCGTCAGCTATGCCCATTCCTGGGTGCGCGTCTACAAACGACGCGGCGTGATTCACCGGAAAGTGTTCTCCGGCGCCACCGTCATCCTCGCCTGTTTCGCCGCGGGCGCCGTGCTGTCGGCAGGCACCGGGCACCTGGCGCCGTACGTGCCGTACCTGGACGGGTTCGGCGGCATGACCGCGCTGCTGCTGTCCGGGATCGTCTACTTCGGACTCAACTACGTGCTGGTGATCCTGGCGATCCTGATGAGCAACCCGGGCAAGCCGCCGCGGCAGGCGTTCGGGAACCCGTCGGACGTGCTGATCGTGCTGGCCGCGGTCGGCGTGGGCTGCGGGATCGCGCTGGTGATGACCGTCCGGCCGTGGCTGCTGCCGGTGCTCATGGTGACCCCGGTGGCGCTGCACATCGGCCTGCTGCTGCCGCAGTTCCAGGCCGCCGCGCGCACCGACTCCAAGACGGCGCTGCTGGCGCCGGAGTTCTGGGTGCAGCTGGCGCGCAACGAGCTGGCCCGCGCCGCCGAGCTGGCGTCGACGGCGGGCGTGCTGATGATCGACATCGACCACTTCAAGGCCATCGACGACGGCAACGGCCACCTGGCGGGCGACGAGGTCCTGCGCGCGATCGCGGCGGCGATCCAGCACTCGGTCCGCGGCGGCGACTACGTGGGCCGCTTCGGCGGCGACGAGTTCGTGGTCCTGCTGCCGGGCGCGACGAGCGCGGAGATCGTGTCCATCGCCGACCGCATCCGCGCGGCGATCGCCCGCATCGAGGTGCCGGTCCCGGTGGTCCGCCCGGGCAAGCCCGAGGTGATCGACGGCCTGACGGCGTCGATCGGCGCGGCGGTGTACCCGGAAACGGCGCAGGAGTACACGATCCTGCTGCAGGCGGCGGACGACGCGGTGTTCGCGGCGAAGGCGGCCGGCCGCGACCGGGTCGTCCTGGCGGGGGCGCGGACCGAGCTGGCCCGCCCGGAGATCCCGGACGTCCTCTGAGCTCCGGGCGGGCCGGGTTCTACGGCAGCGTCGCCAGCGAATTCTCCAGCGTGGCGGCGGACAGCTCGTTGTCCACCATGTCGCCGGCCAGGTAGGCGCCGTAGGCCGGCAGGTCCAGGTGCGCGTGCCCGCACAGCGCCGTGAGGATCACCTTCTCCTCACCGGTTTCCTTGCACCGCAACGCTTCCTGGATGCACGCCGCGAGCGCGTGCGTCGGCTCCGGTGCCGGGATGATGCCCTCGGCCCGCGCGAACCGCACGCCCGCCGCGAAGCACTCCTGCTGCCCGATCGCGATCGCCTCGATCAGGCCGAGCTCGTAGATGTGCGAGATCAGCGGGGACATCCCGTGGTAGCGCAGGCCGCCCGCGTGGATCGGGTCCGGGATGAACTCGTGGCCGAGCGTGTGCATCTTGAGCAGCGGCGTGAGCCCGGCCGTGTCGCCGAAGTCGTAGGCGTACTTCCCCCGCGTGAGTGACGGGCACGCGGCCGGCTCGACCGCGCGGATCACCGGGTCCATCCGGCCGGCCAGCTTCTCCCGCAGGAACGGGAACGCCAGCCCGCCGAAGTTCGAGCCACCGCCGGTGCAGCCGACCAGCACGTCCGGGGTGTCCCCGGCCAGCTCGAACTGCTTGAGCGCCTCTTCGCCGATGATCGTCTGGTGCAGCAGGACGTGGTTGAGCACGCTGCCCAACGCGTACCGCGCGTCCGGGTCCTGCGCCGCCTGCTCGACGGCCTCGCTGATCGCGATGCCGAGGCTGCCGGTGGAGTCGGGGTGCTCGGCGAGGATCGCCTTGCCGGACTCGGTCAGCTCGGACGGGCTCGGGTGGACGGTCGCACCGAAGGTCTCCATCATCAGCTTGCGGTAGGGCTTCTGGTCGTAGGAGGCCCGGACCTGCCAGACCTCGCACTCCAGCCCGTATTGGGCGCAGGCGAACGCGAGCGCGCTCCCCCACTGGCCGGCGCCCGTCTCGGTGGTCAGCCGGGTGACGCCTTCGGCCGCGTTGTAGAACGCCTGCGGCACGGCGGTGTTCGGCTTGTGCGAGCCGACCGGGCTGACGCCTTCGTACTTGTAGTAGATCCGCGCCGGCGTGCCGAGCGCCTTCTCCAGCCGGCGCGCCCGGAACAGCGGCGACGGCCGCCAGAGCCGGTAGACCTCCCGGACCTCCTCCGGGATGTCGACATACCGATCAGTCGTCACTTCCTGGGCGATGAGCGCCTGCGGGAAGAGCGGCGCCAGGTCGTCCGGCCCGACCGGCTCCCGGGTGCCGGGGTGCAGCGGTGGTGGCGGCGGCTCCGGCAGGTCGGGGATGACGTTGTACCACTGGGTCGGCAGATCGTCTTCGTCCAGGACGTACTTGGTCTTCTCAGCCATCGAGCCTCCTTGGTCGGCACCTCAACTTAGGACGCTCCGGGCCGCGGAGCCAGTACGGTGACCGGGTGAAGACCCGGCGATCATGACCGGCCGCGACCCGGCCTACGTGTCTGGTGTGGACAGTCCCGGGCCGGTCGCCGACATCGTGGAAAGGACCTTCCGATGAAGAGCGTGCTGACGGACCTCCCGGTGTGGCACCCGCCGTCCGGTCGCGGCCCGGGCCTGGTGCTGATCCAGGAGATCTTCGGCCTGGACGACTACCTGCGCTCGGTGGCGGCGGACCTCGCTTCGGCGGGGTACGTGGTGGCGATCCCGGAGCTGTTCTGGCGCACCGCACCCGGCTGGTCGTCGACGCACGACGAGGCCGGGGTGGCGGCGTCGATGGAGGTGTCGGCGAAGTTCGACCCGGCGCTCGGGCTTTCCGACGTGCTGGAAACCGTGGCCCACCTCCGGTCTTCGCCCGAGGTCACGGGCGGGGTGGGCGTGCTCGGCTTCTGCCTGGGCGGGTCGCTGGCGTTCGCGGCGGCGGCCGCGGGCGACCCCGACGTGGCGGTGTCGTTCTACGGCTCGACGGTCGCCGGGCAGATCGCGGACCTGGCGCGGGTGAGGTGCCCGATCCAGTTCCACTTCGGTGGGCGGGACCCGTACATCCCGCGTGCGGACGTGGCCGTCGTCGAGGCGGCGGTGGCCGGGCACCCGGGGGCGGAGATCCACGTGCAGGAGGAGGCGGGGCACGCGTTCCACAACAACGTGGCCCCGATGTTCCACCACCCGGAAGCGGCGGCCCGCGCCTGGGACCTGACCACGGAGTTCCTGCGGCGCACCCTGCCGGCGTGACCTTCGGCGGGCGGCGTGCGGTGGTCGTCGAGGTAGTCCTCCTGCTGCTGTGGTTCGTGCTCTTCGCCCGCATCGCGGCTCTGCTGGGCACGGACTTGGCGGCCGCCGACGCGCATGCTTCGGCCCTCCAGTCGGCGGAACACGCGGTGCACCTCGACGTCGAGCTGAGCGCTAACCGGTGGCTGGCCGGGCATCCGGTCCTCGCCCGGCCGGCGGTGTACGTGTACCGCGGGTACTACCTGGTGGTCGCGGGCGTGCTGGTGTGGGTGTTCGTCCGGCACGCCGAGATGTACCGCCGGGTCCGGCGAGTGATGGTCGCGATGATGGTCCTGGTCCTGCCGGTGTACTGGGCGGTGCCGATGGCGCCACCGCGGTCGGCGTTGCCCGGTGCGGTGGACATCGTGGCCCGGTACGACCTGTTCCACCAGGAGAGCTGGGTGCATCCGACCCACTACACGGCGATGCCGAGCATGCACGTGGCCTGGTCGCTGTGGTGCGCGTATGCGGCGTGGACCGCGCTGCGGGGCTCGCGATGGGCGCTGGTGCCGTGGGTGTTCCCGTTGGTCATGGCGGCGGTCGTGCTCACGACGGGGAACCACTACGTGCTCGACGTCGTGGGCAGCGTCGTGCTGCTGGCCGTTTCGATCGCCGTGGCGAGCCGGTGCGGTTGCGCGTTCCCTGGGTTACCCTGCGCTCCGGTCGCCGCGAAGCCGGGCCACCCACGAAGGAGTAACGCCATGTCCCACGCCGTGGACTTCACCACCGTTTCGACCGCGGGCCTGGAGTCGTCGCCGGTCGCGGCCGCGCTCGCCGGCCTGCGGGCGAACGAGGCCCGGTACTTCAAGAACAAGTACGACCACGTGTTCACCGTCGAGCCCGCCGGCGACGCGCAACAGACCGTCGACTGGGTGCACCGGATCCTCGAGGAGGAACGCGGGATCGTCATCGCGTCCCGCCCGCTCGAGGCGACGGCGTTCCAGGTCGAGAACATCCGGATGGCGTACGTGTTCTACGAGAGCGGCCTGTCGGTCAACGTGATGTACACAGTGGACGACGGCGGGAAGCGCGCGGTCGGGTTCAAGCTGTCCGACGGGATGGAGGTGCCGGCGGAACTGTCCGCGTTCAAGTTCGCCCGCCAGAAGTCCAAACTGGCCGGCACCATCCGCGGCTCGTACTTCGTCATCAAGGGCGAGTACTGAACCCCGGGCGGGTTCAGGACGTCAGGCTCCAGGCCGTCGCGTCGTCGAGGTCCGCCAGCTGCCGCGTGATGCGGTCGACGTCGGCGACCCGGTGCTGGGCGCGGTTCAGGGCCAGCGCGCGCCGCCAGGCCGCCCGCGCCTCGGCGCGCTGCCCCAGCGCGGCGTGGGTGCGGGCCAGGTGGTCCAGGGTGTCCGCCTCGTAGTAGGTGGCACCAAGGTCGCGGCACAGGTCGAGGGACTCGCGGAAGCACGCCAGCGCCCGGTCGTGCCGCCCCCGGTGGTGCTCGATGTAGCCCAGGCAGTCCAGCGTGACGGCCTGGCCCTGCCGGTTGCCGTGCCGGACGAAGAGGGCGAGTGCCTCTTCGCAGGAAGTCGTGGACTCCCGGAAGTCGCCCAGCAGCGCCTGGTACCAGCCCATCGTGCCGAGCGCTTCCCCTTCCCACACCGGGTTGCCCAGCATCCGGAAGAGGCGCAGCGCCAGGTCGGCGTAGTCCAAGGCCAGCCGGGCGTCCAGCTGCCGCCAGACCCCGCTGAGGTCGTAGTACGCGCGGGCTTCGCCGTGCGTGTCACCGGTCTCCCTGGCCAGGCTGAGCGCGCGGTACAGGTGGCAGGACGCCTCGGCCCGCCGTCCGGCACGCGCGTGGGCCTGGCCGAGCAGGCGGTGCGCGTGCCCTTCGAGTTCGGGGTCCTCCAGTTCCTCCGCGGCGGTGAGCGCGACACCCCAGGTCGTCAGCTGCTCGTGCAGGTGCCCCCGCCGCAGCAGGTAGCCGTGCAACGTCCAGGCGAGCTGCCAGGCGAGCTCCGGCCAGTCGTGCCGGACCGCCGCCTGCTGCGCGGCGAGCAGACCGGCGTGCTCGGTGTCGAACCAGCCGAGGATCGAGGCGTCGTCGGCGAAGTCGGGGAGGGCGGCCGGACGCTGCCCGCCTCCGACGTCGATCGGTTTCCGGTCCGGGTACAGGAGCCGCTCGCCCGCGTGGCTGGCGTGCACGTAGTAGCAGACCAACCGCCGCAACGCCGGGATCGCGCCGGAGTGCGGCTCGGCCGCCCGCTCACCCGCGTAGAGCCGGATGAGGTCGTGCATGCGGTAGCGGGCCGCGCCTTGGCGCTGCACCAGGTGGGCGTTCTCGAGCTGCCGGACCAGCGCCGTGACCCGGCCGGCGGGCAGCCCGGTCAGCGCCGCGATCGCGGGCAACCCGATGTCCGGGCCCGGCGCCGTGCCGAGCAGCCGGAACACCTGGGCGGCTTCGGGTTCGAGCGTCTCGTAGGACCACGACAGCGCGGCGCGCAGGTTGGCGGTGAGCTCGCCGCCGTCGAGCGCGTCCAGCCTGGCCGACGCTTCACCGAGCTCGGCGGCCAGCGATGCCAGCGGGAGGTGCGAGTAGGTCGCCGCGTACGCCGCCACGATCCCCAGCGCGAGCGGGAGGCCGGCACAGGAGGTCACCAGCTCGTCCACCGCCGCCCGTTCGGTCGCGACCCGCTCGGGGTCGAGGCGCTTGGCGAGCAGTTCGGTCGCTTCCGGGACGTCCAGCACGTCCAAGGTCAGCGGCCTGGCGTCGTGGGTGGTGATGAGCCCGGTCAGCTGGTTGCGGCTGGTGATCAGCACGGTGCAGGCCGGGCTGCCGGGCAGCAGCGCCGCCACCTGGACGCTGTCCCTGGCGTTGTCCAGCACGATCAGCATCCGCCGGTCCGCCACCGCCGCCCGGTACCGGGCCGCCTGCCCCTCGGCGTCGAGCGGGGCCGGCCCCGGTGGCAGCCCCAGCGCGTCGAGGAACCCGCGGATCGCCTCGGCGGGTTCCACCGGCGCGCCGGACGGGTCGAACCCGCGCAGGTTCACGTACAGCTGCCCGTCGGGGAACCGGTGGGCGTTCTCGTGCGCCCACTGCAGCGCGAGCCACGTCTTCCCGATGCCCCCCATGCCGACGACGGCGATGATCGCGCCGGCGCCGTCCTCGGCGGGCAACGACTTCGTGAGCGCGGCCAGTTCCCGGCTCCGCCCGCTGAACGACCGCGGCCGGGCGGGCAGCCGGGGCACCGGCACGGCGGCCGCACCGGGCGCTTCGTCCGGCGTGTAGGGGCGATCGGGCAGGCAGATCCACGCCCGGACGGCGGACTCCTTGACGGTGACGTCGGCCTGCCGGTAGGTGGTCGCGTCCTCGATCGAGCTGTGCCGGACGACCTCGGTGAAGAACCAGGACGAGACGATGAGCGCCAGCACGCCCGGCGAGCCGGCCAGCGCCGACTTCAGCGGCGGTGCGTCGAGGAGGCGGAAGGCGAGGTTGATCGACTTCGCGGTGACCCCGAAGTCGTCGTAGGTGATCTCACCGGCGTGCAGCGCCATCCGCAGCCGGATCCGCTCCGGGCCCAGGTGCGTGCTGTTGTGGCGGCGCAGGGCGGTCGCCAGGGCCCGCGGCAGCGATTCGACGAACGCGGCCTTGGGCACCTCCGCCCCGGCGAGGACGAACACGCCGTCGCCGCGGTCCTCGACGTCGCAGCTGTCCCACGGGATGCCGGCCGCCTCGAAGGCGACCCGCAGCGCCCGGTACATCCCGCTCCGCACCGCGACCTGGTCGCCGTTGGTCCGCTGCGGGTGCCCGAACCCCTCGACGTCCACGATGAGGATCGTGCGGTGCACCGCCGGCCGCGGGCCCACCGACCGGATGGCCCGTACCGGCGACGACGCGCCGAAGACCGCTTCCCGCGTTTCGACGACCTCCGGACAGCCTTCGACCATGAGCGGGCCTCCTCCCGAGGAACGATCAACGGCCCGCGCGGGCCTGCGGGACTTCGGGGTACCGGGGGTTTCCTCTAACAGGATGGGTCAGGGCCCGGAGGCGGGATAGCGGGATTGCAATATTGCACGGGAAACACCGTGCAGGATCTGCCGTATGATCTCGCGAAGAGTGCCGCGAAACTCGACGTGCAGCATTCCGGAGAAGGGGACGGCCGGCCCATGACGCAGGACGCACCGTCGGCGCGCGAGCGTCAGCTGGCGCGCGAGCTCCGGCTGCTCCGTTCGACGGTCGGCCTCACGGGCAAGGACGTCGCCGAGCGGCTCGGCTGGTCGACGTCGAAGGTCTCCCGGATCGAGACGGGCCGGATCGGCATCGGCCAGGACGACCTCGAGTCGCTGTTCGGCCTCTACGAGGTGCTGGACGACAAGGCCGAATACCTGCGCAGGCTGGCCGCCTCGGCCCGGGCGCAAGGCTGGTGGGACGCGTACGCGAACAACCTGTCCTCCGGCTATTCGAGCCTGATCAAGCTGGAAGCGGGCTCCGCCGCGCTCCGGTGCTACTGCGCACTGGTCCCCCACGCGCTGCTGCAGACGCCGGAATACTCGCGGCACGTCATCCAGTCGACCCTGCAGGTCCCCGCGCCGACCGAGATCGACCGGCGCATCGACATCGCCCGCCGCCGGCAGGCGGTCCTGCGGCGGGAGAACCCGCCGATGCGGCTGTCGGCCGTGATCGACGAGGGCGCGTTCCGGCGGCACATCCGGACCCCCGACGGGCGGATCGACAACAGCGTCACCCGCGCGCAGTTCCGGCGGCTGGCCGACCTTTCGGCGTGGCCGCACATCACCATCCAGGTGCTGCTCTTCAAGTCCGGGATCCCGCCGGTGACCTCCGGCTCGTTCTCCATCCTGGAATCGCTGGCGACCAACACGCCGGACGTCGCCTACCTGGAGAACAAGACCCGGTTCTTCTTCATCGACACCGAAACCGAGGTGCACCAGTACGTGCAGGAGTTCGAACTGCTCAGCTCGATGGCGCTGGACCCGGACGAGTCGCGCGCCTTCATCGAGCGCGCGGCGAACCGCTGAGGACGCGGTCGATGCAGAGACGTGAACTCGGGGAGTCGGGCCTCAAGGTTTCCGCCATCGGGCTCGGCTGCATGGGCATGTCGGAGTTCTACGGCCGGGCCGACGAACCGGCGACCGTGGACACCATCCGGCGGGCGATCGACCGCGGGATGACCCTGATCGACACGGCGCCTTCCTTCGGCGCGCCACACCACGGCGAGTCCGCCAACGAAAGGCTCGTCGGCCGGGCCCTGCGCGGCCGGCGGGACTCGGTCGTCCTGGCGACCAAGTGCGGCTTCGTCCGCAGCGGGAACGAGCGCGTCGTGGACAACTCGCCCGGGTACATCCGCCGCTCGGTCGACGAGTCGCTGGCCCGCCTCGGAACGGACCACATCGATCTGTACTACCTCCACCGGCGCAGCCCGCACGTGCCGATCGAGGACGTCATCCTCACGATGAAGGACCTGGTCCAGGCCGGCAAGGTGCGGCACCTCGGCCTGTCGGAGGTCAGCGCCGAGACGTTGCGGCGAGCCGGTGAAGTCCATCCGATCACCGCGCTGCAGAGCGAGTACTCGTTGCTCAGCCGCCAGCTCGAGGCCAAGATCCTGCCCACGGCGAAGGAACTCGGCGTCGGTGTCGTCGCGTACGCGCCGATCGGACGCGGGCTGCTCACCGGCGGACTGACCACATTGGACGGTCTGGAACCGCACGACCTGCGCCGGGTGCAGCCCCGGTTCCAGCGGGGCAACCTCGACCGCAACCTCGCGCTCGTCGAGCGGGTGCGCGCGGTCGCGCGGGAGGCGGGCTGCACCACCGCGCAGCTCGCCCTGGCCTGGCTGCTCGCGAAGGACGACGGGATCGTGCCCATCCCCGGCACGACGAGGCGCCGGCACGTCGAGGAGAACGCCGCGGCGGTCGACGTCGTGCTGTCGGCGGCGCAGATCAAGGAACTCGACGAGGCCATCCACCCCGGCGAGGTCATCGGCGAGCGGAACACCGCGGCGAGCCTCGCACTGATGGAGCTGTAGCCGCGTCAGCCTTCGCGGGCGGCGGGCGCGACCACGCGTGCCGGGTTCCGTTCCGGACGAGGCGATCACCGGCTTCCTACCGGGGTGACGGGCCGAGCAGCTGCGTGGTCAGAGTGTGCGCGAGCCACTCCTCGTACTCGTCGTCGGTCCACCCGCGCCCGCCCGCCAGCAGCTGGTAGACCTGCGGCGAGTTCAACGTCCACACGATGTCCCGGGCGCGCTCGAAGCCGAGGCCGGGGCGCAGCCCGCCGATCTCGGTGAGCGCCCGGACCACCGCACCGGCGCCCACGAGCCGTTCGCCCTCGATCGTGTCGGCGAACGCCGCCAGCTCGGGGTTTCCCGAGCGCGCCGCCGACAGCAGCAGCGCCAGCAGGGGGCTGAGGCGGGCCGACAGCATGCGGCACACCGCCGCGTACTTGTGCAGCTTCTCCACGGCCGAGGTCTCGGCGGCGAACTCACGCCAGACCGGACGCTCCATGAGCGGGGTCGGCTCGTCGTCGCCCGCGAGCACCACGTCGTAGACGCCCTTGATCAGGTTTCCCTTGGTGCCGAAGGCCTTGTACACCGTGTCGATCGACACCCCGGCCGCGCCCGCGACGGCCTTGATCGTGGTGGCCGCGTAGCCGTTCTCCAGCAGCAGGCGGTAGGTCGCGTCGAGGATCCGCCGCCGGGTGGCTCTCGCCTGCTCAGCGCGCGTCGAGTTGTCGTAGCGGCGTGGCTTGACGCCCTCGTGTGACATTGCTTATAGTCCCCTTAGATTCAATCTATCTCCACTATAACCAAGGAGGGGTGTCATGGACACCACGACCCGCGGTTCCGCCGAAAGATCCACCACCTCCGAAGACGAGGCCATCGCGGTCTGCGTCCGCGCCATGCACCTGATGGGCACCGGCAGCCTCGCCGACCTCCGCACCGTCATCCACCCCGACGCCACCAACCGGGAGGGCAAGGACGAGCCCGCGGCCTGCCGCGGACGCGGTGCCGAAGCGTTCTACGCGACGGCGTTGTGGCTGCGCGCCGCCTACTCGGACCTGCACTGGGAAATCCACGACGCCGTCCACGCCGGCGACCTGGTGGTGCTGCACACCAGCATGGCCGGCCGGCAGACCGGGCCGTTCGTGACCTACGACGAGCGCGCCGCGGTCAAGCAGGCGATGCCGCCCAACGGAAAGCCCTTCAGCGTCACGCAGTCCCACTGGTTCCGGGTGGCGGACGGCAAGGTCGTCGAGCACTGGGCGAACCGCGACGACCTGGGCCTGGCCGAGCAGCTGGGCTGGATCCCGCCCACCCCGAAGTACCTGGCCCGGATGGCGCTGGCGAAGCGGCGGGCCGCCCGCGCCGCCGGCTAGCGCGCACCCGCCCGAACCGATCAGGAATCGAGAAGCGCTGGTCATCGCGCCGGACCTAGCGTTACCGGCATGACGAACATCGACTCCCTCACCCTCGAGGTCACCGACACCGCGGCGGCCGAGCGCTTCTACGCCGACGCCTTCGGCCTCACCGGCCGGCTCCGCTTCCGGACCGCACAGCAGCCGTCCAGCGGGTTCCGGGGCTACACCCTCTCCCTCACCGTCGCCCAGCCCGGCGACGTCGACTCGCTCATGGCCAGCGCCGTCGAGGCCGGGGCCACCACCCTCAAGCCGGCCGCCAAGTCCATGTGGGGCTACGGCGGCGCCGTCCAGGCCCCCGACGGCGCGATCTGGACCCTCGCCACCTCGAACAAGAAGGACACCGGCCCCGTCACGCGGGAGTTCGACGCCATCGTGCTGCTGCTCGGCGTCGCCGACGTGGCCGCCAGCAAGAAGTTCTACGTCGAGCACGGGCTCGCCGTCGCGAAGAGCTTCGGCCGCATGTACGTCGAGTTCGAGGGCGGCGAGAGCCCCGTCAAGCTGGCGCTCTACCGGCGCAAGGCGCTCGCCAAGCAGGCCGGCGTCGCACCCGAAGGCAGTGGGGCGCACCGGATCGCCGTCAACCACGCGGCCGGGGCGTTCACGGACCCGGACGGGTTCGCCTGGGAAGTCACCACGCACGAGTCACTCGACGCTTGAGCGCGGGTCAGCCGCCCGGCAGCTCGATCAGGGTGCCGTGCCCGACCGCGACCGCGTCGTCCGGTTCGGGCACGGCTTTGGGGCTGCCGACGCAGAGGTAGCCGCGGTAGGTGCGCCCCTTCACCTGCTCGGTCACCGGCCGGAACCGGTCGGGGCGCAGCCCGCGGAACCGCGTGGCGACGACGTCTTCGTACAACCGCTGCGAAACGACCACCACGACGTCTTCACCGGCGTGCCGGGCCAGCGCTTCCCGCGCGGCCTCCGCGTCGAGCAACCGGCAGGCGACGATCAACGCGTCCCCGATCGGCCCGAACACGCCCGCGGTCAGGGCGCCGTGGTGCATCGAAATCCGCAACCGCAGCCGGGGCCGGCTCCCCCGGCGCAGTTCTTCCGCGACCTCGTGGGCGAAATCCGCGACGACGCGGGAAACGTCGGAATCGGCGGGCAGCACCGCCAGTTCCCCGTCGCCCCGCGGTTGCCGGAGCCATTCCGCGCGGACGAGCCCGGCGCGTTCGGCGGCCCGGTCGAGCACCTCCGCCAGCCGGAACAGCACCGCGGTCTGGTCGAGGATCCCCAGGCGCGAGAACCCTTCGACGTCCACGGCCATGACGAGCCCGTAAACGAGCTGACCTTCGTGAAGCATTGTCCGTCCCCTCGGCAGAGCCGATGTCCCTGAGCCGATTGAACAGGCGCGCGCCGTTTACGCACCACGTTCGCGGACACACGAAGACGAACGCGAAGGGATGAGACGATGTGGGACAAAACCGGCCGGGATGGGACACGATGTCTTCATGCCGCTTTCCCGATCCGGACCATTCGGTGACCTTGACCCGTCCGGGGTCACGACGCTCACCCAGTTGGCCGCGCTGCTCCGGCAATGCCGGGTGCGCGCCGGGAACCCGTCGCTGCGCGACATCGAGCGGCTCGGCGAGAAACAGGGACACGTGCTGCCCCGCTCCACCGTGGCCGGGGTCCTGGCCGGCCGGCGCGGGCCGCGGCGCGATCTTTTCCTGGCCCTGCTGACCGCGTTCGGCATTCCCGAAGAAGACCGGGCGGCGTGGACGAATGCCTGGGAAAGAGCCGTCGCCGGGGAGCCCGCCGAATTCGCCGCCGAGCCGGACGACGATATCTGGCGCTTCCCGCCGGACGAGCCGGTGATGATCACTTGCGGACGGATCCCGGAATCGGAGATCAGCGAACTCACGCCGAGCGATCCCCGAGATCCCGACTACGTCGATTTGGCGACGTACGCCGATCCCGACGCGCTGATCCACCTGTTCGGTCACATTCGCGCCCTGAACCCGGAAAACGAGGTGAAGTTCGCGACGACGAACGAGCTGCAACCCGGGGACTACGCCAGCCATCTGGTGGTGATCGGCGGATCGGACTTCAACATGCTGACGCGTGACTTGTTCTCGGCCCTGCACCTGCCGGTGAAGATGTCGCCACGGCTGCCGGAGACGGATTGGCTCGGCATGGAGGTCGCCAACGGGGACGAGACGCAGCGGTTCAGCCCCGTTCTCGGCCACGAATACGGGGCGCGCATCCTCCACGAGGACGTGATCCTGTTCTTTCGCGGCGTCAACCCGGCCGACCGGCGGCGCACCATCACGATCTGTGCCGGCATGTACGCCCGCGGCACCCTGGCCGCCGCCCGGTGCCTGACCCATCCGGCACTCGGACCGGCGAACCAGGCTTACCTGCGCCGCACGGTCGGCGCAAATCTCCACTTCGGGTTCGTTGCGAGGGCGATCGTCATGGACCGGATGGTGGCCCCGCCGGACCTCACCAACCCGGAGCACCGGCTCTACGAATGGGTGCGGCCGGAGTGATCTGCGGCCGGGCACCGGAGGAGTCAGACTGGTCGGCGTGCCGGAACTGCCCGAAGTGGAGCTCGCCCGCCAGGTCCTCGCCGACGCGCTCGGCCGGGAGATCCGGGACGTCGACGACCACGACGACTGGGTCTGCCGCCCGCACGCACCCGGGGACATCGCCGCCGCGCTGCGGGGCGGCCGGCTCACCGAGGCGCACCGGCGGGGCAAGACGCTGTGGTGCGAGACGGAGAACGGCGACGGCGAGCCCGGCCCGAACCTCGGCCTGCACCTGGGGATGGCCGGGCAGCTGCGGTTCGCGGGCCGCAGCGGGCCGCCCGGGCCGCGGCGGTTCCGCGGCCGCGACGAAAAGCCCGAGTGGTTCCGGTTCGGCATCACCTTCGCCGACGGCGAACAGCTGCGCCTCTTCGACACGCGCCGGCTCAGCCGGGTGCGGCTCGACCCCGACCTCGACGCGCTGGGCCCGGACGCGGGCGAGGTGTCGCGCCGGGACTTCCGCGAGCGCGTCGGCCGCGGCCGGGCCCCGGTGAAGGCGCGGCTGCTGGACCAGTCCGTGCTGGCCGGGATCGGGAACCTGCTGGCCGACGAAACCCTGTGGCAGGCGGCGGTGAGCCCGGCCCGCCCGGTGCACGAGCTGACCGAAGCGGAGCTCACGGACCTGCACAAGGCGCTGCGGAAGTCGTTGCGCGCGGCGATCAGGCACGGCGGCGTGCACACCGGCGAGATCATCGGCCACCGCCGCGCGGGCGACCACTGCCCGCGCTGCGGCGCGGAGATGGCGCACGGCACGGTCGGCGGCCGGTCGACCTGGTGGTGCGCGAAGGAACAGGCCTAGCGCGGCCCGAGCCCGGTGCGCCCGTCGATCAGCTCGCGGGCGACGTCGAGGTGGCCGGCGTGCCGGGCCGTCTCTTCGATCATGTGCAGGACCACCCCGCGCAGGTCGGCGATCTCGTCCGCGAGCGGTGAGGAGTGGCGCAGCTTCGGTGGCGCGGACAACGGCGTCGCGGCGAAGATCTCGTCGGAGCGGCGGCACTGGTCGCGGTAGAAGGCGAAGACGACTTCGGGGGAACGCGGTGTCCGCAGCGGCTCGTGGTCGTCGTCCGGCCAGGACACCGGGTCCGCGCTGCCGGTGACGATCTCCTGGAACCAGTGCCGCTCGGCGTACCCGAGGTGCTCGACCATGCCCAGCGGCGTCCAGCCGGACGGCAGGACCGCGGTGGTCAGCGCGGCTTCGCCGAGCCCGTCGAGGATCGCCAGGACCACCGCGCGCTGGGCGTGCAGGAACGACAGCAGGGTGCTCTTCTCGTCGGCCACGACCGGGGACCCTAGCGGCAGGTGCGCACCTTGGCGGGCGGTTTTTGTCGGTGGTGTTCGGTAGCTTGGCGGACATGGCAACATTGGTCACCTTCCACGCCCACCCGGACGACGAATGCCTGCGCACCGCCGGTGTGATGGCCAAAGCCGTCGCCGAGGGACACCGCGTCGTGCTCGTCGTCGCCACCAAGGGCGAGGTCGGCGAGGTCCCCGACGGCTTCCTCGCCGAGGGCGAGCAGCTGTGGGAGCGGCGCGTGCGGGAGTCGCACGCGGCCGCGGAGATCCTCGGCGTGGCCCGCGTCGAGTTCCTGGGCTACCGCGACTCCGGGATGATGGGCGAGCCCACGAACGACGACCCGGCGTGCTTCTGGCAGGCGGACGTCGAAAAGGCGGCCGCGCAGCTGGCGGAGATCCTGCGCGCGGAGTCGGCCGACGTGCTGACGGTGTACGACGACAACGGCGACTACGGCCACCCGGACCACATCCAGGTCCACCGGGTCGGCATGCGCGCGGCCGAGCTGGCGGGCACCAAGCGGGTGTTCCAGGCGACGTTCAACCGCGAGTTCATGCAGCGCGGCTTCGAGGAGGCGGTGGAGCAGGGGCTGATGCCCGAGGAGGCGGCGCCGAAGCCACCGGAGAACGTCGAGTTCGGGAAGCCGGAAGCCGAGATCACGGCGGCGGTCGACGTGTCGAAGTACCTGGGGCTGAAGCGGGCGGCCATGCGGGCCCACCCGAGCCAGATCAGCGAGGACATGTTCATGCTGGCCATGCCCGATGACGCTTTCGCTTTCGCCTTCGGGACCGAGTGGTTCATCCGGGCGGGGCAGGGGCCGGGGATCACGGAGACGGACTTGATGGCTGGGTTGTAGGGGCTGCCGGGGGCCGGGGGCCGGGGGCCGGGGGCCGGGGGCCGGGGGCCGGGGGCCGGGGGCCGGGGGCCGGGGGCCGGGGGCCGGGGGCCGGGGGCCGGGGAGAGGATGGCTCGCGGGGGGTTCTGTTCGGTTGCCGGCTCTCCGTTTTCGCCGGTGCCCTCTCAGTCCAGAGCTGCCGTTACGTCCAGTTCCACCAGCTGACCTTCGAACCCCAGCTGGGCCACCCCCAGCAGCGTGCTTGCCGAGGTGAATGCCTCGGCGATCTCCGAACCCGTCAACCGGTCCCATACCTCGGCCAGCTTCGAGCGGTCGTTCGTTGCCACGTAGATCACCGTTCGGACCACGTCCGCCGGCGTGGCTCCCGCGAACTTCAACGCCTCCGCCGTGTTGGCCGCTACCTGGTCGACCTGGGGCAGCAACCCCTCTGCCACCGTGCCGTCCGGCTTCAGCGGGCACTGGCCCGCCAGGTACACCGTGCGTCCCGCCGTCACCGACACCACGTGGTGGTAGCCCGGTGGGGTGTGCAGGCCGGGCGGGTTCTGCCGTTCAATGGTCACCACCGCATCTTCGCCGGGCGCGCAACCCGATTAGCCAGGGAGGGCACGTGCGCAGGACCATCGACTGGGACGGTGGCGCCGTCGTCGTCATCGACCAGACCGCCTTGCCCGGGGAGTTCCGGCTGCTGCACCTGCGAACCGTCGGTGAGCTCGTCGACGCCATCAAGCGGCTCGCCGTCCGCGGGGCGCCCGCCCTCGGGGCCGCCGGTGCCCTCGGGGTCGCCCTCGCGGCCCGGACCGGCGGGGACGTCGAGGCCGATGCCCGGCTGATCGCCACCGCCCGGCCCACCGCCGTCAACCTCGCCTGGGGCGTCGAGCGCGCCCTCGCGAAACTCGGCCAAGGCGCCGACGCCGTCCTGGCGGAAGCGATGGCCTTGCTCGCCGAGGACGAAGAACTCAACAAGGCCGCCTCGAAGCACGCCGCCGAAGTCGTCCTCGGAGCGTGCCCGCGCCGGCCGCTGAGGCTGCTCAGCCACTGCAACGCCGGGCGGCTCGCCACCGTCGGGTGGGGCAGCGCCCTCGGTGTCGTCTGGCACCTGAACGAGCGCGGGCTCGTCGAGGAAGTCCTCGTCGACGAGACCCGCCCGCTCCTCCAGGGCGCCCGGCTGACGGCGTGGGAACTCGCCCAGGAAAGGATCCCCTACCGCGTCCAGCCCGACGGCGCCGCCGCGGCCGCCATGGCCAGGGGGATGGTCGACTGCGTGCTCGTCGGGGCCGATCGGATCGCCGCCAACGGCGACGTCGCCAACAAGATCGGGACCTACGGCCTCGCCATCGCCGCGAAGCACCACGGGGTGCCGTTTGTCGTCGTCGCCCCTTCGTCCACTGTGGACAACACCCTCGAGACGGGCGCGGGCATCGCCATCGAAGAGCGCGACGCCCGCGAACTCACCGCCTACGCCGGCACCCCGACCACGCCGGAGGGAGCGCACGTCTTCAACCCCGCGTTCGACGTCACCCCGTACGAGCTCGTCACGGCCGTGGTCACCGAACACGGCCGCTTCGCGCCCTAGGGACGCGGGCCGATCTCGCGGCCGCCGTCGGTCACCGTGATCGCCATCGCCGGGCACGAGTCCGCCGCGTCCAGCACCGTCTCGTCGGCTTCCACGTCCGGTACCGCCGTCTGCGCGACCGCGCCCTCCAGGACGAACACCTCCGGCATCAGCGCGGCGCACATCCCCGAGCCGATGCAGGTGTGTTCGTCGACTTCCACGTGCCAGGTCATGCTCACCATCCGATCGGCATCGACCGCGGTCCGCGGACGAGCATCTGCGTCTTCCACACGATATCGCCGGCCAGGTGGATGCCGGGCAGCTCGGTGACCAACGCGCGCAGCGCCTCCTGCAGCTCGAGCCGGGCCAGCGGCGCGCCCAGGCAGTGGTGGACGCCGTGGCCGAAGCCGAGGTGGTGGATGTCGCCGCGGTCGAACCGCAGCTTGTCGGCGTCGTCGAACTGCAGCCGGTCGCGGTTGGCCGCGCCGACCGCCACCAGCACCGGCTCCCCCGCCTTCACGAGCACCCCGCCGACCTCGACGTCTTCGGTCGCGTAGCGCGCGAAGCCGGCGCCGGCGCCCAGCGGCACGAACCGCAGCAGTTCCTCGACGGCCGCCGGGATCAGGTCCGGGTCGTCGACCAGCCGCTGCCACTGGCCGGGCTGGTCGAGCAACGCGTAGACGAAGTTGGGGATCTGGCTCGCGGTGGTCTCGTGGCCGGCGACGAGGATGCCGACGCACAGGTCGACCAGCTCCAGTTCGGTGAGCCGGTCGCGCGTGTCGCGCGCCTCGATCAGCGCCGTCATCAGATCGTCCTGGGGCTGCGCCCGGTGCTCGGCGATCAGGCCGCGCATGTAGTCGCGCAGCTCTTCGCGGTTGCGCTCGAACTCCTCCGGTGTCAGTCCGCTGGTGGACAGCGCGGCGTCGCTCCAGACGCGGAACTTCGGCCGGTCGGCGACCGGGACGCCGAGCAGCTCGCAGATCACCGCGACCGGGATCGGCAGCGCGTAGCGGTCGACGAGGTCGGCGGGCGGGCCGGCGGCCTTCATGTCCGCGATCAGGCCCGAGGCCAGGGAAGCGACGCGCGGGCGGAGCAGCTCGACGCGGCGCATGGTGAACGCCTTGGCCACCAGCGTGCGCAGCCGCGTGTGGTCGGGCGGGTCCATCTGCAGGATGCCGCCCTCGCGCTGCACGGGCGAGCGGCGCGGCGCGTCCTTCTCCTTTTCCATCGCCCGCGAGAACCGGCGGTCGCCGAGCACGAGCCGGGCGTCGGCGTAGCGGGTGGCCAGCCACGCCGGCTCCCCGTACGCCATCTTGACCCGGACCATGCCCTCGGCTTCGCGGGCCGCCGCGTAGGCCTCGTTGAGGTCGAGGCCCGCCTCCTCGTTGAAGGGGTACGAGAGCGGCTCGGTGTGGGTGACGGTCATGCGGAACCCCCGTGCTCGGTTGTAAGCAGCTGCTTACAACGCTACACAGTTTCTTCCCACCTGTCACGATCCGCCATTGCCCGGTCACCGAATACTAGGTTACGGTGACCTAGGTGTGGATCGAGATCCTCTTGCTGTCGAGGCTGGACCGCGAACCGATGCACGGCTACGAGCTGCGCAAAGCGGTCGAAGCGTCGACCGGGCACACCTTGTCGAACAACTCGCTCTACCCGACCCTGCGGCGCTTCGTCGACGCCGGCGCGGTGAGCCGCAGCGCGGAGGAGCAGGAGGCCAAACCACCGCGGCACGTCTACACGATCACCGACGTCGGGCGGGAGCTGCTGCACGACATGCTCGCGGACTTCCCGGCCGAGCTGGCGCTCAGCGCGGAGGAGTTCCTCGCGCGCGTCGGCAGCTTCAGCCGGCTGTCCGCGGCTGAGCGCGCCCGCGTGCTCGACGTGCGAAAACGCGCGCTCACCGCCGAGCACGCGCGGCTCACCGCGCTCGCCGCCGAGCAGGCCGACCCGTGGGGCCGCACGGCGCTGAACCACGCCATCGGCCGGCTCGACGCCGAGCTCCGCTGGCTCGCCGACCTCGAAACCGAACTGAGGAGAGACGCATGACCACCACCGAAGAGACGCCTCGCCTCCCGTTCGCCCGGGCGAACGCGCTCGCCATCGCCCCGGACTACGAAGCACTCCGCAGCCGGGCGCCGATCAGCCGGGTGCTGACCCCGGCCGGTGATCCGGCGTGGCTGGTGACGTCGTACGAAGAGGCCAAGGAAGTGTTCCGCGACAGGCGCTTCGGCCGATCGCACCCCGCGCCCGAGCAGGCGTCGCGGATCTCGAACGCCGCGATCCAGGACGGCCCGAGCGGGGACTTCGAAACCGAAGAGGCCGAGCACAAGCGGATGCGCCGGATGCTCGCGCCCGCGTTCTCAGCGCCCCGCATGCGCGCCCTCGGCGACCGGATCGCCGAGCTGACCGACCGCTGCCTCGACGACCTGCAGGCCGCCCACGACGCGAACCCCGGCGAACCGGTCGACCTCACCGATTTCCTCGCCTTTCCGTTGCCGGTACTGGTGATCTGCGAGCTGCTCGGCGTGCCCTACGCCGACCGCGAGCACTTCCGCGGCCTGTCCGAGCGGATCGCGCTGATGGACGGCGGCGAGGACGCGCAGGCGGCGATGGCCGAGTTCAAGGCCTACATGCTGAAGCTGGCCGAGGCGAAGCGCGCGGACCCGCAACAGGACGTCATTTCCGACATGGTCGCCGTGCAGGCCGACGACCCGGCGTTCACCGACGACGACCTCGCGCGGATGGGCGCGGGCCTGCTGTTCGCCGGCCACGAGACGACGTCCACCCGGATCGCGATGGGCACGCTGTTCCTGCTCAGCGACACCGCCCGCCGCGACCGCTTCGCCGCCGACCCCGACGGCGAGGTCAACCAGACGGTCGAGGAGATCCTGCGGCTGACCGCGACCAGCGGCACCGGCCTGCTGCGCTACGCCCACGAGGACGTCGAGATCGCCGGCACGCGGATCCGGCGCGGCGACGCCGTGCTCATCTCCAGCGACGCGGCCAACCGCGACGCGTCGGTGTTCGCCGACCCGGACGAGTTCGACCCGGGCCGCACGCCGAACGTCCACCTGGCCTTCGGCACCGGCGCGCACGTCTGCATCGGCGCGAACCTCGCCCGGACCGAGCTGCGGACGGTGTTCCCCAAGCTGTTCCGCCGGTTCCCCGGCCTGCGGCTGGCGACCGGGATCGACGAGATCCCGGTGCGCGTCAACCGCGTCGCCGGCGGGGTCGACGCCGTTCCGGTGACGTGGTGAGCCCCGTGAAGATCACCGCCGACACCGAAGCCTGCGTCGCGTCCGGACAGTGCGTCCTGCTCGCGCCGGGGACGTTCGACCAGGACGAGGACTCCGGCACGGTCGTCCTCCTCGCCGCGGAACCGGCGGCGGGCGAGGAGGACGCGGTCCGCCAGGCCGAGCTGACCTGCCCGGCCGCGGCGATCCGGGTCACCGGCGCCTAGGGCCGCCGCGCCGCGTCCCGTTTGCCGGGTTAGCCTGCACCGATGACGGAACAGGCCGGCCGGCGGCGGGACGCGGCGGCGACGCAGCAGGCGTTGCTGGACGCCGCCGCGAAGCTGTTCGCCGAGCGCGGCTTCGACCGGACCACGGTGCGCGACATCGCGGGCGAGGCGGGGGTCAACCAGGCGCTGCTGTTCCGCTACTTCGGCAGCAAGGAAGCGCTGTTCGAAGCGGTGATCGCCCGTGACGGGCGCGAGCAGCTGGCCGGCACGCCGCCCGAGCGGCTGTTCAGCGCGTCCTTGCGCAGCATGCTGGCCCCCGAGGGGCCGCGGAACCGGACGCTCGAAACCTACCTGCGCTCCTCGGGCAGCGACGGCGCCGCCGCCGCGATCCGCCAGGAGATCGGCGAGGAGTACGCGCGCGTGCTGGCCACGCTGACCGACGCCCCGGACGCCGAGCTGCGCGCGGACCTCGCGCTCGCCTGGCTGATGGGGATCGCGCTGGTCCGCGAGGTCAGCGGCAAGGAACCGCTGGCCAGCGCGGACCCCGACGACATCTGCCGGCTCGTCGTCACCGCGACCAGGACGCTGCTGGAGCGCACGGAATAACCGCTCGACACCCGCCCTACGGTCGGGGTCATGGCGACCTTCCCGTCCGCGGCGACCGAGGCGGAGTTTCGCGCGCTCACCCGCGCGGCGCTGCTCCCCGCCGTCACCACCCTCCTGGGGCGGGCCGACGTCGTCCCGTTCGCCGAGGGTTCGCTGCCGGTGTACGCCGTCGGGACGACCTGGTGCTCAAGCGGTACCCGCCGGTGTACCGCGCCGAGAGCGCGACCGAGCGCACGGTCCTCGAAGCACTGCACGGCACCCTGCCGACGCCGGCGGTGAAGGACGCGGGCGAGCGGGACGGCTGGGCCTGGCTGCTCATGGAACGCCTGCCCGGGCGGACGCTCGCCGAGGCGTGGCCCGCACTGTCCACAGAGGACAGCCGGCGGCTGGTGCGCGAGCTGGGCGAGCTGCTGGCCACCCTGCACGCGGTCGACGACCCGCGGCTGGCCGCCCTGGCGCCCGCGGACTGGGCGGAGTTCGTGGCGGCGCAACGCGAAAAGGTCGTGGAGCACCACCGGAAGACCGGCCTGGACGAGGCTTGGATCAAGCAGATCCCGGCGTTCCTCGACGCCGTCGACCTCGGGACGCCCCCGGTCGTGCCGCTGCACACGGAGTTCATGCGCGAGCACGTCATGATCGCCGAAGGCCGCATCGCTGGCGTGTTCGACTTCGAGCCCGCGATGCGCGGCGCGGCGGAGTACGACTTCGTCGCGGTCGGCCTGTTCGTCTCGCGCGCCGACGGCGACCTCCTACGCCGCTCCCTGGACGGTTACGGGCGGTCGATCGACCCGCGCCATCGGAACCGACCCTCGACGCCCTCGCGACCGCCTGGTGGGGCTCAGGGCAACGCGCGGCGCAGTAGCTCGGCCAGGTGCACCGGCCGGCGCCCGGACTCCTGCTCGATCTGGGTCCGGCAGCTGAAGCCGTCGGAAACCACGATCGTCTCCGGAGCCGCCGCGCGGATCGCCGGGAGCATCCGGTCCTCCGCCACCGCCTTCGACACCGCGTAGTGGCCGCGTTCGAAGCCGAAGTTGCCCGCCAGACCGCAGCACCCCGAGTCCAGCGTCGTGTTGCGCACCCCGGCCGCCGCGAGGGCCGACTCGTCCGCGCCGAAACCGAGGACCGCGTGCTGGTGGCAGTGGACCTGGGTGATCGCGTCGACGTCCAAGGCCGCGAACGGGATCGGTGCGTGCGCCAGCAGCTCCGCGAACGTGAACGTCCGAGACGCCAGCAGTTCCGCGCGCGCGTCGCCGGGCATGAGTGCCGGGAGATCGCCGCGGAACAGCGCCGTGCAGCTCGGTTCCAGCCCCGCCACCTCGTAGCCTTCCTCGAGGTACGGCGCCAGCACGGAAAGCGTCCGCTCCAGGACGCGGCGCGCGACGCCGAGCTGGCCCGTCGACACCCACGTCAGTCCACAGCAGACTCCGCGGTCCGGCAGCACGACGTCGTAGCCCGCCGCCGTCAGGACTTCGTGGGCGGCCTCCAGCACCGACGGCGTCAGGTAGTTGTTGAACGAGTCCGGCCACAACACGACCCGGCGCTCCCCCGACGCCTTCCGCCGGAGATCCGCCCGCGACGACGTGAACGGCGAAGGGGCGAACGAGGGCAGCGAACGCTCCGGCGCGATCCCGCCGAGCCGTTTCACCAGACCCGCCAGGCGGGACCGTCCCACCAGATTGGCCAGCCGCGGCATCCGCGCGCTGACCCGCAGCCACAGCGGCAGCCAGCCCATCGAGTAGTGCGACGCCGGTCGCAGCCGCCGCCGGTAGTGCTGGTGCAGGAACTCCGCCTTGTACGTCGCCATGTCGACGTCGACCGGGCAGTCCGACAGGCATCCCTTGCAGGACAGGCACAAATCCAGGGCGTCGTGCACTTCGGACGAGCGCCAGCCGTCGGTGACGACCTCGCCGTTGATCATCTCGGCGAGCAAGTGGGCGCGCCCCCGCGTCGAGTGCTGCTCTTCGCGGGTGGCGCGGTAGCTCGGGCACATCACGCCGCCGCCGCTGGTGTTGCGGCACTTCCCCACGCCGACGCAGCGCCGCATCGCCTGGCCGAAACTCCCCCGGTCCTCCGGGTAGCCGAGGAACACGCTGTCCTCAAAGGACTTCGACGTGGCCCGGACGCGCAGGTCCGCGTCGATCGCCCGCGGCGCCACCAGGATGCCGGGGTTCATCCGGCCCGCCGGGTCGAAGATCGCCTTGAACCGGGCGAAGACGGCCAGCATCTCCGGGCTGTACATCCGGGACAGCAGCTCCGACCGCGCCTGACCGTCGCCGTGCTCGCCGGAGAGCGATCCGCCGTGCGCGGCCACGAGGTCCGCCGCCTCCTCCAGGAACCGCCGGAAGTCCGCCACGCCGGAACCGGACAGCAGATCGAAGTCCAGCCGCAGGTGCAGGCAGCCTTCGCCGTAGTGGCCGTAGACGACGCTGCGCCGGCCGTGCGCCCGCATGAGGTCCTTGAACTCGCGCAGGTACGCGCCGAGCCGTTCGGGCGGGACGGCGGCGTCCTCCCAGCCGGGCCAGGCTTCCGAGCCGTCCGCGAGCCGGGTCGCCAGCCCCGCGCCCTCCTCGCGGATGCGCCACAGCCCGCGTTGCGCGGCGGGGTCGTCGACGATCGTGAAGCCGGTCAGCTCCAGGGACGCGGCCAGGTCCCTTGCGCGCGAAGCGGGGTCGTCCCCCGCCAGCTCGACGAACAGCCACGCCCCGCCCGGCGGCAGGTCGCCCGCGCGGCCGGGCAGCATCGCGACCAGCTCGGCGTCCACGCCTTCGACGGTCAGCGGCGACCACGGCAGGATGGCCGGCACGGCGTCCGCGGCGGCGATGTCCGACGGAAAGCCCAGCACCGCCAGCACCCGGCGCCGGGGCAGCTCCGCCAGCTCGACCTCCGCTTCGAGCACGGTGACGCAGGTGCCCTCCGAGCCGACGAGTGCCTTCGCGACGTCGAACCCGTTCTCCGGCAGCAGGTGTTCCAGCCCGTAGCCGGACACGCGCCGCGGCCACGTCGAAAGTTCCTTGCGCAGCAACGCCAGGTTGTCGCGCACGAGCGCGCGCAGCTCGTCGAAGATCCGGCCCTCGGTGGGCTCGTCCCGGCCCACCCGCAGCCGCGTGCCGTCGTAGAGCAGCACGTCCAGCGAGCGGACGACGTCGACCGTGCGCCCCCACGCCACCGAGTGCGACCCGCAGGCGTTGTTGCCGATCATCCCGCCGATGGTGCAGCGGCTGTGTGTCGACGGGTCCGGCCCGAACCGCAGCCCGTGCGGCGCCGCGACCGCCTGCAGGTCGTCGAGCACGGTCCCGGGCAGCACGCGGGCGAGCCGCGTGGCCGGGTCCAGCGAGAGCACGCCGCCGACGTGGCGGGAGGTGTCGATCACCAGGCCCGGCCCGCACGCGTTCCCGGCGACGCTCGTGCCGCCACCGCGGGCGATCACCGGCAGGTCACGGTCTCGGGCGGCCGCCACCGCGGCGACGACGTCGTCGACGCTCTCCGGCAGCACGACCCCGCGGGGCACGTGCCGGTAGTTGGACGCGTCGGTCGTGTACAGCGCGAGCGTGGCGGCGTCGGTGAGGATCTCCACGACCCCATTCAAGTCGACCGGGCGCTCCCGTACCTCTCCAGCCGGGTATGTCCGAAACCACAGTCCGTGTGCGATCGTGGGCGCGTGACGGCGAAAGAGCACGTCGCCGAGTACAGCGCCGTGCTGGGCGAGCTGCTGCGCGAGCGGGAGAAGCTGCTCGGCACGCTCGACCGCGTCGCCGCGCTGCACGGGACCGCGCGCCTGGTCCGGGAGACCGTCGGGGCGAAGGCCGGGTTCGTCGCCGAGCTCGACCAGCCGGGGCTGGCGGTGATCCGCTGGATGTCGGGCACCCGGACCGACTCGCTGCAGGACCTCGAAGTGCCCGTCGGCCAGGGCATCGGCGGGCGGGTGCTGGCACTGGGCCGCCCGGTGCGGGTCACCGACTACGTCAGCTCGCCCGCGATCACCCACCAGTTCGACGCCCAGGTGCGCGGCGAAGGCCTGGCCGCGATGCTCGCCGTCCCGATCGTCGCGCGCGGCGAAACCGTCGCCATCGCCTACGCGGCCATGCGCGAGCCCGCCGACTTCGGCGACGACGCCGTCCGGCGGATGGAGGAGGTCGCCTGCGAGGCCGGGACGGCGTTGCAGCTGGCTAAGGTCGCCGAGACCGACCGGACGGCCGCGGTGGCCGGCGAACGCCTGCGGATGCAGAGCGCGCTGCACGACTCGGTCGGCGCGCTGCTGTTCTCCATCGGCGTCCAGGTGCGCGACCTGCACGCCGACGCCCACGGCAACCCCGCGCTGGAGGCGCGGCTGCGCCGGCTGGAGGGCGACGTCTCGGCGGCGGCCGGCGCGCTGCGGGAGTCGCTGCTGGCGCTGTCGGAGTCGAGCCCGGAGCGGGCGCTGCCGGTGGAGCTGGCCGAGCACTGCCGCTCGTTCCAGGCCCGCTGCGGCGTCCCGGCCCGGTTCGTGCAGCTCGCGGCGGTGCCGCCGCTGGACGCCGAACGGACCGCGCTGCTGGTCGCCGCGGTGCGCGAAGGGCTGCTCAACGTCGAGAAGCACGCGGGGGCGTCGTCGGTGATCGTCAGCCTGCTGCCCAGCGAAGACGGCGTCCAGGTGGTCGTCGCCGACGACGGCACCGGCGGCGAGCCGGTCCCGGGCACCGGGATGGGCCTGCGGACGCTGAGCGGGAGGGCCTTGCGGCTCGGCGGGCGGATCAGCCTGGTCCGGGACGAGGACGACGGCTGCACGCTGCGCGCGTGGGTGCCGCTGGTGCGACGGTGACCCCCACGACGCCCGCGACCGTGTTCGTCGTCGACGACCACCCGGTGGTCCGCGACGGCGTGACGCTGCTGCTGCGCTCGGACCCGTGCCTGAGCGTGGTCGGCTCCGCGGAGTCCGGGCGGCTGGCGATCGAGCGGGTCGCGGCGCTGGCGCCGGACGTGATCCTGCTCGACCTGCGCCTGCCGGACATGCTCGCGCCGGAGGTCGTCACCGAGCTGCGCCGGGTGCACCCGGACGGCAAGATCGTCGTGTTCACCGCGCACGGCGACCACCAGGGCGTGCTGGCCGCACTGGAGTCGGGGGCGCACGGGTGCCTGCTCAAGGACGCCGCCGGCGCGCAGCTGGTGACCGAGCTGCGGCGGGTGCTGCGCGGCGAGCGCGTCGTCGACCCGCGGATCCTGCCCGACGCCGGCCGGCGGTCGGACGCGCTGGCCCGCAGCGGCCTGACCCGCCGCGAGTACGAGGTGCTGCGGCTGGCCGCGCAGGGCCAGACGAACCCGGAGATCGCGGAGTCGACGGGACTCGCGCGCAACACCGTCAAGACGTACCTGCAGTCGGCGCTGCACAAGCTGGGCGCGCGCAACCGCGTCGAGGCGATCGGGAAGGCCAGCGAGGCCGGGCTGCTGTGAGATCCTCGGCCGGGTGACCATCGACCTGCACGCGCACAGCACGGCCTCCGACGGGACGACGCCGCCTTCGGAGCTGCCCCGGCTGGCCGCCGAAGCCGGGCTGACCGTGCTGGCCCTCACCGACCACGACACCTTCGCGGGCCTGGCGGCCGCCACCGCCGCCTCGGACATCGAGATCGTCCCCGGCGTCGAGATCTCGTGCCGGCTCGACGACGCCGAGGTGCACCTGCTCGGCCTCTTCGTCGACCCGCTGTTCGCCCCGCTGGCGGCCGAGCTGGAGCTGATCCGCACCGACCGGGAGCGGCGCGCGGTGCGGATGGTCGAGCGCTGCCGGGAGCTGGGCGCGCCGATCAGCCTCGCGCGGGTGCGGGAGATCGCCGCGGGCGCGCCGCTCGGGCGCCCGCACATCGCGGCGGCGCTGGCCGCGGTGGGCATCACCGACGCCTTCACCGCCGACTGGATCGCCGACGGCGGCCGGGCGGACGTGCCGAAACACGTCCTGTCCACTGTGGACGCGATCGCGCTGGTCCGCGCGGCAGGCGGGGTCGCGGTGCTGGCGCACCCGCGGTCGGTCAAGCGGCGGGCTTCGGTCTCCGACTCGCAGCTGGCCGCGCTCGCTTCGGCCGGGCTCGCCGGGATCGAGGCCGACCACCCGGAGCAGGCACCCGACGTCCGCGCCCGGCTCCGGGAAGTGGCCGCGGGCCTGGGGCTGCTCGCGACGGGATCGAGCGACTTCCACGGCGACCGCAAGCCGGTCCGGCTGGGCGAATGCACGACTTCCCCCGAGGTCCTGGCCGCCCTCCGCTCCGCCGTGTCCGTTTCGTAGCCCGCGGGGTCTCCACGTGGGGGTATCGGATCACTCCCGCCGAACGCAGGATGACCGCCACCGACCGTGACTCACGTCACACGAGTGGAGGAGGCCTCTTGCGTCCTGGAGCGAGTCCGTGCTGACCGTGCGTGGCCTGCGGGTGCGCTACGGCCGGTCGACCCCCGCCCTGCACGGCGTCGACCTCGACGTTTCCGCCGACGGCGTCCTCGCCGTGCTCGGCAGCAACGGCGCCGGGAAGTCCACCCTGCTGCGGGCCGTCTCGGGCACGCTCCGGATGCACCGGGGAGCCGTCGACGCCGGCGAGATCCGCTACGACGGCCACGCGCTCGGCAAGCTCGACCCCGCTCGGATCGTCCGGCTCGGCGTCGTCGGCGTGCCCGAGGGGCGGCAGGTCTTCGCGCGGATGACCGTCGAGGAGAACCTGCGGGCCGGCGGCATCGGCGCCCGGACCGCCGCCGAGCGGACCGAAGCACGCGCGCGGGTCGACGAGCTGTTCCCCGTCCTCAACGAACGCGCCAAGCAGCGGGCCGGCCTCCTGTCCGGCGGCGAACAGCAGATGCTCGCGATCGGCCGGGCGCTGATGTCCGCGCCGAAGCTGCTGCTGCTCGACGAGCCGTCGCTCGGACTCGCGCCGAAGATCGTCGAACAGATCGGCCGGACCATCCGGGAGATCCACGAGCAGGGCACCGCCGTGGTGCTGGTCGAGCAGAACGCCGTGATGGCGCTGAACGTCGCCGACCACGCCGTGGTGCTGGAGGTCGGCCGGGTGGCGCTGGCCGGGACGGCCGCCGAGCTGGCCGCCAGCGAGGACGTCCGGCGGCTGTACCTCGGCGGGCACGCCGAGTCGCAGGAGACCGCGGACGCGGAAGCCGAGCAGGCGCGCAAGCAGCTGGCCGGCCGGACGCTGTCGAGGTGGGCCGGATGACGCCGCCGGAACTGCGTGTCGAGAACGTTTCCCTGCGGTTCGGCGGCATCCGGGCACTCGACGAAGTGAGCTTCACCGTCGCGCCCGGGTCGCTGCACGCGCTGATCGGGCCCAACGGCGCCGGGAAGTCCAGCTGCTTCAACGTGATCAGCGGCCTCTACCGGGCCAACGCCGGGCGCGTGCGGCTCGGGGACACCGACCTCACCGGGCTCGCGCCGCACAAGCTCGCCCGCCTCGGCGTCGGCCGGTCGTTCCAGAACGCCGCGCTGTCGGTGGGCTCGACCGTGCTGGACAACGTCATGCTCGGCAGGCACGCGCTGACCCGCGGCGGGTTCCTCGAGGTCGGGCTGCGGCTGCCGTGGACGGTCCGCGCCGAACGGCGGCACGCCGAACGCGCCCGCGAGATCTGCGCGTTCCTCGGCCTCGGGGCGGTCGTCGACGCCCCGGTGGGCGCGCTGCCCTACGGCGTCGTCAAGCGCGTCGACCTGGCCCGCGCGCTCGCCGTCGAGCCGGTGCTGCTCCTGCTCGACGAGCCCGCGGCCGGGATGAACGCGGCCGAGACCGCGGAGCTGGCCGGCACCATCAGCGGGATCCGCGCCGAGCTGGGCATCTCGATCCTGCTCGTCGAGCACGACATGGGCCTGGTGATGGGCATCGCCGACCGCGTGACGGTGCTCGACTTCGGCCGCCGCATCGCCGACGGCACGCCGGCGCAGGTCCAGGCCGACCCGGACGTCATCAAGGCCTACCTGGGCACGGAGGCGGCGTGAACACCTTCCTGCAGCTCACGGTCAACGGCCTCGGCAAGGGCGCGGTGTTCGCGTTGCTCGCGCTGGGGTTCGTGATCATCTTCAAGGCCACCGAGGTGGTCAACTTCGCGCACGGCTCGCTCGTGCTCTTCGGCGGCTACCTCGTCGTCGTGACGCGGGACGCGCTGGGCTGGGTGGGCGCGTCGCTGGTCGGCATCGTCTCGGCGGGGGTGCTCGGCCTGGTCGTCGAGCGGCTGCTGCTGTCGCGGTCCCGGCACGCCGACGCGAACAGCCTGGCGCTGCTCACCATCGGCGTCGACGTGATCGTCACCGAGGAGATCGTCCGCCGCCTCGGCGTCACGCTGCCCTTCCTCGGCGACGCCTGGGACGCGAAGCCGTTCCAGCTGGGCGGGATCACGCTGTTCCGCACGCACCTGGTCGCGCTCGTGGTGGCCGCGGTGCTCATCACGGCGTTCTGGCTGGCCTTCAAGTACTCGAACTGGGGCGTGGCCATGCGGGCGCAGGCGGAGAACCGCGAGGCCGCCGCGCTGATGGGCATCCGCAGTTCGCGGGTCACCGCGACCGCCTGGCTGGTCGCGGGGCTGCTGGCCGGGGTGGCCGTGCTGTTCATCGCGACACAGGACTTCTCCGGCGCCGGGCTGTCGCGCGGGACGCACTCGATCGCGCTGGCCGCGTTCCCCGCGGCGATCCTCGGCGGCCTCGACTCGACGGCGGGCGCGGTGGTCGGCGGCCTGGTCGTCGGGATCGTGGAAGCGCTGTCCGCGCAGTACGTCTCGTTCGACTTCTCCAAGAGCGCGGTGTTCCTGGTGATGCTGGTGGTCCTGGTGGTGCGGCCCTCGGGCCTGTTCGGCACGAGGGAGCGAACCCGTGTCTGACAGCGCCGTGTCCGAAGTGGACAGCCGACCGGCGGTCGCGGCGACGCCGCCGCCGCGCCGCGACTGGGGGAAGCTCGTGCGGACCGCGGCCTGGCTCGCCCTCCTGGTCGTCCTGCTCGCCCTGCCGCTCTACCTCGACGCCGCCTGGCTGAAAGCCGGGCAGTACATGATGATCGGCGCGGTCGGCGCGATCGGGCTGACCCTGGTGGTCGGGCAGGCCGGGCAGCTTTCCCTGGCCCACGCGTTCTTCCTGCTCGCCGGCGGCACCGCCTACACCGTCCTGTCCGGACCGACCGGCGACGACCGCGTGGTCGGTTTCGGCCTCGACCCGGGGTTGTCGCTGCTCGGCGCGGTCGTCGTGGCGGCCCTGCTGGGCCTGGCCTTCGCGCCGGTCGCCGGCCGGCTGCGCGGGATCTACCTCGGCGTCGCCTCGCTGGCCCTGGTGTTCCTCGGCCTCTACTTCGGACAGTCCGCGGAGGAGCTGACCGGCGGGACGTCGACCGGGCGCGCGCCGGCGCCGTTCTCGCTGTTCGGCTTCCCGTTCGCGGGCGACAGCCCCGAAATCACCCTGCTCGGCGTGCCGATCCGGCAGGCCGAACGCACGTGGTACCTGTTCCTGCTGCTGACCGTGCTGGCGTTCGTGATCGCGCGCGGTGCCGTCCGCGGTCGCGTCGGCCGCTCGTGGCGGGCGGTGCGCGACAACGAGGCCGCGGCCGCGGTGATGGGCGTCAGCGTGCTGCGCGCGAAGGCGGGCGCGTTCGCCGTCTCGTCGGCCTACGGCGGCCTCGCCGGCGCGATGACCGTGCTGTGGTTCGACATCCTCAAGCCGGACGAGAGCGAATACGGCACGTACGGCATCAACGTGTCCATCGCCTACCTCGCGATGGTCATCATCGGCGGGCTCGGCTCGGTCCCCGGCGCGCTGGTCGGCGCGCTGATCGTCAACGGGCTGCCGCAGGTCCTCGCCCTGTACTCGGCCGACCTGGGCTGGTTCTCCGGCACCGGCGACGGCGCGCTGACCCCGATCCTGGTCAGCTCGTTCGTCTACGGCGCCGCGATCATCCTCGTAGTGCTGTTCGAGCCGGGCGGGCTCGCCGCGATCGGCCGCCGGATCACCCGTTCTCGCCGTCAACCCCCGGAGGAACCATGAAACGCACACACCTGGCGGCGGCGCTGGCGGCCGTCGTCTTCCTCTCCGCGTGCAGCACGAAAGCGGGCGACTCGGGCTCCTCGGGCGCGGACAGCTCCGGCGTCAAGACCGGCAAGGGGGTCACGGCGAGCGAGGTGACGCTCGGCGTGATGACCGACAAGTCCGGCGTCTTCAAGAACCTCGGCCTCGGCGTCACGCAGGGCAACGAGCTGTGGGCCAAGGACTTCAACGCCGCCGGCGGCGTCTGCGGGCGCCAGGTCAAGCTCGAAGAGGTCGACCACGGCTACAAGGCCGACACGGCGAAGACGCTGTACCCGCAGATCGAGCCGAAGGTGCTCGGGTTCGTGCAGCTGCTCGGCTCGCCGGTGGTGGCCGCGCTGAAGCAGAACCTGGCCACCGACAAGGCCGTCGCCGCGCCCGCGTCGTGGTCCTCGGAGCTGCTGGACAACCCGTACGTGATGATCGTCGGCACCACCTACGACGTGGAGATGATCGACGGCCTCTCGTACCTGCAGGAGCAGGGGCTGCTCAAGGACGGCGACACGATCGGGCACGTCTACATCGACGGCGAGTACGGCAAGAACGGCCTGCGCGGCTCGCAGTTCTACGCGAAGAAGCACAACCTGACGGTCAAGGAAGTGAAGATCACCTCGACCGACAGCGACCTCACGAACGTCGTCACCGGCCTCAAGGGCGCCGGGGTCAAGCTGATCGCACTGACCACCACGCCCGCCCAGACCGGGTCGGCGGTCGCGGCGAACAAGGCGCTCGGGCTGAACGTGCCGGTGCTGGGCAACAACCCGACGTTCGACCCGGCGCTGCTGAAGAGCCCCGCCGCGGGCGCGCTGGACAAGCTCACGGTCGTCGCGAGCAGCGTGCCGTTCTCGGCGGATCTGCCGAAGGCCAAGGATGTCGCGGCGAAGTACAAGGCGGCGTACAAGGAAACCCCGAACGGCGGGGTCCCGTACGGCTACGCGGTGGGCGAAGTGTGGGGCGCGGTGCTGAAGAAGGCGTGCGAGAACAAGGACCTCACCCGCGACGGCATCTCCGCGGCGCTGAAGCAGACGACATCGGCGAACACGGACAACCTGGTCGCGGCGCTCGACTTCTCGAAGCCGGGAACGCCGGCGACGCGCCAGGTGTACGCGGCCACCCCGGACGCGTCGGCCGAGGGCGGCGTCAAGTACGTCAAGCCGCTGTTCGAGGCACCGGAGGCCAAGGAGTACGTGGCGCCGCACCAGAAGTGAGCCGACGTCCGGCCAGCGCGGCCGCCTCCTGCAGCGGGGTGGTCGCGTTGGCCTTCGCCGCGGTCAACAGGTCCCGGACCGTCCGCTCGATCGTCTCGACGCGGGCCAGCGCGGCTTCGTGGTCGAGGCCCTCCGCCTCGCGGGACAGCGTGTACAGGATCCCGCCCGCGCTCGCCACGTAGTCCGGGACCCACAGGATCCCGCGCGCCGCCAGTTCGTCCGCGACGCCGGCGTCGGTCAGCTGGTTGTTCGCCGGGCCGACGACCAGCGGCGTGTCGAGGCGGGCCACCGTTTCGGGGCTCAGCACGCCGCCGACCGCCGCCGGGATCAGCACGTCGGCCGTCAGCGTGAGCGCTTTCTCCGGCTCGGCCCACGTCAGGCCCTGGCTCTCCGCGCCGGCCCGCTTGGCCGGGTCGATGTCGGACACCACGACGTCGGCGCCGCCGGCGTGCAGGCTCGCCGCGAGGTGGGCGCCGACCGAGCCGTAGCCGCTGATCACCACCCGGCGGCCGGTCACGTCCGCCGTGCCGAGCGCCGCCCGGAGCGCGGCGAGCACGCCCACCGCCGTCGGGCCGCTGGAGGAACCGGTTCCGCCCGCCGACTCGGGCGTGCAGAACGCGAACGCCGAGACCTCGCGCAGCACCAGCATGTCGGCCGGGCCGGTGCCGACGTCCGGCCCGGCCAGGTAGGTGCCGCCGAAGTCGGCGATCAGGTCGGCGTGGTCGAGCAGGACGTCCCGGCGCTCCTCGGGCGACAGGACGCGCCCGGGCTCCGGCGCGATGACGCTCTTGCCGCCACCGAACGCGAGCCCCGCGACGGCGCACTTCGCCGTCATGGCCTCGGACAGGCGCAGGACGTCGCCGACGGCTTCGTCGAGCGTGGCGTAGGGCTTGAAGCGGCAGCCGCCGACGGCGGGGCCGAGCGCGGTCGAATGGATCGCGACCATGGTGGTGACGCCGGATCGACGGCCTCGACGGGCTACGAGCTGCTCATGTGCGGTCATACCGACCGAAGTTAGAGTGAACATCGGCGGTACCGGCGCACCGCCGAACGAAATTCGGCGACGACGCGGAGGACGCGGTGCTGGACGAACTTGATTCGGCGATCGTGCGGCACCTGCAGGAGGACGCGCGCCAGACCAACCGGGACATCGCCAGGAAGGTCGGCATCGCGCCCTCGACGTGCCTCGAGCGCATCCGGTTGCTGCGCGAACGCGGCGTGATCCGCGGCTACCACGCCGACATCGACCTGCCGAGCCTCAACCGCGGCGTTCGGGCGCTCGTCGCGGCGCAGGTGCGGCCGTTGAGCCGGGCCGTCATCGACGAGTTCCAGCGCTCGATCGCGGAACTGCCGGAGGTGCTCTCGGTGTACGTGACCGCGGGGAGTGACGATTTCCTGATCGAAGTCACGACCCCGGACATCGACGCGCTCCACGCGTTTCTCGCCGACCGGCTGGCGTTGCGCCGGGAGATCGTCGGCTTCCGCACGTCGATCGTTTTCCGGCACCTGCGCAAGACGACGATTGAACCGCTCGCCCCGGGGTATCCCGGGGTATCACCCGGAAAGGACGCGACACACCCCTAAGTGAAACCCTCGAAATCCCCCTGTTCGCACGCTGAGAGGCGAAAACTGTCGGTGGTCGGCGGTCTAATGGGTCACGACGGGAAGGAGGCTCCGCCATGATCACCGAACTGAACCACCGTGAGCGGGCCACGTTGAGAGCCGTGGCCGAGGGCCACGCCGAGATCAGCTGCAGCTGCGAGCCCGACCTGTTCATCGACGGCCTGAGCTGCTGCGACCAGTCCACCGTGCACCGTCTCGCGCGGCTCGGCCTGATCGCACCCGCCAGCCCCGGCAAGTGCGGCGAGCGCGTCCCCGCCGTCCTCACCGAGGCCGGCTCGCTGGCGCTGGGCGAGGTCCTCGCCGTCGCCGCGTAATCGCGTTGCCACGCACTGGGGTTACTGCCAGCATCACCCGATGCACGTATTCCTCGAAACCGAGCGCCTGATCTTCCGCCGGTTCACCGAGAACGACGCCGACGCACTCTTCGAGCTCTACGACGACCCGGCCGTGATGAAGTACCTCAATGGGGGACGGCCGGCGGACCGCACCGAGATCGTCACCCTGGATCTCCCCGCGTTCCTCGGTTACTACGAGCGTTTCCCCGGTTACGGGTTCTGGGCGGCGATCGAGAAGAGCACCGGCGATTTCCTGGGGTGGTTCCATTTCCGCCCGCGCCCGCACGACCCGCCCGACGAGCCGGAACTGGGGTACCGGCTGCACCGGAAGGCGTGGGGCAAGGGCTACGGAACCGAAGGCTCGGCGGCCCTGCTCGCCAAGGGCTTCACCGAACTGGGGGTCACCCGCGTGACGGCGTCCACCATGGCGGTGAACAAGCCGTCGCGCCGGGTGATGGAGAAACTGGGGATGCGGTTCATCCGCTCGTACTCCGAGGAGTTCCCGGAGCACGAGCGCGCCCCCGGCAGCGAGCACGGCGAGGTCGAGTACGCCATCACCCGCGAGGAGTGGCTGGCTCGGTCGTGAGTGTTCAGGGCGGTCAGCCGACCGCGTAGCCGCGCGCCAGCAGGCTCGCGGTGAGGGGGCTCGTCAGCCCGCCCGCCGCGAAGTCGAGGTC
>NZ_JBFANX010000026.1:0-25392 GCF_040675005.1 Amycolatopsis sp. NPDC049691
GCTCATCTACCCGGCGACGGACTTCGCGCGGCGGTACCGCTCGCAGGACCTGTTCGCCGAGGACCTGTTCCTGACGGACGTGCACATGAAGTGGTCCGAGCGGGCGCTTCCCCACGCCCCGCAGGTCCTGGACCACCTCGTGTTCGGCGCCGTCGCCGGCGTGCTGCTCGACCGTCCACACGGGACGGATCAGCGCACGACCTCGACGACGTCACCCGGCTGCAGCGAGTTGTAGAACATCACCGCGGCCGCGTGCGAAAGGTGCACGCACCCGTGCGACTTCACCTTCAGGCTGCCCTGGTGGAACGCCACGCCCGTGTTCGTGAAGAACACCGAGTACGGCATCGGCCCGTTGTACTGCTTGCTGTAGTGGTCGATGTCCTTGTACTGCACGTGGAACTTCCCCAACGGCGTCGGGTACTTCGCCAGCCCGACGGTGATCGGGACGCCGCCGTAGGTGACGTTCCCGGCGCCGTCCGTCAGCCACGCCGTATTCGAACTGCGCTGGACGCAGGCCTTCGCTTCGGCGCTGCACGGCGTCGACGCCGCTTCGGCCGTTCCCGCGAACGCCACGGTCCCCGCCAGCGCGGCGACCCCGCCCAGTAGTGCGATCATCCTCCGGTTCATCGTGTGCCTCCCGTTGTCGTTCGGCTACACGATGTAGGGTGCCCAGTCTCCCGATCTTCGAACCGGGAATCAGTCCCGCGGTTGCGACAACCGCAGGAACTCGTTCTGCTCACGGTCGTAGCGCTGGGTCAGGCCGTTGCCGTAGCGGTCCCACCAGTTCGCGGTGTGCCCACCCTGGCGGGTGGTCGTGTCGCCGTAGATCTGGCGGTCGTACTCGATGCGCGCGTCGTGGAACTCCTGCTGGAACTGTTCGGGCGTGAGGCCCTGCGCGTGCTGGATCGCCGCGTCGCTGAGCGTGCGCGAGCTGCGGACGATGTCGTCGCCCGCCATGTGGTTGAGGATCGCGCGGACGCCGCCGGCGCCGCGCATGTGCGCGCCGGACATGATCGCGGCCTGGGTGCCCGGGTCGGTGAAGTTCAGCGCGCCCGCCGTGCGCGCGTTCGCCGTCATCAGGTCCGAGACGACGGCGCGTTCCTCCGCGCTGCCGATGCCGTACTGCTCGCGCGCGGCGATGATCCGGTCGTAGCCGTTGTGCATGTTCTGCCGGAAGCCGTACGCCTCGGGCACGCCGCCCTGCTCGCCCGTCGCGCCTTCGGAGCGCATGATCGAGTCGACCACGCGCGGGTCGAGCTGCTGCGGCGCCGCCGCGGCCGCCGCTCCCCCACCGCCCTGCCCGCCCTGCGCCTGACCGCCGCCGTAGGCCTGGGCGACGTCGGAGTCGGCGGCGTTGTAGGCGTTCGCGGCCGTCTGGACGTTCTGGTTGACGTTGGTGATCAGGCTCAGGAACTTCTGCAGCGCGCTGCCCAGCGTCGAGTGCAACGCCGAGTTCGCGGCGGCCACCCCGCTGCCGATGCCGGCGAACGACAACGCGTCCAGCACCAGGCCTTCCAGGTCGCGCGTGGTCGACAGGAAGGACGACCCCACTTCCTCGACCGCCTTGGCGACCGTCCCCATTTCCGTGGTTTCGGCGCGGTAGGCCCCGGCACTCATGGTCTGCTCCCTCCGGACACCGGCTGTGCGCGTAGAGCATTTCCCACGCCGGCCGGGCCGCCCCACGGCCGAATTACCCACTGCGGTACCGGCGGGAGTGCCCACCCCGGCGCTAAAGTCGGGAGATGGACAAGCCCCAAGACGATGCGAACGTCGTGGACGGTGAGCTCGTCGACGAGACACCGACCGCCGCGCTCGCGATCCCCTCGCCGCCGCTGCCGGACCCGGACTACAGCGCGGGCGGCGTGCCGAGCTTCGACTTCGTCCGGGACAAGATCGAGAACCGGTACAACACGTCGGTCGGTTCGGTGGAAGTAGCCGGGCTGGGCACGGAGAACACGGCCGAGACCCTCGACAAGAAGATCGCGGACCGCGACCAGGCGGCGAAGAACCGGCTGGCCGAGATCCGGCGGTCGATGCGCGGCGAATAGCTCAGCCGAAGATGGCGGCCGGATCGCCGGTGTACCAGGCGTTTTCGATCACCACCCGGCGCATGACCCAGCGGTCGCCGTCGCGGACGAGGCCGACGTCGTAGCGGTTCTTCAGCAGCGCGTGCGTGCCGTGGTCGGCGCTGAGCAGGTGCTGCGCCTCGACCAGGGCCGTCAGCCGCGCGGTGTCGCCGTCGACGGTGACGCGCGGGTTGGTCACCTGGTGCGTCGTGTCGACGCGGCCCTCGAACAGCGCGAGGATCGTGTCGACGATCGCGTCGCGGCCCGTCATCAGCGGCGGCTCCGCGCCCCAGCGGGCGGCCGCCGGGCGGAAGTCCAGTTCGGCATCGGCGGCGAACGACGACGCGAACAGCTCGCGGTCCTTGAGGTCCTGGCCGAGGCCGAAGCGGTACAGCGCGTCGATGATTTCGGTGCGGTCGTGGAGGTCCATGCCGTCAGCCTCGCGGCGCCCGCACGGCTGATCAACGCGCTTCTGTGCGACGATCGTTAAGCACGAGTTGACGATGCTGGGGGCACAGTGGCGGAGACGCGCGAGGTCGAGTCGTTCCTGACGCTGGCCGAAGAGCTGCACTTCGGCCGCACGGCGGAGCGGCTGCGCGTGTCGACCGCGCAGGTCAGCCAGACGATCCGGAAGCTGGAACGGCGGATCGGCGCGCCCCTGTTCGCCCGGACCAGCCGCCGCGTCGAGCTGACGCCGCTGGGGCGGCAGCTCCTGGCCGACCTCGGGCCGGCGTGGGCGGCGGTCTCGTCGGCGCTGGCCAGGGCGGTCGAGGCCGGGCGCGGGGTCACCGGCACGCTGCGCGTCGCGTTCGGCGACGCCGCGGGCGGGCAGCTGCTGGCCGGCGTCGCCGAGCTGTTCCGGCGGCGGGCGCCCGGTTGCGAGGTCGAGTTCCGCGAGGTGCGCCCGGCCGAGGTCGTGCCGTGGCTGCGCGAGGGCGAGGTGGACGTGGTGCTGGCCGGGCTCCCGCCGGCCGGCCCGGGCCTGGTCACCGGCCCGGTGCTGGTGCGGGAGCGCCGGTTCCTGGCGATGGCGGCGGATCACCCGTTCGCCCGGCGCGACACGGTGCCTGTTTCGGACCTCGGACGGGTGACAGTGCTGCGTTGCGCGCTGCCGGACCCGTGGCTGGACGAGCACGCCCCAGACGCGGTGACGCGGCCGCGGGCGGGGTTGCAGGAGCTGCTCACGCTGGCCGGGGCGGGGGAAGGAGTGCTGCCGGTCGGCGCGCACCTGCGGCGGTACTACCCGCGGCCGGACGTGGCGTACGTCCCGCTGGCCGACGCGCCCCGGCTGGAGTGGGGCCTCGTGTGGCGGGAGGGTTCGGCGACGGCACGGGTGCGGACGTTCGCCGAAGCGGCGGCCGAGCTGGTCCGCGAACCGGCTTGATGGGTGGGAGGGGCTGGACGGCCACCGCGCTGGCCGACCACGGCGGATTGTCGGCAGCAGCCCGGCGGCTGTCGTGCCCGACGGCCGCTGTCAGCCCGGCAGGCAGCGCGCCGCCACCAGCCAGCCGCACCACCACCAGCCAGCCGCACCACCACCAGCCAGCCGCACCACCACCAGCCAGCCGCACCACCACCAGCCAGCCGCACCACCACCAGCCAGCCGCGGCCCGCGGGGCCGCGGGCTGTCGGCTGTGGGCGCGCGCCGAGGAGGCGGGGCAGCCGAGCGCACCGCTGCCGGCGGATCGCGACGGGTAGGCGGCGTCAGCCCGGCAGCCAACGCACCGCCGCTAGCCGGCAGCAGCCCAGCGACCCCCACGCCGGCAGCAGCACGGCGACCCTCAGCCCGGCAACCACCGCACCGCCACCGGCTGGCTGGCCGCGATCGCCGTGAGCCGGTTCGGGAACACGCGGACCCGCTCGCCCAACCCCGTCAACCGCACCACCCGGTCGGCCACACTCCCCGGCCGGACGATCAAGCAACCGTCGATTCCGCGGTCCCGGCAGCACTCCACGGCCTCGAGCACGCCCCTCGCTCCGCGCGCCGAAAGGAATTCCAGCGCCGCCAGGTCCAGCAGCAGCAAGTGCGGCGCCGGCAGTTCGCAAAGCGCCGCTTCGATCAGCGTCGTCCACCGAAGCACGGTGTCGATGTCCAGCTCGCCGCGGATTTCGATGACCAGCACGCCGCTGGTTCGTTCCGGCACGGCTCCGTCGTGCTCGCGCATCGCGTGCCTCCCCGGGGCCGGTTCGGGGGACGGCCCCGGCTCATCGTCCCACCGCCACCCCGCGACGGCCGTGTCAGCCGCGAAGAAACCCGGCGCCGCAAGCGAACGGCCCAACCGGCGCGGCCGTCCGGCTCAGCGTCCACTGTGGACGCTCAGCCGCCCCAGCCACTCCCGCAGCATCGTCAGCTCGGCCGGGGACAGCGGTGTCGCGCCGGTCAACCGGGCCGCGAGCGTCGTCGCCGTCACCGCGATGCCGTCGGGCTCCGGCGGTGTCTCCGCGAGGATCCCCGCGAGCACGCTTTCCCGCACCCGCACGGAAAACTCCGGATCCGGGTACAGCTCCGGCCGGGTGATCATCGACAGCGCGACGCCGGCGTTGGCCGCCATCACCATCTGCGCGGCGAGCGGGGGCGGCACCTTCAGCCGCCCGGCCGCCGCGCAGCGCTCGAGGACCGCCAGCAGCAGCCCGTGCGCCTCGGCCGCCGCTCCCGGCGGGGTCGACAGGCCCGCGTACAGCACGCGGTAGTGGCTGGGGTGCGCCAGCGCGAACGCGACGTGGTTGTCCCAGCCGTCACGCACGTCCTGCACCGGATCACCGGAGGGCCGCGCGGCCCGCTTGCCGGCGAGGTACGCCTCGAAGGCGTGGTCGACGACGGCGGCGAGCAGACCCTCCTTGTCGCCGAACTGCCGGTACAGCGCCGGCGCGCCCACCCCGGCCGCCTCGCAGACCGCCCGCGTGGAGAACTCGCCCGAGCGCGCCAGCAGCTCGGCCGCCGCCTCCAGGATTCGCGTCCGCACGTCCACCTCGGCGACGCTACCAGCGGATACCATTGATATCAAGATAAGGGTAGCGACGATCCAGAACTCGTGTTAGCGTCGATCTCGTCAAGTCGAGAACAACGATATCGAAGGACGCACCCATGCCGTTCGCCAACTTCAAGGTCCCCGCCGGCACCCTCACCGCCGAACAGAAGGAGCAACTCGTCACCCGCGCCACCGACCTCTACGCCGAGATCTACGGCGACCGCGCCCGCGCGAACACGATGGTGCTGGTCGAAGAGGTCGCCGACGGCGGCTGGGGCATCGGCGGGGAGGTGCTCACCCTCGCGAAGCTGCAGGCGGGGTGACGTCACGCTCTCGTAAGACTCCCGTGGAATCATCGGCTGACCACCGAAGTTGTACAGGTGGCAGCACCACACGAGGAGAAGGAGTGACGCCGTGACCACGTCAACCGAAAGGGCCGTCCTGGCCGGCGGCTGCTTCTGGGGCATGCAGGAGCTGTTCCGCCGTCAGCCCGGGGTGATCTCGACCCGGGTCGGTTACAGCGGCGGCGACGTCCCCAACGCCACCTACCGCAACCACGGCACGCACGCCGAGGCCATCGAGGTGATCTACGACCCCGCGCAGACCACGTTCCGCGACCTGCTCGAGTTCTTCTTCCAGGTGCACGACCCGACGACGAAGAACCGCCAGGGCAACGACATCGGCCTGAGCTACCGGTCGGCGATCTTCTTCGAGAACGACGAGCAGAAGCGCGTCGCCGAAGACACCATCGCCGACGTCGACGCGTCCGGGCTGTGGCCGGGCAAGGTCGTCACCGAAGTCAGCCCGGTGGGCGACTTCTGGGAGGCCGAGCCGGAGCACCAGGACTACCTGCAGCGGATTCCGAACGGGTACACCTGCCACTTCGTGCGCCCGGGCTGGAAGCTCCCGAAGCGCGAGACGACCGCCTGACACAGTCGTACCAAGAAGGCCCCTTCGCCGATCCCGGCGAGGGGGCCTTCGCCGTTTCGGACGCGGGAAAGATCACCCGAACGGCGGTGATCTCCGTCCAGTCCTGAATGGACAGTCGGCAGTACCGATCCCAATGGCGCGGAATGTCCTTTTTGGGAAGTATTGCGTCCGATAGATAAGACCGTACGTTAGTCGCTTGTTCACGAGCCTCCGGCACCGGATTCTGATTTCCGTTCCATTGCACCACCTCTCGTCCCCTTGGATCCGGCCCGGCCTCGACCCCGGGCCTGGTTCACCCTGCCCGGAGGGAATTCCTCGATGGATCTGAGACGTCCTGTCGTCTTGGCGGCAACCGGCGCGCTCGTCGGCGCGCTGTGCATCACCGGCACCGCACAGGCACAACCCACCCCGAACGCCACCCCCGCCGCCGCCCCGAGCGCCGTGGCCCAGGCCGCGACCGCGGCCGCCGGCCTGGTGGCGAGCAGGCCGGCCGCGCTGCACGCCAGCGCGGACGACGTTTTCCTGGCCCAGAAAGCGATTTCCGCCACCAACGGGTTGCAGTACATCCCGTACGAGCGCAGCTACAAGGGCCTGCCGGTGGTCGGCGGCGACTTCGTCGTCGCGACCAACTCGACGGGTCAGGTGCTCGGCACCTCCGTCGCGCAGGACCAGACGATCAACGTCGCCACGACCGGCGCGAAGGTGACGAAGGCCGCGGCCGAGGCGACCGCACGGCAGCAGCTGTCCGCCGTGGACAGCGTGAGCCCCGCGCAGCAGGTCGTCTACGCGCTCGGTACGCCGGCGCTGGCGTGGAAGAGCACCGTCGTCGGCCGCGACGCCGACGGCCCGAGCCGGCTCGACGTCATCGTCGACGCCGCCACCGGCAAGGTGCTCAAGACGCAGGAGCACGTCCTCAACGGTGACGGCACCAGCGCGTGGAACGGCCCGAACCCGGTGCACCTAGACACCACGCACTCGGGCAGCACGTACTCGCTGAAGGACCCGACGATCACCAACACGTCCTGCCAGGACGCGGCCAACAACACCACCTTCAGCGGGCCGGACGACCTCTGGGGCAACGGCACCGCCAGCAACCGCGAAACCGGCTGCGTCGACGCGCTGTTCGCCGCCCAGACCGAGAACAAGATGCTCTCGCAGTGGCTGGGCCGCAACAGCTTCGACGGCAACGGCGGCGGCTGGCCGATCCGCGTCGGCCTGAACGACCAGAACGCCTACTACGACGGCACCCAGGTCCAGATCGGCAAGAACACCGCCGGCGGCTGGATCGGCTCGATCGACGTCGTCGCGCACGAGCACGGCCACGGCATCGACGACCACACCCCGGGCGGCATCTCGGGCGCGGGCACGCAGGAGTTCGTCGCGGACGTCTTCGGCGCCTCCACCGAGTGGTTCGCCAACGAGCCGTCCCCGTACGACGTGCCGGACTTCCTCGTCGGCGAGCAGGTCAACCTCGTCGGCTCCGGCCCGATCCGCAACATGTACAACCCGTCGGCGCTGGGCGACAAGAACTGCTACGACAGCTCCGTCCCCAACGGTGAGGTGCACGCGGCCGCCGGCCCCGGCAACCACTGGTTCTACCTGCTGGCCGAAGGCACCAACCCGACCAACGGGCAGCCGACCAGCTCGACCTGCAACAGCTCCACGGTGACCGGTCTCGGCGTGCAGACCGCGCTGAAGATCTTCTACAACGCGATGCTGCTCAAGACCTCCAGCAGCTCGTACCTGAAGTACCGCACCTGGACGCTGACCGCGGCGAAGAACCTGTTCCCGGGCAGCTGCACCGAGTTCAACACCGTCAAGGCGGCGTGGGACGCGATCAGCGTGCCGGCGCAGTCGGCCGACCCGACCTGCTCGGCGACCGGCACCGTCACCGTGTCCAACCCGGGCAACCAGTCCACCGTGACCGGCGCTTCGGTCAACCTCCCGCTCTCGGCGAGCGGCGGCACCGCGCCGTACACCTGGTCGGCCACCGGTCTCCCGGCCGGCCTGTCGATCAACGCCTCCACCGGCACGATCTCGGGCACCGCGACCACCGCGGGCACCTCGAACGTCACGGTGACGGCGAAGGACGCGGCGGCCAAGACCGGCACGGCGTCGTTCACCTGGACCGTCGGCACCACCGGCGGCTGCTCCGGCCAGAAGATCGTCAACGGCGGCTTCGAGTCGGGCAGCGGCAGCTGGACCGGCACCACCGGCTCGATCGGCCAGTGGGGTTCGCAGGGTGAGGCCGCGCACGGCGGCACCTACTCGTCCTGGCTCGACGGGTACGGCTCGACGCACACCGAGTCGATCGCCCAGTCGGTGAGCATCCCGGCGGGCTGCCACGCCAGCCTGACGTTCTACCTGCACATCGACACCGCGGAAACGACCACCACCACCGCCTACGACAAGCTGACCGTCACCAACGGCAGCGCGACGCTGGGCAGCTACTCCAACCTGAACAAGGCCTCCGGGTACACCCTCCGGACGATCGACGTCTCGTCGGCCGCCGGCGGCACCCTGGCGCTGAAGTTCACCGGCACCGAAGACAGCTCGCTGCAGACCTCGTTCGTCATCGACGACGTGGCCGTCACCCTGAGCTGAAACTGAACCGCTGAAGCGGGGAGGCCGGGATTCCCGGCCTCCCCGTTTCCGCGTTTTCCGGGGCAGAATCGCCCCATGGACACCGAAGAGCTGCGCGCGACCCAGGCCCCGCTGAAGGACAAGTACCGCGAGCAGCCCGAGAGCGCGCTCGTCACGCTGCACGCCGACGCCGAGCTGGACGGCCTCGGGATCTCCTGCAAGGTCGAAACCGGCCGCGCGGTCGTCGAGGCGGGCCTGCACCCGGCCACGGGCGGCGACGGCACCCTCGCGTGTTCGGGCGACATGCTGCTGGAAGCGCTCGCCGCGTGCGCCGGGGTGACGCTGCGGGCCGTGGCGACGTCGCTGGGGCTCGAGGTGCGCGGCGGCCGCGTGCGCGCCGAAGGCGACCTCGACTTCCGCGGCACGCTCGCCGTCGCGAAGGACGCCCCGGTGGGCTTCCGCGCGATCCGGCTGTCGTTCGCGTTGGACACCGACGCCTCCGAAGAGCAGCTCACCACGCTCAAGAAGCTGACCGAGCGCTACTGCGTCGTCTTCCAGACGCTCCGGACGCCGCCGGAGTTCGCGGTCACGCTTTCGGCGAACTGACCCGGCTCAGGGAGAAACCCGGAGGACAAACCGGACGCACTGGCCTAGCTTGGCGGGGTCACCGAGAGGGGAAACCGCCATGCCGGAACCGGACAGCGCCGTCCAGGTGCGCGGGCTCGTCAAAACCTACGGGTCGACCCGCGCGCTCGACGGCGTCGACCTCGACATCCCGGCCGGGCGCGTGCTCGGCCTGCTCGGCCCGAACGGCGCCGGGAAGACCACCACCGTCCGCATCCTGACGACGCTGCTGCGGCCGGACTCGGGGTCGGCGCGCGTGGCCGGGTACGACGTCCTGGCCCAGCCCGACGAAGTGCGGCAGCGGATCGGGCTGTCCGGGCAGTACGCAGCCGTCGACGAGAACCTCACCGGGTTCGAAAACCTCTACATGGTCGGGCGGCTCTACGGACGCCGGAAATCCGCGGCCCGGGCGCGCGCCCGGGAGCTGCTGGCGCGGTTCGCGCTCGAAGAGGCCGCCGACCGGCCGGCGAAGGGCTACTCGGGCGGCATGCGGCGCCGCCTCGACCTGGCCGGCGCGCTGGTCGCCGAGCCGACCGTCGTCGTCCTCGACGAGCCGACCACCGGCCTCGACCCGGGCGGGCGGCTCGACACGTGGGGCGTCATCAAGGAGCTGGTCGCCGACGGCACGACCGTGCTGCTGACCACCCAGTACCTCGAAGAGGCCGACCAGCTGGCTGACTCCATCGTGGTGATCGACCACGGCCGGGTGATCGCGCGCGGCACGGCCGACGAGCTCAAGGCCCAGATCGGCGGCGAACGGCTGGAGCTGGTCGTCGCCTCGCCCGCGGACCTGCCGGCGACGCTGGAGGTGCTGCGCGAGGTGGGCACCGGCGAGCCGGCCGGCGACGACCACACGCGGCGCGCGGAGATCCTCGTCGACACCGGGCCGAAGGCCCTCATCGAAGCCCTGCGCCGGCTCGATGCCCAGGGCATCGCCGTCCAGGACGTCGCCCTGCACCGGCCGACGCTCGACGACGTCTTCCTGTCCCTGACCGGCCACGGCGCTTCGCCGGCCGAGGAGGTGGCGAAGTGAACGCGCTCGCGAAGGGCATTTCCGACGGCGGCATCATCACGTGGCGCAACCTGATGAACGTCCGCCGCAACCCGGACTGGCTGATGGCCGCGACGCTGCAGCCGATCATGTTCGTGCTGCTGTTCGCGTACGTCTTCGGCAACGCTATCGGCGGCGAAGCGGGCGGCGCGGCCTACCGCGAGTTCCTCATCGCCGGGATCTTCGCCCAGACGGTCGCGTTCAACTCGGCGTTCACGGTCATCGGCTTCGCGAACGACCTGCAGAAGGGCATCATCGACCGGTTCCGGTCGCTGCCGATGTCCCGCCTCGCGGTGGTCCTCGGCCGGACGACGTCCGACCTGGTGGTCAGCGTGGTGGCGCTGGTCGTGATGTCGGCGTGCGGGCTGATCGTGGGCTGGCGGATCCGCGGGAGCTTCTGGGACGCGCTGCTGGGCTACCTGGTGATGCTGATGTTCGCGTGGGCGTTGTCCTGGGTGGGCGCGCTGATCGGCCTGGCCGCGCGCAGCGTCGAGGTGGCGCAGAGCCTCGGGCTGATCTGGATGTTCCCGCTGAGCTTCATCTCCTCGGCGTTCGTCCCGACGGGGACGTTGCCACCGTTCCTCAAGGCGATCGCGGACTGGAACCCGTTCACGGCGGTGATCAACGCGACGCGGGACCTGTTCGGCAACCGGTTCGGCCCGGCACAGACGGGGTGGCCGGCGGAGAACGCGGCGCTGTACGCGATCCTGTGCTGCGTGGCGATCATCGCGGTGTTCGCTCCCCTGGCGACGGCCAAGTACCGCCGGGTGGCGAGCAAGTAGCACCGTCTCTTGGGCGTGGTCGGGAAGCTCACGTGGGCTTCCTGACCAGGCCCGTATAACCAGCGAGCGCAAGTGTCGCGAGCCCCCAGATCGCCGCTTGAAGCAGCCATATCACGATGGTGAAAGCCGCCGCCCAATTCGTATCGGGATTGAGGTCGCATCGCGCACGAACACCGGTTGAAGCCAGTGGAAGCCCGCGATCAAGACCCAGCCCCACGAGTTCGATCACGCTGCACGGCTGACCGTATGATGATCCGAAGGAAATCACGCGTTCTGCAACGTGGTGCCGACCATCGGCGACCCGGCCTGCCCACACTCCGAGCGCACCTACTGTCACCATGGCGAAGACCAACGCCACGGCAGTTCGTCGTGCAAGGTAGCCATACCCCGCCAGCACTCCCCAAAGCCGGTGGGAGCACCGAGCCAGCCAACTTCCCAAAGCGTGCGGCGCACGCTGATGAATGTCTTTCTGCTGCGCAATGAGAATTCTTCTGGCGTTGCCATCGTGCCCCGCGCTACGCTCAGAGCTCGCCAGCACTTGATATGGCCCGGGGCGGTAGGACTTGGTGTGATAGCGAATAATGTGGAGCCAATCCTGCCACGCTACCGGTTCTCCAGGCGATGACTCCAGCGCACCGAACTTGAAGCCGTTCAGATCGATGAACGCTGACTTTTTGCAAGTTTCGCCGTCAGACCTCGGACACAGACCACGACGAACGAGGAATATCTTACCCACCACTTCTGCATGCTCAAGATCGAGAGCCAGTCCGGAGCGATTGAGGATTTCACTGTTGAGAAACATCGCGTCACCGCCGATGTACGCACCCAGAAGAGAAAGAGCGCCACCGACTTCATTGTCACCGGAGATCTTCGCCCCTTCGCATCTCAGGTTCCCGTCGACCCTGAGCTGACCGGCGTGGACTGCCTTGCCCGCACTATTCGTGATCCGCGTAGATCTCATCACAAGGACGCCACCGATGTGGGCACGGAAAAGCTGAACCGCCCCTCGACTGCCAAATCCACTCAGCTCGGCACCGGACATCGAGAGGTCGCCGCTCACATCGAGTCCAACAGCTCGGATCGCCACCCCACTTTCGTTGGCGACCCGCGCGTTGCTGAGGTCAAGTGGTCCCCTGATCGTGGTACCAGTGAGATCGATAGCTCCTCCTCGACCTGCACCGACGATGACCGCGCCGTTCAGCCAGAGCCCCGCTTCAATCTCACTGAGGTCTCCTCGAAACCCAGGAAGCTCCGACGACGACAGGTCAAGCCAAGGCAGTCGTGCGTTCCAAGCGGTGACCATTTCAGTGAAATGACACTCGGTCAGCTTCATTCCTGCGCACGCGTCCACGTTGTCGAGATCGAGCACGCCGACGATCCGGAACCCGTTGGCACGAACTCCTCGGGGGTCCACGGGACCACGTCTTCCGAGTACCAGCTCACGTAACAGCTGCGCACGGATCGTGTGGTTCCAGCCGCTGATTTCGACTGGATCAACGACGTCGGAGCCCCTGAACTCCAGAGTTGTACCTGTTCGTGCTGCATCCACGAGCGCGTGTTCGAACTCGTTCAAGTCATCAAGGCCACTCAGGGCAGGCTTCTCGGTCACGTCGACCAAGTCGTCCGTGTCCTCGAACTTGATACGGACTGTCCTCACCGACCTGCTCTCAGTCCTCTTCGGACAGCTCCACGATCGGGATCACCCGCTTGGCCTGCCGGGCCTTCGCCTGGTGGTCGGCCAGGAACGGGTAGTGCTTCTCCAGCTCGTTCCACATCCGCACGTAGTCCGCGCCCAGCAGGGGCAACGCCTCCGCCTCGAACTCGCGGCCGTCCACCTCCACCTTCACCCGCGAATCCTCCACCAGGTTCAGGTACCAGTCCGGGTGCTTCGGCGCGCCGATGTTCGAGGCCACCACCAGCAGCCGGTCGCCGTCGCGGTGGTACATCATCGGGACCGTGCGCGGCTCGCCCGACCGGCGGCCCGTCGTCGTGAGCAGCACCAGCCGCTCGCGGTGCATGCCGTCGACCTCGCCGCCCGCCCGGAACTGCTCGATCACGCGGCGGTTCGTCTCCCGGACGTCCACGACGGTCACTGGTCGTAGTAGCGGGTCGGCGGGGGCTGCTGTTGCGGGTACTGCCGGGTCGGCGGCGGCGCGGCGTTCTGCTGGCTCGTGCGGCGCCGGTGCAGCGTCCGGGCGCTGGCCGCCATGCTGTTCACGACCGCGGCGATGACGAGCCCGATGACGAGGTTGATCGCCGCCGTGGCGATCTTCGCGCTCGGCGCGACCGTCAACGTCAGCGGCAGCACCACCGCGATCAACGTCACCAGCACCATGATCCAGCCGAAGAACTGGGACGGCGCCGGCGTGGCGACGCTCAGCAGGTGCATCAGCCCGGTGGCGAGCAGGGCCACCGCGGCGGCGACCAGCGCGTACGTCGTGGTGCTCGCGTTGCCCCAGACGCCCTCGCCTTTTGGGGCCAGCACTTCGACCTCGAAGACGCCGCGTGCGATCAGCAAGCCGACCACCGCGAGCAGGGCCGCGATCACCGCCGTCGCCACCCCGCCCGCCCACAGCCGGCGTGCGTCGATCCCCGGGCGGACGTCCTGGGGCTGGTTCCCGTAGTAGTCGGACATCAGAGCCTTCCTGGGTCGGCTGCCTCTCGCCCCCGATTGTCCCCTCTTTCGGCCGCGTCCGCGATTTGCGCTGGAGTGCACTCCAGCTCGTAGCGTCGGGGCATGACCACCGCACAGCACAAGATCGGTTCGGGTTTCGGCGCCACCACGACGGCGGCCGAGGCCCTCGCGGGCATCGACCTCTCCGGGAAGCTCGCCGTCGTCACCGGCGGGTACTCCGGGATCGGCCTCGAAACCACCCGCGCGCTGGCGAACGCCGGCGCACACGTGGTCGTCCCGGCCCGCCGTCCGGAGGCGGTCAGCGAAGGCGCTGACAACGTCGAAGTCGACCGGCTGGACCTCGCGGACCTCGAGAGCGTCCGCGCCTTCGCCGACCGCTTCCTGGCCACCGGACGGCGGATCGACCTGCTCATCGCCAACGCGGGCGTGATGGCCTGCCCGGAGACCCGCGTCGGCCCGGGCTGGGAAGCCCAGTTCGCCACCAACCACCTCGGGCACTTCGCCCTGGTCAACCGCCTGTGGCCGGCCGTCGCCGACGGCGCCCGCGTCGTCTCCCTGTCCTCGCGCGGCCACCACTACTCGCCGATCCGCTGGGACGACGTCCAGTTCGAGCGCGGCTACGACAAGTGGGCGGCCTACGGGCAGGCCAAGACGGCCAACGTGCTCTTCGCCGTCCGGCTGGACGAGCTGGGCGCGGAGAAGGGCGTCCACGCGTTCGCGCTGCACCCCGGCGGCATCATGACGCCGCTGCAGCGGCACCTGTCCCGGGAGGAGCACATCGCCCGCGGCTGGATCGACGAAGCCGGCAACTACCTGGTGAAGTTCAAGACGCCGGAGCAGGGCGCGGCGACGACGGTCTGGGCCGCGACGTCACCCCAGCTCGCCGGGCAAGGTGGCCTCTACCTCGAGGACTGCGACGTCGCCGAGCTCGCCCCCGAGAACGCCGAAGGCCTGGCGGAGTCGGGCGTGCGCCGGTACGCCGTGGACCGCGGCGAGGCCCGTCGCCTGTGGACGCTGTCGGCGGAGCTGACCGGGGTGGACGCTTTCGCGTGATCTTTTGACGTTTGCCCCGCACGGGATCGGGGTACATGGCGGCCGTGGCCGACGAAGCCGGCAGAACGGGGAACGCGCCGACGGGCGACGCGGACGTCACGTGTGCGCGCTTCGCTCTCGGCGAGTTCACCGCCGCCCCACGTTCCCTCGACGACGACCGTCCGCCCGGCTTGCTGGCCGGGCGGTACGAGGTCGGCAGACTGGTCGGCAGCGGCGGGACGGCACGCGTCTACCGCGCTTACGACCTGCGGCTGCAACGCGAAGTCGCGGTCAAGATCTACGACCGGGACGCCGTCGCGCTCGACCAGCGGCGCCGGCTGCGCGAGATGAGCATCCAGGGCAGCATCACCCACCCGGGCGTGGTGGCGCTGCTCGACAGCGGCACCGAGCACGGCCGGACGTACCTGGTGATGCAGCTCGTCGAGGGCGAGAACCTGGCGGAGCGGCTGCTGGCCGGCCCGCTGCCGGCGGCCGAGGTGACGGAGCTGGCCGACGGGCTGGCCGAGGCGCTGGCCCACGTGCACGCCCGGCGCGTCGTCCACCGGGATCTCAAGCCCGCCAACGTGTTCCTGTCCGCGGACGGCCCGCTGATCGGCGACTTCGGCATCGCGCACGCCCTCGACACGACGCACATCACGGGCACGGGCGTGGTCCCCGGCACGGCGGCGTACCTGGCACCCGAGCAGGTCGGCGGCGAGCGGGCGGGACCGCCGGCGGACGTGTACGCGCTGGGGCTGATCCTGCTGGAGTGCGTGACGGGCCGTCGCGAATACCCGGGCACGATGGTCGAGGCGGCGATGGCGCGGCTGACCCGGCCCCCGCGGATCCCGGACGGACTGCCGCCGTCACTGGCGCACACGTTGCGCCGGATGACCCGCAGCGAACCGGCCGACCGCCCGACGGCGGCCGAGGTCCGGGAGCTGCTGCACGGCCCTGTCCCGACGCGGCCGTGGCCCGCGGGCCGCCTCGGCGAAGTGTTGAGACGCCACCGCGCGGCGCCGGCGAGCGGCGGAAGACGAACTCACCTCGCGGCGGCCAGTGGCGCCGGAACGGGTGGCTCAGGCGAGCACGTTCTCGATTCCGGAGGCGAGATCGCCCGCATACCCGGCGGCCCGGGCGGATCAGGCGAGCGCGTCCCGCTCGATTCCCCGGCAGCCGGCGTGCCCGGCGACCCGGGCGGTTCAGCCGAACGCGCCCCACTAGTTTCCCCGGCAGCCGGCGTGCCCGGCGACCCGGGCGGATCAGGCGGGCGCGCCCCACTAGATTCCCCGGCAGCCGGCGTGCCCGGGCACCGCTCCCCCGCTCCCACCGTGCCCGACACCCGCCGGCCCCACCCGGCCGCACCGCGGAAGATCCTTGCCGCCCTCGGCCTTCCGCCACTGGGCGAACCCGCGCACCGCCGCCGGTTCACCGCGGCCGCCGGGCTGACCGCCGCCGCCGTCGTCGCCGTCTCCGCTCTCGTCCTCACCTCCGAAGACTCCGGCACCACCACCCCCGCCCAGCGGCCGGCGCCCAGCTCGCCCGCACCCGCCACCCCCTCCTCCACGCCCCTCGCCGCCTCCGGGACCCCCGGTCCGGCCGCCGGCTCCACCGAGTCCGCCGAACTCGAACCCGCCGCCGTGACCCACGACGACAAGCCGAAGCCCGCGAAGCCGGCCAACCCCCAACGCACCCGCAACCACGGCAAGGGCAAGGGCCCCGGGACCTCCGGCCGGGCGTGATCCGGGTCCAACGGCCCTGGTGCCGGAAACCGTCCGCGAATAGCGCGGAATTGTTTTCCCGAATTCGGACTCGAACCAATAACGAGCCGTAACCGGAACCGGCCGCGACCCGACACACACGACGTGTCCGCCCGGTTGCGTTCCGGCTCCGGCACTCCCGCCGGGAAACCCCGTACCCGACTCCTCGGAGGTCCTTGATGAGCGTCCACGCTGCCCTCGCGCGGCCGGTTTCCGGAACACCTCGCGGGCGGCACGCCAAGCCGCTGCCCGCGTGGCCGCGCGTCGTCGCCAGGACGCTCTTCCTCGCGTTCGCCCTGATCTCCGCCGGTGTGGTCGTCGTCGCGGGCTGGCCGCCGGTGCTGCTCGTCGTCCCCGCCGCCGTCCTGCTGCTGCTCGTCGCGAGCGTCGCGAAACTGCGGACCGCGGCCCGGAAGATCGAGACGATCTTCGCCGAAGAACTGCCGCGGGAAACGAATCCCGGAACCGGCGGAAACATCGAGATCTCCTGACTCTCCCGCGCCACAAAACTCACTCCTCGGCAAAGGGATGACAGCACTGGTGACCGCAGCCGGCCCCGGCGTACAACGGGTCGGGCACAGCGCCACCGACTTTGGGGAGTCATCATGGCCGATCCCGCAACCCCCGCGTCGCCGGTCGAGCTCGACCGGGTCCGCACCGAACTGGCCGCACAGGGCCATCCGTGGGTCATGGGCGAGAACTCCATGACCATTCTCGACGAAGACCAGCGCCGCCACCGCCTGGGTGTGCCGCTCCCGCCGGAAAGCGACCGGCGCGACCTGGAATCGCGGGCGAAGTCGCTCGCCGCCGGGGAAGCCGGCCGCGCGAGCGCCGGCGCGCCCGCGCAGTTCGACAGCCGCAGCGCCGGCGGCGCCGACTACGTCACGCCGGTCAAGGACCAGGGCGACTGCGGCTCGTGCGTCTCGTTCGGCACCGTCGCCGCGATGGAGACGGTCGCCGCGTTCACCCGCGGCCAGCCGGGCCTCAAGCTCGACCTGTCCGAGGCGCACCTGTTCTACACCCACGGTGCGAACGACGGCGCGACCTGCGACACCGGCTGGATGCCCGACCGGGCGCTGAAGGCCTGCCACGACGTCGGCATCACCTACGAGGACTACTTCCCGTACAGCCCGCGCAACCGGTCCGGCGCCAAGCTGAACGCCGACTGGCCGAACCGGCTCGCGACCACGCCGTCGTACGCCGCGCTGACCGGCAACCCGGCCGCCATGAAGGAAAAGCTCGCCTCGTGCGGCGCGCTGATCGCGTGTTTCCTGGTGTACCAGGACTTCTTCTCGTACCGGACGGGCGTGTACCGCCACGTCACCGGCGCGCTGGCCGGCGGCCACTGCGTCACGCTCGTCGGCTACGACGACGCCCAGGGCTGCTGGATCGCGAAGAACAGCTGGAGCACCGGCTGGGGCGACGCCGGCTTCTTCCGGATCGGCTACGGCGAGTGCGGCATCGAGACGTGGCAGGTGGAGCAGGTCGGCGCGGTGAACCTGCGCTCGTGGACCGGCTCGACGTCGGTGCTCGGCCTGTGGAGCAACGACTCCGACCGCAACACCTGGGCCTACCTCAAGGACCTGGGCTGGCTGCACCTCGCCGCGGACGACGAGGTGGTCAACAAGGCGATGCTCACCGAGCTCGTCGTCGCGAAGCAGGGCGGCCGTCCGGTCAACGCGTTCAACAACAACGGCACGATCATCGAGACCTACGTCTTCTAGGAGCCGCGAGATGGCCGCATCGACCAGCCCGTCCGCCGCGCCCGCGGCGGTGGCACCCGGCGCCAGCCCGGACAACGCACCCCAGCCCCTCACCCCCGACCAGCTGACCGCCGCGACGACGACCGTGACCGCGGAGCCGAGCGTGGCCCCGGTGCTCAGCCCGCCGGGCGCGCCGCAGACGTCCGCCCCGGCCGCGACCGCCACGGCCTGGCAGTCGGCCAAGAAGGTGCTGGCGCTCTGGACCAACAACTCCGACCGCAACGGCTACGCCTACGTCGACGGCGTCGGCTGGAAGCGCCTCGCGACGAACAGCGACAGCGTGCACGAGGCCCTGCTGGCCCTCGCCTCCTCGGGGCGGCTGGCCGGCTCGATCACCTACCCCGAGGCGACCGACGGGCTGATCCACGAGATCTACCTCTGGTGAAGGTGCTCACGCTCGAAGCCGACGGCGCGGCGGCCGACGTCGCGCCCGGCGAGCGGCTCGAGCTGCGGCTGCCCGAGAACGCGGGCACCGGCTACCAGTGGGTGCTGGACGGTCCGGAGCCGCCGCTGCGGGTGGTGGCGGAAACCCGCCACCCGGCGACGGACCGGGCCGGCGCCACCGGCGAGCACCGGTTCGTCCTGCACGCGGACGCACCGGGCGAGACGACGCTGGTGGCCCGCCACGCCCGCCCGTGGGCGCCGGAGACCGAGCTGCGCCGGTTCCGCCTGACGGTCCGGGTCCGCTGACCCGGTCGTCAGCCCGCGTCCCGCCAGGGTTCGAAGCTGCGCAACAGCAGCCTGACCTGCGCCGGGTCCCTGATCTCGGCCTCGACGCCCCGCGGCATCGCGATGATCAGGTGGGTGTCCCGCGCCGCGCAGCCCGCCGCCGTCGCGGCCAGGACCGCCGCTCCGCCGCCGTCGACCGCCGTGGCCATCGTCAGGTCGACGACGACCCGGCGGACCCCGGCGGCGAAGGCGTCTTCGACCGCGCGGTGGTAACTGGGGGCCAGAGCGCCGTCGAAGAGCCCGTCGACGGACAGGATGACCTCGTCTTCGAGGAGAACGCTGCGAAGTGTCATCCCGACCTCCTGCCGACCGGGTTTTTCCCACCGGTCCGGGTTCTTCGTCAAAGGTTACGTCAGACCCCGGTGCGGGTGCAGGCTGAGAGCGGCACGGTTCCCTGTCGATCAACGGAAAACCGGCTTCCGGGCGGCGCTCACCGCCGAAGATTTCCCTCTCCCCATTTCAAGGTATAGCCGACCCCGGGGCTTGTGGCAAGACCCCGGTGCGGGTCCACAATTCGGGCTCACCATTTTCCGCCGAGGGGATTCCGTCATGCGTGTGCTGCTGTCCACGATCGGCTCGCGGGGCGAGGTGCAGCCGATGTTCGCGCTGGCCTCGGAGCTGAGAGCGCTCGGGCAGGACGTCCGCCTGTGCGTGCCGCCCGACTTCCGGGACTGGCTCGACGAGCTGGGCTTCGACGTCGTGCCGATCGGCCCCGAGCTGCGCTCGACCGCGTCGGCACACCAGGGCGAATCGACGCCCGAACAGATCCGGAAGTCCACTGAGGACACCGTCACGACGCAGTTCGAGACGATCTCCGTCGCCGCCGCGGGCCGTGACGTCCTCGTCGCCGGCGGGGCCCTGCAGTTCGCGACCCGCTCGATCGCGCAGCGACTGGGTGCCGCCTACGTCTACGCGAGTTTCTGCCCGATCACCTTGCCGTCCGAGCTGCACGCGCCGCCGCCGATTCCGTGGCGGACGCCCGGGGAAAAGGACAACCGCGCCCTCTGGGACGAAGACGCGCGGCGCTGGAACGATTTCTTCGGCGGCAAGGTCAACGAACACCGGGCGGCCGCCGGCCAGGCGCCGGTCGGCGATCTGCCGGGCCACGTGTTCGGCGACCGGCCGTGGCTCGCCGCCGACGCCGCGCTGGCGCCGTGGCCCGAGCCGGGCGACCCGCGGATCGTCCAGACGGGGGCCTGGATCTGGCCGGACGAGCGGCCGCTGCCGGACGAGCTGCTGGAGTTCCTCGACGCGGGCAAGCCGCCGGTGTACTTCGGGTTCGGCAGCATGCGCGCGCCGGGCGAGGTCGCCGGAGCCGCGCTCGCCGCGGCGCGGGCACACGGACGCCGGGCGGTCGTCGCCCGCGGGTGGGCGGACCTCGTCGCCGCCGACGCGCCCGACTGCCTCGGCATCGGCGAGGTCAACCAGCAGGCGCTGTTCGAGCGCGTGGCGGCGGTCGTCCACCACGGCGGCGCGGGCACGACGACGACGGCCGCCCGCGCGGGCGCACCCCAGGTGGTGGTGCCGCAGATGTACGACCAGCACTACTTCGCGGGCCGGATCCGCACCCTCGGCCTCGGCGCGGCGACCGACCCGGGCGTGCCGACGGCGTCATCGATGACGTCGGCACTCGAAGTGGCCCTGCGGCCCGAGGTGGCGACGCGGGCACGGGAGTTCTCGGGGAAGGTGCGTGCGGACGGCGTGAGCGTGGCGGCCCGTCACCTGCTGGCGACGGCGCCGCTCGCGTCCGCCTGAGTGCCGGTTTCCCGGCGGCCGTCGTCAGCGCAGGTCCAGCCACAGGATGCGCAGGCCGACGTCGCCGTGTTCCGGGTGGCGGAACGCGCCCGGCGCCGTACCCAGCGTGACGAACCCGAGGCTCTCGTACAGCCGGATCGCCGGGGTGTTCACCTCGACGACCGCGTTGAACTGGACCGCCGCGAACCCGCTCCGCCGCGCCCAGGCGACCAGGTCGGTGGTGAGCGCGCGGCCGACCCCCGTGCCGCGCGCCTCCTTCGCGACCATCAAGCTGCCGGACGCGACGTGGCTCCCGGGCCCCGGCCGGTTGGCGTACATGTTCGCCGTGCCCGTCACCCGCTCCCCGTCGGTGGCGACGACCACCCGGGCCGGCGGCTCGAGCAGCCAGAGCCGCCGGGCCTCGGGTTCGGTCATGGCGGGGTCGTAGGCGAACGTCCGCTGCTCGGCGACGACGTCGTGGACGATCGGCCAGATCCGCGGCCAGTCGCCGTCGCGGGCTTCGCGGATCACGCGCGGACCGCGGCGCAGAGTTCCGGGACCACCGTCTCGATGTCGTCGCGCAGGACGAACGCGGCATCCTCGTCGTACGGCGTGGGCTGGCGGTTGACGATCACCAGCGTCGCCCCGGCCCGCACGGCGACGGTGCACAGCGACGCGGCCGGCTCCACCTGCAGCGAACTGCCGACGGCCAGGAACACCTCACTCGCCGCGGCGACGTTCCGCGCGCGGCCGAGGACTTCGCCGTCCAGCGTCTGTCCGAAAAGGACGACGTCGAGCTGCAGGATGCCGCCGCAGTGGGCGCACCGCGGGTCGTCGTCGCCGCGCTCCAGCACCTCGGTGGTCGGGAACCGGGCCGCGCAGGCGGTGCAGCGGGTGGTGTGCATGCTGCCGTGCAGTTCGAGGACCTTCCGCGCGGCGAGGCCGGCTTTCTGGTGCAGGCCATCGACGTTCTGGGTGAGCACGCGCACGGCGACACCGCCGCCGTCGAGGTCTGCGAGAGCCCGATGGGCGGCGTTCGGCTCGGCGCGCCAGGCCGCGTGCCCGCGGTAGCTGCGCCAGAACTCCCGGCGGACGTCGGCATCGGCCATGAAGTTCTCGAGCGTGAAGGCGTTGACGGCACTCGGTTCGCGCGTCCAGACGCCGTCCGGACCGCGGTAGTCGGGGATGCCGGACGCGGTGGAGATCCCGGCCCCGGTGAGCACGCCGACGAGCCGGGCACCGCGGATCCGGTCGATGAGCTTCATGGTTCGGAGGTTAACGACCGATCGGGCGCCCCGACGACCCGTTTTCCCGCGGAGGTGTCACACCGAGGCGCCCTGCGGCGACTCACCGGGAAAGCCAAGGAGGAATTCTGTGAATGCGGTATCGGTCGGCGTGCTGACGGCGCTGGTCTCTCTGTCAGGGGTCCTGGTCAGCGTGCTCACCACCCGGCAGGCGAACCGCCGGCTCCGCCAAGAACACGCCGACGAGGAAGCACGGTTGAGGCTGGACGCGGCGATGCGAGCCGGAGAATTGTTCTCGGCGAAAGACGACAATCCGGCCGATCCCGCCGCGGTAGTGTCCGGTCTTCTCGCCCTCACGAAGCTCGACAACGCCGAACTCGCGGTCGCGCTCCTGGTCAACCTGTGGTCGGAGGATGAACCGCAAGTGGCTCCCGAGACGGCTGTGCTGGTCATCGATGCCGCCTTGAGGTCGACCGGCAACGCACAGCTGGTCGCCGCGGAGCTGCTGTGCCGCAACGCACATCGGCTGAACTCCTGCCACTCCCTGCATTGGCCGAGCGCCGTGGACGGAGACTGGAATCCGGATTTCTGTCCCAAGACGAAACTTCTCCTGATCGACGCCCTCATCGGAATGACTCTTGCGCACCCGAGCACCGAGGACGCCCTGCGGTCCGTAGCGGTCCGCCTCTACGGTGTGTGGAGCCGCGACGAGAATCCGCGCGTCCGGGGATGTGTCGGCCGGCTCATCGGCGCGGTGGTCCCTGCCCTGCAAAAGCTCGGATACCTCGACTTCATGCAGGGCAAGCAGACCGTGCTCCTTTGCCAGCTGGAAAGGGCCGCCGCGAGCGGGACGCACAACCCGGACGGCTATCTCGACCGCATGGTCGATGACCGGTGCAAGAAGCTGTGCTCGTGGGCACACGCGTGCGAACAAGCGAACCCGGCCTCCAGTCTGGCGACCGCCGTCTGAGGCTCAGTCCTTCCGCAGCCGCAAGGCCAACGCCGGGCAGGCCGCCGCCGCTCGGCGGGCCTCCCTCACCAGCTCCGGCGGTACCGGCTCCGATGCCACCACCGGATAGCCCCACTCGTCGAGCCGGACGGCCTCCGGCAGCAGGTCCGCGCACAGCCCGTGCGCGCGGCACCCGATCGGGTCCACTGTCACCCTCATGCGACACGCTCCAGGACCCCACACCGGCCGCCGGCCGCGTGCGTTGCCACGTCGGCGTCGAACACGCCTAGCGCGCTCGCCGCGAGGCGGGCCGCGCCGTCCGGGTGCGCGCACGCCCCGCGGCCGGTGAGCAGCGGCAGCCTGCGGGCCAGCCGGTCCGTGGCGGGGCCGCCGCGGAGCAGCTCCGCGAAGTCCGCCGCGATCGCCGGGAGGCCGAACATGCACGGTCCGCACTGCCGGGCCGACTCGGCCGCCAGGAACGCCAGGACCTTGGCCGTGTACTCGAGCCCGCACGTCCGGGCCGGCAGCGCGTACACCGCCGAAATCCCCGAAAGCCCGGACCGGAAGTCCGCCGTCCACGTCCCGCCGTAGCCGCCGGACAACACCGCCCGCACCGGCTCGCACTCACCACCCGCCGCGGCCAGCACCCCCGACAACGACGCTCCCGCCGCCACCTCCACGACCCCCGGCCGCCGGACCGCACCGGTCACCGTGACCAGGTCCGTGCGCGCCGCCCGGTAGTGCTGCGGCCCCTGCAGGACCACCAATGCCAGCTGTGCCAACGTATCGACGTTGTCCACGAGCGTCGGCCGGCCGCGCACCCCGCGTTCGTCCGGCCGCGGCGACTTGCCGAGCGGCCAGGCGTCCCCCGACGTCAGGTGGTGGACGAGCGCGGTCTCCTCGCTGGCGACGTACCGGCGCGGGACCTCCTCGACGCGCACCGGCACGCGGTCGTCGCGTTCGGCGAGCGCCGCCAGGACGCCCGGGAGCACCGGGCTGCCCTGGTGTACACAAAGGACAGTCTCGGTGGCGCCGGTGGCGTGCGCGGCCAGCTGCAGGCCGTCCAGCACGAGGTGCGGCGACAGCGTGAGCAGCGCGGCGTCCTTGTGACTGAGCGGGTCGCCTTCGCATCCATTCGCGACGACGATCGAACGCGGTTTCCGGGCCGCGTGCAGCTTGCGCGCGGTCGGGAAGCCGGCGCCGCCGCGGCCGCGCAGGTCCGCCGCGGCGACGGCCTCGATCAGCCGGTCGCGGCCGTCTTCGCCGTGGTAGGCGACCCACGGCACGACGCCGTTGCGGCGCCGGTGCCCTGCCAGGTCGAGGCGGTGGGGCGGGAGGATGGTCATCGGGTGCCTCCGAGCGGCGAGAGCTTGCGGGTCGCGGTGACGGCGTCCCGGCGGGTGGCGCGGTAGGCGACGGCGCCGAGCACGGCCAGCACGCACAGCGCGTCCAGGGCGACGATCCAGCCGTACGCGGTGTCGTCCTCGGCCATGCCGAAGCCGTGCACCAGCGCGACGGGCCAGCAGAGGTAGGCCAGCCAGTGCACGGCGCGCCAAGCCCGCGCGGGGATGCGCGTGCGCAGCAGGCTGGTGACGACGATCGCGAGCAGCAGGTCGATCGCGACGGCCCCGAGGCCGACCCACAAAGGCCGGTAGCCCGAGCCGAACGGGACGAGCACGTCGAGCCAGCTCAGCGAGACGTAGCCGTCGAGGATCGCCGTCGCGATGTGCGCGACGAGGAACGCGACGCCGGTCAACGCGAGGTTCCGGTGCACGGCGGCGACGGTGAAGCGGGGCCACGCCCGCGTCGCGAACCGGCCGGCGCCGAGTGCCCCGAGGACGACGACAGCGGTGAAGAGCACGAGCGAGACGAGGCCGGTCGCGCGGCTGAAGTACCACATCAGGCGGCTTTCCCTTCGCGTGGCCAGCCGGGCGTCGTGACGACGTCGCCGCCGACGCCGACGAGCCGCGCGGGCAGCCGCCGGTCCGCGAGCCAGCCGGGCGCGTCCGTGCCGAGGACGACGGCGGCGGTGCTCGCGGTGTTGGCGTCCACAGTGGACTTCGCGGCGACGGTCACGGTGCGCCACCGCGGTTCGGCGGCGTCCCCGGTGCGCGGGTCGACGATGTGGTGCACGGTCCGGCCGCCGTGCCGCCACCGCCGCCGGGTGGTCCCGGAGCTGGCGAGGGCGCCGTCGCGGTGCAGGGCGACGGTGCTGTCGGGCCGGACGACGGCCTCGGCGTGGTCGTCGCCGAGCGCGATCTGCCAGCCGCCGGCGGGTTCCGGGCCGGCCGTGCGCAGGTCGCCGCCGAGGTTGACGAGGACACCGCAGCCGAGCGAGGCGTGGATCCGCCGCGCCGCGCGGTCGGCGGCGAGGGCTTTCGCGGTGGCGCCGAGGTCGAGGTGCACGCCACGAGGGAGGACGACGAGGCGCTGGGCCGGGTCGAAGAGGACGCGGTGCCACCCCGGCGCGGGTATCGGTTCGGCAGCCGACCGGGTACCGCGGCATCCCGTCGAGCAGCCCGGAGCGTGCGGCCGCGCTCG
>NZ_JBFANX010000026.1:25402-135542 GCF_040675005.1 Amycolatopsis sp. NPDC049691
GGCGGCGTTTCTTTATTTTCTCTTTTTTCTGTCCTATTCACCCCCCCCCCCCCCCCGCCGGTCAGCAACGCGAAGTCGCGGTCGTAACCCAGCGCCCGGACCGCCGCGCCGACCGTCGGGTCGACCAGCCCGTCCGTCAACCGGGCCGCCCGCAGCGCCGCTCCGAGCGCCTCCGCCAGCAGCGAACCCACCCGGACCTGGCGGCCCGCCGTCTCGTGCAGCCGCGAGATCTCCGAATCCGCGCGGAACCGGCTGCACGCCAGGTCGATCGCGGCCAGTTCCACCGAAAGGGAGTCCACCGCCGCGCCGAGCAGGCCGGGGTCGGTGACCACCACCTCCGCCGTCGTGCCCAGAGCCGGGAACGCGCGAGCCGCCGTCGTCACGACGCACCCGAGCCCGTGTGCGCGCCGCCCGACCGCGAGCTCAGCCCGCTGTCCGACGACTGCAGCTGGTCTTGGGAGCCCGTCGAAGTGGAGGTGGTGGTCGAGGTGTCGTCCGAAGCGGAGGCCGTCGAGAGGCCGAAGCCGATCGCGCCCGCCGTGGCCGCGCCCAGCACCGCCACCGTGGCCGTGACCAGCGCGGCCTTGCGGCGGCCGTGCTCTCGGCGGGCCGCGCCGCCGGTCGTGTAGGGGTCCATGGGTTCGAGTCTCGGCGCCGTTCCTTTGAACGGCCTGGGAGCGACCTGTCAACTCCCTGACGCTCCACAGTGGACACCTACCAAAGGAGGTTGACACCGGAAAACCGTTAACCCACTCTTCTTCTTGTCCGCCTGAGGTTCCCAGCTGTTCACGAACCGGACCACGACACGGCACGCACCCGCCCTCCGGCGTCGGCATCATGAGGCGCCCGCACCCACCACACGCTGGAGGACCCATGATCCGCAAGCGGATCTTCGCCGTGTTCGCCGCCGCCGCGCTCGTCACGGCCGGCGCGGTCACGACCACGGTCGTCACCCGGACGGAGGAGCCCGCCGTGCAGCCGGCGGCGGCCACCGTGCCGGCGTTCGACCACATCGTCCTCGTGATGTTCGAGAACAAGAAGTACTCCTCGATCAACGGCAGTTCCAGCGCGCCCTACTTCAACACCCTCGCCTCGCAGAGCGCGAAGTTCACCAACTCGTTCGCGATCACCCACCCGAGCCAGCCCAACTACGTCGCCCTCTTCTCCGGCGCGACGCAGGGCGTCACCGACGACACGTGCCCGGCCAACCTGGGCGCGAAGGCCAACCTCGGCCGCCAGCTGATCGACGCGGGCAAGACCTTCAAGGGCTACTCCGAAGCCATGCCCTCCGACGGCTACACCGGCTGCTCCAGCGGCACCTACCGGCGCAAGCACAACAGCTGGGTCGACTTCTCGAACGTCCCGGCCGCGAGCAACGTGCGGTTCTCGAGCTTCCCGTCCGACTTCACCCAGCTGCCGACCGTTTCGTTCGTGACGCCCGACATGTGCAACGACATGCACGACTGCTCGATCGGCACCGGCGACACGTGGCTGAAGAACCACCTCGACGCCTACGCCCAGTGGGCCAAGACCCACAACAGCCTGCTGATCACCACCTTCGACGAGGACAGCGGCACGTCGGTCAACCAGATCTTCACCAGCTTCACCGGCGCGCACGTCGTCCCCGGCAGCTACAGCGAATCGATCAACCACTACACCGTGCTGCGCACGATCGAGGCGTCCTACGGCCTGCCGGGCATCGGCGGCGCCGCGAGCAAGTCGCCGATCCTCGACGTCTGGCAGTAACCGCGTGTACCTCGCCACCATCGGCCGCCGAGAGCACGCCGCGAAGGGCAAGCTCTCGGCGGTCGGCGCGAACGTCTTCGCGCTCGGCGCCGTCAGCCTGGTCACCGACGTCTCCTCCGAGATGGTCACCGCGGTCCTCCCGGTGTACCTCGTGCTCGGCCTGCACCTGGGCCCGGCCGCGTACGGCCTGGTCGACGGCCTCTACACCGGCGCGACGGCGCTCCTGCGGATCGTCGGCGGGTACGTCGCCGACCGCGTCCGCCGTCGCAAGGTCGTCGCGGGCGCCGGCTACGCGCTGTCCGCGGTGATGAAGCTCGGCCTGCTCGCCGCCGGGTCGTCGGCGGCCGCGATCGGCGCCGTGATCACGCTCGACCGCACCGGCAAGGGTCTCCGGACCGCGCCGCGGGACGCGCTGATCACCCTGTCGGCACCGGAACCGCTGCTCGGCCGCGCCTTCGGCGTGCACCGGGCGATGGACAGCATGGGCGCGTTCGCCGGGCCACTGGTCGCGCTCGCCGTGCTGGCCGCGGTCGGCGCGACGAACCCGGAGGCGTTCGACGCGGTGTTCGTCGTCAGCTTCTGCGTCGCCGCGATCGGCGTGCTGCTGCTGGTGCTGTTCGTCCGCGACCGGCGGACGCCGAAAGCCGCGACGCCGGTCTCGCCCCGGGCGGCGGCCGCTCTGCTGCGCGGCAGCGGCGTGCGGCGCCTGCTCGTGGCGGCGTGCGTGCTGGGGCTGGCGACCGTCGGCGACGGGTTCGTCTACCTGCTGCTGCAGCACAAGGAGGACATCGCGACCGGCTGGTTCCCGCTGCTCGCGGTCGGCACCAACCTCAGCTACCTGCTGCTGGCCGCGCCACTGGGCGCACTGGCCGACCGGGTCGGACGGCTCCCGGTGGTGCTCGGCGGCTACGGCGCGCTCGCGCTCGTCTACCTGCTGCTGGCCGGGCCGGTGTCCGGCTGGCCGCTCTTCGTCCTGGCGCTGGCGTTGTACGGCGCGTTCTACGCGGCGACCGACGGCGTCCTGATGGCACTGGCCGGTCCGCTGCTGCCGGAGTCGTTGCGCACCACGGGGATTTCGCTGGTGCAGACGGCGCAAGCGCTTGCGTACTTCGCCTCGTCCGTCCTTTTCGGACTGGCGTGGCAGTTCTGGGGCCCGGGGCTCGCGATCGGCGTCGCCGCCGGTGGAGCGGTGGTCGCGATCGCCGTCACGTCCGTGGTTCTCTCGCCCCGGAAGGCGGCCGCGTGAAAACCCGGATCCTCATCGCGATCGCCGGTGTGGTCGTGCTGGCCGGAGCCGCGATCGCGTACGTCGGGTTGGCGAGCGCGCGCAGCCACGACGTCACCGCGACCGGCGCGGTGAGCCTCTCCCCCGGTCCGCGGCTGCTGTTCCGCAGCACCGCCGACGCCGACCGCGGCCACGTCGCCACGGTGTCCGCCACCGACCCGGGTGGCGCGCGAACGGTGTCGCCGCTGTCCTGCAGCCGGGTCTACGCCGCCGGCGGCACCGGGCTCTGCCTGCGCCCGGACGGCGACCTGACCACCTACCAGCTGGTGGTGCTCGACGCCGGGCTGACGTCGAAGCGCGAGATCCCGCTGGTCGGGCTGCCGAACCGGGCGCGGGTGTCGGCGAGCGGCCGGATGCTCGCGTGGACGGTGTTCGTCACCGGCGACTCCTACAACGGCGGCATGTTCTCCACGCGCGCCGGCATCCTCGACACGGCGACCGGCGATCTGGCCGGGACGCTGGAGGACTACGCCGTGACCCTCGACGGCAAGCCGTACCAAGCGGCGGACCTCAACTTCTGGGGCGTCACGTTCACCCGCGACGACCGCCACTTCTACGCGACGATGTCGACGGCCGGCCGCCGCTACCTCGTCGCCGGCGACTTCGCCGCGCACACGGTCCGGACGCTGCGCGAGAACGTCGAGTGCCCTTCCCTTTCCCCGGACCAGACACGGATCGCGTTCAAGTCCGCTGTGGACGGTGACCCGGCTCGCGGGTGGCGGCTGTCGGTGCTCGACCTGGCGGCGGCGAAGGTGACGCCGCTGGCCGAGACCCGCAGCGTCGACGACCAGCCGGCGTGGCTCGACGACCGCACGATCGGCTACGGCGTGCCGCGCGGCCCGGGCCATGCGGACATCTGGTCGGTCCCGGCCGACGGCTCGGGCGCGCCGCGGCTGCTGATCCCCGAAGCCGAGTCCCCGGCCGCGCTCAGCGACGCAGGTAGTGGGCGATGATCACGCCTTTCGTGGTCGTGACGCTGCGGGTGAGCGTGAACTCGGTGAGCGGCGCCGGCCCGTCGAACAGCCGGCGGCCCTCGCCGAGGGTCAGCGGGCAGATCAGCAGCGTGTAGCGGTCGACGAGGCCGGCGGCGTGCAGGCCGCGCACGAGCGACGCGCTGCCGACGACGGAGAGGTCCCGGCCGGGCCGGTCCTTCAGCTCGGCGACGGTCTTCTCGGCGTCACCCCGCAGCAGGATCGAGTTCTGCCAGGCGCCGACGTCGTCGAGGGTGGTCGAGGCGACGTACTTGGTGACGGCGTTCAGGTGGGTGGTGAAGGGGTTGCCGTCTTCGCGGTGCGCCCAGGCGCCGATGAAGTCTTCCCAGGTCCGGCGGCCGAAGAGCATGTCACCGGGGCGGTTCATGCCCGCGGCCATCTCCTGGGCCAGGACGTCGTCCTGGTAGCGGGTGCCCCAGCCGCCGTGGGCGAAGCCGCCGCGGGTGTCTTCGTCGGGCCGGCCGAGGCCCTGCACGACGCCGTCGAGGGTGACGTTCATGGTGACGTGGATCGAGCGCATCCCGGTGTCCTTCCGTTCAGGGGGCGGTCACCTCCCATACGAACGGCGAACGCCGGGATCGACACCGGGTGGTTTCAGCGCAGCGCGGCGACGCCGTCGATCTCGACGCGCACGCCTTCGCGCACCAGCTGCGCGACGACCGTCGTCCGCGCGGGCAGGTGCGGGTTGTCGGCGAAGAACTCCTGGTACACGCGGTTGAACGTCGGGAAGTCACCCCGGTCGGCGAGGTAGCACGTGCACTTGACGATCCGGTCCTTGCCGCTGCCCGCCGCGGTGAAGACCGCGACCAGGTTGGTCAGCACCTGCCGCACCTGGGCGGCGAAGTCGTCCGGGATCGCGTGCGTGACCGGGTCGAGCGGTCCCTGTCCGGACGTGAAGACCAGGTCGCCGGCCCGGATCGCCTGGCTCAGCGGTGGCTCGGTGCCGTCGGGGAAGCGGACGAACGGGGCGTCGCCGGTGCGGATGACTTCGATCATGCGGGCATTCTGCTGGACCGGGGCCGCCCGCTAGTCCATTTTGCGCAAACCGTCGAGGATGCGCTGCATCAGCTCGGTGTCCGGGGCCGCGAACGCCAGCCGGGGCACGAGGACACGGCCCGACGGCGGCCGTGGCGGTGGGAGCGTGCGCGGCACCCGCCACGGCAGCCGGTCCGGGGACGAGTCGCGGCCGGTCTGCTCCGGGATCGGCAGGGTCGGCAGCGCGATCGTGCCGGCTTCGGCCGCCTGCTCGAAGCGGAGGCGCGCCTGGATGCCGGCCACCGTCCAGTCCGGCTCGGTGTCCGGGACGGTGCGACGGGGACGGCGTTCGAGCGCGACGGCCCACGCCGCCGCGGCGAGCGCGGGCAGCAGCAGGCCGGCGACGATGGCGAAACCGGGCAGGTCCGCGGCCATCAGGAGGCCCCGGCGACGGGTAGCAGCATGGCGTTCACTTCCGGACTTGCGGTACTTCCGAAGCATGGCCGACACCTGGATATTCGACGGGAAAGAATGTTTTCGCGGACCCCGGAGCCCCATCATGAACGAGGGGCACCGCTCCCGCAAGCGGCCGAACGGGGTGCCCCGTCCGGGCGGTGAAACAGCAGGTCAACGCCGGTTTTCGGGTAGCCGGAACGAGCCCCTCACCTGGTAGTACGGGCCCCGGCGGGATCCGGTTCACTTTCTTTTTCGTACGTTCCCGGTACACCGCCGCGGCAAACTCGCCGAATGCGCACGACGACCCTTCAGCCTCGAGCCGGCCGGCCACCTCGGCAAGGGTGACCGACCGGCGGCATGGTGGGATGACCCCATGGTCGCCGGTGTCGATGCTGCTCCCCCGCGTCCGTTCTCGTGGTGGTGGGTCGGCATCGCGCTGCCGTCGAGCGTCGCGGTGGGTGTCGCGGTCGCCGCGATGCTGTGGGGACAGACCCGGGCCGACCACCGCGACGCTTTCGACACCGGCTGGAAAAGCTCCGCGGCGGTCCTGGCCGTCCTCGCGGCCGTCGTGACGGTGGAACGGCTTCGCCTCGGCCAGCGCGAGCACTACCGCCTGCTCGCCGCCGACCAGGTCAAGGAGATCAACGAACTGTCCGCCAAGGCCAGTGAACAGCTCGGCAGCGACAAGGCCGCCGTCCGCATCGGCGGCTTGACCGACCTCGAGCGGCTGGCCCAGGCCCACCCCGGCTTGCGGCAGACCGTGGTCGACCGGATCTGCGCGTACCTGCGCGGACCGTACGAACCGCCGTGGGGCCGGCTCGACGACGCCAGGCCGGTTGCCGCCCCGGCCGAACCGGATCCGGGCACGATCGCCGAACGGCGGCTGGAACTCGACGTTCGGCGGACCGCACAGCAGATCCTCCGGCGCCACCTGGCACCGCGCGACGAAGCCGCCTTCTGGCCCGGCACCACCCTCGACCTGAGGGACGCGAACCTGGTCGAGTTCACCCTCGCGGACTGCCGAGTGGGCGACGTGAACTTCGAAGGAGCCACCTTCCACCGGGTGGCGAGCTTCGAGAACACCGAGTTCCGCGGATCGACCGACTTCGGCTACACGACGTTCCGCGACCGGACCGAGTTCGAGAACGCCACGTTCCGGAGGTCCGCGTACTTCGCGCACGTCAGGTTCGAAGACCAGGTGAGCTTCCCGCGGGCCACGTTCGAAAGTGGCGCGTACTTCGAGTCCGGCGACTTCGGCGGACCGACGTCGTTCATCCGGACGGTCTTCAAGGGAGACGCGGGTTTCAGCGAGGCCGTCTTCGACGGCGAGTCCCACTTCGGCCTCGCGGACTTCGTGCGGGGCGGAGACTTCGAAGAGTCCGAGTTTCGCGGCGGGGCCGACTTCGCGGGCGCGCACACCACCACGGAGAGCGGCTGGCCGGAGGGGTGGATCGTGGTGGAAGGCGTGCTGACCCGTGAGGAGTCGTCGAAGCGCTCCTGATGCGGTGTTCCGAGCCGCATCAGGAGCGCTCGACGATCAACCCAGCGAGCAGGACTCGGCCAGGTCCGCCGGGGTCGCGTCGGCCGGACGGGCGATCGTCGACGACGCCGGCGGACGGGTCCCGTGCAGCCAGCCGCCCAGTGCGTCGAACGCCGTCCGGAAGCACGGGCCCAGCGGGCGCAGCCGGTCGGGGTACGCGTCGACCAGGCCGTCGACGTGGTTGCCGCCCTCCACCCGGTAGTACCGGTGCAGCGATCCGCGCCCCGCCGCGGTGATCATCCGGTCGTAGACGTCGGAATCCTGCGTGATCGGCAGCAGCGTGTCGAGCGTGCCGTGCAGGGTGAGCAGCGGCTTGCCGATCCGGCCGGTCAGCGAGATCCGCTCCACCGCCCGCGCCACCGACGCGGGCCGGGACGCATACGCGTAGTCGGCGTCACACGACGGCGTTCCCGAGGCGCAGAACGGAGTTCCGGCCGGCAGCGAGCCGTCGAACGACGGGTCCACCTCTTCCCGGTAGATCCGCTGGGTCAGGTCCCAGTAGACGCGGTAGTGGTAGTCCCACAGGAACTCCGACCCCGGCGCGAACCCGGCGTCCAAAATGGACTGGTGCGCCGTCGGCGATCCCGCCGCGTAAGCCGGATACGCGCGCAGGGCAGGCGGCAGGAACGTCAGCAAGTTCGGTCCATCGGCACGCCACAGCGTCCCCTCCCAGTCGACGCCCCCGTCGTAGAGCCACGGCCGGTTCTCCAGCTGCCACCGCACGAGGTAGCCGCCGTTGGACAGCCCCGCCGCCAGCGTCCGGGTCACCGGACGGTGGTAGTGCGAAACCGCGGCCGCCCGCGCGGCCAGCGTCAGCTGCGTGACGCGCGAGTTCCACTCGGCCAGCGCGTCGCCCGGCCGGACGCCGTCTTCGTAGAAGGCCGCGCCGGTGTTGCCCTTGTCGGTCGCGGCGAACGCGTAGCCCTCGGCCAGCGCCTGATCGCCGATCGCGCGGTCGTTCGCGTACTGGCGCCGCACGCCCGGCGAGCCGGAGACGACCAGGCCACCGTTCCAGTGCGCCGGCAGCCGCAGCACGAACTGCGCGTCGTGGTTCCAGCCGTTGTTCGTGTTCGCCGTCGACGTGTCCGGGAAGTACCCGTCGACCTGGACGCCGGGGACGCTTCCGTACGTGGGCAGCCCGGCCGAGGTCAGCCCCGTCCAGTCGGCCTGGACCGTGTGCCCGGACGCCACCGTCCCGGTCGTCGTCAGGTCGTCCAGGCAGACGGAAACGGACTTCTCGGCACCGGGCACGTCCACCCGGCAACCCCCGGCCGAAGCCGATGCCGAGGCGGGCAGCGCCGCCGCGAGCGCCCCCGCCAGAACCACAACCAGCCATCTGCGCACGGTTCACCTCCGGTCTCGATGAAAGAGAACCCAAGCGCGTGCCCCCGTCGAGAGCCACCCCGGCGGACACCATGAATCACCGCCGGGATGTGGTGGACGGCCACATGGTCCACGCCACGAGACCGCCCTAGCGTCGCTGGAAACCCTCTCAACGACGAGAAGGACTCCCCCATGCGCAAGCTCGCCCTCGCCGGACTCGCCGCGATCACCGCCGCCGTGCTCACCACCGTCGGGGTGGCGAGCGCCGATCCGCCACCGTCGTCGCTGGTCCAGGTCTCGAACTTCGGCGCCAACCCGGGCGCCCTCGCGATGTACACCTACACGCCGTCCGGGCTCGAAACCGGCCGCCCGGTCGTCGTCGCCCTGCACGGGTGCACGCAGAGCGCGTCGGACTACTACGCCCACTCCGGCTGGCCCGAGCTGGCCGACAAGTGGCGGTTCGAGGTCGTGTTCCCGCAGCAGTCGACGGCGAACAACTCGCTCAAGTGCTTCAACTGGTTCTCCACCGCCGACGACACCCGGGGCAACGGCGAGGCCGCGTCCGTCAAGTCCATGGTGGACAAGGCGATCGCCGACCACTCCTCGGACCGCTCGCGAGTGTACGTCACCGGCCTGTCGGCGGGCGGTGGCATGACGGCGGACCTGCTCGCCGCCTACCCGGACGTCTTCGCCGGCGGCGGCATCAACGCCGGACTGCCCGCGCAGTGCGCCACGAGCGTCACCGAAGCGACGAACTGCCAGCAGAACAACCAGAACCTGACGCCGGCGCAGTGGGCTTCGAAGGTCAAGGCCCAGTACCCCGGCTACGGCGGCCCGTGGCCGCGCGTCGCGATCTGGCAGGGCACCGGCGACTACACGGTCTACCCGGTCAACGGCACCGAGCTGCGCGACCAGTGGACCGCGGCGCACGGCGTCTCCCAGACCCCGACCAGCACCCAGTCCCTGCCGGGCAGCACGACGTTGACGAACTACGCCGACCAGGTCCAGCTGTACTCGATCGCCGGGATGGGCCACGGCACGGCCGTCGACCCGGGCACCGGCGCGACGCAGTGCGGCAGCACCGGCGCGTACTTCCTCGCGGGCATCTGCTCCAGCTACTACACGGGCGTGTTCTGGGGCCTGGACAAGGCTTCCGGCGGCACCACGACGACCCCGCCGACGACGACCACGACGACCACGACGACGCCGACGTCCACCCAGCCGCCGGGCACCTGCGTGAACGCCAGCAACTACGCCCACACGCAGGCGGGCCGTGCGCACCAGAGCGGCGGCCAGACCTACGCGAACGGCTCCAACCAGGCCATGGGCCTGTGGAACACGTTCACCACGCACGCCCTGCGCGAGACGTCCCCGGGGTACTGGGTCCTCGCCGACGGGCAGTGCTAGAGGAAGATCGGGAAGGGGTTGAGGTCGTCGTAGCCGTGCGGCTCGGTCAGCCGGCCGAGCCGCACCGGCACGTCGTAGAGCCGGCCCGGCGCGAACCGCGCCCAGAGCCCGCGCATCCCCGGGACGAGCACCTTCACCACCGGCAGGCCGATGTCCGGGCGCGTCTGGTCGAGCACGAACACCTCCAGCCCGGCACAGTCGAGTTTCGCCCGCACCGAAAGGACATCCACCGGCAGGCGGGCCGCGGACGGCGCCGGGAGCAGGTAGGCCTGGTCGGCTACCGACGCCTCCTTCAGCCAGCGCGCGGCGTCCGGGTCGTCGCCGAGCCGGCCGTCGAGGACCGCGGGCATCAGCTGGTTCAGCTCGGTCAACGCGCGCCGCAGCGCGACGGCCGGGTCGGGGTCCGCGCCGAAGCCCAGCATGATCTCTTCGGGTGGCGTAGTGCGCCGCGAAAGGGCGGCCACCACGGGCACGCCGAGGTCGGACGTCACGTCCAGCGCCCACACCTCGCGGCCCAGCCCGGCGTACACCTCGCGCAGTTCGGTCGTCCACGGGTCGGCGGGCAGCTCGACACCCGGCTGCCGGGTGCGGTTGTACCACCAGAGCGCGACGGCGTCGCGTTCCACGACCTCCAGCATCCCTTGCAGCACCGTGTTTTCCCGGGAGCTGCCCGCCGCGGTGCCGTTCGAGTCGGCGAGGACGGAGGCCGGCCCGGGCGCGCCGAAGTACAGCAGGGCGGTCGGGAACAGCCGGTGCTCGCCTCGGCTCAGCGACCACACCGGCGTCCAATCCAGCTCGGCGTCCTCGTCGAACGGGTCGCAGACGAACTGGAACGGGCCGTGCCGCGCGTTGCTGCGGGCCCGGTCGGCGTACTGGCGCGGGTGGAACAGCTGGCAGGTGTCGGGGTGCACGGCCTGGTCGCCCAGTGAGCGGAAGCTGGCGCGCACGCGTTCCTCGTCGCCGTCGTACCGGGCGCTGTGCCGTTCGAGCGCTTCGCACAAGGCACTGACCTCGGCCTGCAGCGGCGTGACGCCCTTGCCGCCGTTCTCCGCGCGCAACGCCGCGCCGAGCCGGTCCGCACCCCGCAGCCCCGGCACGACGTTCGGCCCGGACCGGACGGAGTTGAAGAAGGCCGGGCCGTCCCGCCGCAGCTCCTTGACCACGCCGGTGAGGGGGCTGACCAGGTGGCGGTAGGTCTCGAGCACCTGTTCCGGCGGCACCGCGCGCTGCCCGTCGGGCACGAAGGGCCGGCGGGTCCGCTCGCGCACCAGCTCCGGGTTCCCGCAGGACGTGCACTGCGGCCGGACGCGCACCTCGTGCCGTTCCCCGGTCAGGTCCCGGCTGTCGAACGTCCACAGTGCCCGCTGACCCGGATATCGCATCCCGGCCAGCCACTTGACCGCTTCCAGTGCGACCAGGTTGACCGCGACGGCGGACAGCGCCGGGTGCGTGACCTCGGGACGCGGGACCGGGCCCGGCAAGCCCAGCGCGTCCCGCACGTGGGCTTCGGCCGCCCGGTTGCCCCACAACCGCGTCGCGAGGCAGTGCCGGCACGGGCCGTCGCCGGGAGTGAAGAACGGGCCGATCCACACCCGGGCACCGACGGTCTTGGCGAGCAGCCACGGACGTCCCAGTGCGCGCTGCTCAGTGTCCACTTTGGACACTATCGGGTCGAGATAGTCGTCGCACAGCACGACAGTCAGGTCGGCGTCACGGTCGACGACCGTCAGCCCGGCCGCACGGAACGCCGCCGGATCCGCGCCCACGAGCGCGACCGTGCCGGACTCCGGCTCGACACCGACCGCGTCCCAGTAGGCCGTGCCGGGCTTCCGCAGGCCGATCAGCCGTTCCTCGGCGAGCCGGTTCAGCACCCCGGCGGCCGCTTCGGCGGGGACGCCCTCGGGCAGGTCACGGCGGAGCGCGGCGAAGTCCCGCGTGCCGTCGAGCAACGGGACCAGCGCTTCGACGTGCGGCCCGCCGATCGCGGTGGCGCCGTCTTCGGACAGCACGTAGACCGCGTCGCCGGGCACCACCGCGGTGGTGAGGTGCCGTTTGAACCCGACCGGGCCGGTCACCCGGTGGTCGTGCCCCGTTCCGGACCGTCGGTCAGGCACGGGCTGACCGAGCCCCACACCGACAGCAGCTGGGTCCCGGCGGTCGCCCGGCCGTCGAGCGGGACGACCGACAGCCCCGGCACCTCGGCCGGCCCGGTCCCGAACGCCGCCGCGAGCGCGCTTTCGAACTCGTTCACGAGTCCTCCTTGGTCGGTTCGTCCGGCCATCCTCATCCGGGCGGCCGGATCCCACCAGGGCCGGACGGGCGAATCAGTTCAGCAGCCCGGTCAGCAGCACCGCGGTCAGCCGCCGCGCCGACGCGCCCGTCCGCGCCGACGTCAGTGCGGTCAGCGCGAGCCGGACGTCGCCGACCGTCACCCGGGGCCGCAGGACGCCGTCGGCGCGGGCCCGCTCGACCAGCCGCTCGAACGCCTCGGCGTGGGCACGGCGCCGTCCGGCGAACTCCGGTCCGGAAAGGACAGCGGTCAGCCCGGGCTCTTCGGCCCGCCACTCGCCGAACCGGTGGAACGTGCGGGTCAGCGCCCGGCGGCTGTCGGGGTCGGCGAGCGCGCCCCGCAGCTGCCGCTCGCACCGGTCGACCTGGCCGTCGAGCACGGCCGCGAGGAGGTCGGCGCGGGACGGGAAGTGCCGGTGCACGGTCGCCGGGGCCAGGCCCGCGCGCCGCGCGATCTCCCGCACCGGCAGGTCCGGGCCGTGGCGCGCGAAGGCCGTGTGCGCGACCGCGACGAGGTGGCGGCGGTTGTGTTCGGCGTCCGCCCGGCGTTTCCGAGTCAGTTCGTCGGCCACGGTTCTCACTTCCCGTCCGGCGCCGGTGAGCAGTCCTAGCGTAGGCGCGGTCAGCGTGTCCGAGGTGGAGGAGTGAGCGTGTTCGCGACCCGGTTCGAGCGGTTCGGCCCGCCGGAAGTCCTGTCGGTGGGCGAGCTGCCGGAGCCGCACGCCGGCCCGGGCGAGGTGCGGATCCGCGTGCGGGCGGCCGGGGTGTCGCCGGTGGACCTGGCGATCCGCGCCGGGAAGTCGCGGTCGCCGATCGCCCTGCCACACATCCCCGGCGTCGACGCGGCGGGTGTCGTCGACGAGGCAGGACCTGGCGCCGAGGTCGGCGACGAGGTGTTCGGCGCGGTCGACGTCGCCCGGCTCGGCGGGGCGACCGCCGAGTTCGCCGTCCTCGCGTTCTGGACACCCAAGCCGCCGTCGATGCCGTGGGAGCAGGCCGGGGCGGCGGCCTCCGGGATCGAGACGGCGACCCGCGCGCTCGACCTCCTCGACGTCCGGGACGGCACGACGCTCCTGGTCGACGGCGCGTCCGGCGGCGTCGGCAGCCTCGTCGTGGGCTTGGCGCTCGCGCGGGGCGCGCGGGTGCTCGGGACGGGCGGCGACCTCGAGTTCGTCGAAAGCCTGGGCGCGATCCCGGTTCCGTACGGTCCCGGCCTGCCGACGCGAGTCGACGGCCGGGTCGACGCGGCCCTCGACGTCGCCGGCCAGGGATCGCTTCCGGAGCTGGTCGAGCTGACCGGGGAGCCGTCCTCGGTGGTCACGCTCGCCGATTTCAGCGGCCCGTCCCACGGCGTCCGCGTGTCGACCGGGGCCCTGGGTGGCGAGCCGGACGGGCGCCACGGCCTCGCGGCCGCCGCCCGGCTCTTCGAGGAGGGCCGGTTCCGGGTGCCCGTCGAGGCCGTCTTCACCGACGCGGCCGCCGCGCACGCCGCCGCCGAACGCGGGCCGCGGCGGGGAAAGCTCGTGGTGCGGGTCAGCGAGTAGACGCCCGGACCGTGGTCGTCCACCCGGCCGGCCGATCGGGCACCCGCGAGCCGAGCGCGATCAGCGCGCAGTCCCGGCCCTGGTCGAAGAGCGACTGCGCGACGGTCGTGAGGCCGGCGCGCCCGGCGTCCGGGTCGTCGTCCCACCCGGCGACCGCGAGGTCCGCCGGCACCCGCAGGCCGCGGCGGCGCGCGGCGTCGAGGAGGGCGAACGCCAGCTGGTCGCTCATGGCGATCACCGCGTCGGGCTCGGTGTCGAGGAGCGCGTCGGCCTGTTTCGCGGCTTCGTCACGGTCGTTGCGGGCGACGACGGCCACCGGCAGGCCGGCCACGTCGCCGAGGTGGTCGTAGATGCCGAGGAGCCGCTCCCGCGTCACGGGGAAGGCGATGGTTTCCGGCGCGGGCGCGGTTTCCAGCCGGGGACGGCGGTCGCGGTCGAAGGGGAAGCTGAGCACGGCGGGCCGGCGCGCCCCGGCGAAGGTGCGGGCGGCGAGTTCCCGGGCGGAAGCCCGGTTGTCGATGCCGACCACCCGCGCACCGGCGAACGCGGGGCCGCCGTGGATCGCGACCGGCTTGCCGAGCCCGCTCACGACGTCCAGCACGGGATCGCCGTCGACGGTCGTCCACACGATGTAGCCGTCGACCGATGCCGACCGGACGCGCTCGACGTCGTCCTCCGCACCGGTCGTCGGGATCAGGTTGAGGCCGCTGCCGCGCTCGCGGCAGACCTCGGCGACGCCGGAGAGGAACCGGCGGGCCTGCGGGTCGTCGAAGGCGTAGGCGAGGTGCTCGCCGAGCACGACGCCGATGGCGCCGTTGTGCCGGCGGCGCAGCGACCGCGCGGTCGGGTCCGGCCCGCGGTAGCCCAGCTCGGCGGCGACCTCGCGGACGCGGCGCAGCGTCTCGGGCGCGACGCGGTCGGGCTGGTTGTAGCAGTACGACACGGTCATCGCCGAGACGCCGCACCGGCGCGCGACGTCGGCCATCGTCGGTCTGGACATCGCCCCACCTTAGCTGTGTATCGTTAAACAATGCTCGTCGAACCCCGGACGAAACTGGCGTTGGGAGCGCTCGGCGCCGCCTGCTTCGTGTCCGTGACCTCGGAGAACCTGCCCGTGGCGCTGCTGCCGCAGCTCGCGTCCGGGTTACGGGTGGGCGACTCCGCGATCGGACTGCTGATGACCGGGTACGCGCTGGTCGTGGCGGTCTCGGTGGTGCCGCTGGTCGCGCTGACGTCCCGCTGGGACCGCCGGACGACGGCGCTGGTCACCCTCGGGATGGTCGTGGTGTCCAACGTGGTGCTGGCGGTCGCGCCGAACTACGGCGTCGCGATCGCGGCCCGGCTGGTGGCGGCCGCGGGCCACGGCGTGTTCTGGTCGGTCGTGGCGTCGATGGCGACCCGGCTGCTCGGCCCCGGCCGGGGCGGCCGCGCGACGGCGGTGGTGTTCGCGGGCAACTCGCTGGCGTTCCTGTTCGGGCTGTCGGTCAGCTCGTGGCTCGGCACGACCCTCGGCTGGCGGCTCGCGGTCCTGGCGGTGGCGGCCGTCGCGGCGGCGACGGCGCTGGTCATCCGCGTGACGGTCCGCCCGATGCCCGCTGCGGCGCCTGCTCGCGGACCCCGGATCGTCGCCGACCGCGCCCTGCTCCCGGTCAACGTGACGACGCTCTTGGTGGTGACCGGGCACTTCGCGGCGTTCACCTACATCACGGCGATCATCGCGCGCTGGGTCCACCTGACGGGGCCGCCGACTTCGGCCCTGCTCTTCGCCCACGGAGTGGCGGGCTTGCTCGGCCTGGTGCTGATCGGCAGGCACATCGACGGCCACCCGCGGGCGACGGCGCTGGTCACGACGGCGGGTCTGGCGGTGTGCATGGCGGGACTGCTGCTGTCCCCGGGGCCGCTGGTCGCGGGAACGGCGATCGTGGCGTGGGCGGCCCCGGCGGCGGGGATCGGCGTGGTGCTGCAGGCGGCGGTCCTGCGGGTGGCGAAGGACCGGCCGGACCTGGCGTCGGCGGTGTACATCGTGGCGTTCCAGATCGGCATCGCCGCGGGCGCGGCACTGGGCGGTCTCGGGCTGGACCACGGGATGCTGCCGGCGGCGGTGCTCATCGCGGCAGCGGGCGGCCTGACATCGGCGCTCGTGGTGTGGCGGTCGAAGGCGTTCGCCTCAGCTTCCTAGGCGGTGCACCCGCAGGGCCAGCTGGATTTCCAGGGCCCGGTCCGGCGACTGCCAGTCCTCCCCCAGCAGCGACGCCACCCGCTCCAGCCGTTGCACCACCGTGTTCACGTGGACGTGCAGCACGTCCTTCGTCCGCGCCAGCTGCGACCCGCAGCCGAAGTACGCCCGCAGCGTCGCCACCAGCTCGGTCCCCCGGCGCGCGTCGTAGTCGAGCACCGGCCCCAGCGTCTGCCGCACGAACCCGTCCAGGTCCGCGTGGTCGCCCAGCAACTGGCCGAGGAACCCCAGCCCCGCCATCGCCGCGCCCTCGCCGGTCCGGCCCAGCGCCAGCAGCGCCCGGACGCACCGCGCCGCCTCTCCGTGCGCCGCGGCGATCGCCGACGGGCCGCTCGCCGGGCCGGCCGCCCCCACCGTCACCGGCCGGCCGGTCGCCGCGCCGAGGTCGGCGGCCACGCGGCGGGCCAGCTCGTCCGGGTCGCCCGCGCCCAGCAGGACGACCTCCTCCGCGTGCACGCCCACCAGCGTCGCGTGCCGGGCGGCCGCGCTCGCCAGCCGCCGTCGCGAGCCGCCGTCGGCGTGCGCGACCAGGACCGCGTGCGGGGCGGACAGGTCGATCCCCAGCCGACGACCCCGCGCAAGCAGCGCCCGCGGGTTGCGGTCGGGCGCGGTGAGCAGGTCGGTCAGCAGCTCGCCGCGGACCTCGTCCTCGGCCCGGACCACCGACCGCCGCAGCATCAGCAGCAACGCCGTCACGACGCCGGCGCGTTCGAACAGCCGCCGGTCCGGGTCGGACAAGCCGTCGCGGCCGGCCAGCACCAGGCTGCCGAGCAGCTCGGGCCCGGCCTGCACGCCGCACACCCAGGTGTCCTTTGTGGACACCGCCCGGCCGGCGGTGCGGGCCGCGACCAGCGCGTCCGGGTCGAGCGGGGCCGGGGAGGCCGAACTGGCCAGCAGCGTGCCGTCGGCGTCGTACACCGTGAGGTCGCCGTGCAGCACCCCGGCGACGGCCGCCGCGACGTCCGGCAGGTCGCCGCCGCGCAGCACCAGGTCGGTGAGCCGGTCGTGGGCGTCCTGGGCGCGTTCCATCGCCTCGGTGTGCGCGCGGATGGTCGCGTTGGCCTCGTTGAGCTCGGCGACCGCGCGGCGCGTCTGGTCGAGCAGGTTCGCGCTGTCCAGGGCGATCGCCGCGTGGTCGGCCAGCGACGACAGCAGCGCCACCTCGTCGGGACTGAACTCCCGCGTCGCGCGGTCGGACGCGAAGAGCACGCCCAGCACCTTCGGCCCGATGGCGAGCGGGACGCCGAGGATCGCGGTCAGGCCCTCGTCCTTGACGCCGGAGTCGATGTGCCGCGTGTGCTTGAACCGGTCATCGTTGAAGTAGTCGGCCGTCGCGTACGGCCGCGCGGTCTGCGCGACCAGCCCGCCGAGCCCCTCCCCCATGCCGAGCACGATCTGCTGGAACTCCGCCGACACGGACCCGTCGCTGACCCGCACGTACGTCTTGTTCTCGGACTCGCGGTTCAGCGACAGGTACGACACGTCGACGTTCAGCAGCGCCCGCGCCCGCCGCACGATCGACCGCAGCACGGTGTCCGGATCGGACAGCGCGGCCAGCTCGCTCGCGGTGTCGAACAGCGCGCCGAGCTGGGCCTCGCGCCGCCGGTGCTCGGCGAGGGTCTCGCGGATCCGCAGCGCCAGCTCCCCCGCGCTGGCGAGGGCGGCCAGGTCGGCCGCGCCGAGGGTGCCTTCGGCCCGGGCGGCCACGACGACGTGCGCCAGCTGCTCGCTGCTCGCCCCGGAGGCGAGCAGGTCGAGCAGCCGGCGCAGCGCGTCGGAGGGTGCGGTCACGGCCGTCATGCTAGGGCGAAACGGCCGCCGTCTCCGCCTGGACGTCGTCGTCGTGCAGCGATTCGCCGCGCGTCTCGCGGGCCGAGAGCAGCGCGATCACCGTGAGCACGCACATCGCGGCGACGTACAGCGACACCGGCACGGTGCTGCCCCACGCGGAGAACAGCGCGACGGCGATCAGCGGCGCGACGGCACCGGCGGCGATCGACGACAGCTGCCCGCCGACCGAGAGGCCGGTGTAGCGCACCCGCGTCGGGAACTGCTCGGCGAAGAACGCGGCCTGCGGCCCGTACATCGCGCCGTGCAGCACCAGCCCGACGGTGGCGGCGAGCACGATCACCGGCGACGACTTCGTGTCCAGCAGCGCGAAGAACGCGAAGCCCCACAACGCCATGCCGATCGCGCCGAACAGGTACACCGGGCGACGGCCGACGCGGTCGGACAGCGCGCCCCACAGCGGGATCGTCACGAAGTGCACGGCCGAGCCGATCAGCACCGCGGTCAGGCCGACGCCCTTCGGCAGGTGCAGCCCGGTCGTGACGTAGACGAGGATGAACGCGGTCAGCACGTAGTAGGAGACGTTCTCGGCCATCCGCGCGCCGATCGTGATCAGCACCTGGCGCCAGCTGTCGCGGAAGACCTCGACGACGGGCACGTGCTTCTCGGCGCGGCTCTCGGCCTGCTTCTGCGCGGCCAGGAACACCGGCGACTCCGCGACGGCCAGCCGGATCCACAGCCCGATCAGCAGCAGCACGCCCGAGAGCAGGAACGGGACGCGCCAGCCCCACGACATGAACGTCGCGTCGGACTGCGTCGCCGAAAGGATCGCCAGGACGGCGGTGGCCAGGAGGTTCCCGCCGGGCGCGCCGCACTGCGGCCAGCTCGCCCAGAAGCCGCGGCGGCGGTCGTCGCCGTGCTCGGAGACGATCAGGACGGCCCCGCCCCACTCGCCACCCAGCGCGAAGCCCTGGACGAGGCGAAGCAGCGTGAGGAGCAGAGGAGCGGCGACGCCGGCGCTCGCGTACGTCGGCAGGACGCCCATCAGGCACGTCGACCCGCCCATCAGCACCAGGCTGACGATCAGGAGCTTCTTGCGGCCGAGCCGGTCGCCGTAGTGGCCGAACACGAGGCCGCCGATCGGGCGGGCCAGGAACCCGACGGCGTAGGTCAGGAACGCCAGCAGCGTGCCGGTCAACGGGTTCGCCGTCGGGAAGAACAGCTTGTTGAACACGAGGGCGGCGGCCGAGGTGTAGAGGAAGAAGTCGTACCACTCGATGGTGGTGCCGATCAGGCTCGCGCCGACGATCTTGGCGATCGCCGACCGGTGGGGTTGGCTCACTGCGGGCTCCACTTCCTTGTGGTTTGGCGGGTTCCTAGGCGGCGGTCCAGCCGCCGTCGAGCGGGATGGACGCCCCGGTGACGTGGCCGGCGTGCGGCGAGCACAGCCACGTCACCAGGGAAGCGACGTCGTCGGCTTCGATGAGCTTCTTGATGGCGGCGCGCTTGAGGAGGACCTCCGAGACGACGTCCTCGCGCGGGATGTCGTGCTCGGCGGCCTGCGCGTCGATCTGGTTGTCGACCAGCGGGGTGCGGACGTACCCGGGGTTCACGCAGTTGCTGGTGACACCGTGTCCGGCGCCTTCGAGCGCGGCGACCTTGGAGAGGCCTTCCAAGCCGTGCTTGGCGGCGACGTACGCGGCTTTGTAGGACGAGGCCCGCAGCCCGTGGACGCTCGACATGTTGACGATCCGGCCCCAGCCCCGCGCGTACATCGACGGCAGGACGTGCCGGATCAGCAGGAAGGGAGCGGTGACCATGAGGGACTGGATGCGCGTGAAGACGTCCGGCGGGAAGTCTTCGAGCGGAGCGACGTGCTGGATCCCGGCGTTGTTGACCAGGATGTCGACCTCGGCGGGCAGGGCGTCGATCGTGGTGGGATCGGCGAGGTCGGCAGCGTGCGCCCAGCCCCCGACCTCGGTGGCGGCGGCTTCGGCTTTGGCGGCGTCGACATCGACGACATGCACCTTCGCCCCGGCCGCGGCGAGCGCGCGGACGCAGGCCAGGCCGATGCCCGAGGCCCCGCCGGTGACGAGGGCGGTGCGCCCGTCCAGATCGCTGGTCATGGACGGGAACGGTAAGCGTGCCCCGGGTCGCGGGCTATGTGTGCGGGAGCTACACCTTGCGAAGATCCGGTGGCATCGGGCCACACAAGGTGATCAGGAAGGCATCCCACGATCGGGTGGAGATTTCGAGGGTGCCGCCGGTGCGGTCCTTGGTGTCGCGGATTTTTGCCGCAGGTCCGAGCGCCACTTCGACGCAGTTGTCCTCACCTGAATAGCGGGAAGTCCGCCACTCACCCATCCGAACCTCCGAGTTCGGCGATCACCTCCCCGATGAGCGCGCAGCTCTCCTGCTCGCTCAGGGCCAGCGCCGCCAAGGTCTGGGCGGCCGACCGGTAGTCGGCCACCTGATCGGCAGCGTAGAGGTAGGCACTCGACCGGTATTGCTCGATGAAGACGATCGGCGGCAGGTTCGGGAACCCGAGGATCACGAACGGGCCGCATAGCCCGGGGTGAAACCCCGGGCTATGCGGCAAGACCTGCAGCGAAACATTGCTCCGCTGGGAGAAAGTGCGCAGGAAGCGAAGCTGCTCGACCATCACCGTCGGCTCGATGAAGTCGGGCCGCAGCACCGCTTCACCGACCACCGCCCGGAACTCCGCCGGCCACGGGTTGGTCAGCAGGCCCCGCCGGGTCTGCCGAGCCAGGGCCAGCCGCTCGTTCTCCGCACCGACCACTCCGAAGCCGGCCAGCACGGTCCGCGCGTAGGCCGGAGTCTGAAGCAGCCCGGGGACCAGCGCCGGTTCCCACCCGAACAGATCGCTCGCTTCCCGCTCGTACTGCACATACGTGCCGGGCTTCAGCGAAACGCCGGGCATCACCTTCTCGAGCCAGCTCACCTCGGCCGCGTTCTTGGCAAGGTCCAGGAGTCGGGCGCGCTCCCCCGGCTCCACCACCAGCAGCCCGACCTGCTCCACCTTGGGAATCCGCTTCCCGTACTCCCAATTGGACAGTTCCTGCGGCAGCACGCCGATCAACCTCGCCAGCTCGCGCACGCCGAGGTTCCGGGCCGTCCGGCAGGACCTGAGCCCGAAGCCGAGCGCTCTCGCCCGGGGTGTCGCGAAGGGTGTCGCCATGAGCGCATTCTGTCACCGGGGTCCGACATTTCCCGCGGCCGCTCGTCGGCTGGTGTCACAAATCCGCGTCAGGTTTCCTGCAGGTCATGGACCCGGACCACGCCCTGCTGACCCGTCTGCGCGACCTGGCCGCGACGCTCCCCGGCGACGTCGCCTGGCTCGCCGGCCCGCCCCTGCGCGCCGACGGGATGCGCGACCTCGGCGAGCGCCTCACCTGCCTCGGCGCGGACCTGATCGGCCGCGCGGGCGTCCTCGACGACATCGCCGCCGCCCGCCTGCCCGCCCACGGCTGGATCCCCGAGTGCGGGCCGGATCCGCGCCGCCGGCTCGCGCACTACGTCGGCCGCGGCGAGGTCCGGCTGGGCCTGATCTACTTCGCGAGCTGCGGCGCGGGCTGCTTCCCCTTCTACGGCACCGATCCGGCGGAGAAGACGGCCCGGCACGAGCGGTGCGGCAACTGTGTGAAGGAGGCCTACCGCCTCACGAGCGTTCCTTCAGCACCGCCAGGTAGTGCACGTTCGTCATGATGCCGAGGAGGTTGCCGAAGGGGTCGACGACGGTCGCCGTCACGAACCCGGGTCCGCGCTCGGTGATCGGCTCGAACTCCTTCGCGCCGAGTTCGAGCAGGCGCGCGAGCGTCGCTTCGAGGTCGTCGACGTGCCAGCGGACGATCTCGCCGCCCGGCTCGTTCTGCTTGCCCGGCGCGTACCGGGCGTCGATGATGCCGAGTTCGTGCTGGTAGTCGCCGATCCGGAACTCGAAGTACCCGGGGACCGCGTAGTACGGCGCCATCCCCAGGAACTCCGTGTACCACGCCTTCGCGGCCTCGTGGTCCTCGGCGTAGTACGTCACGGTGGCCATTCCTCGCAGCATGTCCTGCTCCTCTCAAGCGGTCTGACGCCATCATGCGGAGTCAAAGTGCTCATCAACTGAGCACTTTGTTTGCGACACTGGCCCCATGCGCGCCGACCGTCTTGTCGCCACCTTGCTGCTGATGCAGACGCGCGGCCGCGTCACGGCCGCCGAGCTCGCCGCGGAGCTGGAAATCTCCGTCGCGACGGCCCGCCGTGACCTCGAAGCGCTCTCGGCGGCGGGGGTGCCCGTCTACCCGCAACCGGGCCGCGGCGGCGGGTGGCAGCTGGTCGGCGGCGCGCGCACCGACCTGTCCGGCCTGACCGCGCGCGAGTCGCAGGCCCTCTTCCTCCTGGCGGGCCCCGCCGCGGCCGCGTCCCCGGAGGTCAAGTCGGCGCTGCGCAAGCTGATGGGCGCGCTGCCGGGCACGTTCCGCCCGGACGCCGAGGCCGCCGCGGAAGCGGTCGTCGTCGACCCGGCCGGCTGGGGCGAACGCGTGAAGGACCGGCCGCCGATGGTCGAACTGCTGCGGGACGCCGTCATCGCGCGCCGGCGCGTGCGGTTCACCTACAGCGGGCGCGAGCGGCTCGTCGACCCGTGGGGCCTGGTCGACAAGGACGACGTCTGGTACCTCGTCGCCGGGACGCCGCAGGGGCGCCGGACGTTCCGGGTGGACCGGATCGCCGAGCCCGTCCCGACCGAGGAGGCCGCCGACCGCCGCCCGGCGGACCTCGAGCTGGCGAAGGTGTGGGACGAGGTCGTCGAGGAGATCGAGAAACGGCGATCGCTGCTCACCGCGGACGTGGTGCTCGGCTCCCGCTACTTCGAGGTGCTGCGCGACCGGTTCGGCCGGCACTGCGAGCGGGTCGCGGACCTGCCCGGCGACCGCGTTCGCGCGAGGGTCGCCGCACCGGCGCCGATCATGATCGCGCAGGAGCTGGCGGGGTGGGGCGCGCTGGTCGAGGTGGAGTCCCCGGAGTCCGTCAAAGCGGAGCTGGCCCGCCTCGGCCGTGAGCTGATTGCCCGCTATGGCGCCGATTGTCCCGAATGAGCCGATCAGGTCTTCCCGCGTCCTAAAAGGCCCGTTCAAGACACCGGCGACGGACCTGCGTACACAGCCTGTGGCCGTTATGCTCGGTGAACGGCGTTAATCACTCCACTGTGGACATTAGGAAGACCTACTACGAGTGTCCGTTACTCTCCGGTATCTGGCCGTTCGGAGTATCCGGGATCACCCGTTTGCTGTTACTGTGACGTCTCCGTGACCTGAACGTGTGTTCGGTGATCCCCTGCGGTGAGGGCAGACGATGCGTGACGATGTAGTCGAGGCGAGCGCCGTGGTCGGGCACACGCCGGATGTGGTGTGGCAGATCGTCGGTTCGCCTGAGTGGTATTCGCGGTTCGTGCCGGAGATCGCCGGGTGCGAGGTCGTCGAGCACGCCGCGCGCGGCCGGGGCCCCAAAGCCGTGATCCGGATCGTCCCCGAGCGCGGGCCGATGCTGGAAGCGCAGGTCCAGGCCGTCGTGTACCGGCCGGGCGAGCACGTCGTGTGGTGCGGCGTCCCCGACGAAGGCACGTGGGTCTCCCTCGAGCTGAGACCGCTGGCCGGCGGCAAGACCGAGCTGTTCGTCCGGATGATGCTGCCGCCGTCGCACGCGGATCTCGTGTCGTCGGTGAAGAAGGACGTCCGTGCCCTCGCCCGGCGCCTCGACCTGCACCTCGCCGGCAAGCCCGACCCCGACGCCGACCGCGACGGCAACAAGGCCACCAAGCTGCGCACCACGAGCGTCCTGGTGCGCGCCGGCGTCCTGTCCGCGGGCCGCCCGGACAAGATCGCCCGCCAGCTCAGCTCGCTCGCCCAGTGGGGCGCCACCATTGCCGGCGGCTACCAGGCCGCCGCCGCCCGCGTCCCCGACGAGCCCGCCCTGCACGACGAGCGCAGCCTCCGCACGTTCCGGCAGGTCCAGGAGCGCAGCGACCGGCTCGCGAACGGGCTGAGCGAGCTCGGCGTCGGCGAACGCGACCGGATCGCGCTGATGTGCCGCAACCACGCCGCGATGGTCGAGTCGTTCGTCGCCGCCAGCAAGCTCGGCGCCGACCTGATCCTGCTCAACACCGGCCTGTCCGCGGCTTCGGTCAAGGACGTCATCGCCGAGCACCAGCCGGCCGCCGTGCTGGCCGACGACGAGTTCGCGCAGACCATCGCGAACGTCCCGGGTGAGTTCGCCCGGATCAGCACCTGGCCGGACGCCGAAACCGGCTACCCCACCGTCGACGAGCTGATCCACGCCGCGCCCGCCGACCCGCCCAAGCCGGTCGACCGGCCGGGCCGCGTGGTCGTGCTGACGTCCGGGACCTCCGGCACGCCGAAGGGAGCGCGGCGCCCCACGCCGAAGGGCATGGGGACGGCCGCGGCGATCCTCGACCGGATCCCGCTGCGCGCCGGCGACCGGATCCTCGTCGCGGCGCCGCTGTTCCACAGCTGGGGCCTGGCCGCGATGCAGCTCGGCATGGCGCTGCGGGCGTCGCTGGCGCTGATCCGCAAGTTCGACGCCGAGGAGACGCTGCGGGCCATCGCCGAGCAGAAGTGCGACGCGCTGTTCGCGGTGCCGATCATGCTGCAGCGCATCATGGACCTGCCCGAACGCGTCCGGGCGCGCTACGACCTGTCGTCGCTGCGGATCGTCGCGAGCAGCGGCTCGGCGATGTCCGGGTCGTTCGTCACGCAGTTCATGGACACCTTCGGCGACGTCCTCTACAACTTCTACGGCTCGACCGAGGTGTCCTGGGCGAGCATCGCCGACCCGGCCGACCTGCGCGCGGCGCCGACGACGGCGGGCCGCTGCCCGCTCGGCACGCGCGTCGCGATCCTCGACGAAGACCGCAAGCCGGTGCCGCCCGGCGGCGAAGGCCAGATCTTCGTCGGCAACGACATGCTGTTCGACGGCTACACGAACGGCAAGGACCCGGCGCGCGCGGCGGACCTGATGGCCACCGGCGACGTCGGCTACCTCGACGCGGCGGGCCGCCTGTTCGTCACCGGCCGGGCCGACGAGATGATCGTGTCCGGCGGCGAGAACGTCTTCCCCCGTCCGGTGGAAGAAGCACTGGTGGCACTGCCCGGCGTCCACGACGCCGCGGTGGTCGGCGTGGCCGACGCGGAGTGGGGCCAGCGGCTGGCGGCGTACGTGGTCCCGCGACGCGGCGCCTCGCTGCACGCGGAGGACATCCGGGCGTACATCCACCAGCGGCTGGCGCGGTTCGCCGTGCCGCGCGACGTGTACTTCGTGCCGGACCTGCCGCGCAACGCGACGGGCAAGATCCTCAAGCGCCTGCTGCACGACGACACCTGGCCGGTCTCCACCGAGTACTGACCCGGGCGGACGGCTCAGGCGACCGGCTGACGCAGCACGGTCTTCAGCTTCGCGGGCTCGGTCCTGCGCGGGTCGCCGAGGTAGATCTCGTGGTGCAGGCCGGTCTCCTTCAGCCCGTGCTCCGCGAGGAACTCGTCGTGCAAGCGGGCGAGCAGCGGGCCTTCGTCGTCGTACGGGCCGATGTGGAGCGCCTGCGCGCACCGGCCCTCGTGCAGCTTCTCGAGCCGGACCGGCGGGTCGATCTTCTTCTTGCGCCGCACCGCTTCCCGGGCTTCCTCGACGGCGTCCTCACCGAGGTGGCCCGGCAGGGAGATCAACATCGTCCACTGCCAGGAATCCTTGGCGCGCACGGTGAACGCCGCGTAGTCGTCGGCCCACCACAGTCCCTCCAACGGGCCGACGACGAAGTCCTCACCGGCATGCTTCGCCGTCATCTTGATCGTGTACGCGAAGGCGTAGAGCGCTTCGACGGCTTTCCGGTAGCTCTCCGCCGTGTTCGGATTGCCCCGGCCGTCGATCGCGAGGAACTGCTGCTCCGGCACGTCGAGCAGCGCCCAGTCGGTGTTCTTCGGCGAGTACAGCCGCTTCAGGTCCTTCTTGACGTCGTAGGGCATCAGGACAGTCCTCTCAGCCAGGCGGCTTCCGCTTCGAGCTGGTTGACGGAGTAGTCGAAGATCGCCCGGACGAACGGCGGGGCGTCAGCTTGCGCGGCTCTCCGCACTTCGGCCAGGCGTTCCTCGACCGCTTCGGCGCGCCGGGCCAGCGCGGCCGCGAGCCGGTCGGGCGGGATCGCCGGGCTGTTGGCCAGACCGACCAGCACCGGCGGGTGCACCGGGCGCAGTTCGGCGATGGCCGCCTCCGCGGCCGCCGCACAGGCTCGCCGGCCCGCGTCCGTGGCCGTGTACGTCTTCTTGGCCTTGGCGTGCGCGCGTTCTTCCGCGACTTCGGTGACCAGGCCGCGGTCGCGGAGCTTGCCGAGGACGTAGTAGATCGAGCTGAAGCCGAGGGCGGTCCACTCGCGCATGCCGCGTTCGGACACGACTTCGTCCAGCTCGTAGCCGTGTCTCGGCCGTTCGACGACGAGGCCGAGGACGGTCAGCTCCGCATCGGTCAGCACGGCAGTATTCTAGTACTGGAATAGGCCGGTTCGTCAAGGCTGCCGGAAATTGTCGGTGGGTGCTGGCATGCTTCAGCGAGTACCGGAAAGCGAGGGCGGACAGGTGGGGGGACAGGTGGTGACGGCGGTGCCGTGGACCGCGGAACGCGTGGCCGGGCTGGCGCCGGATCCCGCTTCGGAGAAGGCGGGCCGGGCGCTGGCCGCGCCGGCGAAGTGGTCGGGCGCGGGTGCGTCCGAAGACGCCGTGTGGGGCTTCTGCCAGGGCAGTGGCAAGAAGCCGTACCAGACGTGCGTCGAGCTCGCCGAGCCCGCGTTCCGGTGTTCCTGTCCCAGCCGGAAGTTCCCGTGCAAGCACGCGCTCGGGCTGATGATGTTGTGGGCGGCGGGAAAGGTCGACTCCGCCGCGCCGCCCGAGTGGGTGCACACGTGGCTGGCCGAACGCGCCGACCGCGCCCGTCGCGCGGAAAAACGCGCGGAGGCAGCCGGGCCGAAGGACGAGGAAGCGGCCGCTCGCCGCGCTTCGGAGCGGGCAGCGCGCGTCGAAGGCGGCGTGGCGGAGCTGAAGATCTGGCTGACCGACCGGATCGGCGCGGGCTTCGCCGGGTTCGAGCGCAGCGGCGGCGAAGAGCTGCGCACGGTGGCCGCGCGGATGGTGGACGCGCAGGCGTCCGGGCTGGCGGGCGGACTGCGCCGGGCGGCGGGGATCGTCGGCCGCCGCGACTGGCCGGCGGCGCTGCTGGGCGAGCTGTCCCTGGTGTACCTGCTGGCGGACGCGGCGACCCGGTTGGACGCACTGCCGGCGCCGCTGGCGGAAACGGTCCGCACCCGGCTGGGGTTCTCGGTGGAGACGGCCCGGGTTCTCGAGCAGGGCGAGCGGGTATCGGACGAGTGGCTGATCACCGGCGCGGCGGACGAGGAGAACGACCGCTTGCTGACCCGCCGCACGTGGTTGCGCGGGCGGGAGACGGGCCGGGACGCGCTGGTGCTGTCGTTCGCCCCGCCGGGCCGTCCGCTGGATTCGTCATTGCCACCAGGGCATTTCCTGACGGCGGAGCTGGCGTTCTACCCGGGTGCGGCCCCGTTGCGGGCGTTGGTGGTGGAGCGCGGCATCCCGTTGGCGGCGTCGTCGGCGTCCGGCGGATCGATTTCCGAGGCACTGGGGTCGTACGCGCGGGCGATGGCGGCGGACCCGTGGCTGGAGCGCTGGCCGGTCCTGCTGTCCGGGGTCACCCCGGCCGAACACGGCAGCGGCTGGTGTCTGTCCGAAAAGGACGGAACGGCGCTGCCGCTGGTGCCGTACGCGTGGCCGTGGTCGTTGCTGGCGATGTCGGCGGGCCGCCCGCTGACGGTGGCCGGCGAGTGGAGCCCGGCGGGCCTGCGGCCGCTGACGTGCTGGCACGAGGGCCGGGCGGTGCGGCTGTGACACCCGAACTCCTCGCCGGTCCTCCTCCGGCCCGTCCGGAATCGACCATGCTCCAGACCCGAAAGGCGGTGCGGCCGTGAAAGCCTGGGAAGACCTCGTCGGCACCGCGCTCCTCGGCACCCGCCGCCGCACGCTGGATCCCGCCACCCAGCCGCCCGCGGTCCAGGACCTCGTCCAAGACCGCGCCGACCCCGCCGAACAGCTCCTCGCCGCGGCGGCGGTCCTCACGACCTACCGCCGGGCCGGCCGGCAACCCCTGCACGACGTGCGGCCGCTGCCCGTCGCGGCTCAGGACGAGCGGCCCTTCGTGCCGCCGCTGGCCCGGGAGCGCCTGGCCCGCCTGCTCGCCGCCAGCCATCCCGATCTCCTCCTGGAGTGGCTCGGCATCGTCGCCGGCACGGACTACCGCGTCCCACCCGAAACCCTGCCCCTGCTCGCCGAAGCCGCCCGCAGCAAGGCCGCCCTGCGCGGGCCGCTCGTCGCCGTCGCCGGGTCCGTCGGGGCGTGGCTCGGGCAGCGGAACCCCGACTGGTCCTTCCTCTCCGCGCCCGCGGAAGAACAGGCCGACGTCTGGCAGTACGGCAGTCTCGCCCAGCGCCGCCGCTGGCTCGCCGCCAAGCTCGGCCAAGCTCCGGAGGCGGCCCGCGAAGCCCTCCACGGCTCCTGGAAGAGCGAACCCGCCGACGTCCGCTCGGACTTCCTCGGCGTGCTCGCCGGCCACCTCGCCCCCGAGGACGAAGACTTCCTCGAAGCCGCGCTCACCGACCGCGCCGCGGCCGTCCGGGAACGGGCCGCCGAACTGCTCGGCCGGCTGCCCGGCACCCGGTACGGCGCGAGCATGGCCGAACGCCTGCGGCCGCTGGTCCGCCGCCGGGGCCGGGTCCTGGAAGTCACCGTCCCGCAGGGCGAACGCGGCGACGGCACCGTCCGGCTGCGCACGCTCGTCGCCGCCGCTCCCCTGGCCTTCTGGACCGAGTTCGGCCCACCGGCCGAGGTCGTCCGGATGACCGTCGAGGGCTGCCCGGCCGGCGTCCTGCGCGACTCGTGGGCCACCGCGGCCCTGCGCCAGCGCGACGAGACCTGGGCACAGGCCCTGATCGGCGCCGACCCCGGTGGCCGGACCACGCCGCCGCTGCTCGGCGTGCTCGGCCCGGCGAGCCAGGCCGCCACCGTCGGGCACCTGATCGGCAGGCTGCCGGTCGAATCGTTCGCGCGGCTGGTGCACGAGCTGCCCCGGCCGTGGACGAAGGAGCTGGGCACCGCCCTGCTCGACTGGATCGCCCGCCAGGACGACCACCGCCTGGTCTCGCACGCCGCCGTCGTGATCGCCCGCGCGGTCCCGCCGCAGTGCCTGCGCCACCCGCTGGCCACCACCCGGCTGACCATGGACGCCGGGCCGTGGCGCCGGGCGCTCACCGAAACGCTGAACTTCCGCCGCGAAATGTACGAGGAGCTCGCATGACCGCCACCGTCCTCCGGCCGCACGCCGAACAGGACCACGCCGCCGAGCTGGCCGCGCTGGCCGCCGCCGACGACCGGGCGAAGCCGCCGAACTGGAACCTGTCGCCGTGGGCCGTCGTCGAGTACCTGCTCGGCGGCACCCTGGCCGACGGCACCGTGATCACCCCGAAGTACGTCGGCCCGCGGCGGCTGATCGAGGTCGCCGTCGCCACGCTCGCCACCGACCGCGCGCTGCTGCTGCTCGGCGTGCCCGGCACGGCGAAGACCTGGGTGTCCGAACACCTCTCCGCCGCGATCAGCGGGGACTCGACGCTGCTGGTGCAGGGCACCGCGGGCACGTCGGAGGAGTCGATCCGCTACGGCTGGAACTACGCCCGGCTGATCGCCGAGGGCCCGAGCGCCGCCGCGCTGGTCGAAAGCCCGGTGCTGCGCGCGATGCGGGACGGCAAGCTGGCCCGCCTCGAGGAGCTGACCCGCATCCCGGCCGACGTCCAGGACTCGCTCATCACGATCCTGTCCGAGAAGACCCTGCCGATCCCGGAGCTGGGCACCGAGGTGCAGGCACGGCCGGGCTTCAACCTGATCGCGACGGCGAACAACCGCGACAAGGGCGTCAACGAGCTGTCGAGCGCGCTGCGGCGGCGGTTCAACACCGTCGTGCTGCCGCTGCCGGACAGCGCCGAGGCGGAGGTCGAGATCGTCAGCAGGCGGGTCGCCGAGCTGGGCACGTCGCTGCAGCTGCCCGCCGAGGCCGCCGAGCTGGCCGAGATCCGCCGGGTGGTCACGGTGTTCCGCGAGCTGCGGTCCGGCCGCACCGAAGACGGCCGCACGGCGGTGAAGTCGCCGTCCGGCACGCTCTCGACGGCCGAGGCGATCAGCGTGCTCACCGGTGGGCTCGCCCTGGCGGCCCACTTCGGCGACGGCGTGCTGCGCCCGCACGACATCGCGGCCGGCATCCACGGAGCCGTGGTCAAGGACCCGGTGGCCGACCGCGCGATCTGGATCGAATACCTCGAGACGGTCGTCCGCGAACGCGACGGCTGGGCCGACTTCTACCGGGCCGGTCAGGAGATCTCTTGACCTCCACCCACCTGCTCGGCATCCGCCACCACGGCCCGGGGTCCGCCCGGGCCGTGGCGACGCGGCTCGCCGAGCTGGAGCCCGACATCGTGCTGATCGAGGGTCCACCCGAAGCCGACGTCCTGGTCGAGCTCACCGAAGACCCGGCCATGCAGCCGCCGGTCGCGCTGCTGGCATATGCCACCGACGACGTCTCGCGGGCGGCGTTCTGGCCGTTCGCCGTCTTCAGCCCCGAGTGGCAGGCACTCACCTACGCCCGCGAAGCCGGCATCCCGGTGCGGTTCTGCGATCTGCCGGCCGCGAACACGTTCGCCGCGGGGCCGGACGAGCACGCCGGCCCGCCGGTGGACCCGTTGGCGCTGCTGGCCTCGGCCGGCGGCTACGACGACCCGGAACGCTGGTGGGACGACGTCGTCGAGTCCCGGCGGGACAGCGCGAACCCGTTCGACGTGATCGCGGACGCGATGACCGCGGTGCGCGAGGACGAGGAACCACCGCGCGGGAACGAAGCGCGGCGCGAGGCGTACATGCGCTCGGTGCTGCGCCGCACCCGCAAGGACGGCTTCGAGAACATCGCCGTCGTGTGCGGCGCCTGGCACGTGCCCGCGCTGGCCGACCCGCTGCCGCCGGCGTCGCACGACCAGTCCGTCCTCAAAGGACTGCCGAAGCGGAAGGTCGCGTGCACCTGGGTGCCGTGGACCCACGGCCGGCTCGCGACGGCCAGCGGCTACGGCGCGGGCGTGCGGTCGCCCGGCTGGTACCACCACCTGTTCACCACGGCCGACGACGTCACCGCGCGCTGGCTGGCCCAGGTGGCGGCGGTGCTGCGCGAGGAGGACCTGCCGGTCTCGACCGCGCACGTCATCGAGGCGGTCCGCCTCGCCGAAACGCTGGCCACGCTGCGCGGGCGGTCGTCGGCCGGGCTGGCCGAGGTCACCGAAGCCACCCGGTCGGTGCTGTGCGGCGGCGACGAGGTGCAGGTCGAGCTCGTCACGCGGCGGCTGGTGGTCGGCGAACGGCTCGGCGAGGTGCCCGACCGGGTGCCGCAGCCACCGCTGGCCGCGGACCTCACCGCGACGGCGAAACGCCTGCGGCTCAAGAAGGACCCGGTCGTCAAGGAGTACGACCTCGACCTGCGCACGCCCGGCGGGCTCGACCGCTCGAAGCTGCTGCACCGGCTGCGGATCCTCGGCATCGAGTGGGGCAGCCGGGAGGCGTCGGCGCGGCGGAACAAGGGCACGTTCCGGGAAACCTGGGCGGTGGCTTGGGAACCGGGGTTCGAGGTCGACCTGGTCGCGGCCGCGGTGTACGGCACGACCGTGCCGGCGGCGGCCGCCGCCGCGGTCCGCGGCGCGGTCGAAGGCACGCCACCGCTGGACGAGGTGACCACGGCCGTCGAGAACTGCCTGCTCGCCGACCTGCCGGAGGCGCTGCCCGAAGTGCTCGCGGCACTCGACGCGCGGGCGGCGGCGGACGCGGACGTCGCCCGGCTGATGTCGGCGCTGCCCGCGCTGGCCAGGGCGACCCGCTACGGGAACGTGCGCGGCACCGACACCGGCGCGTTGCGCGCGGTGGCCGACCGCATGCTCGACCGGATCTGCGCCGGCCTGCCCCCGGCGACGCACGGGATCGACGACGACGCCGCGGCCCGGATGGCCCAGCTGGTCGACGGCGTGCACGACGCGACGTCGCTGCTGGGCGAAGAGGCCAAGGAGCGCTGGCTCGCGGCACTGGCGAGGCTGGCCGAACGGCCGTCGCTGCCGCCGCTGCTGGCCGGGCGCCTCACCCGGATCCTGCACGACGCCGGGCTGCTCGACGCGCTCGACATCGAGCTGCGGCTGGGCCGGGCGCTCACGCCGGGCATCGCGCCGTCGGCGGGCGCGGCGTACGTCGAGGGCTTCTTCGACGGCGGCGCGTTGCTGCTGGTGCACGACGAAGGCCTGCTGCGGGTGATCGACGCGTGGCTCGCGGCGATCCCCGCCGACGTCTTCACCGAGGTGCTTCCGTTGCTGCGCCGGACGTTCGGCGCGTTCAGCGGGCCCGAGAAGCGGGCGATCGGGCACCGGGCGGCGGGGCTCGACGGCACCGCCGCGGTCGTCGCGGTGGCCGAGGAACTGGACGAGGACCGGGCCGAGCGCGTGCTGCCCGTGCTGGCGACGTTGCTGGGGGTGGGGGCATGAGCACCGGCGACGCATTCCCTCCCGCGGAGGCGGCAGAGAGCACAGCCACCGAACGCACGCGGCGCTGGCGGCTGGTGCTGGGCGCCGAAGGTGCGGGCGAGGGGTCGGGGCTGGCCGACGCCCAGCTGTCCGAAGAGGACAGTGGCGTCGACGCGGTGCTGGCCGCCCTGTACGACAAGCCGGACGAGGAGGCCGCGGGCGGGCCGCGCAGCGCGAACCTGGGCGCGTCGGCGCCGCGGGTGGCGCGCTGGCTGGGCGACATCCGGCGCTACTTCCCCAGCACCGTGGTGCAGGTGATGCAGCGCGACGCGGTCGACCGGCTGGGGCTGACCCGGATGCTGCTGGAGAAGGAGCTGCTGTCGGCGGTCGAGCCGGACGTGCACCTGGTCGGCACGCTGCTGTCGCTGAACGGCGTGCTGCCGGAGGAGACCAAGGAGACCGCGCGCGAGGTCGTCCGCAAGGTGGTCGAGGAGCTGGAGGAGCGGCTGGCCGAGCGCACCCGGGCGGCGATCAAGGGGGCGCTGGACAAGGCGTCGCGCACGCACCGGCCCCGCCCGGGCGACGTCGACTGGGCGCGCACGATCCACCGCAACCTCAAGCACTACTCCCCCGAGCTGCGCACGATCGTGCCGGAGCAGCTGATCGGCTACGGGCGGCGCCAGCAGGCGGTCCAGCGCGACGTGATCCTGGCGGTCGACCAGTCGGGGTCGATGGCGGAGTCGGTGGTGTACTCGGGGTTGTTCGGCGCGGTGCTGGCGTCGATGCGGGCGCTGCGGACGTCGTTCGTGGCGTTCGACACGGAGGTCGCGGACCTGACCGAGCACCTGGCGGACCCGGTGGACGTCCTGTTCGGCACCCAGCTGGGCGGCGGCACGGACATCAACCGGGCGATCGCGTACTGCCAGGGCCTGGTGGGCCGGCCCGAGCAGACGCTGCTGGTGCTGATCAGCGACCTGTACGAGGGCGGCGACGAGGAGGAGCTCCTGCACCGGATAGCCGAGCTGGTGGGCGCGGGAGTCCAGGTGGTGACGCTCCTGGCCCTGTCGGACTCGGGGGCGCCCTCGTACGACCACGAGAACGCGGCGGCGCTGGCGGAGCTGGGAGTCCCGGCGTTCGCGTGCACGCCGGACCAGTTCCCGGAGCTGATGGCAGCAGCGGTGAGAGGCGACGACCTGCAGTCCTGGGTGGCCCGCGAGACCAGCTGAGTTGCGGAATGAAACCGAGTGGCGAGTGGTTGAAGGGGGTGTGGGACGCAGATCCCGCAGGAAGGACGGCTCGCCATGAAGGTCCGCAGCTCGATCCGCTGGCTCGCCCGCCAGCCGGGTGCCCAGGTCATCCGCCGGGGGACGAAGGTGCTGGTGATCAACAAGGACAACCCGCGCAACAAGGCCCGCCAGGGCTGACGAAGCGGTAGGGGGTTACGCGGCCGGACCGCCCAGGGGGGTGGTCCGGCCGCTGTCTTTGGTCACTCATGCGGGGACGTCGGCGGCCGGCCGGCGAAGGGGCCGTGGCCCAAGCCGCCAGCCGTGCGGCCGCCGCTGAGGCGGCTCGCACCGGCCAGCCGCCCGCAAGAGCGGCGACTCATCGCGCCGCGAAGGCCGCGACCCGGCCGCCAGCCGCACATTGCGCTGCGAAGCCGGCGGGCACCAACCAACCGCCCGCAGCGGCAGCGACTCGTCGCGCCCCCCAAGCGGCAGGCGCGGCCGCAGGAGGCGTTCAAACGGCGATTTCGGCGGCTTGCACTCCGCAGCGCCACCGCCGCAAGCCGTGCCGGGGCGACAGCGCTCATCGCGCCGGCAAGTCGGCGCAGCCGGCGGAGGCCCGCCAGCCAACCCCTCACCGCGCCGCGGTCGCCCGGTCCTCCGCGTGGCCGAACCGCATCACTCCGTCGTCCACCCGGCCCAGCCGCATGTCCGCGAAGTCCAGCAAATAGTTCTGCCGCATCAGCCAAGGCCGCTTCTCGCCCTGCTTCGGCAGGCCGGGGGCGGCCCTCTTGATGTACCCCGATGCCAGGTCGACGATCGGCCGCGGGCGGCCCGCCGCCGAGGCCGACTCCGCGTCCGGGGCGCAGTACGCGAACCCGCGCCGGTCCAGGTACGCCAGCAGCCGGCACACGTACTGGGACGTCAGGTCCGCCCGCAGCGTCCACGAATTGTTCGTGTACCCCACGCACCACGCCAAGTTCGGCACGCCCCCGAACATCATCCCTTTGTACGCCCGCTGGTCGCCCGGTACGACGGTGCGGCCGTCGACCGTCAGCGCGATCCCGCCGAACGCCACCAGCCGCAGTCCGGTCGCCGTCACGATGATGTCCGCGTCCAGCGAGCGGCCGGACTCCAAACGCACCCCGGTGGCCGTGAACCGCGAGATCCGGTCCGTCACGATGTCCGCCTTGCCCGACCGCAGCGCCCGGAACAGGTCCGCGTCCGGCGCCAGGCACAGCCGCTGATCCCACGGGTCGTACGACGGCACGAAGTGCGGGTCCACCGGGATCGACGCCGGCAGCTGCGCCGCCACGCGCTTGCGCAGCGCCGACGACGCCCGCCGGGGCAACCGCCGCATCAGCTGGAAGAACAGCGTCCCCATCACGACGTTCTTGCCGCGCACCACCCGGTGCGCGAGCTTCTCCGGCAGCAGCGCCCGGAGCCGGTCAGCCAGCGCGTCGCGGCCCGGGCGCGCCACGATGTACGACGGCGACCGCTGCAGCATCGTCACCTGCGCTGCGCGCGAAGCCAGCGCCGGGACCAGCGTCACCGCCGTCGCGCCGCTGCCGATCACCACCACCCGCTTGCCCGCATAATCCAGCGATGCGGGCCAGTGCTGCGGGTGCACGATCTCGCCCGCGAACTCCGAGCGGCCCGGGAAGTCGACCACGTGCCCGGACTCGTAGGAGTAATAACCGCTGCACAGGTACAGGAACCGGCACGTGAACGTCGCCCCGTGCGAGGTCGACACCGTCCACAGCGCCGACGAGGACGACCACGACGCCCGCACCACGCGGTGCCCGAAGCGGATCCGGTCGACCACGCCGAAAGCGTCGGCAGTCGAGCGGATGTACGACAGGATCGACGGGCCGTCCGCGATCGCCTTCGGGTCCTTCCAGGGCCGGAACGGGTAACCGAGGGTGAACATGTCCGAATCGGATCGGATGCCCGGGTACCGGAACAGGTCCCAGGTTCCGCCGATCGTGTCCCGCGCCTCGAGCACCGCGTAAGTCTTGCCCGGCAGCCGCTCCTGCAGCCGGCAGGCCGCGCCGATACCGGACAGCCCGGCCCCCACGATCAGGACGTCGACGTGCTCGGTCATGAAAGCCAGCCTAACCGAGCTGGGGACCCCGCCGGACCGGGTCGGGGCACCGGCCCGGCGGGGAGGACCACTACAACCGCACCACGGTCGTCGCGCCGAAGGTGCCCTTCAGCGGCACCGTCACGACCTTCCCGCGTACGGTCACCGTCACGCTGTCCTGCGTCTGCGTCGGGTCCGACACCGCCAGTTGACGCCGCCCGACCGCGACCGACGCCGGCCCGGACACCCGGACGTCGCCGACCGAGCCGGCGGCGAAGAAGTTCGCCAGCACCGTGCCGTCGGAGACGCGCACCGCCTGCACCGCCGGCGTGTTCGCCAGCACGTGCCACGCCCAGGACGCGGTCAGCGTGCCGATCACCGACGCGCCCGGCAGCACCGCGTACGCGTAGGTCGCGTCGACCGGCTTGACACCGTGCTCCAGCACCAGCTTCTGGTACCGGCGCGTGTTCGGGGTCGTGGTGCCCTTGGTGTTGGCGCCGGTGTCGATGTCGCGCCACGCGCCGGTGCGGTCCTCGCGCAGCGCCGTCACCGAAGCGTCGTCCAGGAGCGCGTACCCGCCGACGTTCTCCAAGTGCAGCCAGCGCGGACGACGCAGCGTCGATGCCTTGCCGAGGTCGGTCGGGACGCGCCGGCCGTCGGCGAGCAGCGCGCCGCGGCCGCCCTCGCCGAGGTTGCGGTTCTCGATCGTCGTGCGCACCGCACTCCCGGACGTGCTGGTGATCCCGGCCCCGAGGCAAACGATCCCGGACGAGGTGAAGAACCACGACTTCTTCGCGACCAGCGAACCGTCCCAGGACTTGAAGTCCAGCGCGTAGGCGCCGGTGCGGGCGTCCCAGCGGACGCCGCCGGTGTGCGGGTTCGGGCCGACCGGCACGCCGCCGAACTTCGGGTCGACCGGGCCGTCGTTCTCGGTCGTGCCCGGCAGCAGCAGCGGGTCGACCGTCGGCCAGTACGCGTCGGTGTAGTGCCCCTTGGCGTTCGGCAGGAACGTGTACAGCACGCCGTCGCCGACGTAGAAGCCCTTGAGGTTCTGGCCGTTGATGGATTCGTAGCGCGAAATGCGCGTCGAGCTGACGCCGAGGGACGCCGACCAGTCGTCGGTGACGTGCACCATCCGGTCCTGCTGCCCGAAGACGCGATGTGTCGCCGTCACCCGCGCCGGACGCGCGCCCGAGGCCAGCATGTCCTGCGCGAACTCGATGCCCGGCGTGGCCACGAGGTCCGGGCCCGGCGCGAACCGCTCCGGGTCGGGGATCTTCAGGAACGGCGCGTACGTCCCTTCCTTGATCCACTTCGCGGCGAGGGCGTTGAGGTCGGTCTTCGTCTTGCCCGACGCCGTGCGGGCCAGCACCAGCGTCGCGACGGTCAGCTGGTGGCCGATGTCGTGCCCGGTCTCGCCCTGGCGCGAAAGCATCCGGCCGCGCACCGGTTCCATCAGCGCGCCCGCGTAGACGAACGGCGCGAAGCTGTCCGCCACCAGCGCGTAGATCTTGTCCTTCAGCGGTTGCGGCAGCGCGTACTCGGTGCCCGCCGTGACGTGGATGGCGCCGGCGAGCGCGGTGAGCAGGACGATGCCGTAGTGCCCGGGGTACGGGATGGTGTCGTGCTGGATGAACGAGCCGTCGACGTGGAAGCCGTCGCCGGCCGCGCGGTCGAGCTTGGCGACGACGCTCGCCGCTCCCCCGCCCGCGACGTCGGTGAGCGCGTCGATGCCCGTCTTGATCCAGGCGGTGTCGCCGAGCATCGCGCCGGAGACGACGGAGATGAGGGCCTTGTCCGCGCGGTTCGCGCCGGTCTCGACCACCGACGGGTTGTTCGCGCGCAGGTTCGGGTTGCCGACGAACCGCTTCACCGGCGCGAGGTAGCGAGCCAGCTGCTCGGCGGTGAGCTGGTCGGCGACCACCGAAAGCGTGTGCAGCAGGTAGTACGGGATGCCGATCTCGTAGGTGTACCAGTTGCCGATCTCGCCGACGTTCTCGTTGTACTGGCTCGCGTAGATCAGCTCGAGCGCCGCCTTGATCCGGTCGAGCACCACCGGGTCGCCGGACAGCGCGCCGCCCGGAGTGCCCCAGTCGACGGCGATCGCGCGCAGCCGCGCGTACATCGAGGTCGTGTAGTCACTGCCCGGGCCGAGCGGCAGGTCCGTCCACAGTGGAGCACCACCGCCGGCGACGGACAGGCTCGCGTTGTACGCCTTGGCGACGCGGCCGAGGTTGGCCAGCGCCTCGGTGCGTTCCGGCGACGGCCGGTTGATGCCGGTCTGCAGCTGCCGGTAGGCGGCGACGATGGGCGCGGTCGCGGCGGGCACCCCGCTCGCGGCCGGGGTGGGCACGGGCGCCGCGAAAGCGAGCGCGGGACGGGTGAGCAACACGGTCGAAGCGGCCGCCAGCGCGCCGCCGCGCAGGGCGTTTCTCCGGTTCACGGGCATGGCACTGCCTCCCAGGAAGACATCCTCGGCTTATGGGGGAACGGGATTCGGTTGTGCGGCGGCGGATTCGGTTGTCGGCGCCGGAAACTGTCGGTGCCGGGCGATAGGCTGGAAACGGGGGGCGCCCCCGCGGGCTCAGGGGATTCGGGCGGGCGATCGGTTCAGCGGCGCCGAAAACTGTCGGTGCCGGACGGTAGAGTGGAAACCGGGGGGCGCCCCCGCGGGTCGGGGACTCCGGGTCGGGATCCGGGCCAACAGCGCCCGAAAACTGTCGGTGCCAAACGGTAGAATGGAAACCGGGGGGCGCCCCCGCGCGGGAGGCACCCCGCCGGGTCAGCGGGAGCCGTCGGTGCGGCGGGGCAGTTGCCAGGGGTTGGCCTCCTGCAGGGGTTCGGGCAGCAACGCGTCCGGGAAGCCCTGCCACGCGACCGGCCGCAGAAACCGCTCGATCGCCGCGGTGCCGACCGACGTCGTGGTCGGGGCCGTCGTGGCCGGGTACGGGCCGCCGTGCTGCTGGGCCCAGCTCACAGTCACCCCGGTGGGCCAGTCGTTCCACAGCAGCCGGCCGGCGATGCGGGCCAGCGCCGGCAGCACCGGCCGGATCCAGTCCACATCGGACTCCTCGCCGTGGATCGTGGCGGTGAGCCCCGGTTCGATGACGTCGAGCAGGCGCAGCAGCTCGGCCTGGTCGGCATACGTGACGATCAGCGATGCCGGCCCGAAGCACTCCTCGTGCACGGTGTCGCCGCCCTCGAGGAACTGCTTGCCCGTCGTGGCCAGCAGCGTCGGGGTGAACGCGGGCGCGGAAGAATCCGACGCGGACACCACCTCGACGCCCGGGACCTCCTTCAGCGCCGAAAGCTGCGAAGAAAAGCCCGAAGCGATGCGGTCGTTGAGCATCGGCTGGGCCGCGGCACCCTCCAGCGCCGATCGAAGCGTCGAGGTCAGGTTGTGGTCCTCGGGCAGGAACAGCAGCCCCGGCTTCGTGCAGAACTGGCCGGCACCGAGGGTGAACGACCCGGCGTACCCCTTCGCGACGGCCTCCCCCCGCGCGGCGACGGCGGCCTCGGTGACGACGACCGGGTTGACGCTGCCCAGCTCGCCGTAGAACGGGATCGGCCGCGGGCGCGCGTTCGCGATGTCGAACAGCGCGCGCCCGCCGGGGATGGACCCGGTGAACGACGCCGCCGCGATCCGCAGGTCCTTCAGCGCCGTGACGCCTTCCTCCTGCCCGAAGATCACGTCGAAGATGCCCTCGGGCGCGCCCGCGCCGATCAGGGCATCCCGCAGGATCCGGCCGGTCAGCGCGGACAGCTCCGGGTGCCCGGGGTGCGCCTTGAGGACGACCGGGCAGCCCGCGGCGAGCGCGGAGGCCGTGTCACCGCCGGCGACGCTGAACGCGAACGGGAAGTTGCTCGCCGCGAACACCAGCACCGGGCCGATCGCGGTCTTGACGCGGCGGATGTCCGGCCGCGGGCCCATCGGCCAGTCCGGGTCCGCGTGGTCGACGGTCGCGCCCAGGAACTCGCCGTCGGTGAGCACCTCACCGAACAGGCGCAGCTGGAACGTCGTGCGCTTCAGCTCGCCGGCCAGCCGGGGGGTCGCCGGCAGGTGGGTCTCGCGGTGCGCCAGCGGGACGAGGTCGTCGGCGGCGGCGTCGAGGGCGTCGGCGGCCGCGACCAGCCAGCGGGCGCGCTCGGCCGGCGTCGCCTCGGCGGCGGGGCGGGCGGCCGCTGCGGCCCCCGCGAGGATCTTCTCGAGCGTGGCGGCGTCGGTGGCCTGGCTCATGGGTGGAACAGCTCCTCAGTTCTCATGGGCGGCGGCGGTGGCCGCGGCCAGGTCGCTCCAGCGACCCGGACCGGCCAGTCCGAGGTGGTACAGGTGCAGCTCCGCGGCACCCGCCTTGGCCAGCTCGCCGGCGTACGCGGCGATGTCCGGCACCGGCGCGGCGGCGACCGCGGTGATGTAGCTGCCGATCGCGACGCGCTCGGGCAGGGCCTCCCGCGCCGCCGCGACGGCTTCGGCGCCCGTGGCGGGCGCCCAGCCGAACAATACGACCGCGTCGACGTCGTCGGCAGCGGACGGCGTGAGACCCGGCAGCGCGCCGGTGACCCACGGGTCGAGCGCGCCGTGCAGCACGACCCGGATGCCCGCCGGCAGCGTCGCCAAAACGGCGGCCCGCAGGGCATCGGTGGCCTCCTGCCGGACCCGCAGCAGCATCGAGGTCAACGATGGCGGTAGACCGTCGGCCGTGACAGCCAGATCGCCGGTCGCGACCAGCCGCCGGATCTCCTCGACGAGCTGCGCCCGGACGGTGCCGGCGTCGACGTCCCACGAAGCAGCACACGCCTCGCAGCAGCAGATCGACAGCAGCCGGGCCACCGCGGGCGCCCACACGCCGTCGGTCTTCTCGTGCTGGTGCTGGTGCACCACACCGAGCGGGCCGCAGGCTTCGAGGATCACCGACGACAGCTCCAGCCCGGCAACAGCCTGCGCGGTCAGCGTCGCCGCGTACTCGCGCACCGCCGGCTGCGACGGGCACAGTGCCCACGGGTACGGCTCGCCGAAGCAGTTGCGCACCACGACGTCCGGGTGCTCGTAGCCGAGCTGGGAGTTGTGGGTCAGCACGATCCACGCGGCGGCCGGGATGCCGGCCTCGGTGAGCAGCCGGACGGCGTCGCCACCACTGTCCTCCGAGGACACCCAGTCCGGAGTGGACGGACGCAGCGTGCCCCACCCGTCGGAAAGCGGCCGGTAGAACGCGGCGTGCCGGGCGACGACCGCGGTGCGCGAAGCCGACCACGGCGTCGCCGCCCGGGCACTGTGGTACGACAGCGCGACGGCCACCTCGTCGACGCCGAGATCCTCCACGCGCGAGACGAACCCGGGCTCCAGGACGTCCCAGGGGTAGGCGTATCCCGTCACCTTCACCGGGTCACCACCTCGCCGTGTTCGGCTCGAACCCGGCGACGTACTTGCGCATGTAGGTCACGTCGTCCCGTTTGGTCAGTCCACATCGGACGTAGTTCTCGTGCAGGCGCGCCAGCGCGTCCTCGTCCAGCGTCACGCCCAGCCCCGGCGTCGTGGGCACCTCGACGGCCCCGCCGCGGAAGGAAAGCACGCCCGGCTCGATGACGTCCTCGACCTTCCACGGCCAGTGCGTGTCGCAGGCGTAGGTCAGGTGCGGGGTCGCCGCGGCGACCTGCACCATCGCGGCCAGGCTGATCCCGAGGTGGCTGTTGGAGTGCATCGACAGGCCGACGCCGAAGCTCTCGCACGTCGTCGACAACGACTGCGTCGCCCGCAGGCCGCCCCAGAAGTGGTGGTCCGACAGCAGGACGCCGATCGCGCGCGCCCGGAAGCCCGGCTCGATGTCGCCGAAGTTGACCACGCACATGTTGGTGGCCAACGGCATCGACGCTTCGGCGGCGACCTGGGCCATGCCCTCGATGCCCGGCGTCGGGTCTTCGAGGTACTCCAGGACACCGTCCAGCTCGTGAGCCACCCGGATGCCGGTTTCGACCGTCCACGCGCCGTTCGGGTCGATCCGCAGCGGGTGCCCGGGGAATGCCTCGGCCAGCGCCCGGATGCCGTCGACCTCCTGCGCCGGCTCGTAAACGCCGCCCTTGAGCTTGATCGAGCGGAAGCCGTACTCGTCGATCATCCGCTTCGCCGACCCCACCAGGGTTTCCGGCGTGGTGATCTCGCCCCACGAGTCCTCGCGGCCGTCGACGTGCTTGCCGTACTTGTAGAACAGGTACGCGGAGAACTCGACGGCGTCGCGCGCCTTGCCGCCGAGCAGGTCGGTGACCGGCCGGCCGAGGTACTGCCCCTGCGCGTCCAGGCAGGCGACCTCGAACAGCGAGAAGACGCTGGCCACGGTCTTGCGGATGGAGAACCCGCCGATCAGGCCGTGCGCGTCGGTCAGGACCGTGTCCGACAGCGCCTCGGCGACCAGCCGCTGCAGGCCCGGCAGGTCGAAGACGTCGTGGCCGCGCAGCCGCGGCAGCACCTTGCGCACCTCGCCGAGGAACGCGGAATCGCCGTAGGACTCGCCGAGCCCGACGATGCCGTCTTCGCACTTGACCTGCACGACGCTGCGCAGCGCGAACGGCTCGTGCACGCCCATGACGTTGAGCAGCGGCGGGTCGGCGAACGCCACCGGCGTCAGCACCACATCGAGGATCTTCATCAGCCCAGCGCCTTCAGCGTGACGAAGCCGTCCTCCACGATCTTCTCCAGCCGGTGGATCTGCTCCGGCGTCGGCTCGACCAGCGGCGGCCGGACCGGGCCGACCTTGTCCCCGCGCAGCCGGGCCGCGGCCTTCACCAGCGAGACGGCGAAACCGGGCGTCTCGTCCCGCAGCGCCACCAGCGGCAGGTAAAAGCCGGTCAGCAGCGCGTCCATCACGCGGCTGTCGCCCTCGCCGAGCGCCCGGTGGAACCGGTGCGCGATCTCGGGGGCGAAGCAGTGCACCGCCGAGGAGTACCGGGCGACGCCGATCGAGGCGTACGCCTTGGCCGAGACCTCCGCGGTCGGCAACCCGTTGAAGAACAGGAAGTTCCGCGCCCGCTCGGTGTCCAGCGCGCGGATGGTGGTGACGATCCGGGTCATCACCTCGACGTCGCCGTAGCCGTCCTTGAGCCCGGCGACCGAGGGGATGTCGAGCAGCGCCGCCGCGGTCTGCGCCGTGAAGACGCCGGTGCCGCGGTGGTAGACGATCACCGGCACCGACGAGTCGCCGACGGCGTACCGGACGAAGTCGACCAGGCCCGAGGGCGGCCCGGTGACCAGGTACGGCGGCAGCAGCAGCACGCCGTCCGCGCCCCCCTCCTGCGCCGCCGCGATCCCGGCCCGCGCCGAGGCGGCACCCCCGCCCGCACCCACCCAGACCGGGACCCGGCCCGCGGCGACCTCACGGGTCTTCGCGAGCACCGCGGCGTGCTCGGCCGGCGACAGGGAGCTGAATTCCCCCGTGCCACACGCGACGAACAGGGCGCCGGCGCCCGCCGCGATGTGGCTCTCCACGTTCTCCGCGAGCGCGTCGAGGTTGACCTCGAGGTGCTCGGTGAACGGGGTCAAGGGGAACGCCAGCAGGCCGTCCAGCGCGATCTCGGTCTGTGCCATCTGTTTCTGCTCTCCGTTTGTCGGGTGCGGCCGGGGGTGGACCGGCGTCGGTCAAGCGGGCACGGTCGTGCCTTCCGCCGTGCGGTCGACGTCGTCGTCGGCGTTCACGGTGTCGACGATCTCATCGGCGGCCGCGCTGCGCTCGGGGGCGAGCAGGCCGAGACCGACGTAGAGGGCGAGCGAGACCAGGATCGGCGTCGCGATCAGCACGGTCTGGTTCGCGTTGAACACGTAGTACACGAGGGCGTAGTCGATCAGCCCGCCCGCCCAGGACACCAGCGCCGCACGCGGGCCGCACTTGCGGAACCACGGCAGCATGCCCAGCAGCAGCGGGATCGAGATCGGGCCCATCAGCGCGGCGACCCAGTTGACGACGATCTGCAGCACGCCGCCGAGGTTCTGCGCCTGGGTGGCCACGAGCATGGTGAGGGCCACGAAGATCACCGTGGTGATCCGGGCGGCCTTGAGGCCCTGGACGTCGGTCCACTGCCGGGCGCGGCGGACCATCGCCGGGATCATGTCGCGGGTGATCACCGCGGAGATCGCGTTGGCGTCGGAGGAGACCATCGCCATGGTGTGCGAGAAGATGCCGGCGAGCACCAGGCCGACCAGGCCCGGCGGCAGGAACGTCGTCGTCATGATCGCGTAGGACTGCGTCGGGTCCTTGATGCCCGGGATGAGCAGCGGCGCCGCGAGCATCGGGAACATCAGCACCAGCGGCCACAACAGGTACAGCGCGGACGAAAGCCGCGCGCCGCGCCTGGCCTCGTGGGTGTTCGGCGCGGCCATGTACCGCTGCGCCAGGTTCCACATGCCTCCGTTGTACTCCAGCGTTTTCACGAGCACGTACACCAGGAGGAAGATCGTGGTGTACTTGGACGTCACCGGGTTGACGTGCCCCTCGGGCAGCTTGTCCCAGATCGTCCAGAGCGCCGAGATCCCGCCGAGCTTGCCGAGGACGACCACGATCATCACGACCGCCGCGATGGCCTGGATGACGAACTGGCCGAAGTCGGTGAGCGCGTCGGCCCAGAGACCGCCGATGGTGCAGTAGACGAGGGTGACCGCGCCGGTGATGAGGATGCCGAGGTTGTAGTCGAGCCCGGCGAAGACGTGCAGCAGCGTCGCGACGGCGAACCACTTGGCCGCGATGTCGAAGATCTTCAGCAGGCTGCCGCTCCAGGCGAGCGCCTGCTGCGTCGGCACGTTGTACCGCTTCGCGAGGTACTCCAGCGGGGAGGCGACGCCGAGCTTCGAGCGCAACCGGTTCCAGCGCGCGGCGAACAGCCAGCTGCCGATGCCCACGCCGATGCCGATGCTGGCGAAGCCCCAGAAGTACACGGTGACGCCGCTGGTGTACGCGACGCCCGCGTACGCGACGAAGAGCACGGCGCTGTAGCCGGACATGTGGTGCGAGATGCCGGCCAGCCACCACGGCATCTTGCCGCCGGCCGTGAAGAAGTCCTTCACGTCGCTGACCCGTTTGTGCGACCACCAGCCGATGACGATCATCAGCGCGAAGTACGCGCAGACCATCGTCCAGTCGAGTGCGTGCACCGCAGGCTCCCTTCCGCGTCCACTTCGATGTGGTCGTGCTGTTCACATCTATGAACGGAGTCTGTTATAGTGATTATGTTCATCCATAAGAACGTTGTTCGGGACGCTAATATGGCCGGAGTCACAAGTCAACGGCCGGACGGAGGCACACAAATGCCGCAAAAGGTGGACAACGCGGCCGAGAGCGCCCCGGCCGAGTCCTCAGGCGTGAAGTCCGCGCGCCGGGCCGTCGACCTCATCGAGACGTTCGCCGCGAACGACGTCTGGCTGTCCCTGTCCGATCTGCACGCGCGCACCGGCTTTCCCCGCTCTTCCCTGCACGGCCTGCTGCGGACGCTCCTGGAAGCCGGCTGGCTGGAAGCCGACACGAACACCGCCCGCTACCGCCTCGGCGTCCGCGCGCTGATCTGCGGCACGGCGTACCTCGACCGCGACGCCGTCGTCCCGTTCGCCACCGAGGCGCTGGAGCGCATCCGGGAGAAGACCGGCTTCACCGCGCACTTCGCGCGCCGCAACGGCACCGAGGTCGTCTACCTGGAGACGCGCGAGTCGCAGCGGTCCACGCACCTCGTCTCCCGCGTCGGGCGCACGCTGCCCGCGCACGCGACCGCGCTGGGCAAGGCGCTGCTGGCCGAGCTGACGCACGACGAGATCGAGGCGCTGATGCTGCCGGCGTCGCTGACCGCGCTGACGCCGAACACCATCACCACGCTCGAAGGCCTGCACGCCGAGTGCGCCGCGACCCGCGAGCGCGGGTACGCCGCCGAGGTCGAGGAGGGCACGCTGGGCGTGCGCTGCGTCGCCGCGGTGATCCCCTACCGGATCCCGGGCACGGACGCGATCAGCTGCTCGATGCCGATCGCCCAGGTGACCGACGCCGACGCCCAGCGCGTCGGCGAGCTGCTCGCCGAAACCACCGCCGAGCTCGGGCAGCAGCTGCGCCGGGCCGGCATTCGCTGACCGCCGCCCTTACCGAGAGGAAACCCATGACGGACCAGCGCGTGCTCATCACCGGGTCGGCGGGTGTCGTCGGCACCCTGATGCGCCCCCGCCTGAAGCGCGAAGGCCGCGTGCTGCGCCTGCTCGACGTCGCCCCGCAGACGGCGTCGGACGCCTCCGAGGAGGTCGTGACAGCTTCGGTCACCGACGCGGCGGCGATGGCTTCGGCGTGCGAAGGCGTCGACGCGCTGATCCACCTGGGCGGGCACAGCCGCGAGAACTCGTGGGAAGCGACCCTCGACGTCAACATCAACGGGACGCACACGGTGCTGGAAGCGGCGCGTGCGGCGGGGATTTCCCGCGTCATCCTGGCGTCGAGCAACCACGCGGTGGGCTTCCGGCGCAACGACGAGGACCTCCCGGCGGACTCGTCCCCGCGCCCGGACACGTACTACGGCGTCTCCAAGGCGGCGATCGAAGCGCTGGGCAGCCTGTACCACTCGCGGTTCGGCATGGACGTGATCGTCATCCGGATCGGCTCGTGCTTCGAGACGCCGTTGCCACTGGGCCCGCGCGGGTTGACGACGTGGCTGTCCCCGGACGACGGCGCCCGGCTGTTCGAGGCGTGTCTCGCGGCGCCGTCGCCGGGGTACCGGCTGATCTGGGGCGTCTCGGACAACACGCGCCGGATCTACTCCCTCGCCGAGGCGGAGGCGCTGGGCTACAAGTCGCTGGACGACGCCGAGGTGTACGCGGACCAGCTGGCGTCGAAGCCGGCGCCGACGGGCATCGCGGCCGAGTACGTCGGCGGCCCGTTCTGCACCGCTCCCCTGGGCGTCTTCAACCCGCTCTGACGGTTTCCGGGAAGCCGCGGAGGTACTAGTACCTTCGCGGCTTCCCGCGTTCCCGGGGTCCTCGCCAAGGTGGCCGCATGATCTTGAAATCCCGCCGCGCGCGGAAGTGGGCCATCGCCGTCGCGGTCGTGCTGGTCGTCGTGCTCGGTGCCGCGGTCACGCTGTTCGAAGTCTCGAAGTCGCGGACCTTCCAGTTCTTCGGCACCCTCGTCGACCGCGTCGAGACGACGGAGAAGGTCGTCGCGCTCACCTTCGACGACGGGCCCGACCCGGCCGGGACTCACGCGATCCTGGAGACGCTCAAGGCGCGTCAGGTCCCGGCGACCTTCTTCCTCATCGGCCGCGACATCGCCGCGCACCCCGATCTCGCGCACGACATCGCCGCAGCGGGCCACGAGATCGGCAACCACAGCTTCAGCCACGAACGGATGATCGGCGTGACGCCGGCGTGGGTCGCGGACGAGGTCGAGGCGACCGACGCCCTCATCCGCACGACGGGCTACACCGGCGAGATCCTGTTCCGGCCGCCGAACGGCAAGAAGCTCTTCGCGTTGCCGCACTACCTGGCGTCACACCACCGGACCACGGTCACCTGGGACGTCGAGCCCGACTCCGACGGCACCCCGGACGCGGCGACCGTCGTTTCGACGACCGTGAGCCAGGTCCGGCCGGGCTCGATAGTGCTGCTGCACGGGATGTACGCGAGCCGCGAGCAGACCCGGCAGGCCATCGCGCCGATCGTCGACCGCCTCAAGGAGCAGGGCTACCGGTTCGCGACCGTGTCCCAGCTCATCGCCTCCCGGTAGAGAGCGGCGAGCGCGCCGTCGATCGGGTGCGGCTGCGGCCGGCCCGACGCGTCGAGCCGGTTCCAGCGCTGGAGGTTCACCGCGACCGCGAACTGCCGCCCGCCGTCCGCGCGGGTCGCCGCCAGGGTTCCGCCGCCCCAGACCGTGCCGCCGTGGCCCCAGAAGTCCGTCGACTCCACCGGGTGCAGGCCGAGGCCGTAGTCGATCGGCTTGCCCTCCTGGGAGATGATCCGGACCGTCCGCCGCATCTCCGCCAGCGAGGCCGGTGCGACGATTTCGCCCGCCGGCAACAGCTTGAAGAAGCGGTTGAGGTCGGAGACCGTCGAGATCAGCGAAGCCGACGGCCCCACCCACGACATGTCGAAGACGCTGTAGTCGCGCGGCGGGTCGATCATGCCGAACCACGACTCGTAGAGCTTCGAGTGCGGCCCCTCGACGTGCGTTCCGGTGGGGAACCCGGTGTCGCGGAGCCCGGCGCGGTCGATGACGTCCCGGGTGATGCACTCCTCGGCGCTGCCACCGGTGACGTGCTCGAGAAGTTGGCCCAGCAGCAGGTAGTTGGTGTTGGAGTACACGCCGGGAGTGCCGCCCGGGAGGCCGGCCGGCGGCGCGCCGACGCCCATCCCGATCAGCTCGACCGGGTCGAACCGCGTGTACCGGTGGTCGTCGAGGCTGTCCGGCCGGGTGGCCGCCAGGTCGGGGAAGGCCTTGAGGCTCGGGTAGGCGTACGGGAGGTACTCGGCGAGCCCGCTGGTGTGGTCGATCAGCATCCGGACCGTGATCGCCCGCCCGCGGTCACCGGGGACGAGCGACGGCAGGTAGTGGCCGATCGGGGTGTCGAGCCCGATCCGGCCGGCCTCGACCTGGCGCAGCACCGCGGCGGCGGTGAACGTCTTCGTGACGCTGCCGACGCGGTGGCGCATCCGGGCCGAGACGGGGTGGCCGGTCTCGACGTCGGCGACGCCGGCGGCGCCCCGCCAGACCTCGGCACCGGCCCGTACCTCGGCGAACACGCCCGGCACGCCGGCGCGGTGGACCGCCTCCAGCGCCGCGTCCAGTTTCGCGTGATCCATGGGGACTCCTTTCGGAAGGGAAGTGTCCTCATTATGCACGCACTGCGTGCAACAACAAGTGCATAAGCTATGCTGACGGTCGGCGAAAGGACGAGATGGCGAACCGAAGGCGTTGGACGACCGAGGAAATCCTGGACACGGCCGCGGACCTGCTGCGCCGCGGCGACGCCGAGTCGTTCAGCGTGCGCAAGCTCGCCGCGGAGCTGGGAACCGACTCTTCGAGCCTCTACCGGCACTTCCGCACCAAGACCGAGCTGCTGCGCGCGCTCGCCGACCGGATCCTCGTGGGCGCCATGACCGGGTACCGCCCCGAAGGCGACTGGAAGCAACGCCTGACCGCGCTGGCCCTGCGCCTGCGCGAGGCGTTCGGCGAGCAGCCGCAGATCGCCGTGGTGTGGGGCCGCTACGCCTCCAGCGGCGCGGGGTCCCGGCTGGTGATGGAGGAGGTGCTGCAGGCTCTGCGCGCGTCAGGCCTGCCCGACGAGCAGATCCCGGCGCGCTACCACCGGATCGCGATCCTCTTCGCCGCGCTGATCGCGGCCGAGGCCGGCGTCAGCACCGTCACGCCCGAGGAACACGAGCAGGGCATGGAGCTGTTCCGCGTCGCGGTGCTGGGCGCCGACCCCGAGCGCTTCCCCGCCCTGGCTCACTTCGCCCGCGAGGTCCGCCCGCTTGGCGCCGACCGCCGTGCGGCGTTCGAAGAGCTCATCGCCGCCCAGCTCGCCGACATCGAGGCCGCGATCAGTGCGCGACCCGCAGGGCGGCCAGCTCGAGACTGACGACCCACTCGCCGTCGCGCGGGCCGTGCGTCACCGCTCCCCCGGCCGCCGCGGCCTGCTCCGCGAGTCCCGCGAGGCCGTACCCCGCGGCGGTCCGCGGTGTCCCCTTCAGGGTGTTGCGCGCGGTGATCGTCACGCCGTCCTCGGTGCCGACGTCGATCCGCAGCCGGACCCCGGGTCCGTTGTGCCGCAACGCGTTCACCGCCGTCTCCGCGACGAACCGCTCGGCCAGCTCGCGCGCCGGGCGCGGCAGGGCGGGCAGCACCGGGTCGCGGTCGAGGACCAGGCCGGCCGTGCGCAGCCGGGCCAGGACCTCCGCGAGGTCCGGGGGCCGGTCGGCGTCGTCGCGCAGGTCGTCGAGCGTGCGGCGGACCAGGGTGAGCGCGCCGCGGCCGGCGGCCAGCAGCGTGTCGAGGCGCTCGCGGTCGGCCTCGGTCAGGTCGCCGACCGCGCGCAGCGTCTCCGCCTGCACCAGCATCACGGCCGTGGTCTGGGCGAGCGTGTCGTGCAGCCGCCGCGCGGCGCGCTCGGCCCGGTCGGCGAGCGCGCGCCGGCGTTCGGCGCCGAGCAGCCAGGCGACCGCGCAGATCGTGACGGCCAGGAGCGCGCCGTCGAACGGGCCCTTCGCCGGGTAAACCGCGCCGGCGACGACCAGCGCCGCCGCGGCGGCGAGCCACCGCCGCGGCGTGCTGTAGAGCGCGAGCAGCACCGGCACGTACATCGTGTTGCGCGGCTGGTCGAGCAGCAGGTGCCCGGCGGTGGCGAGGGTGACGACCACGAGCACGACGGCGGGCGCGCGCCGCGACCACAGCAGCGGGACCAGCTGGACCGCGCTGAGCAGCGCCGCGATCCAGCCCTGGTGCGGGGTCCAGGCGCCGCCGGCGAAGAACACCGCGGCGGCCGCGGCCGTCGTGACGAGGGACTGGCGCATGCGCCCGACAGTAGAGTGCCGGCATGATCCGGGTTCAGGTCGTCGACGACCACGCGCTGGTGCGCGAGGGCATCGCCCTGATCCTGGGGGCGCAGCCGGACCTCGACGTCGTCGCGCGGTACGGCAGCGGTGCCGAGCTGCTCGGCTCGACCGTCGCGGCGGACGTCGTGCTGCTGGACCTCTACCTGCCCGGCATGGACGGCCTCGAAGTCCTGCGCCGCCTGCCGCCCACGGCACCGCGGGTGCTGATGCTGACGACGGTCGGCCGGCCCCGCGAGATCCGCGAAGCCCTGAACGCGGGCGCGGCCGGGTTCGTGCTGAAGGACTCGAGCGGCGACGAACTCGGGGCCGCGGTCCGGGCCGCCCACCACGGCGTGACGGCGATGAGCCCGGCGGTGGCGTCGGCGTTGAGCGCGGGCGGCTCGCTCACGCCGCGCGAGCGGGACGTGCTGGAGCTGCTGGGCGAAGGACTGTCCAATCGGGACATCGCGAAGCGGCTGCGGCTGGCCGAGCGGACGGTCAAGGCGCACGTGGGGAACGTCCTGGCCAAGCTGGGCGTCACGAGCCGCACGCAGGCCGCGCTCGTGGCCAGGGGCCGATGATCGCGTCGTGGTGCGCGGAGCACCTCGGCAGCGTCCCGGTCGACGTGCTCTTCGAGCGCCGTTCGGTGTCGGAGGTGGTCGGGCTGCGGCTGGCCGACGGCCGCGAAGTCGTCGTGAAGGCTCGCGAAGCCGAGGGCCGGGAGGCGTCCTGCGTCGCCGCCCAGGCGCGGCTGGCGGAGCGCGGGTTCCCCTGTGCGCGGCCGCTGACGGACGTCGTCCGCGTCGGGTCGCTGGCCGTCCACGCGGAAGAGTCGCGGCCCGGTGGCGAGATGCTGCTCGGCGACAGCCCGGCCATCGCCGAGCGCTACGCGGCGGTGTTCGCGCGGCTGATGACCGAACTGGCCGACATCGTCGTCGCACCGCCGCTGCCGAACCCGCGCTGGGCCCGCTGGGACCACCGGGGCCCGGGGTTGTGGCCGGCGATCGGGTTCCTCGACGAGCGCGACCAGAGCGCTGTGCCCGCGTACGTCGTCGAAACGGCGGTCCGGGCGCGCGAGCGGTTGCTGGCCACCGAACTGCCGCGCGTACTGGGCCACGCCGACTTCGAAGCGCAGAACCTCCGTTGGTACGACGGCGAGATCTGGGCCGTGCACGACTGGGACAGCCTGGCGTGGCAGCCGGAAGCCGCGCTGGTGGGAGCGGCGTCCGGGACGTTCGCCAGCGCGTCGCCGCCGAGCTTGGCTCCCGTCGCGAGTTCTGCCACGTTTTTGGCCGCTTACCAGGAACTCCGCGGCCGCCGGTTCACCGCGGAAGAAGCGGAGATCGCGTGGGCGGCGAGCCTCTGGACCGCCGTGCACAACGCGCGGTGGGAAGCGCTGCACGGCGATCCCCCGGTGTGCGGCGAGGCGGTCCGCGACCAGGCGGCCGAACGCCTCCGGCGCGCCGGCCGGTTCAGCCCTTGACGTAGCGGGTCAGCATCGCGACCATCTCGTCCTCGAGCCGCCGGGCGTCGATCGGGTCGGGCTCGGCCAGGAGGTCGTGGACGGCCAGCTCGACCGTCGCGATGACCAGGCGGGCCGCCGTGGCGGTGTCGGCGACGCGGACCTCGGGGTGGCCCTCCAGGAGGTCGCGGGTGTGGCCGACCATGTCCCGCTTCACCCGGCCGATCCGCTCCAGCAGCTCGTTCGAGCGCGGGGCCTGCTCGAGCAGCATGCGCAGCAGGTGGGGGTCGCCGAGGTGGGCTTCGACCGCGAGCCGGACGAAGACGCGGAAGATCTCCTCGATCGAGTCCGGCAGCGGGCCGGTCAGGACCTTCGCCGCGGCCGCCGTGCCGTCGTCGAGGTGGCGGGTCAGCAGCTCGGCGAGGATCGCGTCCTTGTTCGGGAAGTACTGGTACAGCGAGCCGATCGAGATGCCGGCCCGCTCGGCGATGCGGTTGGTGGTGCCGGCGGCGTAACCGTGGTCGGCGAAAACGTGAGCAGCCGCGGCGAGGATCCGCTGCCGGGTCAGCTCGGCGCGGACCTGACGCGGCTGTTTACGTGGCTGGATGCGGCGCTGGTCCGGCGTCACGGTTCCCCTTCCGGCGAGCGTGGAAAGCGAGTAGTCAAGATCTGAGTATTTGCTCATAATTATGGCATGACCAGCATAAACACGCTGCCCCGAGTGACCATGGACGAGGTGCGGGCCCGGCTGGGTGCCCCCGACGAGATGATCGAGGCCAAGATCGGCGACCGCATCGACCGGCACGCCCGACGCTTCATCGCCCACTCGCCGTTCCTCACGCTGGCCACCGCCGACGCGAACGGCCGCGCGGACTGCTCACCCCGTGGCGACTACCCCGGGTTCGTGAAGGTCCTCGACGAGCGCACGCTGGCGCTGCCCGACCGGCCCGGCAACAAGATCGCCGACTCCTTCCGCAACATCGCCGAGAACGACGGTGTCGGCCTGCTGTTCTTCGTCCCCGGGATGCGGGAGACGTTGCGCGTCAACGGAAGCGCCTACGTCACCGACGACCCGGACGTGCTCGCCCGGATGCGCACCGAGGCGAAGTCGCCGATCCTCGCGATCGTCGTCGACGTCGCCGAGGTGTACTTCCACTGCGGCCGCGCGCTGATCCGGTCACGCCTGTGGGATCCGGCGAGCCAGGCCCTCGCCGCGGAGCTGCCGTCGGTCGGCGAGATCGCCGCCGAGCAGATGGGCGCCGACCCCGTGCTCTTCGAGCAGCTGCTCGAAGACGGCTACCGGAAGCTGTACTGACATGCAGAAGACGGTTCTGGACCGCGTCGAGCGCGTCGCCGACGACGTCGTCTCCCTGGTGCTGCGCGGCGACGAAGGCCCCTTGGCGCCGTGGGAGCCGGGCGCGCACATCGACCTGGAGCTCCCCAACTGGCTGACCCGGCAGTACTCGCTGTGCGGCGACCCCGCGGATCTCTCCGCCTACCGGATCGCCGTCCGGCACGACCCCCTCAGCCGCGGTGGCTCCGAGTACGTCCACCTGTTCCTGCGTCCCGGCCGGACACTCGAGGTTTCGTTGCCGCGCAACCACTTCCCGCTCGTGCCCGCGCCGGAGTACCTGTTCCTGGCAGGCGGGATCGGGATCACGCCGATCGTGCCGATGCTGCGGGCCGCCGGCACCGGGGCGACGCTGGTGTACGCGGGCCGCTCCCTTTCGGCCATGCCGTTCGCGGCGGAACTGCGGGCCGGGTACGGCGACCGCGTGCGGCTGTTCGACCGCGGCCGCCCGGATCTCGCGGCGCTGGCGGCGGAGTTCCCGGCGGCGGAGGTCTACTGCTGCGGCCCGGCATCCATGGTGGACGCGGCCGAAGCGCTCTTCCCGCGCGTGCACACCGAACGCTTCCAGCCGGCCCAGCGCGTCTTCGGGCCGGACACGCCGTTCGAGGTCGTGTGCGCCCGCTCCGGCCAGACCCTGCGGGTCCCCGCCGACGAGTCCCTGCTGGACGTGCTGGACCACGCCGGGAAGCCGGTGCCCTCCGGCTGCCGCGAGGGCGTCTGCGGGAGCTGTGAACTGACCGTCCTCGACGGCGTTCCCGAGCACCGCGACGACATCGGCGCGCCGGACGGGCGGATGTACCCGTGCGTTTCGCGCGCGTTGTCGCCCCGGCTCGTGCTGGACGTCTGATGATCCCGAAGGTGCGCCGCCCGGCTTCCCGCCGGATGCTCACCCTGGAAGTCGTGGCGAACACGGCGCCCAGTCCGGCGTTCCGGACCGTCACCCTCGGCGGCGCGGCGCTCGAGGACCTCGACGTCGTGGGCGACGACCAGGCCGTGCGGCTGTTCTTCCCACGTGCGGGCCAGGCCGGGCTGCGGATGCCGACCCTCGACAACGAGGGCTGGATGGCCGAGGTGCTGATGATGCCGAAGTCGCGGCGGCCGTGGGTGCGCAACTACACGATCCGGCGCGCGCGTCCCGGCGAGATCGACATCGAGTTCGCCCTGCACGACGGCGACGCCCCGGCGGCGTCGTGGGCCCGGCGGGCGCGTCCCGGCGATCCGGCGGGGGTGTTCGACCTCGGCGTGAGCTACCTGCCGCCGCCGGGGGTGTCGTGGCAGCTGCTGGCCGGGGACGAGAGCGCGCTGCCCGCCGTCCTGGCGATCCTCGAGGGCGCACCCGCCGACCTGGTGGCGGAGGTCTTCCTGGAGGTGCCGACGACGGCGGACGTCCGCCCGGTGCAGGCGCCGCCGGGAGCGCGGGTGCACTGGCTGCCGCGGGACGAGCCCGGCCGCCGTCCGGGCACGCTGGCGCTCAAGGCGATCGAGGCCGCGGACCTGCCGGACGGACGCTCGTACACGTGGGTGGCCGGGGAGAGCGCGCTGGCCACGGGCGTCCGGCGGCACCTCGTTCGTTCCCGTGGCTGGCCCAAGGCCGACATCGCCTTCCTCGGCTACTGGCGCCAAGGGCGGGCGGCCCCGGGCTGAGCCACCACCCAGCCGGCCACGTAGACCGCCGCGACCAGGGCGAACCCGCGCACGGCGCCGAGCAGCAGGCACCGCACCCAGTCGTAGCCGCTCACCTCGCTCACCGGATCGGTCAGCCCGAGCAGGCCGCCGGAGACCAGCCCGCAGCCGAACGCGCCGAGCACCCCGGCACGGAGGGCTCGCGGCAGCACCGGCCAGTCGTGCGCCGCCCGCGGCGCGCGGCGGTACCACCGCACCGCCACCACCGCGAGGACGAGGAGGCCGGCCACCGACGAGACGTAGCCGACGACGTTGTACAGCCGGTGCGGGCCCACGACGGAGACCCGCAGCAACGGCCAGTGCCGCACCGCCAGGCCGGTGGTGTGCGTGAAGGCGTCCCAGAGCAGGTGCGTGGCTCCTCCCACCACGATCGCCGCCACCGCGCCGGGCCACCGCACGCGCACCGCCGGCCGTCCCGCGCGCGCCCGCCAGCCGGCCGGGCCGAGCGCGAGCACCGGGCCGAGCACCAGGTACCCGGCGGCCACCAGCACCAGCCCGAGCAGCAGGTCGACGGTGACCAGCCCGAGCGGCTCGTGCGTGAGCTCGCCACCCGGCACGGGGACGTAGTAGGCGACGTCGGGCGCGAGCGAGCCCGCGACGAGCCCGGGCAGCCACAGCCGGCGGGCCAGCGGCAGCACGGCGGCCGGGTGGGCGAAGGTGAAGGGCACGGAGAAAGGACGTCCGGCCGGGGCGCGGGGTTCGCGTACCATCGCGGGAAGCCTCGACGTCGAGGAGGCAGGCGTGGGTGAACTCGGGCTGGGCGACACCAACGGCATCCTCGCGCTGCCCTGGGTCCGGCCCGAACGCACCAGCGCCGGGCTCGGCTGGGACCGGGTCTACGTCTCCAAGCAGCGGGAACGTCCGTACCGGGCCGAGTTCGCGCCCGCCCGCAGCCACCAGCTGATCCTGCACCTCGACGGCCCGGTGACGGTCCGGCGCGGCGTCGGAACCCCGCGCGAGCGCAGCCGCCGGATGCCGGCGGGCGGGTTGTTCCTGCAGCCGTCGCACGCGGACCTGTCGGTGGAGCTGGGCGGCGAGCTGGAGACGGTGCACGTGTACATCGCCGACGCCGCCGTCCAGGAGGCGGCGGGCGACCACGCGCCGATCCGGCTCGCGGAGGAGCTGGGCAGCACGGACCCGTTGCTGGAGCAGCTGGTGCTCAGCTTGGACGGAGTGGTCCGAGACTGGGAGCCGAGCGCACGCACGTACGCCGACCAGCTGGGCGCGCTCGTGGCGGCGCAGCTGGTCCGCCGCCACCACGCGGGACCGGTCCCGGAGCAGGCGACGGCGCGGGGGTTGTCCGACCGGCAGTTCACGAGGGTCCGGGACTTCATGGCCGAACGGCTGGCGGAGGCGGTGCCGCTGGCCGACCTGGCGGCGCTGGCCGGGTTGAGCGTGAGCCAGTTTTCGCGGCAGTTCAAGGCGCGTACCGGGGTGCCGCCGCACCGGTACCTGCTGCGGTTGCGCGTCGAGCGGGCGGGGTTGCTGCTGCGCACCGGGGACGATCCGATCGCGGAGATCGCCGCTCGGTGCGGGTTTTCGCACCAGGAGCACCTGACGCGGGTCTTGCGGGCGCAGCTGGGCACTACCCCGGCCGCTCTGCGCCGGACCGGCTGAGACGCCGCCAGGGCACGCGGCCTGCGGCGATGCGGGTCTGTTGTCCGCCGCCAGCCGCGCGGCACCCACCGGCGGACTCGCGCGTTTCGTGCCGAGCCGCAGCAGGAACGTGCAGGACCGCCGCCCGCCACGCCCGGATACTCCCCGCATGACCTCGTTCACCTACGCCGCCAACCCCGTCCGGGTGCTCTTCGGCCGCGGCACGCTCGGCGCCCTCGGGGACGAGGCCCGCCGCCTCGGGATGCGCCGCGTTCTCCTCGTCGGCACCCCTCGGCACGCCGGCCGGGCCGGAGAAGTGCTCGGCTCCCTCCTGGCCGCCCGCTTCGAAGACCCCGTCATGCACACCCCCGTCGACGTCACCGAGCGCGCCCTCAAGGTCGTCGCCGAGCACGACGTCGACGGCGTCGTCGCCGTCGGCGGGGGCTCGGCCACCGGGCTTTCCAAAGCCATCGCCCTGCACACCGACCTGCCGCAGCTCGTCGTGCCGACCACCTACGCCGGCTCCGAACTCACCGCCGTCCTCGGCCAGACCGCCGACGGCCGCAAGACCACCCAGACGAACCCGAAGGTCCGGCCGGAAACCGTCCTCTACGACGTCGACCTCACCCTCGGCCTGCCCGTCCCCCTCTCCGCCGCCAGCGGGCTCAACGCCCTCGCCCACGCCGTCGAAGCCCGCTACGCCCCCGACGCCAACCCGGTGACGAACCTCCTCGCGAACGAGGCCGTCCGGCTGCTCACCAGTGCCCTCCCCCGCATCGCGCGGGATCCGTCCGATGTGGACGCCCGCACCGACGCCCTCCGCGGCGCTTACCTCGCCGGCACCTGCCTCGACGCCGTCCGGATGGGCCTGCACCACCGGCTCTGCCACCTCCTCGGCGGCAAGTTCGGCCTGCCCCACGCCGAAACGCACGCCGTCCTCCTCCCGTACGTCATGGCGCACCAGGGCCTCGACGACGCCGGCGACGTCTTCGCGCTCGCCGAAAGCCTCCCGATCCCGCACTCGCTGGCCGAACTGGGCCTCACCGAAGCGGACATCGACGGCGAGCCGGAGGCCGACCTGCTCCGCCAAGCCCTCACCGGCACCCGCCCCGCCACCGCCCCCAGCCTCAAGGCACTCACCCAGCAGGTCGTCGACAGCTTCGCCGCCGCGCCGGACCGCGTCCGCACCCTGCTCACCGATCTCGTCGAGACGTTGCACGCCTACGCCATCCGCACCGACCTGACGCAGGACGAGTGGGAGTACGCGATCGGCTTCCTCACCCGCGCCGGCCACATCACCACCGACACGCGGCAGGAGTTCATCCTGCTGTCGGACACCCTCGGCGTGTCGAGCGTCGTGGACGTCCTGACCAACTCGCGCACGCCGGACACGACCCCGTCGGCCGTGCTCGGCCCGTTCTACGTCGAAGGACCACCCGAAACCCCGCAGGGTGCCGACATCGCGGAGGGGCTTCCGGGAACTCCGCTGTGGACCGACATCCGCGTCACGGACACCGATGACCAGCCCGTTCCCGAGGCGGTCGTCGACGTCTGGCAGTCCAATGAGGACGGCTTCTACGACGTCCAGCTGCCCGATGTGGACGGTCCGGTGCTGCGGGCCCGCTTCCGCACCGACGAAAACGGCAGGCTGCGGTTCCGGACCATCGTCCCCAGCGCCTACCCGATCCCCGCCGACGGCCCTGTCGGGCAGCTGCTCGACGCCGTCGGCCGGCACCCCTACCGGGCGCCGCACGTGCACTTCATGATCGCCAAGCCCGGCTACCGGACGCTGATCACCCAGCTGTTCGTCGCCGGCGGCGACTACCTCGACTCCGACACCGTCTTCGGCGTCAAGGACGGCCTGGTCGTCGACTTCTCCGAGCAGCGCCTCGACTTCACCTTCCGGATCTCAAGGAGCAGCGAATGAGCTACGACACCGACGTCATCGTGGTCGGCAGCGGCCCGGCCGGCGGCTCCGCGGCGCTGCTGCTCGCCACCTATGGCGTGCCGACCGTGCTGGCCACCAAGTACGGCTGGATGGCCAACACGCCCCGCGCGCACATCACCAACCAGCGCACCATGGAGGTGCTGCGCGACCTCGGCGTCGAGGAGAAGGCCCTCGCGGTCGGCACGCCGCCGGAACTGATGGGCGACACCGTCCTCTGCACGTCGCTGACCGGGCCCGAGATCGGCCGCATCGCCAGCTGGGGCACCGGCGACCGGTCGGCGGCCGAGTACGCCGCGGCGAGCCCGTGCCACATGATCGACCTCCCGCAGACCTACCTCGAGCCGATCCTGGCCAGTGAAGCCGCCGCGCGCGGCGCGAAACTGCGGCTGGACACCGAGTTCCTCGACTTCACCCAGGACGCGACCGGTGTGACCGCCCGGTTCCGCGACCGCGTCCGCGGCGACGAGTTCACGTTGCGCGCCAAGTACCTCGTCGGGGCGGACGGCGCGCGCAGCCGCGTCGCCGAGCAGGCCGGGCTCCCGATCGCCGGGCAGACCGGCAAGGCCGGCAGCATGAACATCACGTTCACCGCCGACCTCGCGCCGTACGTCGCGCACCGGCCGAGCGTCCTCTACTGGGTCATGCGGCCCGGCGCCCACCTCGGCGGGATCGGGATGGGCCTGGTCCGGATGGTGCGGCCGTGGAACGAGTGGCTGCTGACCTGGGGTTACGACATCGAGCAGGCGCCACCGGAGGTCGACGTCGAGGAGGCGACGCGGCTGGTGCGCGACCTCGTCGGCGACCCGGACCTCGAGGTCGAGATCACCTCGACTTCGCTGTGGACGGTCAACCACAACTACGCGACGGAGTACCGCAGCGGCCGGGTGTTCTGCGCCGGCGACGCCGTGCACCGGCACCCGCCGTCCAACGGGCTCGGCTCGAACACCTCGATCCAGGACTCCTACAACCTCGCGTGGAAGCTCGCGATGGTGCTGCGCGGCGAAGCGGGCGAAGGGCTGCTCGACAGCTACACCGCCGAACGCGCCCCCGTGGGCAAGCAGATCGTCGACCGCGCGAACCTGAGCCGCGACCAGTTCGGGCCGATCTTCGCCGCGCTGGGCATCACCGGTGACACCGACGCCGACGGCATCACCGCCGGGCTCGAGACCTGCCTCGCGCCGACGGCCGAGGGCGCGCGGAAACGGCGTGAGCTGGAGCAGGCGATCGAGCTCAAGCACTACGAGTTCAACGCCCACGGGGTCGAGATGGACCAGCGGTACGCCTCGGGTGCGGTCCTGCCGGACGGGGTCGTCGCCGAACCCGACCGCGACCCCGAGCTGTTCCACCGGCCGAGCACCGAGCCGGGCGCGAAGCTGCCGCACGCGTGGCTGGTCGGGCCGCACGGCCGCCGGGTGTCCACTTTGGACCTCGTCGGCGGCGGTCGCTGGACGGTGCTGACCGGGCTGACCGGCACGGCGTGGCGCGACGCCGCGGCCAAGGTGGGCGCGGAGCTGGGCCTCGAGCTGCGCGCGGTGCGCGTCGGCGACCCGGAAGGCCGCGACGCGTACGGCGACTGGGCGCGGCTCAGCGGCATCGACGAGGACGGCTGCCTCCTGGTCCGCCCGGACGGCTACGTCGCCTGGCGCCACCGCACGGCGTCGCCCGAAGCGGCGAAAGCGCTGCTCACGGCGTTGCGGCAGCTGCTCGACCGGCCCTGATCACGGCGTGGTGACCTGGGTGAACGTGACCGGGATCTTCGGCGGCCCGCTGCCGTCGCCGATGCCGGGGCGCGCCGGGTCGACACCGGCGCGCGCGACGTTGTCCAGGACGCCGAGGCCGGCGTCGTCGATGCTGCCGAACACGGTGTACTCCGGCGAGATCCGCACGGTGCCGAAGACGAGGAAGAACTGGGAGCCGCCGGAGTCGGGCTGGGCCGTCTTCGCCATCGCGAGGACGCCGCGGCCGTAGGTCAGCTCGGGGAACACCTCGTCGCGGATCGTGTAGCCGGGGCCGCCGGTGCCGTCGCCCGCCGGGTCGCCGCACTGGAGCATCTGCAGCCCGGCCGTCACGGACAGGCGGTGGCACGACGTGCCGTCGTAGAAGCCCTGCTTCACCAGGCTGAGGAAGTTGACCACGGTGCACGGGGCGAGCGCGCGGTCGAGGGTGAGGCCGATGGCGCCCGCGCTCGTCGCGAGCCGCACGGGGACGGTGCCGGACGACGGCGCCGGGCCGTCGGGCGGCGGCGCGACCTTCTTCGGCGCGGGCGACGCGGGATCCGGGGTGAAGGCGCAGGTCACCGGATCGGCGAGCGGCTTCGACCGCTGCGGCATCGGGGCCCGGCCGACGGTGGGCAGCTGGTACGCGGCGCTCGGGGCGGTGGTGGCCGTGGACGGCGAAGCCGGGATCGACGACGGCGTGGCGGGCCCGGTCCCGATGGCGCCGCTGACGTCGTCGTCGCGCAGGAACCCGGGATAGCCCCAGGCCAGGAAGGCCAGCGCCATCACGATGACGACGACGACCGAACCGGTGATCAGCACGACGGCGGCGGGCGAGGTCTTCTTCGGCGGCACCGGCGGCTGCCACTGCGGGTACTGGTGGGACGGTGGCGGGTACCGGAACCTTTCGGCGTCGTTGTGGCCCGGCCGATCCCCCGGCTCGCTCATCCGCTCTCCCCTCGTCAGCCGCCCATTGTGCCGCGAAGACCTCCTCCCCGGGACGGGATCGGCGGAAAGGAGGGTCTTCGTGGACGGGAAGAGGGGTGCTCAGCTCACGGCAGCCCCCACGGCGAGCTCGCCCCGCCGGGGGCGACCGGCCGCACCGCGAAGTCCGGCCGATCCCCCTGCCGGTACACGAACGCGTCCTCACCGCGCCCCAGCTCGACCTGGATGTCCCCGGTGGCCAGCCGGCGCCAGCGCCGCGACCGGCCTCGCGCGTCGGTCACCGCCAGCTCGCCCTCGATGCCCGGCCGCAGCACGCACGGCGCCCCGGCCTCGCTGTGCACCTTCAGCCAGCGTGTCTTCCCCGCCGCCCGGGACGCGCTGAGCAGGAACGCCCCCTCGGTGCGGAAGTCGCGCAGCGCGACGTCGCCCCAGGCCGCCGGCACCGCCGGGAACAGCCGGAGCACCCCGCCCCAGCTCTGGACCAGCATGTCCTGCACGGACTTCGCCGCCGACAGTGGTGTCTCGATGACCGGCCCGGACTCCTTGTACATCGTGTTGGGCTGGATGTACCGCCGCTGCAGCTCGCCGAGGTAGAAGGCGGCCTGCTCGCCGCGCAGCATCTGGGCCGAGATCGACGCCGCCCCGGTGAACGTGTAGCCCTGCAGCGCGCCCTCGAAGCCGACCCAGTGGTTCAGCGACGTCTCGATGATCGCCCGGTGCTCCGGCTGCTCCCAGGTGATGTCGTAGAGCGGGTAGATCTGCAGCAGGTGGGAGTAGTGCCGGTGCGACTTCGCGAACGGGACGCCGGCGCCGATCATGTACCCGTTCGCGTCGGCCGGGTAGTCGACGAGGTTCGCCAGCACGTCCCGCCACTTCGGTGCCAGCGGGTCGCCGGGCGCGTGCTGCAGGAGCGTCTTGCAGCCCCAGCGGATGAGCGAGAGGTCGTAGTTGCAGTCGGGCGCGTTGACGCCGTACTCGGGCGAGAACGTCGGCGGCAGGTGGAGCCTGCCGTCCGGGCCCGGGGCGAGGAAGTGCAGGTAGTAGTTGATCGCCCTGCGCAGCAACGGGACCAGCGTGTCCGACAGCAGCCGCCGGTTCATCGTGTGCCGGTAGGACAGCCAGACGTTGTGCAGCGCCCACGTCAGGTTGCCGACTTCCGGCGTCGGCGTGTCCTGCCCGGGGATGCCGACCGGGAACCCGCTGGTGGCGTTCGAGACGCCGTTGAGCAGCGTCATGTCCGTGGTCCGCGGGATGCCCGCCGAGTCGGCCTGGTACGGCGACGCGACCTGGCTCGTCAGGTTGCCCCGGTACTTGCCGAGCGCGTAACCGACGGCGTCCAGCTCCAGGTGGTTCGAGCCGTGGATCAGCCAGTATTCGAGCTGGACGTTGAGGTTCCACCACGTCGCCGGCCACGGCGTGTTCTCCAGCCACGGCCCCGACGTCGCCATCACCGGTGCCTCGCGCCGGGCCGCCGACGCCACCTTGTACAGCTGGATCCAGTAGAAGCTCTGCAGCCGGGTGTCCGGAATGGACAGGAAGCTCGCCCGGTAGTAGTCGTGCCACCAGCGCCGGTGGTCCTGGGTGAGCGCGGCGAACGCGGGAGCCCCGCGGACCGTCGCCAGCGCCCGCGCCACGGACGTCTTCGCCGGGTGCGACCACGCCACCGACGTGTACAGCGTGCGCGCGCCACCGCGGGTGACCTCGCGCCACGCCGTCACGTGCTCGCCGCCGGCCAGCAGCGGCTGGACGGCCAGCCGCGCGTCGCCGCTGCCGCTCAGCTGCACCGGCGGGTTCGCGGTGTAGCCGGCCGGCGGCGGCTTGTTCCACACCGGATCGGCGCGCGGGCTGACCGCGACCGCCGGGTGGAACACCCACTTGAACCCGCGTTCCCCTTCGGAGGGCCGGATCTCGACGGCGAGCAACGACTGTCCGGTGTGGACGATCGCGCGCAGGCTCAGGCTGCCCGCGGCCGTCGTGACCGTGCCGGTCAGCTCGGCGTTCCACAGGTCCATCCGCCAGTCGATCGCGGTGATCGCCCCGACCGGTTCGAGCGTGAAGTACCCGATCGGCAGCCGCGCCAGGCCGAACAGCGAGCCGAACTCCGGCCGGTGGTCCTGGACCTGGCTGTGCTGGACGTTGAACCGGACCGCGTTCTGCCCCGGCTCGGCGTAGATGCCGGAGCCGAGGAACCCGTTGCCCAGGAACGGTCCCTCGTACCAGGTCTTCGGCATTCGCCGCCAGTACAGGTCGGCGGTGCCGAGGAACCCGGCCCAGCCGAAGTCGTCACCACCGGGCTCGGCGGCGAAGGCGGGCCCGGACGGCAGGCCGGCGGCGGCGATCCCGGCGAGCGCCCCACCGAGCACGGTCCTGCGGGTGATGTCCATTCGACCTCCTCGTCGAAAAGCGGGTGTCAGCTCGGCAGGCCCCACGCCGGCGCCGGGCCGAGGGCGGGGACGTCCCGCGGCGCGCAGTCCGGCCGCCCGCCCCGCGGGGTGACGACGGCGGTGCCGCCGCGGCGCAGCCCGATCGCGATCCGCCCGGGCCCGGCCGGGCGCCACGGCAGGCGGCGGCCGTGCTCGTCGCGGACGTCGACGTCACCGGCGACGCCGTGCTGGAGGACCAGGGGTTCACCGGCTTCGCTGTGCACGCGGACGAACTCCGTCCGGCCGTCGCGGCGGGAGGCGTCCACGAGGAACGCACCCTCCGCGCGCAGGCCGGCGATCGAGGCGTCCCGCCAGGTCGCCGACACCGACGGGAAGACCTTGAGCACACCGCCGGAACCCTGCATCAGCATGTCCACCACGGACTGGGCGGCGGTGATCGGGCTTTCGATGGCGAAGTTGGCGCCCTCGCGGTACATCGTGTTCGCGGTCAGCTCCGTGTCGGCCACGACGTTCCGGTCGAGGAAGAACTTCAGGTAGTGCAACGCTTCCTCGGGCGCGTCCATCACGGACTTCATCGAGGACGCGGCCGCGTAGCTGTAGCCGTGCCAGGCGGACTGGTCGGCGGCCCAGTGGTCGAACGTCCGGCTCATGAGGCCGCGGTCCGCCGGGGAGTCCCAGACCTTCTCCCGCAGCGGGTAGAGCCACAGCAGGTGGGAGAAGTGCCGGTGCGACGCGGCGAGCGGGACGCCGTCGCCGATCAGCACGCCGTTGGCGGGATCTTCGTGGTAGGGCACGAGTTTCGCGCCGATCTCCCGCCAGGCCGGCACGCGCGGTTCGTCCAGCCGCAGGATCCGCGCGGTGTCGACGAGCGTCCGGGCGGCCCACCGGATCAGCGACAGGTCGTAGGTGCAGTCGGGCGCGTCGGCGTACTCCGGCGAGCGGGTCAGCGGCAGGTGCAGGAACCCGTCCGGGCCGGTGACCAGGAAGTGGCGGTAGAAGTTCAGTGCCTTGGCCAGCGTCGGGTACAGGACGTCCCGCAGGACCCGGGTGTCCAGGTGGTGGCGATAGGCGAGCCAGACGTTGTGCAAGCCCCACAACAGGTTCCCGGTCTGGTCCGTTTTGGACGTCGTCCCGGGGACGCCGACCGAGCGCGTGCCGCCGGGCCGCAGCCGCCAGTCCCCGGGGTGGGAAAGGGCGTAGGTGTCGCCGTCGCGGTAGGCGGGCGGCACGGACGTCTCGAGGTTCGCGTGGTCGCGCCGGAAGGTTTCGGTGACGGCGTCGAGTTCGGGGTGGTTGCTGCTGTTGACGATCGGGTAGGTGACCTGGACGTTGAGGTTCCACCAGACCGCGGTCCAGCTGTTGCCGACCTCGGGGAACCACGGTCCCCACTCGGACACGACCGGCCCGTCCGCGCGGGTGGCGGCCGCGATCTTGTACAGCTGGATCCAGTAGAACCGCTGGACCTGCTTGTCCGGCACCGAAACGAAGCTGCGGCGGTGGTAGTCGTTCCACCAGCGGCGGTGCCGGGCCAGCAGCGCGTCCGGGTTCGCGGCAAGCGCTTTCTCGACACTCCTGCGGGCGTCCGCGGTGTGCGTGGTGCCCGGGAAACTGTAGGCGACGGTGGCGGCGAGCAGCCGTCTCGTGCCGATCGCGCGCTCCCGCCACGCCGTGGTGTACCCGCCGCCGGCGAGCAGGGGCTGCGCGCAGTACCCCTCCGCGATCTCGGGGGCGGGGTTGGCGACGTACTCGGGCGGCTTGCGGACGGTCCGCGTCGTCGCCGACTCCAGCGGCTGGAACGTCCAGGCGGCGCCCTGCTCGCCGGGGCTGGGGGTCAGCGAGACGAGCAGGACGCCGAGGTCGTTGTGCACGACGGCGGAGAACGCGACCGAGCCGCGGGTGGTGGTGATGGTGCCGCCGAGTTCGGCGTTGTAGAGGTCGAGCGTCCAGTCGACGGCGGTGACGGCGCCGGCCAGGGTGAGCGTGAGGTAACCGATCGGCAGGCGGGACAGCCCGATGCCGGCTTCCCACTGGATCCGCTGGTCCTGCACCTGGGTGTGGCTCAGCATGACCTTGAGGGTTTCCGGCGTCTTGCCGGCGTAGACCTGGGCGCCGAGGTAGCCGTTGGCGAGGAAGGGACCTTCCTGCCAGTTCTTGGGGAGCCGCTGCCAGACCATGCGCGCATCGCCGGCGACGTCCCGGTGCGGGTTCCCGCCACTCGCGGCGGCGGGCGACGGGGCTTGGGCCCAGAGTCCCCCGAACGCGGCGGCCCCCACCGCCACCGATGCCGAGCGAAGCACCGTACGCCGCGACACTGCGTCCATGAAGCATCCCTTCGGATACATACTACGTTTGACGAGTTCAGCTGGCGGCGTGCGGCCATACTTGCAGAAGGCGTCCCGAAAATCCAGGACGGTTCACCCGGAAAGCTGCAGAGACATCCGATGTATGGCTCAGGCCTCGCGGCAGATCTGGGCGATCAGGGTGTCGGCCGCCCAGCGTTCCCACCGCTCGGGCGACCAGCCGCGGTCACGGACGAACACCTGGTAGAGCTCCGGGCTCAGCAGCCCGAACAGCAGGTCGGCCGCGTGCTCGGCGGTCATCCCGGCCCGCACGCCCGGCTTGGCCACCAGGGACCGCGCGGCTTCGAGGTGGACGGCGAACCGGGGGTCGGCGCCGGCATCCCACTGCCCGGCGATCGCCGGGTCGGCCGAGGCGGCCGCGCGCAGCATCTCGACGATCGGGGCGACGCGCTCCAGGATCGCCCGCGTCCCGCGGACGTGCAGCCGCACGTGGGCCTCGGCGGCCGGCGCCGCGACGGCCTCCCGGAACCACGGCCGGTCCATCGTCGCGACCGGCTCCAGGTCACCCGCGATCGCGACGTCGACCAGTTCCTTGAGCAGCACGCGCTTGTTGCCGAAGACGAAGTAGATCGTCTGCACGGCGACACCGGCCTGATCGGCGATGTCCTTGAGGGTCGTCGCGCCGTAGCCGTTGCGGACGAACAGTTCGCGCGCCGCCTCCAGCATCCGCCGGCGCGTCCCCGCGGCATCGCGGACCCGTTTCTTGCGCTCCACCATTACTGGAGTGTACATCTAGAGTACAACTCTAGTAACGGAGGAGCCCATGCAGGCCATCGTCAACACCCGGCAAGCCGAAGCCTGGAACGGCTGGGAGGGTGCGCACTGGGCGCGGAACCGCGCCCGCTACAACGCCATCGTCGGCGCCTTCAACGACGACCTCTTCCGGGCTGCCGCGATCGCCCCCGACGACCGGGTCCTCGACGTCGGCTGCGGCACCGGCCACGTCACGCTGCTGGCCGCGCGGCGCGCCTCCCGCGGACACGTCGTCGGGATCGACCTCTCGGCCCCGATGCTGGAGCGCGCCCGCGCCGACGCGGCGGCGCAGGACCTGGCCAACGTCCGGTTCGAGCAGGGAGACGCCCAGGTCCACCCGTTCCCCGACCGCGGATTCGACGTCGCGCTCAGCCGCGGCGGGGTGATGTTCTTCGAAGACCCGGTGGCCGCGTTCGCCAACATCCGGCGCGGGCTGCGGGCCGACGGGCGGCTGGCGTTCCTCGGCCCTCAGGGCGGCGGCCCCGACAGCGACTACGCCCGCGCGACCGCGGCGCTCCAGCCCCTGATGCGCGCCCCCTCACCCGCGTCACGCGGGATGGGGTCCCTGGTCGACCCGGCCCGTATCCGCGAGGTGCTCGACGCGGCCGGGTTCACCGGCATCCGGGTCGAGCCGGTCACCGCGCCGATGGACTACGGCCGCGACGCCGCCGACGCGGCCGCGTTCATCCTCGGCCAGGGGCCGGTCCGCACCAACCTCGCCGGACTCGACCCGGATGTCGTCGAACGGACGCGCGCGCACCTGGAGGAGGGGCTCGAGGCGTACGAAACCCCGGAAGGGGTCCGGATCCCGGGCGCGGTCTGGCTGGTGGACGCTATCCGGGCGGTCTAGGCGCCGGGGAGCGGCGGCAGCGCCGGCGTCCACAGCCACCGGGTGAAGAACGCGTCCAGCGACCGGGCCGCGTAAGCCTCGGCCAGCGCGACGAACTGCTCGGTGGTCACCAACCCGTGCCGGTGATCCCCGGTCCACGCCTTCAGCAACGCGAAGAACGCCGGATCCCCGATCTCCGCCCGCAGCGCGTGCAGCGTCAGCCCGCCGCGCTTGTACACGCGCTCGTCGAACATCCGCGAGACCCCGGGGTCCGCGATCCGGACGTCGGCCGGCTTGGCCTTGATGCGCGTGTGCCAGCTGCGGGCCAAAGCCGAAGCCGGCTGGCCGCCCGACTCCTCGGACCACAGCCACTCCGCGTACGTCGCGAAGCCCTCGTTCAGCCAGATGTGCCGCCAGTCCGCCACCGTCAGGCTGTTGCCGAACCACTGGTGGGCCAGCTCGTGCACCACCAGCCGCTCGTGCGTGCGGCGGCCGTCGACGTGGTTGGCGCCGAAGATCGCCATGCCCTGGGCCTCGATCGGGTCGTCGAGGTCGTCGTCGGTGACGACGATGACGTACTCCTCGAACGGATACGGGCCGAACAGCCGCTGCAGCAGCTCGATCATCCGGCCCTGCCGCCCGAAGTCGCGCTCGAACGCCCGCCTCAGCCGCGGGGGCACCGCGGCCCGCTGCGGCACCGTCTCCAGCACCGAATCGACGTGACCGCGGCCGAAGCCGAGCGTGAACCGGCGGGTCCCGACGCCGGTGTGCGGGAACCAGCCGCGGCCGGTCAGCTCCAGCTCGTCGTACCGGCCGATCTGGACGCTCATCAGGTACGTCGCCGTCGGTTCCGGCCGCTCGAACACCCACCGCGTGGTGCTGCCGCCGATGGAACGCTCGATCAGGTTGCCGGTGACGGCGACCTGGTACGGCGACGCCGTCGTCAGGGTCACCCGGTACGACGCCTTGTCCGACGGGTGGTCGTTGCACGGGTACCACGACGGCGCCCCGACCGGCTGGCTCGCCACGAGCGCGCCGTCGGTCAGCTCGTCCCAGCCGACGTCGCCCCAGCGGCTGCGCACCGGACGCGGGTTGCCGACGTAGTGCACCTCGATGAGGAACTCGGCACCCGAAGCGATCGGCTTCGCCGGGCGGACGTGCAGCTTCGCGCCGCGCTTGAGGTACTTCGCCGGCTTTCCGTCGACGAGCACTCGGTTGATCCGGAACTCGCCGAAGTCCAGGCTGACGCGGGAAAGCGCCTGCGTCGCCTCGGCGGTGAGGACCGCGGACGCCGAAAGCCGGTTCGGCGCGACCTTGTAGTCGAGGTTCAGCTCGTAGTGCCGGACCCGGTAACCGCCGTTGCCGTGCGCGGGGAGGTAGGGATCACCGGAAGTATCCGCGCCGGGTGCCGGAGCCTTCGAAATCACCCGTGCCGAACCTTTCCTCGTACCGACGTACCGAACCAGGCTCGCACGCCACGTGTGAGTCCGGCGAGCCAGGCGGGTACTTCGTGACCTTCTACTTACCCATCCACGCGGAGATCGGGTTGCCGAGCCAGCGCGTGTCGGCCGGCACCTCGTCGCCGCGGGTCACCAGCGAGCCCGGGCCGACCGTGGTGCGCGCGCCGATGCCGGCGCCCGGCAGCACGATGCCGTGCGGGCCGAGCGTGGCGCCTTCGCCTAGCGCCACGCGCGACATGCTCATGATCCGGTCGTGGAACAAGTGCGTCTGGACGACGCAGCCGCGGTTGATCGTCGCGCCGTCGCCCAGCGAAACGAGGTCCGCTTCGGGCAGCCAGTACGTCTCGAGCCAGACGCCGCGGCCGATCTTGACGCCCATCGTGCGCAGCCACGCGGTCAGCAGCGGGGTGCCGCCGACCGAGCCGATCAGCCACGGCACGGCCAGGGCCTCGACGAAGGTGTCGGCCAGCTCGTTGCGCCAGACGAAGGAGCTCCACAGCGGGTGGTCGATTTCGCGGAATTTGCCGACCAGCAGCCACTTCATGACGGTCGCGGTCAGCGCCGCGACGACCCCGGCGGCCAGCAACGCAGGCCCGGCGAGCAGTAGCGCCACGCCGAAGCCGAACACAGAAGCCGCCCGCAGCAGCCCGAAGGCGACCGAGACGGTCAACGCGACCCCGCACATCACCGGGACGATCCGGCACAGCTCGACCAGCGCCCGCGCCGCCTTGAGGTGCAGCGCCGGGGTGTAGGTGCGGCTCGTGTCGGCCTCGCCGATCGCGCGGCGCACCGGCAGCGGCGGCATCCCGAGGTACGACGAGCCCTTCTTCGCCTTCAGCGGCGTCGACGACAGGACACCGACCAGGCCGCGCTTGGGCACCGACCGGCCGGGCGCGGTCATCCCCGAGTTGCCGAGGAACGCCTGCTTGCCGATCCGGGCCGGGGCGACGTGCAGCCAGCCGTGGCCGAGCTCGTAGGTGGCGACCATGGTGTCGTCGGCCAGGAACGCGCCGCTGTCGACCTTGGTCATCTTCGGCAGCGCCAGCACGGTCGACGCCTCGACGTTGCGGCCGACCTTCGCGCCGAGCAGCCGCAGCCACACCGGCGTGAAGAGGCTGGCGTACAACGGGAACAGGCCTTCGCGGGCCATGCTCATCAGGCGCTCGGTGGCCCAGACCTGCCACGCGACGCGGCCGTGCACCGGGTGGTAGCCCTCGACCATGCCGATGCTCAGGCACCGGACGCCGACGAGCACGAGCAGCATGTACGCGAGGAAGTACGCGGCGGTCGCGGCCGGGACGAAGACCAGCGCGCGGGTGAACGCGTCCAGCAGCGTCGGCGCACCGGCGATCGCGTAGCCGAGCACGGCGACCCCGGCGAGGGCGGCCACGCCGGGCAGGAAGCCGAGCGCCAGGGAGGTCGCACCGTAGACGGCGGCCCAGAAGTGCGACCGCGGCGGGCGGCTCGACGGCCACTTCAGCGCGTCGCGCTCGTCCTTGGCCACGCGCGCGGCGGGCGAGCCGGCCCAGCGCTGCCCGGCCGGGACGGCACCGCGGACGGTCGATCCGGCGGCGATCTCCGCGCCCTTGCCGATGCGAACCCCCGGGAAGAGCGTGCTGCGCGCGCCGACCCGGGCTTCCGCACCGACGCGGACCTTGCCGATGTGCACGACGTCGCCGTCGACCCAGTGCCCGGACAGGTCGACCTCGGGCTCGATCGCGGCACCGCGGCCCAGCTTGAGGAAGCCGGTGACCGGCGGCGGCGAGTGCAGGTCGACGTCCTTGCCGATCCGCGCGCCGAGCGCCTTCGCGTACGTGGTCATCCACGACGCGCCGGCGACGCTGTCCGCGCCGGAGAACTCGGCCAGCTTCTCGGCCGTCCACAGTCGCAAGTGGACACTCCCGCCGCGCGGGTAGGTGCCGGGCTGCACGCCCGACAGCAGCACGCGAGCGCCACCCGCGGCGATGGCGATCCGGCCCGCTGGGCTGAACAGCACCACCCAGGCCAGGCCGATCCAGGCCCAGCTCAGCGTCGGCGCCCAGGCGAACCCGAGCAGGGCCAGGACGTTCGACAGCGCCGCGGCGAGCGTCGCCCAGCGAAGGCCGACCAGACCCATCAGCGGGACCATCAGCAGCGACTGGACGACACCGGCGCGACGTGGGGCCGGCGCGATCTCGCGGCGCTCGGTGGCCTGGCCGCTCAGCGCGTCCAGCATCGCGGCCAGGGCGCCCAGCTTGGGGTGGGCGTAGATGTCGGCGACCGACACCTGCGGGTGGCGGGTGCGGATGCGCGCGACGACCTGCGCGGCGGTGAGGCTGCCGCCACCGTGGGTGAAGAAGTCGGCCTTCGGGTCGTCGACCGACACGCCGAGGATCTCGGCCCAGCCTTCGGCGAGCCACGTCTCGGTCGGCGACAGCCCGGTGGCGTCCACAGTGGACAGCGGCCACGGGAGCGCGGCCCGGTCGACCTTGCCGGACGTGCGGGTCGGCAGGTCGTCGACGACGGCCAGCAGCGGCACCAGCGCGGCGGGCAGGTGCTCGCGCAGCCGGGTCGCGACGTCGTCCTGGTCGAACGGGACGCCGGCGGCGGGCACGACGTAGCCGACGAGGACCTGGTTGCCCGCCTTGGTGCGGCGGATCGCGGCGGCCGCGCCCTGCACGCCGGGCAGGGCCTGCAGCGCGGCGTCGACCTCGCCCAGCTCGATGCGGCGGCCGCCGAGCTTGACCTGCTCGTCCAGGCGGCCGAGGAACAGCAAGCCTTCCTCTTCGGCGCGGACCATGTCGCCGGAGCGGTAGGCGCGCTGCCAGCCCAGCGACGGCAGGGCCGCGAACTTCTCGGCGTCCTTCTCCGCGTCGAGGTAGCGGGCCAGCCCGACGCCGCCGATGACCAGCTCGCCGGTCTCGCCCATGGCGACCGGCTCGCCCTCGTCGTTGACCACCGCGAGCTGCCAGCCGGCCAGCGGCAGGCCGATCCGGACCGGGCCCTCGCCGGTCAGCTGCGCGGCGCAGGCGACGACGGTGGCCTCGGTCGGGCCGTAGGTGTTCCAGACTTCGCGGCCTTCGACGGCGACGCGCTCGGCCAGCTCCGGCGGGCACGCTTCGCCGCCGAAGATGAGCAGGCGGACGTCTTCGAGCGCGTCGGCGGGCCACAGCGCGGCCAGCGTCGGCACGGTCGAGACGACGGTGATGCGCTGCGCGACCAGCCACGGGCCGAGGTCGACACCGGTGCGCACCAGCGCGCGCGGCGCCGGGACCAGGCAGGCGCCGTGGCGCCAGGCCAGCCACATCTCTTCGCAGGAGGCGTCGAAGGCGACGCTCAGGCCGGCCAGGACGCGGTCGCCGGGGCCGATCGGCTCGTCGGCGAGGAAGAGCTCGGCTTCGGCGTCGACGAAGGCGGCGGCACTCGCGTGGGTGACCGCGACGCCCTTGGGCTTGCCGGTGGACCCGGAGGTGAAGATTATCCACGCGTCGTCGGCCGGGCCGGGAACGTCGTCACGGCCGCCCGGCGTCGAGTGGACCTCGATCTTGCCGTCGGTCGCGACGGCCGCGACCTGGGCCTCTTCGAAGACCAGCTCGGCGCGCTCGTCCGGGTCGTCCGCGTCGACCGGCACGTAGGCGGCGCCCACGGACAGGGTGGCGAGGATCGCGACGTACAGCTCGGCGGTGCCGGAGGAGATCCGGATGCCGACGCGGTCGCCGAGGCCGACGCCGTACCCGCGCAGGCGGCGGCCGTAGGCGTCGATCTCCTCGAGCAGCCGCCGGTAGGTCAGGGTGGTGGTGCCGTCGTCGATCGCGGCGGCGGTGGGGTGCCGCTCGGCGGTCTCCGCGACGATGTCGAGCAGGGTGCGCTCGCTCGCGCCGAGGCCGGACCAGAACAGCGCCCGGTCGGCGACCGTGACCTCGAGGGCGGAACCGGTGGGTTCGATCGTGACGGTCATCAGGCGTTCGCCTCGAGGAGAACGAAGACGTGCAGAGACGAACCATGGGCGCGCAAGCCCACCACTCACCTTTCGGGAGCCTCAACCGGGCTTGCTCTCCGGTTGAGGCGCCCGCAACGACCATCCACGATACCCGCGAATGAAGAAAAGGTATCCACAGGGTCACGACGGAGTGTCGGACCTCACCCTTGAGCAGTCTTACCGCGTGCGCGCGGCTTTTCCGCCGATCTTCGGTTTCGCCTTCTTTTCGCGAACCCGCACATTCACCCGAACGGGGCTGCCCGCGAAACCGAACTGCTCGCGGAACTTGCGCTCGATGAACCGGCGGTAACCCGCCTCGAGGAAACCGGTGGTGAACAGCACCAGCGTCGGCGGCCGGATGCCGGCCTGCGTCGCGAACAGCACCTTCGGCTGCTTGCCGCCGCGGACCGGCGGCGGCGTGGCCGCGATGAGGTCGGACAGCCACGCGTTGAGCTGGCCGGTCGGCACCCGCTTGTCCCACGACGCCAGCGCCGTCCGCAGCGCCGGGGCGATCTTGCGCACCGAGCGGCCGGTCAGCGCCGAGATGTTGACCTTCTCCGCCCACGGCACCCGGACCAGGCCGCGCTCCAGCTCGCGGACCATCGCGTGCCGGCGGTCCTCGTCGACCAGGTCCCACTTGTTGAAGGCGAGCACGCAGGCGCGCCCGGCCTCGACGACCATGGTCAGCACGCGCAGGTCCTGCTCCGAGATCGGCTCGGCCGCGTCCAGCAGCACGATCGCGACCTCGGCCGCGTCGATCGCGGTCTTGGTGCGCAGCGACGCGTAGTACTCGGCGCCGGCGGCGAAGTTCACGCGCTTGCGCAGGCCCGCGGTGTCGACGAACCGCCAGGTCTCGCCGTCCAGCTCGACCAGCGAGTCGACCGGGTCGACGGTGGTCCCCGCGACCGAGTCGACGACCGAGCGCTCTTCGCCGGAAAGCTTGTTCAGCAGGCTCGACTTGCCGACGTTCGGCTTGCCGACCAGCGCGACGCGCCGCGGGCCCGCCGAGACGGCGCCGCCTTCGCGCGGCGCCTCGGGCAGGGCCTTGAGGATGGCGTCGAGCAGGTCGCCGGAGCTGCGGCCGTGCAGCGCGCTGACCGGGTGCGGCTCGCCGAGGCCGAGCGACCACAGCGACGCGGTGTCCGCGAGCAGGCGGTCGTCGTCGACCTTGTTCGCGGCCAGCAGCACGGGCTTCTTCGAACGGCGCAGGACCTTCGAGACGGCCTCGTCGGTGGCGGTGGCGCCGACGGTCGCGTCGATGACCAGCAGCACGGCGTCCGCGGTCTGCATCGCCAGCTCGGCCTGCGCGGCGACCGACGCCTGCAGCCCGGTCGCGTCCGGCTCCCAGCCGCCGGTGTCGACCAGGGTGAACTTCCGGCCGCCCCAGTACGCGTCGTAGGCGACGCGGTCGCGGGTCACGCCCGGCACGTCCTGCACGACGGCTTCGCGGCGGCCGAGGATGCGGTTGACCAGCGTCGACTTGCCCACGTTGGGACGGCCGACCACGGCGAGCACCGGTTGCCCGAGGGCAGCCTCCTCGGCCGCTTCCGCCGCCTCGATCTGCGCGTCGAGCGCGGCGAACTCGGTCTCGTCGGACCAGGTGCCGTCGACTTCGCCGACGCTGTCGAACTCTTCCATTACTACCCAATTTCCCTTATGGCGTAACGAATCCGTTTTCGGAACGCCAATCGTCCAAAGTCTTCACGAGCGCCGCGAGCTCGCCGCGCAGCTCTTCGGTGCCCTGGTCGAGCCCGGTCTTCCCGGGGCCGACCTTCGGCGTGAACGGCTCCCCCACGAGGATGTCCACCCGCGGCCGGAACCGTCGTCTGCCGTCGGCCGGCTTGCGCGTCCCCCGCGTCGCGACCGGGAGCACGGTCGCGCCGGAGGCCCGGACGAGCCAGGCCGCTCCGCGTTCGGCCGCGCCGACGTCGCCGGCCCCGCGGGTCCCCTCGGGGAAGATGCCCACGACACCGCCGTCCTTCAGCACGCCGACCGCGGTCATCAGCGGTTTGCGGTCGATCTCGCCGCGCTTGAGCGGGATCTGCCCGATCGCCAGCATGAACCTGCCGACGATGCCGCCGAACATCTCGGCCTTGACCAGGAACGCCGAACGCCGGGGAAGCATTCCGAAGATCAGCTGCGGTTCGATCATGGAGCTGTGGTTGGCGATCACCAGCACCGACCCGGTGGCGGGCATGCGCTCGCGGCCGTGCACCCGGACGCGGAAGGCCGACCGCAGATAGTACCGGGCGAAGACCCGCCCGGCGTCGTGGAGTGCGCCGACGGAGCCCGCAGGCAGTCCGTCAGCGCTCATCGAGCTACCTCGGCGTTGCAGCCTTCGAGGATGCCGCGGTGGCTGGCCAGCTCGCTGAGGGCGACGATCACCTGGTCGATCGACAGTTCCGAGGTGTCGACGTGCACGGCGTCGTCGGCCGCGCGCAGCGGCGAGGCGGCGCGGGTCGAGTCGAGGTGGTCGCGGCGTTCGACGCTGGCCAGTGCGTCGGCGACCGACGACTTCCGGCCGGCGGCGGTGTCCTGGGTGCTGCGGCGCGACGCGCGGACGTCGGCGGACGCGGTGAGGAAGACCTTGAGCGGCGAGTCGGGCGCGACGACCGTGCCGATGTCCCGGCCTTCGACGACGATCCCGCCGCGGTGGCCGACGACGTCGTCGATGATCTGCCGCTGCCGGGCGACCAGCAGCTCCCGCACGTGCGGGACGGCGGAGACCGGCGAAACGGCCTTGGTGACCTCGGGGCCGCGGATGTCGGCGGCGACGTCCTCGCCCGCCAGCCGGATCTCGGGCCGGTCCGGGCTGGTGCCGATGGCGAAGTCGGCGCTGTCGGCGAGCCGGGCGACGGCGTCCGCGTCGGCCGGGTCGACGCCGGCCCGCAGCACGGCGAGGGTGACCATCCGGTACATGGCGCCGGTGTCGAGGTAGCCGGCCCCGAGCCGCTGGGCGAGCTTGCGCGCGACGGTGGTCTTCCCGGTCCCCGACGGGCCGTCCAGCGCGACCACACCACGTAGGGCTCCCGTCACCGGCACTCTCCTCGCGTTCTTGTATCTCGATCGGCCGTCCCCCATTCTGCCGGTCGGGCCGAGGAGGAGATCAGTCGGCCCGCGTGCCGAAGCGCGCCACCACGAGGGCGAGGCGCTCGTCACGGTGGGCGGGCGACAGCCGGTGCCCCCGGTCGAGGGTGACCAGGCCGTGCAGCGTGCTCCAGAACACCTCGGTCAGCGGGCCGGCGTCCTGCCGGCCCGCCACCGGTTCGATGACCGCGAGGAGCTCCGCGAAGTTCGCCTTCATCACCTCGGGGGTGTCGTCCCTGGCGAACCGCAGCTCGGACGCGAGCGTGAACATCGCGTCGTAGAGCGCCGGTTTCGCGTCGGCGAACTCGATGTACGCGCCCGCGATCCCGGCGATACCGCCGTCGCGCGCTGCGGCCAGTGCCGCGGCCAGCTCCGCGAAGCCCTCCAGCGCGGCGGCCGCCATGATCGCGTCCTTGCCGCCGGGGAAGTGGCTGTAGAGCACCGGCTGGCTGTACTCGATCAGGCCCGCGAGCCGCCGGGTGGTGACCGCGTCCCAGCCCTCCGCCTCGGCCAGCTCCCTGGCCGCGGCGACGATCCGCTGCCCCCGCTCGGTCCGGTCGCGCACACGCCGCTGTCGCTGGGTCATAGGTCACATGCTAGCACTGCTAGACAAACTAGCGTCGCTAGGTTAGCGTTGCTAGCAATCCTAGCGATGCTAGAAAACCACTGGAGGGAACACCATGGTCGTCACCGGCTACATCCTCGTCGCGCTCGTCTCGCTCGGGATCATCTACGTCGGCCTCAACTACCTGTTCGCACCGGCGAAGATCGCCGCGGGCTTCGGCTTCACCGAAGTTCCCGAGAACGCCGAGAGCTTCTTGAACGTCAAGGGCGGCCGAGACGTCGGCGCCGGCCTCATCCCGCTGGCCCTGATGGTCTACGGCGACGCGCACGCGCTGGGCTGGGTCATCCTCACCGCGGCCCTCTGGCCCGTCTTCGACATGCTGATCGTGCTGCGCCACCGCGGGAAGAAGGCCACCGCCTTCGGCGTCCACGGCCTGACCGCCGCCGTGATGGTCGTCGCCGCCCTGCTCCTGCTGCTCGGCTGAACGTCGCGAATCGGACACGTGAGTTACGGTGGTTGGGTGAACGTCGAAGTAACCCCCCTGCCCGGCATCGGGGTCCGCAAGGACTTCAGCACCCGGACGGGCCGCCGCATCGGGGTCGTGACCCAGCGGGACGGCCACACCGAGCTCATCGTGTCCAAGGCGGACGACGCCGACGCCTGCGCCGCCTCGATCCCGCTGACCGCGGACGAGGCGGGCACGCTGGCCAACCTGCTCGGCGCGCCGCAGCTGGTCGCCCAGCTCACGGAGGAGCACCGGGACCTGCCGGGGATCAGCACGCGGCAGCTGCCGATCAAGCCGTCCGGCCCGTTCGACGGCCGGACGCTCGGCGACACGGCGATGCGCACCCGCACCGGCGTCTCGGTGGTCGCGGTGGCGCGGGCCGGCCAGGTGCACCCGTCGCCGACACCGGACTTCACGCTCACCGGTGGCGACCTGCTCGTCGCGGTCGGCACGAGCGAGGGGCTCGAAGCCGCCGCCAAGATCCTCAAGTACGGCTGATCCCGCGATGGACCACACCGCGCTGTCCCTGATCGAACTGGGGGCGGTCTTCTTCGTGCTGGGCGCGCTCGGGCGCCTGGCCGGCAAGATCGGCCTCTCCCCCATCCCGCTGTACCTGCTCGGCGGCCTCTGCTTCGGCTCCGGCGGGCTGATCCCGCTGACCGACATCGGCGGCTTCACGCACCTGGCCAGCGAAATCGGCGTCGTGCTGCTGCTCCTGCTGCTCGGCCTCGAGTACTCCGCGGCCGAGCTGTTCACCGGCCTGCGCCGGTCCTGGATCGCGGGCCTGCTCGACATCGTCCTCAACGCCGCCCCCGGCGCGGCGGTGGCGCTGCTGCTGGGCTGGGGCCCGGTCGGCGCGATGGTGATGGCGGGCGTCACGTACATCTCGTCGTCCGGCATCGTCGCGAAGGTGCTCGGCGACCTGGGCCGGCTCGGCAACCGCGAAACGCCGGTGGTGTTGTCGATCCTTGTGTTCGAGGACCTGGTGATGGCGCTCTACCTGCCGATCCTCACGGCGGTGCTGGGCGGGGTGTCGCTGCTCGGCGGCATGGAGGCCGTCGGGATCTCGCTGCTGGTGATCACGGTGGTGCTGGTGATCGCGCTGAAGTTCGGCCGGTACGTCTCGGCGGCGGTCGACAGCCCCGACCGCGAGGTGTTCCTGCTCAAGGTGCTGGGCGCGGCCCTGCTGGTGGCGGGCGTGGCCTCGGCGATGCAGGTGTCGGCGGCGGTCGGGGCGTTCCTGCTCGGCATCGCGATCTCGGGCTCGACGGCGGAGAACGCGACGCACCTGCTGGAGCCGCTGCGGGACTTGTTCGCGGCGGTGTTCTTCGTGGTGTTCGGCCTCAACACGAACCCGGCGTCGATCCCGCCGGTGCTCGGCTGGGCGATCGTGCTCGCCGTGGTGACGACGCTGACGAAGGTGGGAACCGGCTGGTGGGCGGCGCGCCGGCAGGGCATCGGCCGCTTGGGCCGGGCCCGGGCCGGGGCGGCGTTGGTGGCCCGGGGCGAGTTCTCGATCGTGATCGCGGGACTGGCGGTGACGGCGGGAGCGGTCGACGGCGAGCTGGCCGCGTTGGCCACGGCGTACGTGCTGCTGATGGCGATCCTCGGCCCGACGGCGGCCCGGGTGGTGGAGCCGATCGTCCGCGCACTGCAGCGGAAGGCAGCGACCCGGACGGCTCCCGCCGAGGCGAACTAGCGCAGGTCCGCCCGGCCCGCCGACGGCACGTGCTCGCCGCCGGCGGGAACCGGGTGGGTCGTCGCCGCCGGGACGACGCCGGCCAGCGGGACCGACACCGTCGTCTTCGCCAGGTCCAGCGTCACCCGGCCCGGCTGGGCCGGACCGCGGATGAAGCTGCCGTCCGTGCCGCCGATGATCAACGCCAAGGCGTGGCCGCGGGGCACCACGTGGTCGGTCGACGCCAGCCGGAACGTCATCGTGTACGCCGTCCCCGGGGTCAGCGGCCGTTCCTGCGACAGCGACGCGTAGTTCGCCAGGTCCGCCCAGCCCCGGCTGAGGATCGTGTAGTTCACCTTCTTCACGTCCGCCGACGTGATCCGGTAGCAAGCGTCGTCGCCCGGCGTCGACGAGCCCCAGCAGTTCTCCGCCGTGCCCGTCTTGATCCCCTCGCCGCTGCCGGCGAAGTTGCGGATCGTCGCCGCGCCCAGGTCGACCAGCAGCGCCGACACGCGGGCCGACGACGTGCTCGGCGTCGCCGTCACGGTGATCGTCGAAGTTCCCGAGACCTGCAGGTCCGAGGCCAGTGTCCCGGTCGAGTACGTCAACGCCGCGCTGCCCGGGCTCGTCACCCAGGTGTCCTCGCCCAAGCCGGGGTTGTCGGTGAAGGACGCCGTCCCGGTCGCCGGTGTGGTGCCCAGCTTGCCGGATGCGCCCGGCCGCAACGTCGTCGCCACCGCGTTCGCCGCCGGGTACGCGCTCTGGTCCACCCACTGGTCCGGCTGCCGCTCGACGCTCGCCTGCGGCCCGTTCTGGGCGCCGTTGTCGATGCCGAGCAGGTAGTGGTCGAACCACCGGTGCAGCAGGTCGACCCAGTCCGCGCGGCGGTAGTCGAACGGGTCGACGTGCCCGGTCTGCGCCAGCCAGATCTTCTTCTCGACGTTCAGCCCGGCCCACCACTGTCCGAAGTGGATGGTCTTGACGTTCAGGTCGTTGACGCCGTGGGAAAGCAGCACGCTCGCCCGCACGTTGCCCGCGCTCTTCACGTAGTCCCGGTCCGCCCACAGCGGCCCGTAGTCGCCGTTCGCGGTGGCGCCCTGCGTCAGGACCTGGTTCTGCGCCGAGCAGTTCTGCCCGCCGTTGCGCGCCTCGACCGTCTGCGCGAGCCCGGCCGGGTTGAAGCCGAACGTCGCGCCGTCGGAGCGGTAGTAGTCGTACCAGGAGCTGATCGCCGAGATCGGCACGATCGTCTTCAGCCCGGCGACGCCGGTCGCCGCGACGCCGTTCGCGATCGTGCCGTCGTAGGACTTGCCGATCATCCCGACGTTCCCGGTGCTCCAGCCCGCCGTCACCGCGCTGCCGCCGGTCTTGGCGCTGTAGCCGCTCGCGCGGCCGTTGAGCCAGTCGACGACCTTGCGCGCCGAGTCGACGTCCGAAGCACCGCCGACGTCCGCGCAGCCGGCCGAGCGGTTCGTCCCGGCCAGGTCGACGAGCACGACCGCGTACCCGCGCGGCACGAAGTAGTTGTCGTAGAACAGCGGGAACTTCACCGGTTTCCCGGCGCTGTCGTACGACTTCAGCTCGCTCTCGTTGCCGCGCCCGCAGCACGAGTAGTACGGGCTCGCGTCCATGATCACCGGCACCGGCGAGGTGGCCTCGCCCGGCCGCACGATGTCGGCGGCGACGCGGTCGGAGCGGCCGTCGCCGTCGCCGTCGTGGCCGATGTCGACCCAGACGGTTTCGCGGATCGCTTTCGCGTAGTCGTAGACCGGTTCGCTCGCCGCGGGCGCCGCGGCCGCCGGGGCCACCGCACCGGACAGGAGCACCGCGAGGACCCCGCACACCACCCCGAGTCGCATGCCCGTCACGCTAGCGAGCCGGCGCGGGCGGCCACCACGGCGGAAAGTCGGGCGTAGGTTGGGGATCATGACGGAGTCCCTGCCCGCCGTGGGCCGGACCGCGGTCGGCGTCGCCGGCCTGCGGGCCCGCGAAAGCCGCCGCCCCGACCGGCTCTTCGACGATCCCCACGCGGCCGCGTTCTTCACCGCGGGCCGATCGGTCCTGCCCGAGAACCGCCCAGCCGGCGGCCTCGGCGCGTTCTTCGCCTCGCAGGTCGTGATCCGCACCCGGTTCTACGACGAGTACCTGCTGGGTTCCGGGTGCGCCCAGGTCGTGCTGCTCGCCGCCGGGCTCGACGCCCGCGCGTTCCGCCTGCCCTGGCCGGCCGGCACCCGGCTGTTCGAGCTGGACCTGCCCGAGGTCCTGGCGTTCAAGGACGGCGTGCTCGCCGAGCAGGGCGCCGAGCCGTCCTGCGAGCGGATCGCCGTCCCCGTCGACCTGCGCGAAGACTGGGCGAGCCCGCTCCGCGCCGCGGGGTTCGTCCCGGACGTCCCGACCGCGTGGCTGGCCGAGGGCCTGCTCGTCTACCTGTCCCGCGACGAAGCCGACCGGATGCTCACCACGGTGACCGGGCTCTCCGCGCCCGGCAGCACCGTGTCGTTCGAGCACCGGGCGGACGGGACGCCGGACAGCCTGCTGGCCCGCGCCAAGGCGGCCCCGGGCAGCGAGCACATCACCGGCCTGTGGAAGGGCGGCCTCGGCGACCGGGCGCCGGAGTGGCTGCGCGAGCACGGCTGGGAGCCGGCCACGGTCACCGGCGCCCGGCTGGCCGCCGACTACGGCCGCCCGGACGATGCGACCCCCGGCGGCTTCGTGACAGCGGTGTGTCAGAGCTCGACGTTGCGGTAGAGCGCGCCGACCTCGCCCTTGGTCAGCCGCCGGATCGAGCCGACGCGCTGGTTGCCGAGCTGGACGTCGCCGACCGCGGTGCGGACCAGCTTGAGCACCGGGTGGCCGGTGTCCTTGAGCAGACGGCGCACGATGTGCTTCTTGCCCTCGTGGATGACCAGCTCGACCAGCGACTTGCCGGAGTGCATGTCCTTGACCCGGAACTGGTCGACCTTGATGATGCCGTCCGGCAGCTCCCAGCCCTTGCGCAGCTCCTTGCCGAGCCCGCGCGGCACGAGGCCGTCGACCTCGGCGAGGTAGGTCTTGAGCACCCGGTAGGAGGGGTGCATCAGCCGGTGCCCGAGGTCGCCGTCGTTGGTGAGCAGCAGCAGGCCCTCGGTGTTCTCGTCGAGGCGTCCGACGTGCACGACGCCGGGCGTCTCCTCGTAGCGGCCGCGCAGGTAGTCGCCGACGCAGGGGCGGCCGCGGTCGTCGGACATGGTCGAGTGCACGCCCTTGGGCTTGTTCAGGGCGAGGTAGACGAGGTCGTCGCGCAGGTTCACGCGGGTGCCGTCGACGTGGATGATCGCCTCGTCGGGGTGGACGCGGCGGCCCAGCTCGGTGACGACCTCGCCGTCCACCTCGACCCGGCCGGCCGCGATCAGGTCCTCCGCCGCACGCCGGGAGGCGACCCCGGCCTGCGACAGCACCTTCTGCAGGCGGATGCCGTCGGGGTGTTCACTGGATGTCATCGATGGTGTCCACTTCGGGTAGCAGCGGAGCGATCGGGGGCAGGTCGTTCAGTGACGACAGCCCCAGTCGCTCCAGGAACAGCTCGGTCGTCACGTACAGCGTGCCGGTCGTCTCGGGGTCGGTCCCCATCTCTTCGATGAGGCCGCGCGCGAGGAGCGTCCGGATCACGCCGTCCACGTTCACGCCCCGCACCGCGGCGACCCGCGCGCGGGTCACCGGCTGCCGGTACGCGATCACGGCGAGGCTCTCCAGCGCGGCCCGGGTCAGCTTCGACCGCTGGCCGTCCAGCAGGAGCTTCTCCACGAACGGGGCATGGACATCCCTAGTGTAGAACCGCCACCCTTCCCCGACGCGGCGCAGGTCGATCCCGCTGGTCCGTTCGGTGAGCTTCTGCGCCATGGTGCGCAGCGCGACGACGATCCGGGCCTTGGGTTGTTCGAGGGTTTCGGCGAGGAGTTCTTCGCTGGCGGGCGAGTCGACGACGAGCAGAAGCGCTTCGAGGGCGGCTTCGAGGGCCTCGTCGGAGGAGACGTCGGGCAGCAGGCTGATGTCCCCGGTGGCGACGAGGTCCGACTCGGGATCATCGGGATCGAGAGCGGCGGGTTCGGCCGCTTCGGCGGCTTCGGGCTCCGCGGGCGGCGCCTCGGCTTCGGCCGGCTCCGGCTCAGCCGACACCTCGGGCTCGGGCGCAGCGGTCTCCTCGACTTCGGCCGCAGAGGCCTCCTCGGCCGGTGCTTCCCCGCCCAGCGGCTCCTCCGGCTCACCGTCCTCCGTCACCGGCTCGCCGGACAGTGCCTCCTCCAGCGCCAGCTCCGCCGCGGCCTCGTCGACCGCCTCCGAGATCGGCTCCGAGGTCGGCTCCGGCGTCTTGTCTTCGGGGCTCACCCGTACTCCTCTTCGTCTCCGGCGAACCGGTCCAGCTCGGCCGCCGCGGAAGCCTCCTCCATCGAACCGCCCGTCCAGCGGACGTGCAGCTCGGCCAGTGCTTCGCTCTGCTCGAACTGGACCGTCGCCTCGCGGTAGAGCTCCAGCAGCGCCAGGAAACGCGCCACGATCTCGACCGTGTGCTCGCAGTCGTCCACCAGCTCGCCGAACGTGGCCTGGCCGCGGGCGGCCAGCTTCACCCGCAGCAGCGCCGCGTGCTCGCGGACCGACACGCGGCCCATGTGGATGTGGGCGATCGACACCGTCGGCGGCGGCTTCGGCCGGAACACCGCCACCGCGATCTCCGCGAACTTCTGCGGCGTCACGCCCAGCATCACCTCGGGCAGCAGCCCGACGAACCGCTCCTCCAGCGCCACCGACCGCGGGTAGCGCCGCAGCGCGCCCTGCTCCAGCTCGCCGAACAGCGCCGCCACCTGCTTGTACGCGCGGTACTGCAGCACGCGCGCGAACAGCAGGTCACGGGCTTCCAGCAGCGCCAGGTCGTCTTCGCTCTCCACCTCGGCCGCGGGCAGCAGGCGTGCCGCCTTCAGGTCCAGCAGCGTCGCCGCGATGACCAGGAACTCCGTCGTCTCGTCGAGGTTCCAGTCGGAGCCCAGCGCGCGCGTGTACGCGATGAAGTCGTCGGTGACCTGGTGCAGCGCCACCTCGGTGACGTCGAGCTGGTGCTGCGAGATCAGCTGCAGCAGCAGGTCGAACGGCCCCTCGAAGTTGGCCAGCCGCACCTTGAACTTCGACGTGCTCAGCTCTTCGGTGTTGACGCCTTCGGGGATCATCCCGCCGTGCACCGTCTGGTGCTCTTCGGGAACCTGGTCCTCGGGAGCCGGGTCCGGCTCGTCCATCAGCCCTCGGTTTCGCCGCCGTCTGAGCCGACCACCCGCAGCCGCTGCACCAGCACCGACTCGTCGCCGTTCTGGTCGAAGTCGGCCAGCAGCACGGCGACCGCCTCGCGGACCAGCCGGCCGCGGTCGACGACCAGGTCGTGCTTCGCGCGCAGCGTCAGCCGGGCCTGCTCCATGGCCAGGAGCTCGTCGCCGGAGACGTACACGGTGATCTTCGCGTCGTGCTTGGTCCGGCCCGACCCGTGGGGAGCCGCGCTGCGGGCGAGCTGCTCGGTGCGGCCGTCGCCCGCGGGCTTGGGCTTCTCGGCGGGCTCGGGCGGCGTCTGGGGCGGGAGGTCGAGAGCGGGGCTGGCGGTGCTGGTCGTGATCCGGAAGAGTTCCGACGCTCCGGGCAGGGAGGCGCGCCTGCTCACCGAGCGATCACCTCGCGGGCCAGCTGGCGGTACGCCGCCGCGCCGGCCGACTTGGGCGCCCAGGTCGTGATCGGCTCACCCGCGACCGTCGTCTCGGGGAACCGCACGGTGCGGTTGATGACCGTGTCGAACACGGTCTCGCCGAATGCCTCCACCACGCGAGCCATGACCTCCTTCGAATGCAGGGTTCTCGGGTCGTACATGGTGGCGAGAATCCCGACTATGTCCAGTTTGGGGTTGAGGCGTTCCTGCACCTTCTCGATGGTGTCGATCAGGAGGGCGACGCCTCGCAGACTGAAGAACTCGCACTCCAGCGGGATGATCACGCCGTCCGCGGCGGTCAGCGCGTTCACCGTGAGCAGGCCGAGCGAGGGCTGGCAGTCGACAAGAACATAGTCGTAGTCGTTCATGACCGGACGAAGGACCCGTAACAACGTGTGCTCGCGCCCTACCTCGGCGACGAGCTGGACCTCGGCCGCGGACAGGTCGATGTTGCTCGGCAGCAGGTCAACGCCGTCGACGCGGGTTTTCATGAGCACGTCGGTGGCGCTGACCGACCGCTCCATGATGGCGTTGTAGACCGTGTGGTCCAGTTCGTGCGGCTGGATGCCGAGGCCGACCGCGAGCGCGCCCTGCGGGTCGAAGTCGACGAGCAGCACCTTGCGGCCGTACTCGGCGAGGGCGGCCCCCAGGTTGATGGTCGACGTCGTCTTGCCGACGCCACCCTTCTGGTTGCACATCGCCATGATCTTGGCCGGGCCGTGCTTGTCCAGCGGGGCCGGTTCGGGGTGCTCGCGGATCGGGCGGCCGGTCGGCCCGATGCCCTCGAGCTTCACCTTCTTGCCGTTGCGCTCCTGCGGCTCGTCGCCGTCGTGGATCTCCGGCGTCGCGATCTTGACGTCGTTGAGGTTCGCCGCCGCCGACCCGGCGGACTCGGCCGGGTGGGCCGGCTGGTTCGGTGTCGACATGGCGAGAAGACTCCTTGTTCGTCGCGTCCGCCGCAGCCTATGCGCGGAGCCGGAGCCCCGGCAAAGCAACGCGCCGGACTCGACGGGGCAATGTCACTCGACCGTCGGTGCAGCGTAGGAAGGCTGTCGACCTTCTATAGGGCCATCTAGCCCAGTGCCCGCGGGTGCGCCGTCGCGTACACCTCGCGCAGGGTGTTGACCGTGACCAGCGTGTACACCTGGGTCGTGGTGACCGACGCGTGGCCGAGCAGTTCCTGGACGACCCGGACGTCGGCGCCGCCTTCGAGCAGGTGCGTGGCGAAGGAGTGGCGGAGGGTGTGCGGTGAGACCCCGGCGGTGATGCCCGCCCGTTCGGCGGTGTCCTTGAGGACCTGCCACGCGCTCTGCCGCGAAAGCCGGCTGCCGCGGGCGTTGAGGAACAGCGCCGCGGTGCCGCGGCCGTGCGCGGCGAGCGCCGGCCGGGCGCGGACGGTGTAGGCGTGCAGCGCGGCGAGCGCGGGACGCCCGATCGGGACGAGCCGCTGCTTGCCGCCCTTGCCGTCGAGCAGGACGGTGCGTTCGGCGTCGTCGACGTCGTCGACGTCCAGGCCGACGGCCTCGGAGATGCGGGCGCCGGTGGAGTAGAGCAGTTCCAGCAGCGCGCGGTCGCGCAGCGGGCGCTCGCCGTCCGGCGGCGGGGTCTCGAGCAGCCGCAGGACGTCGTCGACCGGCAACGCCTTGGGCAGCCGCTTCGCCGGTGCCGGCGGCCGGACCTCCCGGGCCGGGTTGTGCTCGGTGAGGCCCTCGGCGTGGGCGAACTTGTGCAGGCCGCGCACGGCGACGAGCGCCCGCGCGGCCGAAGACGCCGCCAGGGGCTGGTGTTCGTCGTCGCCTTCGCGCAACGCGGCGCCGAACGACGTGACGTGCGCGGGCGTGACGTCGGCGATCTTGGCGATGCCGGCGCCGTCGAGGTGCGCGGCGTACCGGCGCAGGTCACGGGCGTAGCTGTCCAGGGTGTTGCGCGCGGTCCCGCGTTCGACGACCAGGTGGTCGAGGTACGCGGCGATCACGCCGTCCGTGCTGTGCGGGCTGGAGGCCACCCGGCACACCTTAGGCCGCCCGGGGCTCGTGACCCGGCAGAAACCCCGTTCTCAGGTTCGCGCGGTTACCTTGGATTTCATGGAGTCTGACGAACTCCGCATCGGCACGGCCGAGCGGGAGGAGGCGGCGCGGCTGCTCGCCGACCACTTCGGCATGGGCCGCATCACGCCGGACGAGTACGAGACGCGGGTGACGGACGCGTACGCGGCGACGACCCTCGGCGACCTGCGGCCGCTGTTCCGCGACCTGCCGCCCCCGCACCCGGGGTTCTTCGGCCCGCCACCGGCGTACGCGCAGGCGACGATGCAGCTGCCGAGGTACGCGCCGGACCCGTACGCGCCTCCGCCGGCCCCGATGCCGTACGCGCCGGTCCCGTACTCCTACCGGTCCAAGACCGTGGCCGGGGTGCTGCAGATCGTGCTGCCGTTCGGCGTGGGACGGTTCTACACCGGCCAGGTCGGGCTGGGCCTCCTGCAGCTCTTCGTCGTGCTGGTGACCGGCATCGGCTTCCTGTGGCCGCTGATCGACGGCATCATGTTGCTGAAGGACGGCGGCCTGGACGCGCAAGGCCGCCCGCTGCGCCCCTGAGGCGGGGCGCGGCGGGCCTCCTCAGGACTGCTTGCGCTTGGCGAACGCCGTCGGGCGGTCTTCCCACGGAGCGTCCGCCGGACGCGCCACACCCGCGCCGGTGAGCACCGCGTGCGTGGCCAGCACCCCGGACACCGTGGCGCCGTTCAGCAGCTCGCCCGCCAGGGCCATCCGGACCGCCTCCGCGAGCGGGAACTTGCGGATGACCAGGTCCGCCTCCTCCTCGCCGAGCACGTCACGGTCCACTTCGGACAGTCCGCGGGCCAGGAACACCCGCACGACCTCGTCGGTGAAGCCGGGCGACGCCGCGACGTCGACCAGGGTCACCCAGTCGTCGGCGGCCAGGCCGACCTCTTCGACGAGTTCGCGCTTGGCCGTGCCGACCGGGTCCTCGCCGAGGTGGTCGATCAGGCCCGCCGGCAGCTCCCACAGCCGGTGCCCGATCGGGTGCCGGTACTGGTGGATGAGCGTGACCTGCTGCTCGTCGTCCAGCGCGACGATCGCGACCGCGCCGAGGTGCTCGATCACCTCGCGGACCGCGGTCTCGCCGCCCGGCATCACGACGTCGTCGACGCGCAGGCCGACGACGCGTCCGATGTGGACGTCCCGGCTCGAGGCGACGCTGAACTCGTGCTCGCCCGGGGCGGTCATCGGGCCGCCACCGGCGCCTCGGGCAGCTCGACCGGCAGCCGCTCGGCGACCTTGCGGTCGACGACGGCCTTGACGAACGCGCTGAACAGCGGGTGCGGCCGGGTCGGGCGGCTCTTGAGCTCCGGGTGCGCCTGGGTGCCGACGAAGAACGGGTGCTTGTCGGCGGGCAGCTCGACGAACTCGACCAGGCGGTCGTCCGGCGAGGTGCCCGAGAACACGAGCCCCGCGTCCGAGAGCTGCTTGCGGTAGGCGTTGTTCACCTCGTAGCGGTGGCGGTGGCGCTCGGACACCTCGGTGGTGCCGTAGGCCTTCGCGACCTGCGAGCCCGGCTTGAGCTTCGCCGGGTACGCGCCGAGCCGCATGGTGCCGCCCATGTCCCGCTCCCCCGCGACGACGTCGCGCTGGTCGGCCATGGTCGAGATCACCGGGTGCGTGGTGTTCTCGTCGAACTCCGACGACCCGGCGTCCTTGATCCCCGCCAGGTGCCGCGCCGCCTCGATGACCATGCACTGCAGGCCGAGGCACAGGCCGAGCAGCGGGACCCCGCGGGTGCGGGCGTACTCGATCGCGCCGACCTTGCCCTCGATGCCGCGGATGCCGAACCCGCCGGGGATCAGCACACCGTCCACATCGGACAGCACGGACGCGGCGCCGGACGCGGTCTGCGCGTCGTCGGAGGCGACCCAGACGATCTCGACCTTGGCGCGGTGGGCGAACCCGCCCGCGCGCAGGGCCTCGGTGACCGACAGGTAGGCGTCCGGCAGGTCGATGTACTTGCCGACGACCGCGATCCGCACGACCTCGTTGGGGTTGTGCACGCGGTCGAGCAGGTCGCCCCACACCGTCCAGTCGACGTCGCGGAACGGCAGGCCGAGGCGGCGGACGACGTAGGCGTCGAGCGCCTCGCCGTGCAGCACCTTCGGGATGTCGTAGATGGACCGCGCGTCCGGGCAGGCGATGACGGCCTCGGTGTCGACGTCGCACATCAGGCCGATCTTGCGCTTGAGGTCCTCGGGGATCTCGCGGTCGGCCCGGCAGACGAGCGCGTCGGGCTGGATGCCGATGTTGCGCAGCGCGGCGACCGAGTGCTGGGTCGGCTTCGTCTTGAGCTCGCCCGACGGCGCCAGGTACGGCACCAGCGAGACGTGCAGGAAGAAGCAGTGGTCGCGGCCGACGTCGTGGCGGACCTGGCGGCAGGCCTCCAGGAACGGCAGGGACTCGATGTCGCCGACCGTGCCGCCGACCTCGGTGATCACGACGTCCGGGGCGTTCCCGGCTTCGTCGGGCTCGGCCGCGGCGGTGATCCGGGCCTTGATCTCGTCGGTGATGTGCGGGATGACCTGCACGGTGTCGCCGAGGTACTCGCCGCGGCGCTCCTTGGCGATCACCTCGGAGTAGACCTGGCCGGTCGTGACGTTGGCCTTGCCGTCGAGGTCGCGGTCGAGGAACCGCTCGTAGTGGCCGATGTCGAGGTCGGTCTCGGCGCCGTCGTCGGTGACGAACACCTCACCGTGCTGGAACGGGTTCATCGTCCCGGGGTCGACGTTGAGGTACGGATCGAGCTTCTGCATCGTGACGCGAAGCCCGCGCGCGGTAAGGAGCTGACCGAGGCTGGAAGCCGTGAGTCCCTTACCCAGAGAGGAGGCGACGCCTCCGGTGACAAAGACGTACTTGGTAGCCCGTGACTGAAGTCCCACGGGCCGCCAGCATATCCCAAGCCCGCGGATCCGCGCGCTGTGACATGCCCGAACCGCCTTTTGTGCTCCTGACCACCCTTTCGGGGGCGGATCAGGCGGTGGCCTTCGCCGGCCGCAGCCGCGGGCGTCCGGTGAGCGCCCGGCTGCCGGGCAGCCGGCGCAGGGCCTCGACGATGAGGATCGTCGCCACGATCGTCGCCAGGTAGATGACCACGCTCAGCCAGGGCGCGCCGAAGTGCTCCGCCACGACCGGGATCACCGGGCCGAGCATGGCCAGCGCCAGCGGGTGGACGAGGAAGATGCTGAACGAGCGGTTCGCCGCCCAGGAGACCAGGCGGGCGCCGCGGCTGCCCTCGCGGCGGCGGCCCGACCACCAGGTGGCGAACGCGTAGACCGCGGCGATGACGGTGACGCACCACGGGATCAGGTACGGCTGGAACGGGTCGCTGGCCACCTGCGGGAACGTTCCACTGTGGACGGTGTGGAGGTAGATCCACTCGGTCCCGGCCAGCACCGCCACGAGCAGGCCGCCGAGCAGCAGCCGGTGCCGGCCGACCCAGGCGTGCACGGCCTCGAAGTGCATGGCCACGACGGCGCCGAACAGTGTGTAGAACTGGTACGGCAGGACCGTGGCGTACAGGTGGGTGATCGTCTCGTAGCTCACGCCGAACGGCTGGTACGTCATGAAGAGCGTGACGCCGACCTGCAGCACCGCGCTGCCGGACAGCAGCCACTTGTGCTTGCCCTCGGTCGCCCGCAGCAGCTTCATGATCCACGGGAACAGCAGGTACACCTGCATCGTCACGAGCAGGAAGTACAGGTGGTACCAGGCGCCGCCGGTGAGGAGGTCCTTGAGCAGCAGGCGCATCGACGCCTCGAGCGAGTCCGGCTGCTGCGTGCCGGTCACCAGCGAGAACGCCCAGAAGAACATCGACCAGGCCAGGTAGGGCGTCGCGACCAGCGGCAGCCGGCGCCGCCAGAAGTCGCCGGGGGCGAGCTCGCGGCCGCGGTTCTGGAAGACCAGCACGAACCCGGTGAGCGCGAAGAACGCCTCCCGCGTGAAGTGCAGCGGCGTCTCGACGGCGTTGGCGCCGACGTCCTGCGGGAAGTTCGTCGCGCCGACCACGTGGATGAGGATCACGCAGGCGAACGTGATCAACCGGAAGAGGTCGATCTGGTGCAGGTAGGGCGCTTTCCCACCCGGTCTCGTGAGCCGGTCGGGAGCTTTTCGGGGGTCCGGGTGGCGAAGCCCCCGGCCCGGGCCGAAGGCCCGGTTGTCACCGCTGGCTTCGAGAGTGGCCTGGGCAGTCGTCATCGTGCCGCCGTTCCGGCACCGTCGTCGGCGTGGTTCACGTTGTCAGACTTGCCACCCATTCTGTGAATTTCCCATGAAGGCACTGGGCGGCGCCTGTTGGCGGGCCCCTGCCGGGCTGTCGGATATGCCACTGTCGCTCGGGATGCATCGATCCTGTGATCATGTTAATGCTCAGCGTGAAGGGCCACCACACGGGCGTGACGACACCCACGTGGTGGCCCTTCGAGGCGAACGGTCAGAACGCGCCGGCCCCGTTCGGGGTGCCGAGGCCGGTCGGGCCGTCGTAGCCGGTGACGGCGGTGCACAGGTAGGTGCCGCCGCACGAGCCGTTGCTGCCGCCGCTCACGTCGTAGAGCGAGGAGGTGTGCGAGTACACGGTGTTCGCGCCGCCGACGCCGCTCACGCCGCCGAGCGCGTACACGCTGCCGACCACCGGCGCCGCGACGCTGGTGCCACCGAACACCATCCAGCCGCTGCGGCCCTGGTAGGCCGTGCTGTCGTAGACCGCGACGCCGGTGGCCGGGTCGGCGACGGCGCTGACGTCGGCGACGGTGCGCCGCGAGCACCCGCCGTCGGTCTGCCACGAGGGCTTCGCGACGTAGGCCGAGCAGCCGCTGCCCGCACCGCTCCACGCGGTCTCGCTCCAGCCGCGGGTGGTCGACGCCTTCTTCAGGCTGGTGCCGCCGACCGCGGTGACGTAGCGCGACGCGGCCGGGAACTCGACGCCGTAGCCGGAGTCACCGGAGCTGACCGTGATGGCGACGCCGGGGTGGTTGAAGTACTTGCCCTCGTCGGTGGTCTCGCCGGAGTACTCGCTGCCGCCGTAGGAGTTGCTGACCACCTCGGCGCCGAGCCGGACCGCGGTGTTCACCGCGGTGCCGAGGTTGGCCATGCTGGCCGAGCTCGCCTCGACGAGCAGGATGTTGCACTTCGGGCAGATCGCCGAGGCCATGTCGACGTCGAGGGAGATCTCCTGGGCCCAGCCGCCGTCCTTGCGCGGGTAGGAGCTCCCGCCGTTCTGGTCGGACTTCGCGAAGCACGGGGTGGTGCTGGCATCGACCGACGACGGGCTGCACGAGGCGAGCGCGGGGATGCCGTACTGGGCGCGGTAGACGTTGACGTCCGAGAACGCCGTCGGGTCGTCGTTGGCGTCCACGATCGCGATCGTGCGGCCGGCGCCCGCGCTGCCGGCGAGCGAGCCGAGGTTGTACGCGGAGAGCAGGTCGGCCGGGCCGAGCCCGGACGGCGTCGCGGCGGCGGCCGCGGTCGTGACGTGGTCGGTGTCGATCCAGGCGTTGCAGGCCGCGTACCCGGCCGGCGCGGCCGAGCAGACGCGCTGGACGTGCCCGTGCTGCGCCGGTGCCGCCTCGGCGACGCCGGCGGTGGTCAGGGCGAGGGTGAAGGCTGCGGCGAATACTGTCGCTCTACGCACAGTGAACCTCCGGGAGGTGGGGACCCGGTCGGCGGGACCGGTGAGCGAAGACGGTAAGCAGCCGTTCGGCCGGGTGACACAGACCAAAGTCGGGTCCCGGTTGCTCCCAATGGTGGAAAATCCGGGCGCACGGCGGCAATCCCCGCCAAACCGGACTCCACCGCGGCACTACTCGCAGTAGCGGTCAGCCCGCCGGACGCTCCCCCGCGTGGTCCGCACCGAAGAGGGACTTCAGGGTCACCTCGCGGTTGACCCGCACGTGCTCGACGGCTTCGGCGTGCGCCCGCTCGGCGTCGCCCGACGCGATGGCGTCGTAGAGCCGGCGGTGCTCGTCGAGCAGCTCGGCCCAGTGCTCGTTCTGGCTCGTGAGCCAGCGGAGCCTGCCCTGCAGGGGCTGCAGCATCGTGGTGAGCAGCGCGTTGCCGGCGATGGCGACGATCTCGTCGTGGAAGCGCGAGTTGAGCCCGGTGATCCGGGCGGCGTCGCCGCGGGCGGTCGCGCGGGCGGCGTCGGCGAGCACCCGCTCGAGCCGCTTCAGCTCCGCCGCGCCCGCCCGTTCGGCGGCGCGTCCGGCGGCGAGCCCTTCGAGGGCCTCCCGGACGTCGAACAGCTCCTCGACGTCGGCCCGCGCCAGCTGCCGGACGACGATCCGGCGCGCCGACTGCTCGACGAGGAACCCCTCGGCTTCGAGGCTGCGGATGGCCTCGCGGACGGGCACCCTGGACACGCCGAGGTCCTCGGCCAGCTCGCGCTCGACCAGCCGGTCACCCGGGCGGAGGCGGCCGGTCAGGATCCGTTCGCGCAGCTCGTCGCGCACCCGCTGCCGGGTGGCCGCGAGGGGCTGCCGCTCGCTCGCCGTCGTCACCGGTCCCCTCTCCTCACACACCCGTAACAAGAGTTTACGGGCCGGAGGGTTGACGGAGGCGGACCTCGGGGTGATATTTGGGATGCCAAATTTTGGTATCCCAAATCGCCGTCATCGCACGTCGATCGGAGGGCCCGCATGACCGCCGCCCCGTTCACCGAATCCCAGCAAGAGACGACCGCGCCACCCGACCCCCGGCTGTGGAACGAAGACCTCGCGCCGGCGAAGGAACGCCGCTGGAAGGTCTACGACATCTTCGCGCTGTGGATGTCCGACGTGCACAACCTCGGCAACTACACGTTCGCGGCCGGGCTGTTCGTGCTCGGCCTGTCCGCCTGGCAGGTGTTCACCGCCCTGCTGTTCGGCTTCGTCATCATCTACGTCGGCATGAACCTGATGGGCCGGATCGGCCAGCGCACCGGCGTGCCGTTCCCGGTCGTCGCGCGGATCAGCTTCGGCACGTTCGGCGCCAACCTGCCCGCGCTCATCCGCGCGATCATCGCGATCTTCTGGTACGGCATCCAGACCTACCTCGCGAGCGTGGCCATCACGCTGCTCGTGCTCACCATCGACCCGGGCCTGAAACCGTTGACCGAGCACGGTTTCCTCGGCCTGCACGCGCTCGGCTGGATCTGCTTCGTCGCGCTGTGGGCGGTCCAGGCGCTCATCCTCACCCGCGGCATGGAGTCCGTGCGCAAGTTCCAGGACTGGTGCGGACCGGCGATCTGGGTCGTGATGATCGCGCTCGCCGTCTGGATCCTCGCCGCCGGCAACTGGCACATTTCCCTGACCAGCAGCCCGAAACAGCTCTCGACCGGTGAGCAGATCCGCCAGTGGTTCGGCGCGGCCGGGCTGATCCTGGCCACCTACGGCACGCTGATGCTGAACTTCTGCGACTTCTCCCGCAACGCCCCGGACCAGAAGACGGTGAAGCGCGGCAACTTCTGGGGCCTGCCGATCAACTCGACGGCGTTCGCGCTGCTGTCGGTGATCGTCACCGCGGGCAGCATGCAGGTGTTCGGGGAGGCCATCACCGACCCGGCCGAGCTGCTGGCCAAGGTGCACAACACGCCGGTGCTGATCCTCGGCGCGCTGACGTTCGCCATCGCCACGATGGGCGTCAACATCGTCGCGAACTTCGTCTCCCCCGCCTACGACCTGGCCAACATCTGGCCGAAGCGGATCACCTTCACCATCGGCGGGATGATCAGCGCGGTCGCGGCGCTGTGCGTGCTGCCGTGGAAGCTCTACTCCTCGCCGGCGGTGGTCAACTACTTCCTCGGCGGGCTGGGCGCGTTCCTCGGCCCGCTGTTCGGGATCATGATCGTCGACTACTACCTGATCCGGCGCGGCAAGGTCGACGTCGCCCAGCTGTTCGTCGACGGCGGCGCATACCCGCGCGTGAATCCGCGGGCACTGGCGACGTTCTTCCCGACCGCCGCGCTGTCCGCGGTGATCGCGCTGGTGCCGTTCTTCGCCCCGGCGTCGCCGTACTCGTGGTTCATCGGCACGTCGTCGTCGGCGGCGTTGTACTTCGCCGTTTCGAGGAAGCACCGATGAGGATCGTCGTCACCAACTGCAACACCACCGAGGCGATGACGAAGGAGATCGAAGCCGGGGCCCGCGCGGCCGCGAGTCCCGGCACCGAGATCCTGGCGCGGACACCTCGCTGGGGACCGGAATCCGCGGAGGGGTGGCTCGACAGCTTCCTGTCCGCCGCGGCCGTGCTGGACCTGTTGCGGGGCCTGGACGAACCGTTCGACGCCGTCGTGCTCGCCGGGTTCGGCGAGCACGGCCGCGAAGGCGCCCGCGAACTGCTCGACGTCCCGGTCGTCGACATCACCGAAGCCGCCGCGCACCTGGCCTGCCTGCTCGGCCGCCGCTACGGCGTGGTGACCACTTTGGACCGGACGTGCGGGCTGATCGAGGACAGCCTGCACGCGGCCGGCGTCGCGCAGAACTGCGTCACGGTCACCGGCGCCGGGCTCGGCGTGCTGGAGCTGACGGACGAGCGCCGCACGGAATCGGCGCTGCTCACCGCCGGCCGCCGCGCGCGGGACGCCGGGGCGGAGGTGCTCGTGCTCGGCTGCGCGGGGATGACCGGTCTGGACCGGAAGATCGCGACGATGCTGGACATCCCGGTCATCGACGGCGTCGCGGCGGCGGTCCGGCTCGCGGAATCCCTGGTGGCACTGGGGCTGAAGACCAGCCGCGCGGGCTCGTACGCCCGGCCGCTGGACAAGAGGCGCACCTGGCCGACTGATTGACACCCGTCTTGCCGAGACGTCAGAATCCCTGCAGCCGTACCGCCGCCCGGTGACGACGTGGGGACTTCGACGTCCCCGAAAGGGCGGTGGACGTGCGAAAGGTCCTGGGCGCGCTGGTGTTGTCGGCGAGCATGCTGCTGGTCCCGGTCAGCGGGACGGCGGTGGCGGCGTCGCCACCGCACACGATCGTCACCGACGGCGCCAAGCTGGCGAAGATCAAGCAGGCGATCCGGGCCGGCCACGCGACCAAGGCGCAACGCGACGCGCTGAAAGCCGTGCTGGACAAGGCGGACACCGCCCTCACGGCCGGACCGTGGTCGGTCATGGACAAGCCGTCGGCGCCACCGAGCGGCGACAAGCACGACTACATGAGCCAGGCGCCTTACTGGTGGGCGAGCCAGCCCAAGACGCCGGAGAACCCGCAGGGCTGCCCGTACGTCAGCAAGGACGGCCAGCGCAACCCCGAGGCCGACGCGATCACCGACCACACCTACCGGATGTGGGCGTGGGACGCGATGTACTACCTCTCGCTCGCCTGGTACTACACCGGCGACGCGAAATACGCGAAGCGGGCGGCACTGGACATCCGGACGTGGTTCCTCGACCCGGCAACGCGGATGAACCCGAACATGACGTACTCGCAGATCATCCCGTGCAAGACCACGATCAGCGGCACCGGGATCATCGACTCGACCCAGTCGTTCAGCCAGCTGATGGATGCGTTCGCGCTGCTCGACGGCGGCGCACCGGGCTGGACCGGCCAGGACCGGTCCGGCATCAAGGCGTGGCTCACGCAGTACCTCGATTGGATGCGGACCAGCCCGCAGGCGAAGCTGGAACTGGCCGCCACCAACAACCACGGCACGTTCCTCGACATGCAGAACGCGACGATCTCGGCGTACCTCGGGCACCGCGACGCCGCCCGGAAGATCATCCTCGACGCCGAGCGGAAGCGGTTCCCGGTGCAGTTCGCCGCCGACGGCAGCCAGCCCCTCGAGCTGTCGCGCACGATGTCGTGGCACTACGTCAACTTCAACCTCACCGCGTGGGGCCGGATGGCGGAGGCCGGGAAGAACCTCGGCGTCGACGTCTGGAAGTACCGGTCGCCGAACGGGGTGACGCTGCGGAAGGTCGTCGACCAGCTGATCCCGGGCGCGCTGCACGGCGCGGAAGCCTGGCCGCACCAGCAGATCGGCGTGTTCGACCAGTCGATCGCCGCCGACATCTTCCATGCGGCCGCCGAAGAAGCCCACGACTCCGACGCGGCGGCCGCGCTGAAGCAGATGCCGCTGCCGGCCGGCGGCGACACCTGGCCGGTGCGCGTCTCGTGCTTCCCGCTGGACCCGCCGCTCAGGTAAATCCGGACACAACACCGCATAGCGCACCGATTCCCAGATTGGTCTAGTCCAAAGCATTGACACCCGGTGTCCGCGCGCGCACATTCATGAACGGGGCCGGACCCGCTCGTGAAGCAGCCATCGCGTACGCCCTCTCCCGCGCCGTCGCGGCCGGGAGAGGGCCGTCCGCCTGCGCGAGGAGACGCCCATGCAGCGAAGATTCGCCCTGGTCGCCGCCGCGGCCGCCGCCGTCGTCATCGGCGGGCTGACCGTCGCCGGCCCGGCCGCGCCGGGTGCGGCCGCCGCGACCTCCGGCGGGGTCCGGATCGCCTACTACGACCAGTGGAGCATCTACCAGAACGCCTACTACCTGAAGAACGTCGACGCCATCGCCGGCAACCTCGACTACCTGCTCTACGACTTCGAGAACATCGATCCCGCGAACCTGACGTGCTTCGAAGCCACGAAGGCGACGACGCCGGATCCCGGCGGGGAAAGCGATCCGAACGCCGGCGACGGCGCCGAGGACCAGTTCGCCGACTACCAGAAGTCGTTCGGCTCCGACATCAGCGTCGACGGCACCGCCGACACGTGGAACCAGCCGATCGCCGGCAACTTCCACCAGCTGCAGGAACTGAAGGCGAAGCACCCGAACCTCAAGGTGCTGCTGTCGATCGGCGGCTGGACGTACTCGAAGTACTTCTCCGACGCGGCCGCGACCGACGCCTCGCGCAAGAAGTTCGTCGGCTCCTGCCTCGACATGTTCATCAAGGGCAACATCCCCGCGTCCGGCGGCTACGGCGGTCCGGGCACCGCGGCGGGCATCTTCGACGGCATCGACATCGACTGGGAGTACCCGGGATCGCCCACCGGGCACGTCGGCAACCACTACAGCGCCGCCGACACCGCGAACTACACGGCGCTGCTGGCGGAGTTCCGCAGCGAGCTGGACGCGCTGGGCGGCAAGCACTACGCGCTCTCGGCGGCGTTGCCCGGCGGCCAGGACAAGATCGCGAAGCTGCAGACCGACCGGATCGGGCAGTACCTGGACTTCGGCAACGCGATGACCTACGACATGCACGGCGCGTGGGACGCGACCGGGCCGACCAACTTCCAGGACCCGCTGTACTCGTCGCCGAACGACCCGTCCGGCACGATCCCGCCGGGCACCGAGAAGTACACGATCGACTCGGTGGTCAAGGACTACCTGCACGGCAACAGCACCTACGGCATCGCGGGCGGGTTCCCGGCGGGGAAGCTGACGCTGGGCATCCCGTTCTACTACCGCGGCTGGACCGGCGTGCCCGCCGGGCCGAACCACGGCCTGTACCAGTCGGCTTCGGGCCCGTCGCCCGGGCACGCGCTGAGCGGCAACGTCCCCGGCGTCGCGATGTACAAGGAGCTGTCCGGTGTGGTCGACAACCCCGCGGACACGTACTGGGACCCGGTCACGCAGTCGGCCTGGTTCTACGACGGGACGAACTTCTACGGCGGCTCGTCGGCGCAGTCGGTCCGGGCGCGCACGGACTACATCCACTGCACGGGCCTGGGCGGCGCGATGATGTTCTCGCTCTACGACCTGGATCCGGGCTCGACGCTGTTCCACGCGGTGGTCGACGGTCTCGCGGCCTCGACGCCGAACTGCTCGGCCCCGCCGACCACGACACCCACCACCCCGACGACGACCACCACACCCACGACCTCCACGACCCCCACCACTCCGCCGACGACGACCACCACACCGCCGTCGATCCCCGCGTGGGCACCGAACACGGCGTACGCGGTGGGCGCGAAGGTGACCTACAACGGCGTCACGTACACGTGCCGCCAAGCCCACACCTCGCTGGTGGGCTGGGAACCGCCCAACGTCCCGGCCCTCTGGCTGGCGAGCTGAAAGATGTCGTGAGTGAGAAACAGTGTTCTAACCCTGTTTCTCACTCACGACGTCAGTTGCCGTTGGGGGCGCCGACACCCGGGGCGGGCGCGGTCGCGTTACCCGCGATGCCGTAGCGCCCGGCGCCGCCGTCGAGCTGTTCCTTCAGCGCCAGGATCGTGCTGACCCGGCCGGCCGACGTGTCGACGTTGTCCACAGTGGACAGGATCGACGTCGCGGACGTGTCCGCGCGGACCACGCCCAGTGCGCCGGTGCCGTCCGCGGAACCCGCGTCACCCGCGAGCACCGTGCCCGCGCCGGAGCGGTCGAGCTGCGTGGCGAACCGGGCGACCGTCGCCGCGCGGTCGCCCGCGCCGTCGCCGGTCGCCTGGGCGCCGGTCAGCACGATCGCCAGCTGCGCCGGCTTGACGTCGCCGCCCGCCTTGACGAACCCGCCGTCGGTGAGCCCGCCGATCGCGGCCGCCAGCTCCTCGGGCGACGACTGCGGCTTCGCCGTGGTCTTGTCCAGCAGCAGCACCGAACCGAGCAGCGCGCCGGCGAGCGTGCCGGAGTCACCCGCGGTCGGGAACTTCGAGCCGGCGGGCTGCAGCCGCGTGACGACGTCGCGCAGCTGGTCGGCCTTCTCCGGGTCGGCGAACGCGGACGTCAGCTGCACCTCACCGGTCACCGCCGCCCCGGCCTGGCCGATCAGCTGCTTGAGCGCGTCCCGGTCGGCCGGACGCGCGTCCTCGGTGGTCACGAGCACCACCGACCGCTTGTCCAGCGCGCCCGCGACGACCTTCGGCCCCATCGAGCCGGCGAACGCGTCCGCGTCGGCCAGCCGTGCGTTGAGCGCGTTGCGTTGCGCCTCGAGGTCGGAGACCTGGCTGCCGAGGTCCTTCTTCTCCCCCGCGAGCCCCGACAGCAGCGTGCCGTTCAGCGCCGTCGAGCCGAGCACGACCCCGACGGCCAGCGCGAGGAAGCAGGCGGCGATGGAAACGACGTGGTAGCGCAGCGAAATCACGTGAACAATCCCTTGACCCAGGCGGCGAACGAGTTCCAGGTGTGCTTGAGCCAGTCGAGGTAGACCGAGCCCACGTCGGACACCAGCAGGGCCGCGGCGACGACCACGACCGCGGCGAGCACGAGCAGCACGACCGCGCCGATCGACACCCGGCTGCGGTGCAGCGTCGCCACCGCCTTCCCGTCGACGAGCTTCGTGCCGAGCTTGAGCCGGGTCAGGAACGTCGACGGGTTCGACCCGGACCGGCCGTGGTCGAGGAATTCGCGCAGGGTGGCCTGGAACCCGACCGTGACGACCAGGCTCGCGCCGTGGGCGTCGGCCAGCAGCAACGCGAGGTCCTCGGCGTTGCCGGATGCCGGGAAGGTCACCGCGCCGATACCGAGGTCCTGGATCCGCTCGACGCCCGGGGCGTGCCCGTCCGGCTGCGCGGGCACCACGACCTCGCCGCCGCCGCGCAGGGTGGCGGTGCCGATGCCGGTGGGGTCGCCGACGACGACGTCCGGCTTGTACCCCTGCACGCGCAGCGTGTCCGCGCCGGCGTCGACACCGATCATGACCGGCCGGTGCTCGGCGATGTACTTCTTGAGCTTCTTGAGGTCCTCGGCGTGCCCGTTGCCGCCGGCGACGACCAGCACGTGCCGGTCGCGGATGGCGACCTTCAGCTCCGGCACGCCGACGCCGTCCAGGATCAGCGTGCGCTCGCGGCGCAGGAACTCGATGGTGTTGGCCGAGAACGCCTCCAGCTGCGTCGACATCCCGGCCTTGGCCTCGATCATCTGGTCCGCGACGCTGTCGGCGGTCTGCTCGATGCCGGAGGCCACCTGGCGCTCGCCGACGTACACGACGCCGTCGTGCAGCCGCAGCTTCGTGCCGTCCTTGATCGAGCGCAGCAGCTCGCCGCCGACCGAGTCGACGAGCGGAATCCCGGCGCCGATGAGGATCTCCGGGCCCAGGTTCGGGAACCGGCCGGAGATCGACGGCGACGCGTTGACCACGCCGGCGACCTCCGCCTCGACCAGGGCGTCGGCCGTCTGGCGATCGAGGTCCAGCTGGTCGAGCACGACGATGTCGCCGGGACTGATCCGGCGCAGCAGCTCCCGGGTGCGCCGGTCCACGCGGGCGACGCCGGTGATCCCCGGAAGGGGTTCTTGGTTCCGCGTGAGCAGGCCGGTGAGCTTCATGTGGCCGATGGTGACAAATTTGCTCGTGGGACGATGCTCGCCACGCCGAAGCCGGGGTGACTCGTTGTGGTGACCTCCCCCGCACGGGTCAGGCGTCCGACTCCTCCGACAGCGACCCGAAACCGAGGTTCACCCAGGGGCTGCCCGGGTCCTGAAGGAGCTGGTGGTGAACCCGCACGGCCGCCGGGTACCACTCGCCGAACTCGTCGTCCTCGGCGTGCAGCACGCGGCCCATGAGGTACCCGGCCGACAGGTCGGCCCATGACTGGTGGTAGCGGCGCGCCAGCGAGCCCGCTTCGAGCACCATCAGCTCGGCGGTCAGCGCGTCGCAGTACCCGGCCGCCAGGCCCCACCGCGCGATGTTGACCGCCCGGCCGACGTCCCACGCGAGCGCCGTCGTGACGAAACCGTCCGCGTCGACCAGGCCGTCGGCCCGGAAGCGCTGTTCGCAGCGCGACACCCGGCGGACGGTGTGCCGCAGCTCCTCGGCCTGGTCGGCCGCGTCGTTCTCCGCGCACCAGCGGTCCACCCGCTCCGCCCAGGTCAGCGGGTCGAACTCGCCGCTGGTCAGCCCGTACTCGGCGGCGAACCGCAGCCGCAGCATGAGCACGAGGTTGCCCGGCGTCAGCGCGTAGCCGTCGCCGATCAGGTCGGCCATCGTCGCGCGCCAGGCCGGCGGGTCCGGCACGCCCCACCAGTCCCGCAGGCTCCGCACTTCGGCGACGTAGTCGTGGCGGCGCGCGTCGAGGACGTTCCACGGCGCCGCGTTGAGCACGGCCAGGTGCGCCCCGCAGGCCAGCGCGTGCGCGATCGGGCCCTCGAGGTGCCCGTACGGCGCGGTGATCAGCCGCTCGACCTGCTCCTCCAGCGGGACGACGTCGTCGTGGTGGGCGTCGAGCCACGGCTGCAGGGTCGCGCCGGACAGCCGCCACTCGCCGCGGGTGCCGCGGTTGAACACGACCCGCTCGTGCCGCCCGACGCCGTCGACCGCCCAGTCCAGCGCCCCGCTCATGGCGACGACGTCCGGGCCGAGGTCCGGCAGCGCGCCACGGGTGAAGACCTGCAGGAACTCGTCGCCGCCGGTCTCGAAGTAGACGTTGGGGAACGTCTCCGCCCGCTCGTCGAGGATGCTGTGGGCGTCCACGCGCCGGATCGGGACGAAGAGCTCCTCCCCGGCGAGCAGGCCGAGGTAGCGGTCCAGGTCGCCGTCGCGGCGGGCGGCGGCCAGCTGGGCTTCGACGTCGGCGGGCGGCGGCAGGATCACGGGGCGGCTCCCTCCGCTCGGCCGGTCAGCACGACGAGCTTGCCCGCCGTCCGGTTGTGCTCCAAGTCGTCGTGCGCCTGCCGGATCTCCGTCATCGAGTACACCTTCGCGGGACCGAGGGTCGCGGTGCCGTCGGCGATCCGGTCGAGGTGGCGCTGGAGGACGGAGGCGGGCAGGTCGTCCGCCTCCCCACCATAAGCGGTCAACCGCACCCCGGCGGGAAGGTAGCCGATCGGATAGAAGTTCGAGATCGTCCACTGGTTGGACAACATGCCGGTGAAGCAGACGGTGCCGTGCACCCGGGTGGCGTTCAGGGTGTCCGGCAGGGTCGGCGTCCCGACGAGCTCGAGGGCGGCGTCGACGCCTTCGGGCGCGATCTCGCGGACCTGGCTCGCGACGTCGCCGTCGTCGAGGAGCGGGTGGTCGACGCCGTGGTCGCGCAGGATGCCGAGCCGTTCTTCCTGGCGGGTGGTGGCGAAGACGGTGGCGCCGAGGTCCTTGGCCAGGGTCGCGGTGGCGAACCCGAGCGCGGACGTGCCGCCGCGGATCAGCAGCGTCTGACCCGCCTTGAGGTCGAGCCCGGTGGTGAGCGAGCCGTACGCGGTCTGCAGCGTCTCGGGCACCTGGCCGATGACCTCCCACGGCAGGTCGCTCCGGAACGGGATGACCTGCGCTCGCGGGACGACGGTGTATTCGGCGTAGCCGCCGTCGAACGTCCGGCCCATCCCGCCCATCATCGTGGCGACCTGCTGCCCGGGTTCGAACCCGTCGCCGGCGTCGACGATCCCGACCGCTTCGATGCCGGGGACGCGCGGGAAGGTGACGCCTTCGGCGAGCCCGAGCCGGGTGTGCAGCTCGGACCGGTTGAGCCCGAACGCCTCAACGGCGATCCGGACCCAGCCGGGTTTCACCTCGGGCAGCGGGAGATCCTTCAGTTCGAGGTTCTCGACGGGACCGGGTTCTCGGAGTACCACCGCGCGCATCCTGGGTCCTTTCTTCGCAGGCAAACAGTCCGCACAACAACTGTCCGCACGAGTAGTATTCCCGGCATGACGTTGTCCCCCGAGCACGACGCGGCCTGGCGGGGTTTCCTGCGCTCGTCGGCGCTGCTGCTGAGGGTGCTGGACGCCGAACTGCGCGCCGAGCACGGCATGACGCACCGGACGTACGACGCGCTGGTCCAGCTGTCGGAGGCCCCGGACCGGCGGCTGCACATGAAGGAGCTGGCGGACGCGCTGGTGCACAGCACCAGCGGCTTGACCCGCGTGGTCGACGGCCTGGAACGCGACGGCTACGCCCGCCGCGAGGTGGACCCGGCGAACCGCAGGTCGACGCTGGTGGTGCTGACGGACGCCGGCCTGGCGGCGCTGGAGGCGGCGTGGCCCACGCACGTGCGCGGGGTCGAGCGGTACTTCGCGGACAAGGTGAGCTCCGAGCAGGCGCGGGTGCTGGCCGAGGTGTTCGGCGACATCAACGCCGACCTCGAAAACCGCTGAGCCTCGGCTCCCGGCCGGCACTGCGGCAAGCCGAGCCCCTACTTCTTCTTGCCCCGCTTGGGTTTCGGAGCCGGCTCGGCTTTGGCCTTCTCCGCCGTCGCGAGCAGCTCCTCGGCGTGCGCCCGCCCCGTCTCGGTGTCGTCCATGCCGGCGAGCATCCGGGCCAGCTCGTTCACCCGCTCGGTCTGGCTGAGGTTCTTCACGCCACTGCGCGTCACGCCGCCGCTGTGGCCCTTGTCCACCACCAGGTGCTGGTCGGCGAACGCCGCCACCTGCGGCAGGTGCGTGACCACCAGGACCTGGTGCGTCCGCGCCAGCCTGGCGAGCCGCCGGCCGATCTCGACCGCCGCGCGGCCGCCCACGCCGGCGTCGACCTCGTCGAACACCAGGGTCTGGACCGTGTCCGCGTGCGCCAGCACCACCTCGATCGCCAGCATCACCCGCGACAGCTCACCGCCCGAAGCGGCCTTGTGCACCGGCAGCGGCGGCGCGCCGTTGTGGGCGCGCAACAGCAGCTCGACGTCGTCGACGCCGTCCGGGCCCGCGTGCACCGCGCGGCCGTCGATCGTCAGCGCGTGCGTGTCGCCGTGCTCGGCCGGGCGCTGCTCGACCGTCACCTCGATCGCCGCCTGGCCCATCGCCAGCCCGGACAGCTCGCGCGTGATCTCCTCCGCCAGCTCGGCCGCCGCCTTCTCCCGCGCGCCCGACACCTCGACCGCGTGCGCGGCCAGCTGCACCGCGAGCTGGTCGCGCCGCAGCGCCAGCTCGGCGAGCGCCTCCTCCGAGGTGTCCATCGACTCGAGCCGGCGCCGGGCGTCGTCGGCCCAGGCGAGCACGCCGTCGACGTCCGCCGCGTACTTGCGGGTCAGGCGCTTGAGGTCGGCCTGGCGGGCGAGGACCTTCTCCAGCAGCGCCGGGTCGGCGTCCAGCGTCTCGACGTAGCTGCCCAGCTCGGACCCGACGTCGGTCAGCAGCGTCGACGCCTCCTCCAGCCGCGGCGCCAGCTCGCGCAGCACCGCGTCTTCGGACGTCGAGAGCCGCCGCAGCGCCTCGGACACCAGGGCCATCGCGCTCGGCGCGTCCGGGTCGCCGTCCGGCGAGCCCGACAGCGCGATGTGCGCCTCGGTCGCGGCCGCGCGCAGCTCGTCGGCCGCCGCGAGCCGCTTGATCTGCCCGGTGAGCTCGACGTCCTCGCCCGGCTCCGGCGCGACGGCGTCGATCTCGGTGAGCCCGTGCTTGAGCAGGTCGGCCTGCTGGGCCATCTCCCGCGAGCGCGTCGACCGCTCGGTCAGCTCCGCGATCACCGAAAGCCACTCGGACCGGACCTCGCGGTACGCGGTCAGCGGCTTCGCCACCGCGTCGCCGGCGAACCGGTCGATCACCTCGCGCTGCTCGCTCGGGCGCAGCAGCCGCAGCTGGTCGTTCTGCCCGTGCACCGCGATCAGCTGTTCGGACAGCTCCGCGAGCACGCCGACCGGCACCGACCGGCCGCCCAGGTGGGCGCGCGACCGCCCGTCGACCGCGACGGCCCGCAGCGCGATGACGCTGCCGTCCTCGTCGACGTCGGCGCCCGACTCGGCGACGATCCGCTCGGCGCCTTCGACCCCGGAATAGGTGAACCGCCCTTCCACGAACGCCTTGAGCATCCCCGTCCGGACCTTGGACACCTCGGCCCGGCCCCCGGAGAGCAGGTGCAGCCCGGTGACGACCATGGTCTTACCGGCACCCGTCTCACCGGTCACGACGGTGAAGCCCGCGTGCAGTTCCAGCAGGGCGTCCTCGATGACTCCGAGGCCCTGGATGCGCATCTCGGCCAGCACGCCGCCTACGGTAGCGGCCCCCACCGACACTCTGCGCGCGCGGGCACCCGGCGAGTCGCCGATATGTTCGAATGAATCGCCGAATGGTCAGTCTTCGCAGGGACGCGCGTGGCGCTCCCGCCAGCTCTTCACCGGCAGCGAGAACTTCTGCACCAGCCGGTCGGTGAACGGCCCGTCCCACAGGCGGACCAGCCGCACCGGGGTCTTGCCGCACGTCACCCGCACCCGCGCGCCCGGCGGCAGGTCGAGGTGCCGGGTCCCGTCGCAGGTCAGGACGGCCGGCGAGCCGTCCGGATCGATCCCGACCGTGATCACCGAGTTCCGCGACACGACCAGCGGCCGCGCGAACATCGCGTGCGCGTTGCTCGGCACGACCAGCAAAGCCTCGACGTCCGGCCAGATGATCGGGCCACCCGCCGAGAACGCGTACGCCGTCGAACCGGTCGGTGTGGCGCAGAGCACACCGTCGCAGCCGAAGGCCGACACCGGACGGCCGTCGACCTCGATCAGCGCGTCCAGGACCCGCTCGCGGGTGCTCTTCTCGACGCTGGCCTCGTTGAGCGCCCACGTGCGGGCGACCTCTTCGCCGTCGTGGGTGACCGTGACGTCGATGGTCATCCGCGGTTCGACCTGGTAGTCGCCGTCGACGACGCGCTGCACGGTGTCGGCCAGCGCGTCCGAGTCGGCCTCGGCGAGGAAGCCGACGCGGCCGAGGTTCACGCCGAGCACCGGCACCCCCGCCGGGCGGGCCAGCTCGGCCGCGCGCAGCAGCGTGCCGTCACCGCCGAGGACGAAGACGAGCTCGACCCCTTCGGCGGGGTTGTCGTCCGGGTCCACGACGGTGCAGGTCGAGCCGACGCCGTGCTCGTCCGGGTTGATCAGCGCGCACACGTCGTGCTCGATCACCCGGATCCGGATGCCGGCCTTGGCGAAGCGCGCCGAAACCTCGCGCGCGGCTTCGCCCGTCGCTTCGCGATCGGGGTGCACCATGAGGAGCACTTCACGTTCGGTGGTCATGCGGGCCCTTCCTCGACGGCGGTTCGGACGAGCCGCTCGGCCTCAGACCTGTCTACCGCGTCCACAGTGGACTCGGCCACGTGTTCTTTCTTCAGCCACACGAAGTACTCGACGTTCCCCGACGGCCCGGGCAGCGGGCTCGCGGTGACCCCGCGCAGTGCGAGGCCGAGCTTCGCGGCTTCGTCGATGACGGTGAGCACCGATTCGGCGCGCAGCTCCGGGTCGCGGACGACGCCGCCGCTGCCGAGCCGGTCCTTGCCCACCTCGAACTGCGGTTTCACCATCGGCACGAGGTCGGCGCCTTCGCGCGCGCAGGCGGCGAGCGCGGGCAGCACGAGCTTGAGCGAGATGAACGAGAGGTCGCCGACGACGACGTCGACCTGGCCGCCGAGGTCCTCGGGCGAGAGGTTGCGAACGTTGGTGCGGTCCATGACCACCACCCGTTCGTCGGTGCGGATCCGCCAGTCGAGCAGGCCACGGCCCACGTCGGCGGCGATCACGGTCGCGGCGCCGTTGCGCAGCAGGACGTCGGTGAAGCCGCCGGTGGACGCGCCGGCGTCGAGGCAGCGCTTGCCCTCGACGCTGAGGCCGGTGAACGCCTCCAGCGCGCCGAGCAGCTTGTGCGCGCCGCGGGAGGCCCAGCCGGGGTCGTCCTCGTCCTTGACGACGATGGGCGCGTCGGATTCCACGCCGGTGGCGGGCTTGCTGGCCACCATGCCGCGCACGGTGACCTTGCCGCCGGTGATCAGGGCCGAGGCCTGCTCGCGCGACCGGGCGAGGCCGCGCCGAACCAGTTCCGCGTCGAGGCGCGCCCGCTTGGGCACCGTGGTCAGACCTTGTCGATGCTGGAGAGGGCGACCGTCAGCTCGGTGTGCACGGCGTCGAACCGCTCGACGTGCTCCGCGAGCGGCAGGGCGTCGAGGTCGTCCAGCCCGGCGACGGCTTCGTCGATGCCGGCCCGTGGGTCGGTCTGCTGCGAGAACGAACCGGGCGGCGGGCCCGGGACGGGGTAGGGATGCACGTTACGAACGGTAGCAGTCAGGGCAGGCGGGCCTTCGTGTCCTCGCCGAGTTCGGTGACGCCGGTCTCCCAGGCCACGTGGCAGAGCGCCCGGAGCAGGTCCAGGTCGTCGCCGTCGCCCTGCGCGGTCAAGGTCCCGTTCTCGACGGTCACGGTCCAGCCCGGCCGGGGACCGATCCTCAGGTCTTCGGCCCGCTCGGTGAGCGCCGTCAGGTCCTTCGCGAGGTAGGTGCCGCGCTCGGCCGGGACGGCCGCGATCAGCTGTTCCGGCGTCGCGACACCGGAGAGGACGACGAGGGAGTCGATGCCCGCGGCGACCGCGCCGGCGATGTCGGTGTCCAGCCGGTCGCCGACCACCAAGGGCCGGTTCGCGCCCGCCGAGCGGGCGGCGGTCTCGAACAGCAGCGGCTCGGGCTTCCCGGCGACCAGCGGCCGGACGTCGGTGGCGGTCCGCAGCGCGGCGACCATCGAGCCGTTGCCGGGCAGCAGCCCGCGTTCGCTGGGCAGGGTGGCGTCGACGTTGCAGGCCACCCAGAGCGCGCCGGCGCGGATGGCGAGGCAGGCTTCGGCCAGCGCGGCCCAGGTGTTGTCGGGCGAGTGGCCCTGGACGACCGCCTGGACGCTCTCGGCGTTCTCGCGAACGGCTTTGAGGCCTGCCCCGTTCACTTCGGCGGCGAGGGACTCGGTGCCGACGACGAGAACCTCGGCGCCGGGGTCCAGCCGTTCCTTGAGCAGCTGCACGCCGGCTTGGGCGCTGGTGTGCACCTCGCCGGCGTCGGCGGGCATGCCGAGGCCGGTGAGGTGGTCGACGACCTCGGCCGGGGCCTTGGACGCGTTGTTCGTGACGAAGCGGACGGGGGTGCCGTGCTCGCGCGCGGCCCGCACCGTCTCCGGGGCGCCCGGGATGACCCGGGTGCCGTGGTAGACGGTGCCGTCGAGGTCGAACAGGACCGCGTCGTAGGCCGCGAGCAAGGCGTCACTCATCCGAGTCGGTCGTCTCCTCGTTCTTTTCTTCGTTGGCCAGATCGGCGGCGCGCTCGGCGGCGTCGGTCTCGTCTTCGGCGTCGGCCTCGGCGGCGTTGAGGAACCACCGGACGGCCTCGTCCTTGCGTCCGGCGGCGACGAGGTTGTCGGCGTAGGCGTAGAAGAGGCGGGCGCTCCACGGGTCGCGCTTCTCGGCCTTGAGGTCGTCACCCTGCAGCGAGACGACGGCGGCGTCGAGCTGCCCGAGGTCCCGCCGCGCCCCGGCGGCGACGATGGCGAGCTCGACCTGCGTGGCCTTGTTCAGCTTCGCGGTGTCGGCTTCCTTCGCGAGGTCGAGGGCGCGCTCGGGCCGGCCGAGGGCGCGCTCGGCGTCGGCGATGATGGCGATGTGGTCGTCGCTGCGGGTCATCCGCCGGACGGCCCGCAGTTCGGAGAGGGCTTCCGACCAGTTCCCGGCGTGGTAGGCGACGAGGCCGAGCGCCTCCCGCACGATCGGCACGCGCGAAGCCTTGGCCTTGGCGTACTTGGCGTGCTCGAGCGCGGCCTCGGGATCGGAGTCGACCAGCCCACCGGCGGCGACGAGGTGCTTCCCGACGGTCTCGGCCAGGCCCTTGGGCAGGGTCCGCAGCTCACGGCGGGCGTCCTCGTCGAGGTCGGAGAACTCGATGTCCTCGGGGAGTTCCGGGGCTTCGAGGAGTTCCTTGGCGAGGGCCTCGTCGTCGAGCGGAGCGCCCACGCGCGGCTGCGGGTCGCGGCGGGGACGGTCCCGCCGGGTGTCGTCGCGCTTGTCGTCACGCTTGAAGCCACCGGCGCGGGGGCCGCGGTCGTCGCGCTTGAAGCCACCGGTCTGACCGCTGCGGTCTTCCCGCTTGAACCCGCCGCGGTCGTCGTCGCGGCGCTGGTAGCCGCCGCGCGAGTCCGAGCCACGGTCGTCGCGGCGCTGGTAGCTGCCACGCGAGTCCGAACCGCGGTCCCGGTCGTCGCGGCGCTGGTAACCGCCACGCGAATCCGAACCACCACGGCTCCGGTCATCGTCACGGCGCTGGTAGCTGCCACGCGAATCGGAGCCACCACGGTCGCGGTCGTCATCGCGGCGCTGATAGCTGCCGCGGGACTCCGAACCACGGCCGCGGTCGTCGTCCCGCCGCTGGTAGCTGCCACGCGAATCGGAACCGCCACGACTGCGGTCATCGTCGCGGCGCTGGTAACCGCCGCGCGAGTCCGAACCGCCGCGGTCGCGGTCATCGCGGCGCTGGTAACCGCCGCGCGAGTCCGAGCCACCACGGTTGCGGTCATCGTCACGGCGCTGGTAGCTGCCGCGGGACTCCGAACTACGGCTGCGGTCATCGTCCCGCCGCTGGTAACCGCCGCGCGAGTCCGAACCGCCGCGGTCGCGGTCATCGCGGCGCTGGTAACCGCCGCGCGAATCGGAGCCACTGCGGCCGCGGTCGTCGTCGCGGCGCTGGTACCCGCCGCGCGAGTCCGAGGCGCGGTCGTCGCGGCGCTGGTAGCCGCCGCGGGAGTCGGAGCCGGCGCGGCCTCGGTCGTCCGATCGGAAGCCGCCGCTGCGGTCTTCCCAGCGCGGCTTGCGGTCTCCGTACGATGACTTGCCCTGGGGGCGACCGCCGCGGTCGTCCTGGCCTCGGCTCGAGTTCTCGTAGCGCCCGCCGTCGCGGTCCGAACGGCCCGGGCCGCCCGAATAGCGGCCGGCGCCCGAGCGGCCGGCGCCCGAGCGGAAGCCGCCGCGCCGGTCGTCGCGGTCGCTCGTGCCGCGGCCCTGGCCTGCGTATCCTCCGCGCTGGTCGCGGTCACGGGGACCGTCGCCGCCGCGGAAGGGCTTGCCGCCGCCGCGGACCCCGCGGTCGTCGCGGCGCGGCCGGCCCTGGTAACCGCCGTCGCGGCCGCCACGGTCCTGCCGCGCGCCGCGCTGGTTCCCCCGGGGTGCGTCCGATCGGCCCCGGGAGCCTTCGTCCCGGCGTGCCGACCGGCCGGACCCATCATCCGCTGAGTCTCGTCGACCGAACTCGGACACCTGGCCTCCTGCCATGCAAAAAATCTTGTTCCGGACATACGCGTACGGCCCGCTAGGGCAGCCAACTGGCTATCCTAACGGGCCGTACGGAAGGTAAGTTCGGCGGTGTCCTACTCTCCCACAACCCTTCGGTTGCAGTACCATCGGCGCTGTCAGGCTTAGCTTCCGGGTTCGGAATGGGACCG
>NZ_JBFANX010000027.1:0-117995 GCF_040675005.1 Amycolatopsis sp. NPDC049691
GAACACGAACTGGTCAACAACACCGACTTCGGGCTCCTGCACAACGCCGACCTCAAACACCGGCTCACCACCCGCACCGGACCACCCACCCCACTGGACCTCGACGACCTCCTCACCCGGCGCCGCAAGACCAAGTTCTTCCTCGCCCACCCCCGCGCCATCGCCGCCTTCGGCCGCGAATGCACGCGGGCACGCGTCTACCCCGACACGACGCTGCTCGACGGCAAACGCGTCACGGCCTGGCGCGGCGTCCCGATCCTGCCCTGCGACAAGATTCCGATCACCGATACCGGCACCACGTCGATCCTCGCCATGCGCACCGGCGAAGACGACGCCGGCGTCATCGGCCTGCGCCCGAAGGAGCTACCCGACCAGTACCAACCCGGGCTCAACGTCCGGTTCATGGGCATCAGCGACCGCGCGGTGACGTCCTATCTGGTCAGCGCCTACCACTCGGCCGCGGTGCTGGTACCGGACGCGCTCGGCGTGCTCGACGACGTCGAGGTCGGCCGCTCATGACGACCATGGACTCCCGGACCGCCGCCCGGCCGTTGACCGACGTCCTCGCGTGGAGCAAGGGCCTGGTCGACCCCGCGTTGCGCACCGCGGCCGACCGGCTGCCCGACGCGATGCGGCGGATCGCGGGCTACCACTTCGGGTGGGAGGACGCGCGCGGCGAGCCGTCGTCCGCGGACGGCGGCAAGGCGCTGCGGCCGGCTCTCGTGCTGCTCTGCGCGGAAGCCGCGGGCGGCGATCCCGCGGCCGCCGTGCCCGCCGCCGTCGCGGTCGAGCTGGTGCACAACTTCTCGCTGCTGCACGACGACGTCATGGACGGCGACACGACCCGCCGCCACCGGCCGACGGCGTGGACGGTGTTCGGCACCGGGCCCGCGGTGCTCGCCGGGGACGCGTTGCTGAGCGTGGCGTTCGAGCAGCTGACCCCCGAGGGCGCGAAGCTGCTGTCCCAGGGCGTGCTGGACCTGCTGGAGGGCCAAGCGGCCGACGTGGACTTCGAGCAGCGCGACGACGTCACGCCGGCGGAGTGCGTCCGGATGGCGAACGGCAAGACGGCGGCCTTGATCGGGGCGGCGTGCCGGCTGGGCGCCCTGCTCGCGGGGCGGCCGGAGGCGGTGGCACGGTTCGGGGAGTTCGGCCGCGCGGTCGGGCTGGCGTTCCAGCACGTCGACGACCTGCTCGGCATCTGGGGCGACCCGGCGTCGACGGGAAAGCCGGTGTTTTCGGACCTCCAGAACCGCAAGAAGTCGCTGCCGGTGGTGACGGCGCTGTCCTCGGGCACGGCGGCGGGCGCGGAGCTGGCGGAGTTGTACGCGGGGACGGACCCGTTCACGGACGCGGAGCTGGCCCGAGCGGCGGAGCTGGTCGACGAGGCGGGCGGCCGCCAGTGGAGCCAGGCCCAGGCGGCGGCATTGGTGGCGAAGGGCTTGCGGGAGCTGGCGGCGGTGAACCCGGTGCCGCGGCCGGCGGCAGAGTTGGCGTCGTTGGCTCGGCTGATCACGACCAGGACGCACTGAGGGAGGGCGGGTCTGCGGGGAGGGCCGGCGGGCAGCGCCACCCACCACGCCTGATCGGCGGGCCGGCGGGCGGAGCTGGCGCCACCCGCCGGCCCGCCGGCTCGGCGGACCAGCCCTCACCGGCCGGAGCGGGGCTGCCCTGGTCGGCTGTGCGCGCGCAAGCGGGCGGTGCCGGCGCTACCCGCCGCTGCGAGGCGGCTCGCGCTACCCCGCCGAAGCGTCACTTCCCGGGCCGGGTCAAGCCGTCCTTGTCCGCGTCCAAGCTCAAAATGTTCTTGTCCGTGTCCCCCAGCGCCTTCGTCACCTGCGCCGACGGCTGCGATGTCGACAAGTCGACCAGCCGGATCGGTGCGTCCAGCTTGATCAGCGTCGGGATGTACTCGGCCTTGTCGACCTTCCACCGGTCCCCGTCGCGCACGAAGCGGAAGCGGGCCGCCGCGCCCTCCTCCGTGTCGCCGCGCGGCTCCGAGTGGCGGGCCACGCTGTTGCCGAGCCCGTACGCCACCCACTTGCCGCCGATCTTCTCGAACGGCTGCACCACGTGCGCGTGGTGGCCGACGATCAGGTCGATGTCGTCCGACGCCAGCAGTTTCTTCGCCTGCGACCGCTGCTCGGCCGTCGGGTCGTGCTGGTACTCCACACCCCAGTGCAGGCTCGCGATCACGACCTGCGCCCCAGCCTCACGCGCCTTGCGGGCCGCCGCCAGGACGTCGCCGACGTCGATCTGGTTCGCCAGCCACGGCTTGCCCGCCGGAACCTTGATGCCGTTGAACCCGAACGCGTACGACACCTGCGCGACCTTCACGCCGTGGACGTCGAGGATCAGCGGTTTCGCCGCCTCCGCGGCCGACCGCGCCGAGCCGGTGTGCCTGATTCCGACGGCGTCGAGCTTGTCCAGCGTGCGCGACACCCCTTCCGCACCCTGGTCGATCGTGTGGTTGGACGACGTCGAGCAGGTGTCGTAGCCGGTGTCCTTCAGCGCGTCCGCGATCTCCGGCGGCGCGTTGAACGACGGGTACCCGCTGTACGGGCCGCCTTCCGGCGCCAGCGGCGTCTCGAGGTGACAGATCCCCAGGTCGGCGCCGGAGATCAGCGGCTTGATCCCGGCCAGCAGCGGCCGGTAGTCGATCTTCCCGCCGCCGTCGGCCTCGGCCTGCTCGGTCAGCGCGGGGTGGATCAGGACGTCGCCGGTCGCGACGACGCTGAAGGAGCCGTCCGGAGCCGCCGGCGAGGACGGCGTCTCCGGGAACGGCGTCGGCGCCGGGCCGGACTGCGGCGGGGAGCTGCACGCGGCCGCCAGGACGGCGACCCCGGCGAGCGCGGCGACGCGGTGCTTCCTCATCGGGTCCCCCTAACGTGGTCCGGCCATCCTGCCAGCCGGGCGAAACCGGCAGAGACGGCATCCCGGTCACCAAAAACTTCCACCACAGTCGACAACACCGATCAGAACATTCGCACAGGACAAAACCGGACAACGCGCAGGACAGCAGGGAAAAAATACGATAAATGGCAGCCAGTCATGCCACGATGCAACTACGGAGAGTAGGTCTCGCTCCGCTAACTGCGGCTTGACGCTCCACGAACGGGTGTTTTGTAATACCAGTCACCCACCGGCGTCCCCACGCGCCACTCAAACCCCGGCCTCCTTGGGAGCAACGATGTCCCCACAGTCGCACAGGTTCCGCACCTGGAGCGTTGTTGGTTGTTGTTTGATTTCCGGCGTCCTGATGGCTTCGTGCTCCTCCGGCAAGGACACCGCGGCGCCGCAGCAGCAGGCACCCGCCAACGGCAAGATCACCCTGTACTACCTGCAGAAACAGGGCGACCAGCAGTACTTCGTCGAGCAGGCGCAGGGGGCGCAGGAGAAGGCGAAGGAGCTCGGCGTCGAGCTCAAGGTCGTCAACCTCGGCCAGGACGCCAACAAGGCGATCACCGAACTCGACGCCGCGGTCGCGCAGGGCGCGAACGGCGTCGCCATCGTCGTCCCGGACCAGGCCATCGGCCCGCAGGTGATCGACAAGGCCAAGAGCGCGGGCATCCCGCTGATCGCCTCCGACGACGTCATCAAGGACGGCACCGGCGCGAAGGCCCCGTTCGTCGGCTTCAACGGCAGCCAGATGGGCGACTCGGTCGGCACCGAAGCCGGGAAGCTGTTCAAGGCCGCCGGCTGGACCGCCGCCGACACGAAGATCATCAGCGCCTACAAGCAGGACCTGACCGTCTGCACCGACCGCGTCACCGCCGCGAAGAGCGCGTTCGCCAAGGCCGCGGGCGCGGACGTCCCGGTGATCGACGTCGGCACCGACAACTCCCCGGTCGACGCGCAGAACAAGTCCGGCGCGGTGATCGGCTCCAACCCCGGCGTCAAGCACTGGGTGGTCTGGGGCTGCAACGACGAGAACGAGACCGGCGTCGTGACCGCGCTGGCGAACTCCGGCGTGCAGGCGAACAACATCATCGGCGTCGGGCTCGGTGCCTACCTCGACTGCAAGGACTGGGCGGCGGGCAAGGACACCGGCAACAAGGCCGCGCTCTACATCTCCGGCGCCGAGGTCGGCCGCTCGGCGATCCAGGTGCTCGTCGACAAGGTGAAGAACGGCAAGGAGCTGCCCGCGGAGACGATCGCGAAGACCACGATCGTCAACAAGGACAACTACAAGCAGGCCGGCGTCAACTGCACCTGACCGACCCCCTCGTGAGTGCGTAACAGTGTTCTAACACTGTTACGCACTCACGACCGCCGTACGGAAGGCGACCATGTCCTCCTCTTCACCCGCGCTCGCCGTCGAGGGCATCGGCAAGCGCTTCTCCGGCGTCACCGCCCTCGACGACGTCTCGCTGGAGTTCCGCTCCGGCGAGGTGCTCGCGCTGATGGGCGAGAACGGCGCCGGGAAGTCGACGCTGCTGCGCGTCCTCTCCGGCGACCAGGGCCCCGACGACGGCCGGCTCCTCCTGGACGGCACCGAGGTCGCGTTCGACACCCCGCGCGCGGCGATGGCCGCCGGGGTCCGCGTGATCTACCAGGAACCCGAGATCATCCCGCACGTTTCGGTGGCGGAGAACGTCTTCGTCGGCGAGCTGCCCGCGAAGGGCCGGGTCTTCAACCGCCGCACGCTCATGAAGGCCACGCACGACGCGCTCGTCGAGTACGGCTTCGAAGGCGTCCTCAACCCGGCCACGCTCGGCGTCGCCCTCTCCGCCGCGCAGCGCCAGCTCGTCGAGATCCTGCGCGTCCTCACCGCGGCCACGCCGCCGAAGGTGATCGCGTTCGACGAGCCGACGTCGTCGCTGTCGGAACACGAGGTCGAGGCGCTGTTCCGGCTGATCGGGCGGCTGCGCGACAGCGGTGTCGCAGTGGTCTACGTCTCGCACCGGATGAAGGAGATCTTCCAGCTGGCCGACCGCGTCGCCGTGCTGCGCGACGGCAAGCTCGTCGGCGTCCAGCCGGTCGCGGAGACCGACGAGCCCGGCCTGGTGCGGATGATGATCGGCCGCGACCTGTCGGCCCTCCAGCGCCGCGTCACGCAGGACACCGGCGACGTCGTGCTGGAGCTCGACGACGTCACGACCGACGACGTCACCGGCATCTCCCTGCGGGTCCGCGCGGGCGAGGTCGTCTGCCTGGCCGGCCTGGTCGGCGCCGGGCGCTCCGAGCTGGCCCGCGCGATCGTCGGCGACCTGCCGATCCGGTCGGGGACCGTCACGCTCGACGGGAAGCGGCTGCGCGCGCACAACCCGGGTGACGCCGTGAAGGCGGGCATCGGCTTCGCGCCCGAAGAGCGCAAGACGGACGCGTTGCTGATGCAGCGGTCCGTACGCGACAACGTCTCCATCGCCGTTCTCGACCGCCTTCGCCGCTTCCGCGTGGTGAAGCGGGCGAAGGAGCGCGCGCTCGTCGAGGAGTACGTACGCGAGCTTCGCGTGCGGACGCCGTCGATGGAGCAGGAAGTCCGCAAGCTGTCCGGTGGCAACCAGCAGAAGGCCGTCCTCGCGCGCTGGCTCGCGCGGCGGCCCAAGCTGCTGATCCTCGACGAGCCGACGCGCGGGGTCGACGTCGGCGCGAAGGCCGAGATCTACCGGATCATCGACGGCCTCGCCGCGGAAGGCATCGCGCTGCTGGTCATCTCCTCCGACCTACCCGAGGTGCTGACGCTCGCCGACCGCATCCTCGTCATGCGGGCCGGGCGCCTGGCCGGCGAGATCGGCCGCGAGGACGCGACCGAGGAAGCCGTGCTGACCCTCGCCATCCCCGAAACCGAACCAGCCGTGGAAGAAGCCCAGGAGATCGGCGCATGAGCACCCCAACCAAGGAAACGTCGGCCCCTGCCGCCCCGGCGCCACCGAGCGCCGCGCGCCGCGTGCTCACCGGCATCGGCGTACAGAACTCGAGCCTGATCATCACGCTGATCGCGTTGATCGTCCTGCTGAGCATCCTGAACGACAACTTCCTGCGCACCAACAACCTGCTGCTCATCGGCAGCGCGATCACCATCATGGGGCTGCTCGCCCTGGTCCAGACGCTGGTGATCATCCTGGGCGCGCTGGACATCTCGGTCGGCTCGATGGCCGGGCTCGCGTCGGTCATCTCCGCGATGGTGTTCACCTCGACCGGCAACGCCGAGGTCGGCATCCTCGCCGCGATCGGCATCGGCATCGTCTGCGGCCTGATCAACGGCATGATCATCATCTTCGGCCGGGTCAACCCGGTCGTCGCGACGCTGGCGATGCTCGCCACCTACAAGGGCGTCGCGCAGGTCATCTCCGACGGCAAGTCGCAGGGCTACACCGGCGGCGACGACCTGTTCATCTTCCTGGCCAAGGGGTCCGTGCTCGGGCTGCCGTCGCTGGTGTGGGTGTTCCTGATCGTCGCGGCGCTGCTGCACTTCCTGCTCAAGTACACCGACATCGGGCGCAACGTCTACGCCATCGGCGGCAACGACACCGCGGCCCGGCTGGCCGGCATCAACATCAACCGCTACATCATCGGCGTCTACGCGCTCGCCGGCGTGGTCGCCGCGGTCGCGGGCATCCTGATCACCGCGCGCACCGGCTCCGGCCAGCCGGTGTCCGGGTCCGAGGGCCTGGAACTGCAGGCCGTCACCGGTGCCGCGCTCGGCGGCACGATGCTCAAGGGCGGCCGCGGGTCGATCATTTCGACGGTGCTCGCGGTGATCATCCTGGGCGTGCTCGACAACGGCATGTCCGGGCTGGGCATCAACCCGTTCTGGCAGAACGTCGCCCACGGCGCCCTGCTCGTGATCGCGGTCGTGCTGCAGCAACTGCGCAGCGGGGAGCGCCGCGTCGGCCTGCCGGAGTGAACCTCCACGCCCGGATCGTCGACGAACTGGGCAGGCTCATCGTCGAAGGCGTCCTCGGGGACGGGCAGCCGCTCGTCCCCGAGGAACTGGGCCGGCGCTTCGCCGCGTCCCGGACCGTCGTGCGCGAGGCGCTGCGCGTGCTGGAGTCCAAGGGCATGGTCACCGCGCGGCCGCGGGTCGGCACGTGGACGCTGCCGCCGGACGCCTGGGACGCCATCGACCCGGACGTCATCGCCTGGCGCGTCAACGGGCCCGACCGGCCCCGGCACCTGCGCGAGCTGGCGGAACTGCGGCTGGCGATCGAGCCGCAGGCGGCGCGGATGGCCGCGCAGCACCGGCGGCCCGACGAGCTGTCGGCGATGGCCGCGGCCTACGAGTCGATGGCGGACGCGGTCGAGCGGGCCGACCCGGAAGCGTTCCGGGACGCCGATTCGCGGTTCCACGCGGCGCTGATCCGCGCGTCCGGCAACGCGCTGATCGCGCAGCTGCAGGTCCCGGTCGTGGCGGCGCTGCGGGCGAACGGCGAGCCGATGGAGCTGGTGGCGCATTCCCGCGTGCTGACACTGGTGCTCGCGAAGAACGCCGACGGGGCCGAGTCGGCGGCCCGCCGGCTGCTGGAAACCGTTGCACCGTACCGCTCACCGGCACCTTGACACGTCCAGCGGGAAGCGCTTCACTCGCTGCGACCGACCCGCCGCCATGAGGTGCTGAGGAGGACGCTTCCATGCGTTTCCGGGGTATTCGTGGTTTCGGCGTGCTCGCGGCCGCGGCCGTGGCGGGCAGTCTTGTGACGGCGCCGGTCGCTTCGGCGGCCGTTTCCTGCGCCGTCGCGGACGAAATGGTCGCCGCGGGCAACTACTGGGCGGCGAACGGGACGAACCCCGGCCCGGCCGACTGGCAGAACGCGACGTTCCACGTCGGCAACCTGGCGTTGGTCCGGACCACCGGCCAGTCCAACCACAAGACGTACCCGTGGGCCCAGGCCAACGGCTACCAGCTGCCGCTCGACCCGAAGCGGCCGTTCTTCCCGGACAACCAGGCGGCCGGCGAGGCGTACCTGGACCTGTACACGTACTTCCACCCGGAGATCCCGCTCGACTCGATCCGCACGCGCATCAAGGACGAGGTCGCGTCCGTGCGGGCGGGGCACCGGGACTACTGGAACTACGTCGACGCGCTGAACATGGCGATGCCGTCGTTCGCGCGGATGAGCCTGATCGACCACGATCCGTCCTATTCGGACGCGATGGACCAGCTCTACCGGACGTCGGAACACAAGCTGTTCAACGAGTTCACCGGTCTGTGGTACCGCGACGAGCGGTTCAAAGGCTCGGGCGTGTTCTGGTCGCGCGGCAACGGCTGGGCACTGGCGGCGCTGACGAAGGTGCTGCAGGTGCTGCCGGCGGACGACCCGCACCGGCCGGAGTACCTGCGGGTGTTCAAGAAGATGGCGTTCTCGTTGTCCTTGCTGCAGCGGCGTGACGGCTTCTGGAACGCGGACCTGCTGAACCCGTGGGACCACGGCGGCCCGGAGACGAGCGGCACGGCGTTCTTCACGTTCGGCATCGGCTGGGGCATCACGGCGGGCATCCTGGACGCGAAGCGCTACCGCCCGGTGGTGGACAGGGCGTGGACGGCGCTGTCGACGAAGGCGTTGCAGCCCAGCGGATTGGTGGGTTACGTCCAGCCGGTGGGCGACCGCCCGGCGACGGCGCAGGCGACCGACACCTCGGCGTTCGGCGTGGGTGCGTTCCTGCTGGCGGGCCAGCAGGTGGCGAAGCTGCAGGGCTGCTCGGCGGAGTAGGCCTACTTCAGGCAGTCGCCGGGATCGCCGCGGGTCAGGGCCGGGTCGTCCTGGGGGAAGGTGCGGGCCACGCCAGGTCCGGAGGAACGGTGCTCGAAGCGCACCGTCACCCGGCCGTGGCCCGCGCCCTGCACCCAGCCGGTCCCGTACTCGGCGTGGACCACGTCGTCGCCCTGGCGCCACTCCGACGGCGGGGCCGCCGCCGGCGCCGGCGCCGCGACCACCGTCGACGTCGACGGCACCGAAGGCGCGGCCAGGGTGAACAGCGCGTCCTGGTGGGGCACCGACAGCCCGCTGTACGCCACCCCCGCCAGCCGGATCCCGCCGAACTCCGCCGGGTCGAGCAGCAGCCGCTCCGCCACCGCCGACAGCTCCGCCAGGTCGTCGGTCGGGGCGGAGATCGTCTCCGAGCGGGTCACCGTGTGCATGTCCGTGTGCCGCAGCTTGATCACGACCGTGCGGGCCACCCGCTCGGCCTTCACCAGCCGCTGGTGCGCCCCCACCGCGATCCGCCGGACCTCGGCGCGCAACGTCGCCAGGTCGATGATGTCCGTGTCGAACGTCGTTTCCGCGCTGACCTGCTTCGTCTCGCCGCGGTCGGCCACCGGCCGGTCGTCGAAGCCCGACGCGAGGCGACGCAGGTCGCGGCCGACCACGCCGCCCAGCGTGGCCACCGCGTCCTGTTCGGACAGTGCCGCCAGCTGCCCGAGCGTCTGGACGCCGATGAACCGCAGCTTCCCCTCCGCCACCGGGCCGATCCCCCACAGCGCGCGCACCGGCAGCGGGGCGAGGAACTCGCGTTCGGTGCCCTGCGGGACCACCAGCAGGCCGTCCGGCTTGGCCTCGTCGGAGGCGATCTTCGCGATCTGCTTGCCGTTGCCCGCGCCGATCGACGCCACCAGCCCGGTCTCCTCGCGAATCCGGGCCCGCAGCGACGCACAGAACGCCGTGACCTCGTCGAAGGAGGCGCCGGCGAGCGACGGCGGTTCGGCGAAGGCCTCGTCGAGGGAGATCTTCTCCAGCAGGGGCGCCACCGACGTGACGACGGCGAACACCTCCTGGCTGAGCCGCTCGTACACGCGGAACCGCGGTGGCACGATCACGCCGTTCGCCGGGAGCAGCCGCCGCGCCTGCGCCATCGGCATCGCGGACTTGATGCCGAACGCCCGCGACTCGTAGCTCGCGCCCGCGACGACGCCCCGGGGCCCGAGCCCGCCGACGAGCACCGGACGTCCCGCCAGCGTCGGGCGGGTGAGCTGCTCGGCCGACGCGTAGAAGGCGTCCAGGTCGAGGTGGATCACCCAGCGGGCCACGTCAGTCCCCGCCGGTGGCGTCCAGCAGCCGGTGGAGCGCCTTGGTGTAGTTCTCGAACGCCGCCCGGCCGGCCGCGGTCAGCTTGACCAGCGTGACCGGCGTGCGGTGCTCGTAGGCCTTGGTGATCTCGACGTACTCGGCGTCCTCGAGCTTGCGCAGGTGCGTCGAGAGGTTGCCGGCCGTCATGTCCAGCAGCTGCTGCAGCCGCGGGAAGGTGATCTGGTCGCCGGCGTGCAGGCCGGCGAGCGCGACCGTGACCCGCAGCCGCGCCTGGGCGTGGATGACCGGGTCGAGCTGCGGCAGCTCGCTCATCGGGACTTCTTCTCGCGCACGAAGTACACGATCGCGCCCAGCAGGAACCCGCCGCCGCCGCAGACCGCCAGCACCAGGAAGTTGGCCGGGAACCCGACCAGCACGCTCAAGCCCGAGCACACGATCATCCACGCGCCGAGGCCGTACATGAGCTTGTCCTGCCAGACCATGCCGCCCGCCAGGTACATCGCCCCGGTGAGCAGCAGCCAGGTGCCCGACCACAGCAGCGACACCTGGTCGGAGGAAAGCGACTGGAACGACGTGATCCGGATGTCGACGACCATCAGGCCGATCGACGTGAGCGCCCAGCTGTAGCCGTACATCGCGCCGACGGTCTTCGACGGGCCGCGGATCCCCCGCCCCGCCCGGGCGCTGACGTAGCCGGTGTAGCCCATCGCGGCGAGGAACAGCACCGCCACGACCACGCCGCCGACCCAGCCGGGGACGCTGCCGGTGGTCGTCGCGTAGTAGGTGAAGCCCCAGCCGGCGATCCAGGCGAGGGCCCAGGCCGCGAGCATCCGCGCCGGGCCCCCGCCCAGTTCCCGGCGGTTGCGCCGGTTCTGCTGGGCGATCAGGTTCAGCGACTCCTCCGCCGACAACGGCTCGTCGTCCACCCTCTCCGCCCTTCGTCCGTGCAGACCCCTCAGTACCGCACGGAGGTTAACAAGCACTTACAGCCGCGCCGTGTCCAGCCGGAACCGGCGCACCACGATCAGCGCGGGCACGACCAGCCAGCCGGCCAGGACGAGCACCGCCAGCCCCATCCCGCCGGCGTGCGCGAGGGGTTCGAGACCCACCCGGCCGAGCCAGAACGTCGGGAAGAAGTGCGCCAGCGTCGCCATCCAGTCCGGGAGGACGTACAGCGGGATCCAGAGGCCGCCGAGCATGCCCAGCGGCATCATCAGCGCGCCGGTGACCGCGCCGACCGTGTCGCCCTTGCCGAACAGGCCGATGGCCAGGCCCAGCACGGCGAACGGGAGGACGCCGAGCCACAGCGACACCAGCACCAGGCCCCACTGGGCCGCCGTCATCTCGACACCCATCGCCAGGCCCGCGGCGAACAGCACCACGAGCACCGGCAGCGCCACGGCCATCGCCGAAATGACCTTGACGACCAGGTAGCCCGGGCCGCGCATCGGCGTCAGGCGCAGCTGGCGCTGCCAGCCGTCGGTGCGTTCCTGCGCCACCCGCGTGCCGGTGAACAGCGCGCCGCCGCTCGCGCCGTACGCGGCGAGGTTGATCATGGTCTGGACGTTCGAGGCCAGGCCGTTCGGCGCGACGAGCTTGCCGAAGATCGAGCCGAAGAGCAGGAACATGGCCAGCGGCATGCCGATGGTGAAGATCGTGAACTGGGGACTGCGGACGATCCGCTTGATCTCCAGGCTCAGGTAGGTGGTGTTCACGCGGCGGCCTCCTCGGCGGTCAGCGCCAGGAAGGCCTCTTCGAGCCCGAGCGCGGTGATTTCGATGTCGGACGCCTGCGGGAACCGCCCCAGCAGCGCCCGGACGGCGGCGTCGGAGTCGGCGCAGGCCAGCTCGGCGCGGCCGGCGCGCAGCTGGACGCTCGTGACGCCGTCGAGCCGCGCCAGATCGCTTTCCGTCGCGCCCGGGACGGCGGCCTTGAGCACCCGCCCGGACACCGCGGCGCGGACCTCGGCGACCGGCCCGTCGGCGACGACCACGCCGTGGCGCATCAGCACCACGCGGTCGGCGTAGTCCTCGGCCTCGGCGAGGTAGTGCGTCGCGAACAGCACGGTCCTCCCCGTCGCGGCGAACTCGCGGATGGCCGCCCAGAACGCGCGCCTGCCGTCGACGTCCATCGCGGCCGTGGGCTCGTCGAGCACGAGCAGCTTCGGGTCGCCGGCCAGCGCGAGGGCGAACCGGACGCGCTGGCGTTCCCCGCCGGACAGCTTGCCGCAGCGGCGTTTCACGAGGGTCTCCAGGCCCGCGCGGGCGATCACCTCGCTCGCCGGCAGCGGGTTCGCGTGCGTCGAGACGATCAGGTCGACGATCTCGCCGACCGTGACGTCGCCCAGCAGCGCGCCGTTCTGCATCATGGCGCCGACGAGCCCCCGGTCGACGGCCTCGCGCGGGCTGCCGCCCTCGACCGTGACGGTTCCCGCGTCCGGCTTGGTGAGCCCGAGCAGCATGTCGACGGTGGTCGACTTGCCCGCGCCGTTCGGCCCGAGCAGCGCGACGACCTCCCCGCGGGCGACTTCGACGGACACCCCGTCGACGGCGGTGACGCGGCCGAACCGTTTGGTCAGGCCCCGCAGTGCGAACGCCGGTCCCCCAGTCATGGCGTCCCTCCCCTCTCTCGACTTTGAACCGCAAACTCGACGTGCACTTTGTAACACAAAGTCCGCGCGGATTCAAAGCTCCCGGCGTCGGAAAGCACGAAAAACGGGGTGCCGGGCACTGGGCCCGACACCCCGTCCAGGAGCAGTTTTCGCAGGTCAGCCGGTGAACCGCCCGGACACGAGACCCTGGGTGGCCGCGGCGTCCGCCTTGGCCGCGGTCGGCGCCGGGGGCGTCGGCTGCGGCAGCGGGGCGCACTCGACGTCGGCCGTGCGGCCCGGCTTGCGGGCCGGCAGCGCGCCCGTCGCCAGGTAGTCGGCGATCTTGGTGTCGACGCAGGCGTTGCCGCGCGGGGTGATCGCGTGGCTGGTGCCGCCCGGCTCCGCGATCAGCGAAGCGCCCGGGAAGCGGCTGCGGACCTCGAGGCTGCCCGGGTACGGCGTCGCCGCGTCGAGCGTTTCGTCGATCATCAGCACGCTCTGGACGCCGCTGCCGTCGACCTTGGTCGGCTTGCCGGCCTTCGCGGGCCAGTACAGGCAGGGTGCGTTGAACCACGCGTTCTGCCAGGTGAAGTACGGCGCCTTGGCGAAGGTCTGCCAGTTGTCGCGCTTCCACTGGTTCCAGCTCTGCGGCCACTGCACGTCGGTGCACTGGACGGCGAGGTAGACCGCGTAGCCGTTGTCGTCGCCGCGGCCGCCGAAGGCCTCGAACAGCGTCTTCCAGTTCTGCCAGTCGCCCTGGTTGACGAACCGGGACAGCGCGTCGCCCAGCAGCGTCCACCGCAGCTGGTAGTAGCTCGCTTGCTGGATGACGTCGAGGATCTCGTCCGGGCCGATCACGCCGCCGGCGGGGTTGAAGGTCGTCTTGAGCAGCTGTTCGTTGACGACGCGCTGCACCGCGGCCTGCGTCTTGCCGAGGTGGTAGACGTCGTCGTGCTGGGCGAGCCAGCCGAACCAGATCAGGATGTTCTTGTCGAAGGCGACGTCCTGGTTGAGGTTGTCGCCGTACCAGACCCCGCGCGGGTCGACGGTCGAGTCGAGCACCATCCGGCGGACGTTCTGCGGGAAGAGCGTGCCGTAGACCTGGCCGAGGTAGGTGCCGTAGGAGTAGCCGTAGAAGTTCAGCTGCTTCGCCCCGAGCGCCTGGCGGATGGAGTCCATGTCCTTGACCGTGTCGGTCGTCTTCATGTTCTCCAGCAAGGCCTTCGGGTTGTTCTTCGCGCAGGCCTCGGCGTAGCCCTTGGAGCGGGCGAGCCAGGTCTTCTCGAGCTGCGGGGTGACCGGCGCGTACACCGGCCGGTTGTAGTCCATGTAGTTCGGGTCGCAGCTGAGCGCGGGCTTGCTGGAGCCGACCCCGCGCGGGTCGAAGCCGATCCAGTCGTAGGCGTCGCCGGCGTGGTTGGGCACGCGCGGGCCGCGGGTGGCCAGCAGCAGCCCGGAACCGCCGGGGCCACCGGGGTTGGTCAGCATGACGCCCTGGTACTGCGCGTCCGGGACGTTGTGCTTGACGCGGTCGACGGCGAGCTGGATCCGGTCACCGTGCGGCTTCGAGTAGTCGAGCGGCACGCTGAGGAACCCGCATTCGGCACCGGCGGCGACGAGCGTGGGATCGGTGCACGGCCCCCAGGCGATCGTCCCGGCGTGCGGCGCGGCCGGCGCGGGCGCGGCGTTCGCCGCCGGCGCATTCACGAGCGCGGTCGCCACCGCGGCGGCGACCGCGGCGATCAAGACACGTCTCACTGTTTCCTCCCTTTCCCCTGCGACTTCGGGCGGGAGAACCCTAGACCCCGTCGCGGACCTTCGGGCAGGGCAAACGGGGTGGCGACCGGGAATGCCCTACGAAAGGCGGAAACCGGATGCACCGGGCGTCCGGGACGCCGTACGCTCGGCAGGGAAGTCCTAAGTGGAGAGAGCTGCCGAGAGGAGCCTCGATGTTCGGCGACGTGGTCCGCGACTTCGCCGCGGCCGCACCGGATCGGGAATCCGCCGCGTGGATCGGCGCGGTGACGTGGTCGGTGTCCGACGGCGGGAACGCGTACCGCGTGCTGGTGACCGCGGCCGACGGAACCGCTTTCGGCTTCGCGGCCCGGCGGGACACCCCGGCCCTCGCGCTGTGCGACGTCGCCGACCGGTTCCAGGACTTCGTGGCCGACAACCTCCGCGTCGGGCTTCCGCCGGTTCCCGGCACCGCTGTGGCGGCCGTGGTCGACGGCGCGGCCTGCTGGACCGACGCCGAATCCGGCTGGCGGTGCCCGATCGGCGCCTATCCCTGAGCATGCCGCTGGACGAAGGCCTCGATCAGCTGCTGCCGCTCCGCCGAAGTCGCCCGCTCCAGCTCCACCGTGTCGCCGTCGATCGTCACCTTGATCTTGTGCCTGCCCGCCTGGCGGCCCAGCCACTCCTTCAGCGTCTCCACCAGCCCGGGGAACACGCCGCCCGCCGCGCTGAACGCCACCAGCAGCGACCCCACCGTCACCGGGTCTGCCGCCTTCGCGCCCGCCGGGGCCTCCGCCGGCAGCGCGCGCAGGTCGACGTCCAGCTCGCCCAGCTCGGCGCGCAGCCGGCGGGCGAGGCGGTCCAGCTCCTCCGCGTCCGCCTCGTCGTCCGCTTCGAGCCGCACCAGGGCCCGCCGCGTGTCCGGTTCGGTCATGCGCGCCATGGTCCGCTCCGGAACGCGTGCGGGCAATGCCCCGATCAGGCGCGGATTTCGTTGAGGTAGTTGTAGATCGTGTACCGCGTGACGTCCAAGCGGCCTGCCAGGTGGTCGACCGCGTCCTTGATCAGGAAATAACCGGCTTCGTCGAGTTCCCGGACCACGGCCGCCTTGTGCCGCTTCTTCATGAGGTCCACCGGGATCCCGGCCTTCGCCACCGCGCGGTCGACGAGGAACCGTTGCAGGCTGTCGACGTCCGGGGGGAAAGTCTCCGGCTCGCCGTTGCCACCCGCCGCGGCCGACGCGTCGACGCTGTTGACGCACAGGCACCCGACCGCGACCCCGTCGGCGTCCCGCAGGAACAGCGTCGACGACCGGATCGCGCGGCCGTCGGGGCCGTGCGTGCGGTAGTTCGTCAGGTCCTGGGTCGTGCCGCGGCGGACCAGACCGAGCAGCAGGTCGGTCATCGGCCCGCCGACGCTGCGGCCGGTCAGGTCGCCCGCGATGGCGATGATCGAGTCCGGCAGCCTGCTCAGGTCGTGCAGCAGCACCTCGTTGCCCGGCCCGAGCATCGCCGCGAGCCCCGGGATCGCCGGCACCAGCGCCGTCAGCACCTCGTGCGTCGTCGCGCCCGCGGCCGGGACGACCAGCGGTTCGCGCGGCTTCGTCAGCGTCTCCAACGCTTCCCGGAGCAGGTCGGCGGCCGCCGCGGGAGTCGACGCGTGCGGCGACAGCCGGACGTGCTCGGGCCGCACGGTCGCCGCGATCCCCGCGTTCGCCAGTGCCGCCCCGACCTGCTCCGCGGGGTGGCCGGGCAACGTGAACGCCAGGATCCCCGCGCGGCGATCGACCGCCGAGACGACCTCGGCGCCGCAGGACGCGAGCACCTCTTCGAACGCGCCCAGCCGCTCGGCGATCCGCGCCGCGATCGCGCCGACGCCGGCGTCCTCGACCAGTTCGAGGGCCTCGGCGAACGCGCCGGACGTGATCGGGCTGAGGTTGGAGATCGACCAGGCCTGCGCGGTCGCGTCCGGCGGGTGGATCTCGTCGTCGAACAGGCCGGGGTCGCGCGCGCCGGTCCAGCCCGACAGGATCGGGTCCATCCGCTCCAGGGCCCGGTCCGAAAGCACCGCGAAGCCCGTCCCCCAGCCCGCGCGCAGCCACTTCTGCCCGCCGACGACCAGCACGTCGGCGACCTCCCACGGCTCCTCGACCACGCCGAAGCCCTGGATGCCGTCGACGACCAGGAGCCGGTCGCCCACCGCGTCGCGCAGCGCGGCGAGGTCGGCGCGGTAGCCCGTGCGGAAGTCGACCGCGCTGACGCTGACCGTGGTGACCTCCGGCGTCAACGCTTCGGCGACCCGCTCAGGCGTCACATAACCGCCGGTCAGGCGGCGGACCCGCAGCCGGCCGGCCTGCTCGGCGCGCGCCCAGGGGTAGGTGTTGGCGGGGAACTCCGCCGCCGACACGAGCACCTCGCCGGAGCTGTGGAACGCGGCCTGGAACAACCCGAGACTGGTGTGCGGCAGCAGCACCGTGTGGTCGGTGTCCGAACCGGACAGCCGCGCGGCGGCGGCCTTGGCCCGGACCTCCTGCCGCATCAGCTCGTCCACAGTGGACGGACCGGCCGTGGTGGCCTGGTCGAGCAGGGCGGCCGTGGTGTCGAGCACCGCGTGCGACGGCGGGCCGAACCGGGCGAAGTCGAGGTAGCCGGCGGGCTCGTCGAACTGGAGCAGGTACCGGGGCGAAATCCGCGTCACGCGAGGATCCTCGCCAGGAACTGCCGGGTGCGTTCGTGCTTCGGCGCGCTCAGCACCTCAGCCGGCGGCCCGGTCTCGACGACCGCGCCGTCGGCCAGGAACACCACCTCGTCGGCGGCCTCCGCGGCGAAGCTCATCTCGTGTGTCACGACGACCATCGTCATCCCCTCCCCCGCCAACGTACTCATCACTTCCAGCACTTCACCGACCAGCTCCGGGTCGAGCGCCGACGTCGGCTCGTCGAACAGCATCAGCTTCGGCTTCATCGCCAGCGACCGCGCGATCGCTACGCGCTGCTGCTGCCCGCCGGACAGCTGCGCCGGGTACGCGTCGGCGCGATGCGCGAGGCCGACGCGGTCGAGCAGCGCCAACCCCTGCTTGCGGGCTTCGTCCGGTTTGATCCCGAGCACCCGGATCGGTCCTTCGACGACGTTCTCCAGGGCCGTCCGGTGCGCGAACAGGTTGAACCGCTGGAACACCATGCCGATGTCCCGGCGTTGCCGGGCGACCTCGCGTTCGCGCAGTTCGTACAGCTTGCCGCCGCGCTGCCGGAACCCGATCGGCTCGCCGTCGACCCAGATCTGGCCGGCGTCGATCGTCTCGAGGTGGTTGATGCAGCGCAGGAACGTGCTCTTCCCGGCGCCGGAGGGGCCGAGCAGGCAGACGACCTGTCCCTTGTGGACTTCCAGGTCGATGCCGCCGAGTACTTCGGTGTGACCGTAGGACTTCCGGACGCCGACGGCGCGCAGCAGTGGTTCAGACACGGGCACTCCTCACCAGCGGCACGCCGCGCAACGCCTTGCCGGCACGGGAAAGCGGCCCGCGATCGGCCTGTCCGAAGGCGCGTTCCAGGTAGTGCTGGCCGACGCCGGCGACGGTCACCACGACCATGTACCAGACGGCCGCGGCCAGCAGCGTCTCCATCACCAGCAGGTTGTTCGACGAGATGTTGTTGGCCGCGTGGATCAGCTCGGTCACGCCGATCACCGACGCCATCGACGTGCCCTTGAGCATGTTGATGAAGTCGTTGCCGGTCGGCGGGATGATCACGCGCATGGCCTGCGGCAGCACGACCCGGCGCAGCGTCGCGGCCGGCGTCATGCCGATCGACTTCGCCGCCTCGGTCTGTCCGTTGTCGACGCTGTTGAGTCCCGCTCGGACGATCTCGGCCATGTAGGCGCTTTCGTTGAGCGCCAAGCCGAGGAAGGCGGCGGTGAACGCGCTGATCAGCACGTTCGTCTGCTCGTGGACCAGGAACGGGATGTCGATCACGGGGAAGACGAGCGCCAGGTTGTACCAGAGGAGGATCTGCAGCAGCACGGGCAGGCCGCGGAAGATCCAGATGTAGCCGGCGGCGAACCACCGCGCGACCGGGTTGGCGCTGCGGCGCAGCAGGGCGATGACGATGCCGAGCACGATCGCGACGGCCTGGGACAGCACGGCGAGGACGACGGTGTTGAGCAGGCCGGTCGCCATCACCTTGTAGAAGACGAAGTCCGGGACCTGGTTCCACGCGATCTGCGCGTTGCCGAGCGCGATGCCCAGCAGGACGAGCAGCGCGATGATGATCGCGGCGGCGACCCAGCGTCCCCAGTGCCGCAACCGGACGATCGGGAGCGGTTCAGGACCCGCCATTGACCGTGGCCTCCTTGATCGCGCCCTGCTCGACGCCCCAGGCCTGCAGGATCTTGCCGTAGGTGCCGTCGGCGATCAGGGCCTGCAGCGCCTTCTGGACGGCGTCGCGCAGCGGCGTGTTGGCCTTGTTGACGCCGATGCCGTACGGCCCGCCCTCGATCGGCTCGCCCGGGACGACCTCGAAGAACTTGCCGTCGCCCGCCGTCCGCGAGATGTAGACGGCGCTGGGCAGGTCGTTGAGGATCGCGGCGACGCGGCCGGTGCGCAGCTGGTTCTGGTTCTGGTTGTCGCTGTCGGTCGCGGTGACGGTGAGCGCGGGCTTGCCGGCCTGCGTGCACTTGGTGCTCTGCGCTTCGGCGAACTTCTGGTGGCTGGTGCCCTGCACGACGGCGACGTTCTTGCCGCACAGGGTGTCCGGGCCGGTGATGCCGTCCGGGTTGCCCTTGCGGATCATGATCGTGATGCCCGAGGTGAAGTAGTCGACGAAGTCGATCTGCGCCTGGCGGGCCTTGGTGTCGTTCATCCCGGCCATGGTCAGGTCGATGCGGCCGGACTGGAGGCTGGTGATCAGCGAGCCGAACGCCATGTCCTGGTGGGTGACGGTGACGCCGAGCTTGGCGGCGATGGCCTTGGCGAGGTCGACCTCGTAGCCGATCGGCGTCTTGCCGTCGGCGGCGTAGAAGTTGTTGGGCGCGGACTGCAGGTTCGAGGCCAGGTGCAGGCCCGCGGACTTGACGTTGCCCGGCAGGGCCGCGTTGAGCTGGGCGTCCTTCTGCACGGCCTGGACGATGGCGGCGGTGTCCGGGATGCCGGACGCGGGTGCGCCGGCGGCCTGCGACGTCCCGCCCGCGCCGTCCGGACCACCACCGCACGCGGTCACCAGCACGGCCAGGCTCGCGAGCAACACCGCCTGAGCGGCGCGGGAACGGGACATAACGGACCTCCACTGTTCGGCTGGCCGGAACGCTACAACTCGTTGTTGAAGAGGTCAACTGGCTGTTGAAATCCGGTTTGGTGCTAACTTCGCGCCCATGAGCCTGCGGATCGGCATCCTGGGGGCGGCTCGTATCGCCCCGGCGGCCCTGGTCAAGCCCGCCGCCGCCAACCCTTCGGTGTCGGTCACGGCCGTCGCGGCGCGGTCACCCGAGCGCGCGCAAGCGTTTGCGGCCAAGCACGGGATCGCCGTCGTGCACCAGTCGTACGAAGCGCTCCTGGCGGATCCGGAAATCGACGCGGTGTACAACCCGCTCCCGAACGGCCTCCACGGCCGCTGGACCCGGGCAGCCCTGGCGGCCGGGAAGCACGTCCTGTGCGAGAAGCCGTTCACGGCGAACGCGGCGGAAGCCCGGGAAATCGCGGCGCTGGCCGCCGAGTCGGACCGCGTGGTGATGGAGGCGTTCCACTACCGCTACCACCCCCTGTCGCTGCGGGTGGAGGAGATCGTGGCCTCGGGCGAGCTGGGCACGCCGGAGCGGGTCGAGACCGCGTTGTGCTTCCCGCTGCCGATGTTCTCGGACATTCGCTACAACTACGACCTGGCGGGCGGCGCCACGATGGACGCGGGCTGCTACGCGGTCCACATGGCCCGCATCTTCGGCGGCGAGACGCCGTCGGTCGTCTCGGCTTCGGCGAAGCTGCGGTCACCCCGGGTCGACCGGGCGATGACGGCGGAACTGGCGTACCCGTCCGGGCACACGGGGCGGATCGAGTGCTCGATGTGGTCGTCGTCGTTGCTCAAGATCAGCGCGAAGGTGACCGGCTCGCGGGGGTCGCTGGCGGTGCTGAACCCGGTGGGCCCGCAGGCTTACCACCGGCTCACGGTCCGCGTGAACGGCCACCGCCGCACGGAGAAGTTCCCGCGCCGGGCGTCGTACGCCTACCAGCTGGACGCCTTCGCGGCGGCAGTCCTGGACGGCGCACCGGTGAAGACCTCGGCGGCCGACGCCGTCGAGACGATGACCGTGATCGACGAGATCTACCGCGCGGCGGGGTTGCCGGTCCGCGAACCCAGCTGAGCCCGGAAGTCGACGAGCGCGAACCGGCCGCCCCGCACCGGAACAGGGCGGCCGGGGCGAACCTAAGCGGCCACGTAGTTCCCGCTCAGGATCAGCAGTACCTGGATCGTGATGCCCGTTCCGTAGTAGTCCGTCGCGTCCGGGGACCACGTCGAGATCGCCGTCCACAGCTTGTCCAGCCACGCCTGGCTGCCCGCGTCCGTCATCGCCGCCACCGCGAACGGCGCCGTGAAGCACGGGTGCTGCCCGCTTTCGGTCTTCGAGCCCGACAGCGAATAGCCGCTCTGGATCTTCGCCGGGTCGCCGCCCGTCGCGGACTTGATCCACGTGTTCATCTTGCGGACCTGGTTGGCCGCCGCGCTCCCGGAGAACGAGATCGCGTCCGCGCCGAGGCGCCACGGGTCGCGGCACGCGTTCCAGCTGTACTTGCCGTCGTACGGGCCCTCGAGGAAGTCCGCCGGCGCCGGCTTGGGTGTCGAGTTCGTGTTGACCACGAAGTCCGGCAGCAATCCCGTGTTCGGCGCGTACGACGACTGCAGCTGGCTGACCGCCGTCTCCGAGCGGGTCCGCACCTGGTCCCAGAAGCTGTCGCCGGTCGCCTTCGCGAACGCGCGCAGGTGGCCGGGCATCCAGTCCGACGAGCGCGAGCTGTTCCGGTACTCCGCGTCGTTGCCCCAGTCGCCGAGCAGCGTGAACTTCGTGGTGCCGTTGACCTCGCTCTTCTTGATCGCGTTGATGATCCGGACGGCTTCGGCCTTGTAGTTGACCGAGCCGGCGCTGCCCCACTTCTTGTCCGCGATCAGCAGGCCGTAGGCGATCTCGAGGTCGCCGTCGGTGGCGGAGTCGCTGCCGTTGACGCTCTTGCAGTTCGCGTCCTGCTCGGCCGCGTGCAGGTCCTTGTTGTTGACCGACGGGTGCGCCTTCACGAACTTCAGTATCCCGTCGACGATCGCGCGGGCCTGCGGGTCCTTTTCGGCCATCATCGCCGAGATCGTCATGCCGTAGCCCTCGCCCTCGGCGACGAAGGAGTGGTCGGCGTCCTTGGACAGCACGGCGTACGTTCCGCTGCCGCACTTGGTCGTCAGGAAGTTCTGCTTCCAGAAGTCGTAGTACTTCTGCAGCGCGGCATCCTGCGTGGCCTGCGAAACGGACGGCCGCAGGGTCCCCGGCACGTACGGGGTACCGGTCGCGGACGCGGTCGCCGGCACGCTCAGCAGCCCGGCGGCGAGCGCGGCCGTGGCCACCACCGCCCGGACGATCTTCTTCATCGGTCCTCCGTAAAGACAGTCATCGTTGGCTGCGGCGAGGGTGATCAGAGCCTGACAGAAGGTTCAAGACCAGGTCAAGACTGTTAGGAAACTTTCCTTACTATGACCGTGAGTGGTCCCACGGGCGCCCCGGCCACCCGGACGGACTAGCGTGGACCCATGACGATCGACGACCGCGGCCCCGACTTCCGCGCGTTCTGGACCGAGCGACGGCTGGCCACCCTCACCACGGTCCGGCCGGACGGCACCCCGCACGTCGTCGCGGTCGGCGTGACCGTGGACTTCGAGGCCGGGATCGCGCGCGTGATCACCTTCGGCACGTCCGTCAAGGCGCGGATGATCCGGGCCGCGGGCGACGCGGGCGTGCCCGTCGCGGTCTGCCAGCTGGAGGGCCCGAAGTGGTCCACTTTGGAGGGACGCGCGGTGCTGCGCGACGACCCGGAGTCGGTGCGGGACGCGGAAAACCGCTATGCCGCGCGGTACCGGCGGCCCAAGCCGAACCCGCAGCGCGTGGTCCTGGAGATCGCGGTCACGCGGGTTCTCGGCAACGCCTAAGCCCGCCGCGAGTGCACGAGCCGCGTGTACTCGGCCAGCAGCGTCGCCAGTTCGCTGTGCTCCCCCGCCGACGCCAGCTGCTGGTGCCCGACCAGCATCGCCATGCCCAGCGACGTCAGCGTCCGCGCGAGGTCGCCGTCGCCGACGATGCCCTTGACCGCCGCCCCGACCGTCCGCAGCCGGGCGGAGTCGACGCGTTTCTGCGCCGCCCGCACGGTTTCGTCGTTCGCGGCCCACGCGCGGATCGCCGCCTCGGCCTCGTGCGGCAGCCCGAGCGTCAGGTCCATCAGCGCGGCGAAGTCCGCCGACGGCCCGCCGGTGCCGAAGTTCCGCGCGCGCAGGATCAGCACCTGCCGGTTCTCCCAGTGCTCCAGAAGCCGCTCGACGAACCCCGGCCAGCCGCCGAAGTGGTGGTAGAACGACCCGCTCGTGACCCCGAGCGCGCGGCACAGCCGTCCCACGTTCAGCTCGGTGAACCCGTGCTCCGCCAGCACGTCCAGCGCGGCCTCGAAGTACGCCTGCCGCGTGACCGCGGGCATCAGACGTTCCGGTCCCGGTCCCGCCAGTACGGCTCGCGCAGCGACCGCTTGAGGATCTTGCCGGTCGCGTTGCGCGGCAACGCTGCCACGACGTCGACGCTGCGCGGGCACTTGTAGTGGGCCAGCCGTTCGCGGCAGAACTCCATCAGCTTGTCGGCGTCGAGCTGGTCGCCGGCGACGACGGCCTTGACCTGCTCGCCCCATTTCTCGTCCGGCACGCCGATCACGGCCACCTCGGTGACGCCGGGGAACTCCGCGACGACGCGCTCGACCTCCGGCGAGTAGACGTTCTCGCCACCGGTGATGATCATGTCCTTGACGCGGTCCTCGAGGAACAGGAACCCGCCGTCGTCGAGGCGCCCGACGTCACCGGTGCGCACCCAGCCGTCCACAATGGTCTCCGCGGTGGCCTCGGGCTTGCCGAGGTAACCCGCCATCCGCTGTTCGGTGCGGACCCAGACTTCGCCGACCTCGGCATCTTCCCGCGTGACGGGGTCGACGATCCGGATGTCCACACCGGACAGTGCGGTACCCGCCGACGCCAGCCGTTCGGGGCGCGTCGCGTCCCGGTGCGCCTCCGGGTCGAGCGCGGTCACCGCGCCGGACAGCTCGGTCATGCCGTAGACCTGCGCGAACCGGACGTCCGGCCAGGCCGCGAGCACCGTGCGCAGCAACGGCAAGGGCATCGGCGAAGCGCCGTAGCACAGGTACTTCAACCGGGAGAACGCCTTGAGCGCGGCCTCGCCGGCCTGCGCGATCCCGGCGACCACGGCGGGCACCAGGAAGGCGTGCGTGATCCCGGCCTGCAGCGCGGCGAACAGCGACGCCGCGTCGGGCTCGCGCGTCAGGTAGGACGGTTCGCCGTAGAGGAACCCGGAAACGGCGTAGCAGCTGCCGCCGACGTGGAACAGCGGCATCGCGACGAGGTTCACGTCGCCGGGGCCGATCGGGAACGCGGTCCCCGCGGCGAGGCCGTGCGCGATGACGCTGTGGTGGGTCAGCACCGCGCCCTTGGGGAAGCCGGTGGTGCCGCTGGTGTACATGATCAGGACGCCGTCGTCCTCGTCGAGATCGGACGCGGTGTACGGCGCCGCGCTCGTCAGGAAGTCCTCGTACTCGTCGTGGTCCCCGCCGACGACGACCACGCGCTCCAGCGCGGGCAGCCGGTCGCGGATGGCGTCGAGCGCGGGCACGAGTTCGGCGCCGACGAAGACGACCTTCGCGCCGGCGTCCTTGAGGACGTAGGCGAGTTCGTCGCCGGAGAGTCGCCAGTTGACCACGGCGTTCGCGGCACCGGCCCCGGCGGCGGCGAAGGTCGTTTCCAGGCAGGCGGGGTGGTTCTTGTCGACGAAGGCGACGCGGTCGCCCTTCCCGATGCCGGCGACGCTCAGCGCGCCCGAGAGCCGCCGGACGCGCTCGTCGAACTCCGCCCAGGTCCACCGCCGGTCACCGAAGATCAGCGCGGTGTCGGCGGGGCGTTCCCGCGCCCAGTGCGCCAGGAGCTCGCCGAACAGCCGGACGCGGGGGCGGACGTCTTCGGGCATGGCGGTGCTCCTTCGGCCGGCGCTGACCATAGACCGGTCTATGGTGCGTCGCGGCCGGACGCGAGTCAACACCGGGCAACGATGACCACGGCGTCCGGATTGCCGGTTTCTTCTCGACGCCTCAGGCTTCGAACCGGCGCCGGGCCGTCTCGATGTCGCCGAGGAACCGCTGGGTCCACCCGCACATGGCGTCCACGGTCGCGCGCAGCCCCTGCCCCGGTTCGGTGAGGGTGTATTCGACCCGCGGCGGCACGGTCGGGTGCACCTCGCGCTCGACGAGGCCGTTGCGCTCCAGCATCCGCAGGTTCTGGGTGAGCATCTTGTGGCTGATGCCCTCGACGGCGTCGCGCAGCTCGCTGAAGCGCAGGGTGCGGTCGCCGAGGGTCTCGATGATCAGGAACGCCCACTTGTTGGCGACGTCGGAGAAGATCTCGCGCGCCAGGGAATCCGCGCGGGAGAGGTCCGCGTCCTGCTTGGTCACCATCTGGTTCCCCCGTCACCGAAAAGTGCCTTCTTCCGTACCGCCCAGCACTCTCCTACGGTTCCTGGGTAACCACAAGAGACCACGGAGGAAAAGTGGCTGTCACCTTGGTGGATCCCCCAGAGCTGCCCGAGATCGACGTGTACCGCCAGGTGGCGATCGCGTCGGGGACGAAACTCGTCTTCGTCGCCGGGCAAGTCGACTGGGCGGCCGGCACCGGCCTCGCGGCACAGGTAGAGCAGTGCTACCTCAACGTCGCCACGGCGCTGGCGGCGGCGGGCGGTTCGTTCGACGATGTCGCGAAGCTGACGTGCTACGTCGTCGGCTGGACGCCGGACAAGATGCCGGAACTGCTCGCCGGGATCGCGCGCGCCGCGGACAAACTCGGGACCACCGCCAAGCCGCCCGCCTCGCTGATCGGCGTGGCCGCGCTGGACGTGCCCGAGCACCTGGTCGAGGTCGAGGCCACCGCGGTCCTCTAGGCGAACAACGCCAAGAGTCCCTCGGTCGACCGCACCACGACGTGCGCCGCCGTCCGCTCGGCGTGCGGCCGGTCCGGTCGCTCCGCCTCGTGGCGCCACCGCCGCAACGCGTCCAGGCCGGCGTCGTAGATGTCGGCCGGGTCCGCGTCCGGGTCCAGGCCGAGCCGGTCCGCCGGGGACGTGCCCTGCGCGCCCAGCAGCCGGATCGCCTCTTCCGCGGGCTCGCCCGACAACGCCGTGCGGCCGCCCGTGATGTCCGCGATCAGGCGCAGCTCGCGGAAGTCGTGCGCGGCCGCCGCGAAGCGCTCCACCCGGGCCACCAGCCGGTCGCCGCCCGGGCGGGGCTGGGCCGCCAGCAACGCCTCCAGCCGGATCACCGCCGTGCGCGCCTTCAACGCCTCGGCGCGCGCCACGAAACACCCCGCGAGCGTGTCCCGCAGCTCGCCGAGACCGCTGCGGCGGACCAGCTCCGCCGACAGCTTGAGGCGGTCGTCGCAGCCGGTGCGGATCAGCGTCAGCGCCAGCCGGACGCCGAACATCCCGAACCGCACCACCAGCGACCGCCGCGTCTCGACCGGGATCGGGCCCGGGAACGCCGGGTCGGTGAACGAGTCCACCGAAAGCACGTGCCGTTCCAGCTCTTCGCGCGGCACCGCGGCGAACGCGGCGAGCAGGTCGAACTCGTCGTCGCGCAGGGACCGGCCGCCATACGCCAGCTGGCCGGCGACGGCGATCACTCCCAGGAACCCCGTGCACAGCGGGTCTTCGCGCCACGCTCGGCGCGCGAGCTGCTTCGCGGTCAGCAACGCGTCGATCCGGCCGGCGCCGACCTCGTCGGCCCGCGAGAGCACCAGCACCGAGTTGACCGCGCTCTGCCGCGCGAACGCCGAGCCCCCCGGTGCGTGCGCCGCCGCGAGCTCGTCCGGCTCGAGGTGCCGCACGAGCCGCACGGTCGCGTCCGGGAAGTCGTCGGCCGGCCCGGGATCGTCGAGCAGCACGAGGTCGCGCAGCGCCCGCGTCGGCCATTCGCCGAGCGCGGCGGCGAGCGTCGTCTTCCCCGACGACGGCGCCCCGGTGAACGCGACGCGCAGCGGCTGCTCCAGCCGGTTCAGGCAGTCGTGCAGCAGCGCCGACGCGCGCGGGTCGTCGCGGTAGAGCCCGGCCGCGGCGTGCAGCAGGTCGCGGACGTCCCGGGTCACGCCGAAAGCTCCCGCCGCTTCCGCCCGGCGATCGTGCCGAGCTCGCCCGCGCGCTGGTGCAGCGCGGCCAGCCGGTCGATCTCGCGTCTGATGTGGACGGTCCGGCGCTCCCGCTCCGCGGAGCCGGCCATGATCGTCTCGCGCTCGCGGGTCAACTCGTCGGCCAGATCCTCGGCCAGGCCGGTGAAGTGGTCGCGCAGCCGCCGCTGCACCACGCGGATCGCGTCGCGGCTTTCCTTGCTGAACCGCAGGAACACGTCGTCGACGTGCCGTTGCGCGGCCTGCTTGGCGACGGCTTGCCGGCGCTGCAGCCGCATCCCGCCCTCGTCGCGGATCGTCTTCACCGCGAACGCCGCGCCGGCGCTGATCGACACGGGGTTGATCAGCGGCAGGCCCAGCCACGGCAGGCTGGTCACCAGGCCGAACATCAGCACGCCGCCGTACGAGCCGCGCAGGCCGGTGAAGGCCTGCTGGCCGATCTTGAACTTCTCGATCTTCGGCCGCCGGACGTCGTCGAGGCTTTCCACGCCCGAGCCGTCGAGCGGCAGGTCGGGCAGCGCGTGGTCGTACTGCGCGCCGAAGCACGCCGCTACTGCCTGCGCGATCCACTGCGCCCGCTCGGTCAGCCACGCGTAGTTCGTCTCGATCGCTTCGGCCAGCGCGTTGTCCAGCCACGGCGCGAACTCGTCCCACACCTTCGCCGGGTCGCCCTCGTCGAAGGTCTGGTCGATCGTGCTGACGATCTTGCGCGTCCGCTCGCGCAGGTCGTACTCGACGTCACCCATGAGGTCGGTGATCTCGTCGGAAAGCAGGTTCTGCCACCGGGTGTTCTGCCGGCGCAGGTCGTCGGCCCGCCGTTGCGCGCGCTGCAGCAGCGCGGCCTGGCCGAGCCCGGCGTCCTGGCCCGCGGCCTCCACGCGGTCGCGCAGCGACTCGACGAGTTCCGCGGCGGCGGCGCGGATACCGACGGCGGCGAGCAGCGCGCGGGACTGCTCCGGCGGCCGCGCGGCCTGCTCGGCGATCCACGTGAGCAGCTCCGGAAAGCCCGAACGCGCGTTGAGTTCGGCGTCACCGGCCTTCGCGGCGGCCTGGCGCACGACGGCCGAAACCGGCAGGACCGGCGCGTCGATCCCCGCCTCGGCGAGCATCCCGCGGTTGCGTTCGGCGACGGCGCGCCAGCCGGGCGAGGCGTCGATCTTGGTGAGCGCCAGCACGACGTGCGGGCACCAGGTGCGCACGTGCCGGGCGAGCGCGAGCTCGGCCGCGCTGAGCGGCGCGGTGGCGTCGGAGACGAGGATCACCGCGTCGGCTTCGGCGAGCAGGTCGAGCGCGGCGGCGGTGCGCGGCGACCGCGGGTCGCCGACCGGCGGGGTGTCCACCAGGACGAGCCCGGCGGAAAGCAGTTCGCGCGGCACGCCGACCTCGACGCGGCTGAGCGTGCCGGCGGGCCGGGCACCGAGCTCGCCGCTGAGCCGTTCGACCGCGACGGGGGTCCGTTCGCGGGAGCGGCCGACCAGGGTGGCGGCGGGTTCGGCGGCGTAGCCGATTTCGGTGGGGACCTCGGGGGTCGCGGCGTCGCCGACGGCGCACACGGGCGCGTTCAGCACCGCGTTGAGCAGGTATCCCTTGCCCTGTTTGGGGAAGCCGAGCACGCCGAGGCGGATCTGCCCCTCGGGCGCGTCGCGACGTCTGCGGAGGCGCTCGGCGAGATCTGCGCGGCCGTGCGTGCGGCACGCGTCCAGCGTCTCGTTGAGCACTTCGAGCCAAGCCGGTGCGGTCACAGCGGACGAGTGTCCCCGGTTTACTCCCCGTGCGCACACCGGGTGCCCGTCCCGCGGCTGCACCCAGACCGCGGGACGGGCACCGGTGACCGGTTCGGGGATCAGTGCCCGAGGTGGATGTCGTTCGACGCGATGTCACCGATGTGCAGGTTGCCCAGCGCGTTGTGGCTGACGTCCGCCACGTCGGAAACCACGTCGTGGACGGCCGTGCCGGCGCTGTTGCCGCTGGCGATGTCGCCGACGGCGCCCGCGACGTTGTGGTCCACGCTGATGCCGGTGGCGTTCGTCACGGCGCCGGTCACGTCGCCGACGTTGTGCGAGATCTCGCCGGTGACGTGCTTCACGTCGAGGTCGGCCGCGCCCTTGATGATGCCGGTGAAGTCGCCGATGTGGCCGGTGACGTTGCCCGCCAGGTCGCCGACGCCGAGGCCGCTGGTGACGTCGTGGACGTCGCCGGTGACCTCGTGGACCTGCGCGTTGGCCAGGCCGACGGCCTGGTGCGCCTGGTCGACGGCCCCGCCCACGGCCTGGTAGCCCTGGTCGACGGCGCCGGCGACGACACCGTCGTTGGCGTCGGTCAGGTACGCCGGGGCGGCGGTCAGGTTGGTCAGCGCGGCCGAGTCGAGGCCGTTGGCCAGGTCGCCGCCGAGCACGTTGCCGGCCAGCGCGGTGACGTTGCCGACGTTGGTGAGGTCGTTCACGCCCGGGACCGCGCCGACGGCGGGCAGCTGGCCCACGGCGGGCAGCTCGCCGACGCCGAGGTCGCCGACACCCGGCAGCTCCGGGGCGGCCGGCAGGCCGAGGCCCGCGGTGAGGGCGGTGAGCTGGTCGATCGCGCCCTGGATGCCGGGGGCGTCGGTGCCGACCGGGGCCAGGTCGCCGACGGCGGGGAGGCCACCGACGGCCGGGAGGCTGTCGACCGGGACGAAGTCGAGCACCAGCGGGATGACCTCGTGCACGTCGGCGGCGCTGACGTCACCGAGACCGGCGGCAGCGAGGGCGCCCTGCGGGTCCGTCCCGAAGGCCGCGAGCGCGGTCGGGTCGTTGAGCAGGTTGAGGGCGAAGTCGTGCAACGTCTGCACGGAGTCCATGGGGATTTCTCCTGGTCCGGTGGTTCGGGGGACAGCATCGGCCGCAGGGACCGGTGCTCCGTGATCAAGCTAGGGAGCCGGTACCCCCACGCACATCGGGGATCACTCCGAGTCGCAGTCCAGTCAGCCAATAGGGGATCGATATGTCATCGTTAGGGAGTTAGGGGCTCATCCGAGACGCACTCAGTTGGATTAAATCCTTCCAACTACTTGCTTGACTAACCCGTTTGGGTGAGGATGCCCCGAGCCCTAGGGGGATTCCGCACCCCCGATCGGCCCCGCGAGGTGAGGAGGAAGCGCCGTTGCCCTACGTCCTCGGGATCGATGTGGCACAGGGGCGGACCCACGCCGCGACCTGCCGCCGGCAAGGCCCCGGCTGGGGCGAGCCCGAACCCCTCTGGCTGGGTGAACGGACCCCGGCCGCCGCGTCCGCGCTGTTCCTGGACGACGAGGGGTACCTGCTCACCGGCGACGCGGCCGCGCAGGCGGGCGCCCGGGTCCCGTCCCGGCTGCTCACCGGCTTCCACCGGCGGATCGGCGACGACGTGCCGATGCTCGTCGAGGGCGAGCCCTTCCCGCCCGAGACGCTGACCACCGTGCTCGTCGAAGGCATCGCCGAGCACGCCGCGAACCTGTTCGGCGGACCCCCGCAGCACCTGGTCCTGACCCACCCCGGCGACTGGGGCGGCTACCGCCGTGACGTGCTGCGCCGCGCACTGGCCGACGCCGGGTTCACCGCGGTCACGCTGGTCCCCGGCTCGGTCGCCGCGCTGGGCGCGCACCTGCCCCTCCCCGGCCCCGGCGCGCAGTTCGCCGGGGTGTGCGAGTTCGGCGCCGACGGCGTGAACGTCACGTTGGCCACGGCCACCGGCGCGAGCGGGTGGCAGCCCGCGTCCAGTGCCGAAGGCGTGGCCCCGGCCGCGGCGCTCAGCACGCTGTTCGCCCTCGCCGGCGCGGCTTCGGCGTCCCCCAAGGGGCTCGCCGGTGTGGTGTTCTGCGGGGACGTCCCGCCGCACGCGCTGCCGGCCCGGCCGCCGTGCCCGGTGTTCGCGGGACCGGTTCCGCCTGCGGCCGCCGCGCTCGGCGCGGCCGCCCTCGCGGCGCTGCGCGTCGACCACCGGGGTGCCCCGCACGAACCCCCCGCCGTCGAGACCACCCTGCTCCCCCAGGTGGACACGCTCGGTGACCTCGGCGAGCGGCCGCCCCGGCCGCCGGTCGACATCACGCCGTTCGAACTGCCCGAGCGCGCCACCCCGCTGAACCTGTTCCGGCGGCGGCGCCCCCTCGCCGCCGCGGTCCTCGTGTTCGCGGCGGCCATTTCGGCCGTCGTGATCACCCTCACCGCCCGCGAAGCCACCGCCGGCCCCGACTCGTCCCCCGCTCCGAGCCACTGCGCCCGCCCCGGCGCCCCCTCCGGTGAAGGTCACTGTTGAACACTCTGCTCACGCAGGTCTCCCCGCTCGTCCCCGTGCACCCGGCCGCCCGGCAGCTGCTCGACCAGGTCGCGGCCGCCCCGGCCACGCCGCTGCGGCTCGCCGTCGTCGCGCCCGGCGGGTACGGCAAGAGCGTGCTGCTCGCCGCGCTCGACCGCTGCTACCGCGAAGCCGGCGTCGAAGCCCTGCTCGTCGACGACGCCGACCGGCTGGCCCCCGACCAGCTCGAGGAGCTGCTCACCGGCGCGGACGGGCCGATCGTCGTCGCGCACCGGCCGGCCGCGGTGGCGTCCGGCTGGACGCTGCTGCAGCTCGGCCCGCTCGGCGTCGACGACATCGCGCGGCTGATGACGGCCGTGACGGGCAAGCCCGCCGACCCCGCCGCGGCGGCCGAGCTGCACGCGCGCAGCGGCGGTGTGCCGCGGCTGGCCGAGCGGGAGCTGCTCGGGCGGCTGGAGGACTTCCGGCCGGAGCTGGACGAGCTCGACGACGACGTCCTGCGCTACCTGATCGCGGCCGAAGCCGGGGCGGGGCGCAACCTCGACCTGCTGTGCGCGCTGCTGGACCGCGGGCCCGACCGGCTGCCGGCGATCGTCGACGCCGCCCGCGCGACCGGCCTGCTCGGCCCGGACGACACGCTGCCGCCGCTGGCCGCGGCCGCCGTCCGCGACTTCGGGCCGCCCGCGCGCCGGCTGACTACGGTGCAGCGGCTGGTCGAGCTGCAGCTGGCGAACGGCCTGCCGGTGCTCGACCTGGCGCGGTCGCTGCTCGGCACGGGCAGCTCCGGCACGTCCGCCGCGGCCGCATTTGCCGCCGCGGCCGCCGAAGCCCTGCCGTCGGACGCCCGGCTGGCGACGCGGCTGTTCGAAGCGGCGGCCGAAGCGGGCGACCGCTCCTCCGCCGTCACGACCGGCTGGGCCCGAGCAACGGCGCTGTCGGGCGACCTCGACACGGCGTTGCGCCTCGGCGACGGCATGCTCGGCGACCCGGACGCCGGCACCCGCGCGGCCGGCGCGGCGATCGCGGCGACCGTGCTGGCGCACCGCGGCGAGCTGGCCCGCAGCGCGGAGCTGTACCACTGGGCCTCCCGCACCTCCCCCGACGGAGCCGGCACCTGGGCCGGGGCCGACGCGTTCGCGGCGATCGCGCTGGTCGGCACCGGCGACCTGGCCGGCGCCCAGCGGCTCCTCGACTCCCCCGCCCCCGGCGTGGCGCCGACGTTGTTCGCCGGCGCGGCCACCCGGATGGCCCGCGGCATCGCCGATTCGGTGTCCGGCTGCGCGACCGAGACGTTGTCGACGCTGCTCGGCGCGGCGGCGATGCTGGAGCCGGCCCTCGGCGGCACGCTGCTCCCGGACAGCCCGGCGGCGCTGGCCGCGCTCGCGGCGCTGCACACGGGCGAGCTGGCGCTCGCGGAGTCGGTGCTGACGCGGGCCCTCGACGGCGGCATCGGCGGCGACCTCCTGGCGGCCCGTCACCGGCTGCTGCTGGGCTGGGTGGCGATGACGGCGGGCGACCTCGCGACGGCGGCCGAGCACCGCGACGCCGTGGCCGGCCGCACCCTCGAGGCCCGCGACGAACTGTTCTTCGCGACGCTGGAGCTCGGCTTGGCGCGGCGGGCGAGCGACCTGGTCGGGCTGCAGCGGTCGTGGAACCGCGCGTACCAGGCGTCGATGCGGCAGCAGACGGACCTGTTCGGCCTGCTGCCCCTGGGCGAGCTCGCGATCGCGGCGGCCCGCACGGGGGCGTTCGCGAAGATCTCGGGCCAGCTGGAACGCGCCCACGCACTGCTGGCCCGCCTCGGCGAGCCTCCACTGTGGACGGTCTCACTGGTGTGGCACGAGCTGCACGCGGCGATCACGTTGGAGGACGCGGAAGCGGCGAAGGCGCACCTGGCGACGTTGACGACGCACGCCCACTGCGGCCGCTACCCGAGCGCGTTGGCGACGGCGGCCCAGTGCTGGTTGTCCGTGCTGGGCGGCCAGTTCGACCCGGACGCGATATCCGCCGCGGCGGCGGAGATGCACGACCTGGGCCTGCGCTGGGACGCGGCGCGTCTGGCCGGCCAGGCGGCGATCCGCACGTCCGACCGCAAGGCGATGGTCCAGCTGCTGGAAGCGGCCCGCCAGTTCCAGGGCACGGCGGCCCGCCGCGAGCCGGGTACTTCCGAGCCGGCCGCGGCGGGAACCGGCCTGGCGGCGTTGAGCGAGCGAGAGCTGGAGGTAGCCCGGCTGGTGGTCGAGGGGCTGACGTACAAGCAGGCCGGGTCGAAGCTGTTCATTTCGGGAAAGACGGTCGAGCACCACATGGCCCGCATCCGCGGCAAGCTGGGGGCGTCGGACCGCCGCGAGCTGCTCGCAACCCTGCGCGAACTGCTTTCGCGGCCGGACGCCCCCTAAAGCAACCCCCACCCTCCCCTGGGGGCCGGCCCCGCGTCCAGCGTATCGGGGGCGCCCGACCAAAACCTTGTGGAGACCGTCGGCCGGGCCGCTTTGTCCACATCACGGCCGGCCTGTGGATCATTGGCTCAGCCGCTGGTCGTCGCGGTGAAGGTGGCGGCCGGGCCGGTTCCCGTTGCCGTAACCGCCGCCACCGTGAACGTGTACGTCGTCGACGGCTTCAGGTTGTCCACCACCCTTGTCATGCCCTTGATCGTCGGCTGGGTCACCAGGGCGTCGCGGCCCTCGACCGTGATCGTGCGGCCGTCGGACACCGTGATCGTGTAGCCCAGGACCGGGGTGTCGCCCGTGGCCGCCGGTGGGTTCCAGCGAATCGAGGCCGCCGTCGCGCTCGGCAACGCCCGGGCGCTCGTCGGGACTCCGGGCAGCACTCCCGGCATCGGACCCGGCGTCACCGGGGCCGCGGCCAGGGAGGGTTCGCTTGTGCCGTACGCGTTGCGGGCCGCGACTGTCACCGTGTACGCCGTTCCGTCCGTCAAGCCGGGGACCTCCGCGTACGCGCGCTTCGCGAAGTCGGCCGCCGAGATCGTCGCCGTGACGGTGCGGCCGCCGCCCGTCGCCGTCACCACGTAGTCCGTCACCGGGGCGTTGTTGAACGCATATGTCGGGTTCCAGGTCGCGTACAGCTTTCCCTGGGTCGCGAACGTGCCCACCCGGGATGGTGCTTCGGCCGGTGCCGCACCGCCCACCCGGCGGGTGAGGAGGCCGCGGTAGGCCGGTTCGAGGCCCGCGTTCGCGACGATCGCCGCCGGCGCGTCGGACGGGTTCGCCAGGAGCTTGTTGCCGCGCGTGATCGCGCCCTTGTCGACCTTGTCGCGGTCGCCCTGCTCCCAGTAGTTGTCCTCGGTCAGCGTCGGGTCGTTGTTGCCCAGGTCGTCGCGGTAGTCGACGTGCGCCGTGCCGACGTTGAAGTACGCCGTCCGGTAGAGGACGTTGCCGCGGATCGTCTCGTACGTGTTGCCGTTGTCGGTGTAGACGCCCTTGCCCAGCCCCCACTGGTCGTGGATCACGTTGCCGGTGACCTTCTCGCCGTCGTCGAGCGAGGTGCCGGTGATGCCCTGGGTGTAGATGCCGCCGCCGTCGTCGAGCATCAGCATGTAGTCGAAGATCAGGTTGTCCGAGACGGCGTTGTCGTGCGACAGGTTCGGCGTCGCCGGCTTCTTGATCTTGTCCGGCCAGCCGCCCCAGCCCACCGAGATCGCCGAGTAGCCGACGTGGTCGATCTGGTTGTGCGACAACGTGTTCCGCACGGTGTAGCCGTTGACGATCGGCACACCGCCGTGGAACTCGCGCGGCAGGCCGTAGAGGTGGTTGTCGGTCACCGCGACGTCGCGCACGACGTCGGCGTCGGTGTCCGTCGTCGGTTTGTCGACGCCGCCGACCTGCACGCCGTTGCCGGAGATGTCGGTGAAGACGTTGCCGCGTACTTGGGACTCCTTGGTGCCTTCGATGAGATCCAGCGCGGCGCCGCCCAGGTGCGTGAACACGCTGTCGCTGAACTCGACGCGTTGCCCGTGCGACACGGCGACGTTCGCGGGCTCGCGCGTCCACGCCGCGTACGGGCAGGTGCCGCCGGGCACGAACTGGCACAGTCCCTGGGTGGCCCAGCCGTTCGCGCCGGTGATCGTGTAGCCCGCCTGGATTTCGGAGAAGCCCTCCGGCGACGACGGCGTCAGCCACGTCGCGTAGGAGTAGCGCAGTCCGCGGAAGGCGACGTCGTGAATGCCTCGCGCGTCGACGAGCTTTTCCAGCACCGGCACCTCGACGTCCGCGCGGCGCAGGTCCTGGCCCGGCTTCGGCAGGTAGTAGACGACGTGGGCCGACCGGTCGAGGTACCACTCGCCGGGGGTGTCGAGCAGCTCGAAGGCGTTTTCCGCGTAGGTCGGGTGCCGCCCGTTGGTGAGGTCGGCCGGGCCGACCATGTTGATGCTGCGGCCGGGGATGTCCGGGAAGAGCACGCGTTTGGTCGAGTTGTCCCAGCACGGCTGGGCCATCGTGATGGTCGTGGCCTCGGCCGCGGCGAGCGGGCAGCGCGGCTCGGTCCACTGGCCGAGGCCGTCGCGCTGGATGTTCCAGAGCGCTTCACCGGCGGTGTAGACGAATTCGATGTCCTTCGGATTGCGCCAGTGCGTGAGGGTGTCGGCGCTCGCGGTGTAGCCGGTGTCGGTCGCCTTGACGGTCACCGGCAGCGGGCCGCGGGCGCGCTGTTCGCGGACACCGTCGACGTACAGCTGCCGGCTGTTGTCGAGCCCGGCGGGCGCGGCCGCGGCGAAGAGGCCCGGACGGCCCGGGACCGGCCGCCAGCCGGTGACGCGCACACCGCCGTTCAGCTCGGTGTCGCCGCTGCCCTGCCAGATGACGCGGTGGCCGTTGCCGCCCGAGTCCCGGGCGTCGAGGCGCAGCGGCTCCGTCAGCCGGAAGACGCCGGGCGCGAGGTGCACGGTGAGGTCGCGCGTGAGGTGCGGCGCGCGTTGGCGCACGAGGTCACGCGCTTTGCCCAGGGTCCGCACCGGCCGGTGCGCGGTGCCCGGGGCGTGGTCGGAGCCGGCCGGCGAGACGTAGACATCACGGTCGGCGGCGGCGTCCGGATCCGCGGCGGCGGCCGGGCCGGTCGTGGCGAGCAGCGCGCCCGCGCCCAGCAGAACGGTCACCACGGTGCGGCGCCGCTTCGAGCCCCACTTCGTCAGCATGGGACGAAACATAGGATCTCTGGTCGCCGATGTCGACAAGTTCCCGCTCAGCGGGGCGTCTTATCACCTATTCATCGGATGCTTGTTTCGTCAGTCGCGGCTGGGACCGAACCGTTCCGTGCGGATGCGGTGCGGGTCGTGGCCGAGTGCGACCAGGATGTCCGCGACCGTCTCGACGAAGCCCGTCGGGCCGCAGACGAAGCACGACGCACCGAACTCCGCCGGCCACCCCGCGGTGTTGAGCGTGGCCACGTCGATGCGCCGGGGGATGCCGGGACGGCCTTCCGGCAGCTCGCGCGTGTAGACGTAGGTGATGTCCAGCCCCGCCACCGGCGTGCGCAGTTCGTCGGCGTAGTACCGCTCGGCCGGGGTGCGCAGCGAGTAGATCAGCTTGAACGGCGTGCGCACGCCCGCCGCGCGCCGGGCGCGGATCATCGCCATCAGCGGCACGATGCCGGAGCCGCCCGCGACGAGCAGGACCGGCTCGGGGTCCGTGGGACGCCAGACGAACCAGCCGCCGACGGGGCCGCGGATCTCGACCGGGTCGCCGACCGCGTACGGACCGGTCAGGTGCTCGGACACCTCGCCGTCGGCGACGCGCTGCACCGTCAGCTCGACCCGATCGCCGTCGGCGGGCGCGGCGAGGGAGTAGCTGCGCTGCGCGCGGTAGCCGTCGGCGGCGGTCAGCCGGACGTCGACGTGCTGACCCGCCAGGTGACCCGGCCAGCCGGGCAGGTCGAAGACGAGCGTGCGCGCCGTCGGCGTCTCGTCGCGGATTCCGGCCAGGCGGGCGACCCGCCAGGCTAGTCGCCTTGATACCGCTGTTCGCGCCATGGATCCCCGTAGTCGTGGTAGCCGACGTTCTCCCAGAAGCCGGGCTCGTCCCGGGTCTTCAGTTCCAGGCCGCGCACCCACTTCGCGGATTTCCAGAAGTACAGGTGCGGCACGAGCAGCCGCGCCGGGCCGCCGTGCTCGGGGGTGAGCGGCTTGCCGTCGTATTCGTAGGCGATCCACGCTTGGCCGTCGAGCAGGTCGGCCAGCGGCAGGTTCGTCGTGTAGCCGCCGTAGGAGTGCACCATGACGTAGTCGGCAGCCGTGTCGAGCCCGCCGACCAGCGTGTCCACCGCGACGCCGCGCCAGCGGGTGTCCAGTTTGGACCACTGGGTGACGCAGTGGATGTCCACTGTGGGCGTCTCGCTGGGCAGGGCCATCAGCTCGGCCCAGCTCCAGGAGTGCTTCTCGCCGGCTTCGGTGGTGATCGTGAACTCCCACGTCTCGGTGCGCACGCGCGGAGTCGGTCCCGCCGACAGCACGGGGAAGTCGTCGGCGAGGTACTGCCCGGGTGGCAGGCGCGGGTTGCCGCTGCGAGCCCGGCCGCGGAACCCCGGTGTCACGACGCCCATGCGGCCCTCCTTCCCGGTCGGCCCGAGCCTACGCCCGGACGTGCAGCCCGAGCGACGTGACGAGCACCGCAGCCTGTTCGGGTGACACGATCGCCCCCGCCAGGTCGGCGTTCACCGGGTCGAGCGCCGACAGGTCGCTGCCCCGCAGGTCCGCGCGCGGCAGCTTGACGGCGTGCAGCATCGCGGCCGAGAGGTCGACGTCGGCGAACACGGCGTCGCCGCAGTTCGCCCCGGTGAGGTCGGCTTCGCGCATCCGCACCCCGTGGAAGGCGACCGACCGCAGGTCGGCGCCCGCCAGCCCGGCGAACGACCAGTCGCCACCGGTGACCCGCAGCGGCCGCAGCTCGCACTCGCTGAACGTCGCGCCGACGAGCTTGCACCCGGTGAACTCGGCGTCGAAGAAGTTGCACCGCTTGAAGGTGCAGCCGGTGAACGCCGTGTCCGTGTGGCGGGACGCGTTGAAGCGCACGTTCCCGAAGACGCAGTCGGCGAAGACCGCGTTCCGCGTCTGCGCCTCCGAGAGGTCGACCTCGAGGAACTCGCAGCGCACGTAGTGCCGTCCGGTGATCTCCTCTCCGTACCAGTCGTCGCGGACGAACCGCTGCTCTTCGACGGGTGGATCTTGCGTGGCATCGGGCACCCCGCCAGGCTAGCGGCAGTCTCCGACGCCGAAGGGGTCCGCGCATGCTCGATGCCCACGCCGTCCGGGCCGCCGTGCCGATGACGGCCGCCGTCGCCGCGGTCCGGGAGGCCTTCCTCGACCTCGCGGCCGGCCGTTTCGCGGTGCCGCAACGGTTGTCGTTCGGCGACGGCACGACGCTGGTGATGAGCGCGTGCCACACGCCGACGTCGACAACGGTCGTGAAGACCCTCAACCTGGCCACCGGCCGCACCCCGATGATCCTCGGGACGCTCGTGTGGAACACCGCCGAGGGCCAGCTGGTCGCCGACGCGGTCGAGGTGACGACGCTGCGCACGGGCGCGGCCTCCGGCGTCGCGACGGACCTGCTCGCTCCGCCGTCCGCCGGCCGTCTGGCGCTCCTCGGCACGGGCGCGCAGGCCGCCGACCAGGTCCGAGCGGTGGCCGCGGTCCGGCCGATGACCCAGTTGGCGGTGTTCGGCCGCTCCCGGTCGCGGGCCCTCGCCTTCGCGGAGCGGATGGGCGCCGAGTTCCCGGGCGTGGTGACGCGGGTGGCCTCGTCGGCCGCGGACGCGGTGTCCGACGCGGAGATCGTTTGCTGTGCTACGTCATCGTCGACTCCTCTGTTCGATGTGGACGACTTGCCTGCGCGGGTTCACGTCAATGCGATCGGGCCGTACCTGCCTTCCATGCGGGAGCTCCCGGCCGGGTTGCTCGAGGACGCCGCGTGCGTGGTGGTGGATCAGGTCGAGGCGGCGCTCGAGGAGGCCGGCGAGGTGATCCACGCGGTCGAGAGTGGGTTGGTGGAGCGGTCTTCGTTGATCGAGCTGGGTGATGCGTTGCGCACGCCGCCGCCGGTGAGCGGGCGGACGGTGTTCAAGTCGGTGGGCCTGGCGGTGCAGGACTGGGCCATCGCCCGGCTGCTGGGGGCTCACGGAGCGTCCGAATGGGGCGGCGGAGAGCAACGAGGAGCGGCCGAACGGCGCAATCTTGCGGATTGAGCGTTTGATCGGTCACCCGATCCGGGAATTTTCCGGACATGTCTCCTTGGCGAACCACCACCAGACGGAACACGGCCGTGCGGGTCATCACGGCGATCGGCGCGATCTTCGCGGGGATCGAAGTTCTCTACATGATCATGGTGCTGGCCGGCGCCAATGCCGGCAACGCCTTCTTCATCTTCATCAAGTCACTGGCGGTTCCTCTCGCGTTGTTCTGGCCGGGGCTGTTCAACGTGGACAACGCCAGCCTGCAGGTCATTCTCGACTTCGGTTTGGCCGCGGTGTTCTGGCTGGTCGTCACCGGCATCATCGCCCGCTTCGCAGGCCGGTGACCGCCGGGCGACGTCGCCCTCCGAGCTGCCACCTGCCGTCACTGCCCCCTCCGGTGACGGCAGGTGGCTCACGATTCGCCAGCTGTCGGCGGATCGATTCTTGATGCCGGGACGGAATGCGGGCCTTGGGTGCGAGATTTCGCGCTGCCGGTGTGGGATAGGGAAACCCGCCGCTGGGTCGCCGTGGACGGCGGCCGCCGCGGTCTGGGCTGGCGCCGGGAACCGCTGGCCGGATTCCCGCGCAACACCGCTCCCCGCGCGAGGTAGCCACGGCCACCACGCGGAAGCGCCCGCAACGGACCACCGCCGGTCGCCGCTCGGGCCGCCGATGAGCCGGCGCCCGCCGGACGATCATCCGCCCGAGGAGCTGTACCAGCCGTGAGACGGCCAGACCGGCGTGCCGGATTGGGGTAATCCGTGTAGCGCAGCGCCAGCGCATCACGGGAACCATCCGCCGAAACCACCGACGGCAGAGCCGCACCCACCGCGCTAGGTAGACCTGCCGCCTCGGGCAACGGCCGCCACACGGAAGCTCCTGCGCCGGAACCACCGCCGGCAGAGCCCATCCACCCGTGCGAGACAGCTCGGCCTCCTTGACCAACGGCCACTACACAGAAACATCCGCAACGGAACCACCGCCGCCAGAGCCGCATCCGCCGCGCCAGATGACCTGCCCGGGCGACGGCCGCCGCGCTGGGACTGCAGCCTGCTTCTCCCGACTGCCGCCGCGTGAGAAACCTCCTTTTGCGTTACCTGGCCTCGGCGGCCTTGCCCTTCCTGCGCGACACTGGACCGATGACTGACGGCAGGTGGTTCGACGGCTGGTCGCCCTGGCCTGAGCTGGCCGGGCTGGCCGCTGCTGGGCGTTCGCTGCTGCCCAACGTTCCCGTCACGCCCGGTGCCCTTGTGCGGACCGTCACCGAGCAGCTTGTCGGGCGGCGGCTGACCGCCAAAGTCCAGGACCGGGAGGTTCACCTGACCCTCGCCGAACTCGACTATCCCGCCGACAGTCTCCGGCTGGCCACCGGGCGTGTCGGCGACGTGCGCATCGTTGCCGAAGACGTCAACTGGCCCGAGCCCGAAGGGGGCAGCATTCCGCTGCGCCGGGTCACCGTGCTCGCCGAAGACGTCCGCCTCCGCTCGCTCCCGGCTCCCGCCGCCAAACCGGCCCGTGTGGACCTGCGGATCGCTGTCTCCGCGGACGTGCTCCGCGAAAGGGTGGCGAAGGTCCGGCCCGGGATCGTGGCCGCGCCCGCGGGTAGCGGGCTGCTCCAGATCCACTGGGCCAAGAAACCCCACTGGGGCCACTTGACCCTCGAGGCCCAGGTGGACGCCGACGCTGTCGTACTCGTGCCGCGGACCCTCCACATAGGACAACGACAGCTTCGCCCGCCGAAGCGCTTTCACCCCATTGTGCTTCCCCTGCCGGAACTGCCGCCCGGGATAAAGCTGACGAAGGTGGAACCCCGGCACGACGAACTCGTGCTGCACACCGTCGCGGAAGAGTGGCCGGAACGGCTTTCCCGCATTCCTCTCGCCGATCTGTTGAGCTGGTTGACCACCGCAGCGGTGACCCTGACCCTGCCGAAACTCGGTTCGCGTCCATGAAGGCGAAGGTACTCGAACGGGCGTTCGAACGTCATCACTCACACGGGTAGGAACCAGGTCCCGGACGCCCATTCCGTGTCGCCCCAGGCTTTTCGCTCGTCGGAGCGTGGATCGAGGACCAGATCGGTGTCTTCCCGGAACACCAGCACCGGCCGCAGCTCGGGACCGTACGGCGGCCACTCGGGACCGTCCGCGTCCGCGACGCCGTCCCGGATGAACCGCACCCAGGCGCGGTGGATGAGCAACGCCGCTCGTTCCCGCTTCGGGTTGACGGCGGAACCCTGCGAGGCGAGCGGCAACGGCGTCTTCCACGCCATCGTCGTTTCGGTGCCGTGGCCACCGTCGAGCTGTTCGGGTACGCCGGGCGCGGCGATGTCGATGCGGTAGCGGTAAACGGGCGCGTGCGCGGACTGCGCGTCGGCGAGCCGCTGCGTCGGGATGCCGTACCGCTCGTCGCCCATCGCGGCGATCTTCGCGGACTTCAGGTCGGGGACGCGGCGAAGGTACGTCTCGAGAAGGTGCGAAGCGCCTTCGCTGCCAAGGATGCCCTCGAGCACACCGGAAGCCGGCGCCGTCGCGACGTCGTCGCCGAGCATCAGCGCGTACGTGCTGCCTTCGTTGCTGTTGCAGCCGACCAGCAACGGGATCCCGGCCGCGCTCCCCCGGCGGATCGGTTCGATCGGCACCTCCGGCAGCACGCGCGGGTGCAGCGTCGGGCGCCACAGCCACAACGCCTGGAAGCCGGTGAGGATCCGTTCCTGCGCCTCGACGAACTCCTTGGCGGGCAAGGCCCTGAGCGAAGTCATGTCGTGGCAGCCGACCTCGTCCAAGAGCCGCTCCGCGAGCGCCGTCCCGGCTTCCGGTGTCGCCACGTGGTCCGCGCCGCCGCTGCTGCTGATCGCCCGCGCGAACAACCCCTGGCCGAGCGGGCTGCCCAGCAGGTTGCCGACGCTCTTCGCGCCCGCCGAGACGCCGTAGACGGTGATCCGCTCCGGGTCGCCGCCGAACGCGGAAATGTTGCGCCGCACCCACTTCAGGGCCTCGACCTGGTCGAGGAACCCGCAGACACCGGCGTCCGGTTCAGCCGAGCCGAAGACGCCGGCGAGGTGCAGGAAGCCCAGCGAGCCGAGCCGGTAGTTGATGGTGACGACGACGATCCCGGCGCGCGCGAACTCCTCGCCGTCGCCCAGCTGCTCGCCGTGCCCGACGCGGTAACCGCCGCCGTGCAGCCAGAACAGCACCGGCCACCCGCCGTCGGGCGCGGGGCCGTCCGGGGTGCAGACGTTGAGGTACAGGCAGTCCTCGTCGCACACCGCGGCCGGGTTCATCGGGTCCGGCGCCTGCATCGCGTGCGGCCCGTACTCCGTCGCGACGTGCACCCCGCCGGACAACGCGGGCGGCTGCGGCGCCTTCCACCGCAGCTCGCCGACCGGCGGACGGGCGTACGGGATCCCGCGCCACACGCGGACGCCGTCGCCCGCCAGCCCCACCAGCGCCCCGAGCTCGGTCGTGACCGTCGGGACGGAAGCCATCAGAGCGAGGCCTGCTCGACCGTCGGCAGGCAGACCTCGAACCGGGTGTTCCCGGGCTCGGACTCGACGCGCAGGTCGCCCTGGTGGCGTTCGACGACGATCTTCCACGAAATGTCCAGGCCCAGCCCGGTGCCCTCGCCGACCGGCTTGGTCGTGAAGAACGGCTCGAAGATCCGCGGCTTGATGTCCGCCGGGATGCCGGGCCCGGTGTCGCCGATCTCGACACGGATCTGGTCGTCGACGCGCCAGGTGCGCAGCATCAGCGTGCCCTCGCCCTTCATCGCGCCGAGGGCGTTGTCGATGATGTTCGTCCAGACCTGGTTCAGCTCCGCCGGGTACGCCGGGATCTTCGGCAGGCTCCGGTCGTACTCCTTGACGACGCGGATCCCGGTGCCGACCTTGCCGGACAGCATCACGAGCGTGGAGTCGAGGCCGTCGTGGACGTCCACCCACTGGTGCGGCGCCCGGTCCATCTGGGAGTACTGCTTGGCCTTGCCGACCAGCGCGGAGATGCGCGTGGTGGAGTCCTCGATCTCGCCCATCAGCATCTCGGTCTCGAGCGCGTAGGCGAGCCAGCGGACGGCGCCGTCGATGAAGGTGTCGCCGACCTGCTCGAGGACGTTGTCCAGGTCGGCCGTGGTCAGCCCGGCGCGGACGTAGATGTCGGCGAGGTCCCAGCCCTGGTCGATGCCGCGGTCTTCGAACCAGTCGGTGATCTCGTCCTCGCGGTCGGCCTGCTGCATCGCGGACAGCTTCTCGGCCTGCGCGACCTGCTTGACCAGGCGTTCCTGGACGTCGATGAGCTGGTAGAGCAGCTCCGGCTCGATGTCCTTCTTGGCCAGGAAGGCGAGCTTGTGGCGCATCCCGGCGACGCGTTCGCGCAGGGCGGACGTGGCCCGAACGGCGGCCGCGGCCGGGTTGTTCAGCTCGTGCGTCAGGCCCGCCGAGAGTTCGCCGAGGGCGAGCAACCGGCGGCGCGACCCGATCACGGTGTCGCTGTTGCGCCACCCCAGGTACATGCCCTCCAGCAGGTGCGTCGCCATCGGGAACCACTGGCGGAACTCGACGGAGAACTCCTTCGACGGCAGCGCGAGCAGCGTGACGTCGGACAGCGCGCGCACGGTCGCGCCGTAGCGGTGGTCGTCGTCCTGGTGCACGAAGAACTGCGTCGCGCCGAAGTAGGCGCCGCGCTGGTCGGACCGGTTGGTCTCCACCTCGGTGCCGCTGACCAGGCGCGTCATCCGGATGGCGCCGCCGAGCAGGACGTAGAAGCAGGTCGCCTCGCCGCCCTCGCTGATGATCGTCGAGTCGCCTTCGTACTCCTCGAGCACGGCGTTGGCGGCGACCCAGTCGAGCTGCGCCTCGGAAAGGTGTTCGAAAAGGAAGAGCCCGCGAAGCTCTTCCCGCGGCAGTGCGCTCATTGTTCCTCCAGGTACCGGTGTACCAGCGTCACGGCCATCGCGCCCTCGCCGACCGCGGACGCCACCCGCTTGACCGACTGCGCCCGCACGTCACCGGCCACGAACACGCCCGGGATGGACGACTCGAGGTAGTGCGGATCACGGTCGAGGGTCCACCCGGCCGGCCGCTGCCCGGCGCTCAGGAGGTCGGGGCCGGTGCAGACGAAGCCGTGCTCGTCGCGGTGGATGTCCTCGCCGAGCCAGTCGGTGCGCGGGGCGGCGCCGATGAAGATGAACAGGTGGCCGGACTCGACCGTCTCGGTGACGCCGTTCTCGCACAGCGTGATCCGCTCGAGGTGGTCGCTGCCGTGGACCTGCTTGACCGTGGTGTGCGTGCGGACGTGGATGTTCTCGATGCCGGCGATCTGCTCGATCAGGTAGTGCGACATCGACGCCTCCAGGGACGCGCCGCGCACCAGGATCGTGACGTCGCTCGCGTGCCGGGAGAAGAACACCGCGGCCTGGCCGGCGGAGTTGGCGCCGCCGACGATGTAGACGTGCTCGCCCTTGCACTCGGGCGCCTCGGTCGCGGCCGAGCCGTAGTAGACGCCGCGGCCGGTCAGCTCCTCGATGCCCTCGGCTTCCAGCGCGCGGTAGGTGACCCCGCTGGCCAGGATCACCGAGTGGGCGGCGATCTCGCTGCCGTCGCCGAAGGTGACGACCCGGGACGAACCGCGGGCTTCGAGGCCGACGACGTCCCGCGCGGTCAGCACCTCGGCGCCGAACTTCTGCGCCTGGCGCCGCGCGCGGTCGGTCAGCTGCGCGCCGGAGACGCCGTCGGGGAAGCCGAGGTAGTTCTCGATGCGGGAGCTGGTGCCGGCCTGGCCGCCGGTGGCCTTCTTCTCGACGAGCACGGTCCGCAGGCCCTCCGACGCGCCGTAGACGGCGGCGCCCAGGCCGGCGGGTCCGCCGCCGATGACGACGAGGTCGTAGAACTCCTGCGCGGGCCGCGTCGACAGGCCGACGGCGTCGGCGATCTCGCTGCCGCTCGGGTTCTTGAGGACGGTGCCGTCCGGCGTGACGACCACTGGGATGTCCTTGTCGGTCGCCTCGGCGGCCTGCAGGATCCGGCAGCCTTCGTCGTCCTCGACCGAGTACCAGCGGTACGGCACGGCGTTGCGCGCGAGGAAGTCGCGCAGGTGGAACGAGGGCGAGTTGTACCGGTGGCCGATCAGCTTGACCTCTTCGACCGGCTTGTCACCGACCGCCTTCCAGGTCTCGACCAGCGCGTCGATCACCGGGTAGAGCTTCTCCTCCGGCGGGTCCCACGGCTTGAGCAGGTAGTGGTCGACGTCGACGACGTTGATCGCCTGGATCGCGGCGTCGGTGTCGGCGTAGGCGGTCAGCAGGGCGCGGCGGGCGTGCGGGAACAGGTCCATCGCCTTCTCGAGGAAGGCGATGCCGTCCATCTGCGGCATCCGGTAGTCGGCGAGGATGGCCGCGACGGCGTCGCCGCGCAGCTTGATCTCGCGCAGGGCGTCGAGGGCGTCCGGGCCGGAGTCGGCGCGGATGACGCGGTAGTCCTTCCCGTACCGGCGCCGCAGGTCGCGGGCGACCGAGCGGGACACGGCGGGATCGTCGTCGACGGTCATCAGGATCGGCTGGCTCACGAGGTGCAGCCTACGGCGCCCGGTGCTCCGCTGGGGAGGACCGGCGTTTCGGCACCTGGACCCGCTCCAGGTCCTCGGCCACGACGATCTCGCCGTCGAACTCGGCCTTCGCCTCCTCCAGGAAGCGCGCCGGGTCGGGGTAGCGCTGCGAGAAGTGCGTCAGGACCAGTTGCCGGACACCGCATTCGGCGGCGACGCGGGCCGCCTGCCGAGCGGTCAGGTGGCCGAAGTCCCGCGCCAGGGAGGTGTCCTCGGCGAGGAACGTCGACTCGATGACGAGCGTGTCGGCGTTTTCGCTGAGCGCGTACACCGCGTCGCAGAGGCGGGTGTCCATGACGAACGCGAACCGCTGGCCGGGCCTCGGCGTGCTGACGTCTTCGAGGCGCGTGTTCTTGAGTTGTCCCGCTCGCTGGAGCCGGCCGACGTCCGGGCCCGCGATGCCGTGCTCCTTCAGCTTCTCGGGGAGCATCGTGCGGCCGTCCGGCTCCTCCAGGCGGTAGCCGAACGCCTCGACCGGGTGGCTCAGCCGCCGGGCCTCGAGGGTGAACTTCCCCGTGGCGATCGGGCCGTCGTCGGCGATCGGGTGTTCGCGCAGGTCAGCCGTCTCGTAGAAGGCCGTCGCGTGCCTCAGCCGGGCGAAGTAGTGCGCGCCGGAGACCGGGAAGTGGGCGTGGACGGGGTGCCGGACCTTGTCCAGCGAGAGGCGCTGGATCACGCCGGAGAGGCCGAGGCTGTGGTCGCCGTGGAAGTGCGTGACGCAGATCTTGGTGATGTCCGTGGCGGCCACGCCCGCCCGCAGCATCTGGCGCTGGGTGCCCTCGCCGGGGTCGAAGAGGATGCCCTCGCCGTCCCAGCGCAGGAGGTAGCCGTTCTGGTTGCGGTGGCGCGTGGGCACCTGGGACGCGGTGCCCAGCACCACCAGTTCGCGGGTCGACACCCCCGCACGCTACTCAGGCGGCGGGGGTGGTGTCCCCCAGTTTGCGCAACCGGAAGGCCAGCACCAGCAGCATGATCCCGTAGAGCAGGGCGTAGATGCCGACGAGCAGCGCGATGCCGAACGCGCCGGCGATCGGGTTGATCACGATGAGGACGCCGGCGATCACGGAGAGCGCACCGGCGGCGATGAGGAACGCCTCACCCCGGATCTGCTTGCGCAGCCGGATGGCGGCGGCGATCTCCGCGACGCCGGTGACGATCGCCCACAGGCCGACCAGCAGGGCCAGCAGCAGGACCGTGATGCCGGGCCAGACCAGGACGAGGATTCCGGCGATGATGCCGAGCGCGCCGAGGATTCCGTACGCGGCGCGGTGCGCGGCGTCACCTCCGCGGAAGGCCTGCATGAGGCCGCCGATGCCGTCGACGATCGCGTACACGCCGTACAGGATCGCCAGCACGAGCACCGTGGCGCCCGGCCAGATCAGCGCGAAGAGCCCGAACAGCACGGCGAACACGCCGCGGACGGCGGCGATGGGCCACGCCTTGCGGGGCTCGACGACGGAGAACGCTGCGAAGGAGGTCATGAGTCGCTCCTCGGGTGTCGGGGCACCCAGTATCGCGGCAAAACCTCTGATTGGCGCGATCCACCACCCGTTCGGGCCATGCGTCCACTGTGTCCGGACACTTAGGACCGGCGTGCGCCGCGGCCGCCACCACGGCGCACGCCGGTTGCTCAGGGGTAGCTGACCAGGTTGACCGGCTTGGTGCCGGTCGGGGTCGGATCACCCGTGCTGTTGATGACGTGCGTGATCGTGCCCTGGTAGTTGAGCGACACGGTCACCATGTCGTGGAACCGGACACCCGGGGTGTTCGGCGCCTCGAACGCGTGAGCGCTGGCGACGGACGGGTTGGTGCTGAAGTAGCAGTAGCTGCCCAGCCCCCACGCCTCGTGGCTGGTGACGTTCGGGCCCACCTTGTAGGCGGAGTAGCCCTTGGTCGACCCGTTCATCCAGCCGGCCTGGTCCGGCACGTCGTAGGGCATCTCGTTCTGGAAGAAGTACGTCCGGCCGCCGTTGCCGTTCCAGACGACCTGCGTCTTCTGGTAGTGCTCGACGAACAGCCCGTACATCGTCACGTTGTTGCCGTTGACCGTGAGCCCGGTGTCGGCGGTGTTGGTGGTCCAGCCGACGTAGGCGTTGTTGTCGGCGTGGTCGGCGCGCCAGATCCACATGTGGTCGCCGATGACGTTGTTGCTGTTGACCACCAGGCTGTTCGTCGCCTTCCCGACGGCGGCGCCGCCGATCCGGAAGAAGACGTCGTGCAGCGACGTCGGGTTCGCCGCGTGGTCCGCGGCCGAGCCGGCCGGGCCGACCTGCATGAGGGTGTTCGAGTTGGTCGTGCCGGCGTCGATCAGCAGGCCGGCGACCTTGACGCCGTCGACGTCGTCGACGTTCATCGCGGTGACGCCGCCGTCCGGCACCAGCGTGGCGATGCCGAGCCCGAGCACGACGGTGTCCGGCCGGGTGACGTGCAGTGCCTGGTTCAGGTGGTAGACACCCGGGGTGACCAGCAGGTTCTTGCCGGCGGCGAGCGCGGCGTTCAGGTCCGCGGCGGTGGCGCCGGGCTTGGCGATGTAGAACTGGTCGATCGGGATCGACGTGCCGGGCGCGGCGCCGTTCGCCCAGCTCGTGCCGGCCGCGTTGGTCTTCACGCTCGGGACGAAGACCTGGTAGTTGCCGGAGCCGTCGATGTAGAGGAACGGCTTCTCGCGCACGACCGGCGTCTGGGCGACGGTGGTGTAGGGCGGGCTCGGGAACGTGTTGGCCGGGGCGCCCTGGACGCCCGCGAAGACCATGTTCCAGTTCGAGCCGTTCCAGCTGCCGAACTGCGAGTTGCGGGAGATCCACTGCTGCTGCGAGCCGGAGCGGACCTGGCCGTCGATCTTGCTGTCGGAGATCCAGCCGCCGCTGGCCCAGCCGCCGTCGTCGAGCTGCAGGTCACCGCGGACGTGCATGCGGCGGTAGGGCGCGGCCTGGCTGACGGCCCACCGGTCGGCTCCCCCGTTCGGGGTCACGGACAGGTTCTCGGCGCCCCGCCAGAAGTTCTGGGTGGCGTTCTGCGGCGGGAACCAGTCGGCTTCGACGTGCACGGCGCCGTTGATGGTGACGGCGTCCGGGCTCAGGCCCAGGCCCAGCACCTGCGTGTAGAAGCCGACGTTGACGTCGTTGGCGTAGGTGCCCGGCTTGAACATCACGGCGTAGCGCTGGCTGCCGAACTGGTTGCGTTCCTGCTGGCTGAAAATGCTGTTGAGCCGGCTCTGGATGGTCGAGCTCGACATGGACGGGTCGAAGACGACGACGTTCGGGCCGAAGTCGGGCTGGCCGGGCTGGGTCGTGTTCACGGGGTTCAGGGTGAAGGACTGGGCGGCGGTGCCGTTGCAGGCGTACTGCTGGAGTTGAACGGAGTCGGCGGCGGAGGCACCGGGCACGTCGAGGCACTTCCCGCTGTTGCGGCTGACGAAGTGGTAGCGGCCATTGCCTTCGTCGACGGCCTGCCACTGCTGGTTGGCGCCGCCTCCGTAGGTCCAGAGCTGGACGAGCCCGCCATCGGCGGTCGAAACGTCGGTGACATCCCAGGCGGCGGCCGGGTTGGTCCGCGCGTTCACGCGGAAGTAGCCGTCGCCGGTGGACTGGAACTGCCACTGCTGCGAGGCGGTCTGGTTGCAGGAGTACTGCTGGACGACGGTGCCGTTGGCGGTCCCGGCGGCCCGGGCGTCGACGCACTTGCCGCTGTTGGCGGCGGTCACGGTGTACCAGCCATCGGGCGTCACTGCCGCTTGGGCGCCAGTTGTAGTGCTTCCGACCAGGACAGACGCTGCCGCGAGCAACGTCATCACCCTCTTCATGCGAAACCTCCTCTGCCGCGCGAGCGGCGTACGTAGAGCAGGAAACGGCAGAGGCGTGCCCGGTCTGGGTAGACGCGGCGTAACGGGCGGGGACCTCGGCGTCACAACCGCGCAAAATGTAACGGCGGCCACACCCGGAGTCAATACACGACTAAAAATAAGGTGTAAAACCGCTGGTCAGCGGGTTGCGGCGAGTGTGGGGACCCCCGCGTGGAGGGGTGTTGGGCGGGGTGTAATGTATGGACACACGAGATGCGGAGTTGAACTTCGCTCCGGGGCTATGGCGCAGCTGGTAGCGCACCTCACTGGCAGTGAGGGGGTCAGGGGTTCGAGTCCCCTTAGCTCCACATCGCAAGGAACCCCTTCGTTTCAGCCGTTGTGGCTGGCCGGAGGGGTTTTCTGCGTTCCGGGTTCGATCATCGGTGATCGTTGTGTGGCGTGATCTTGTGCTCCTGGTGGGGCAGAACTGGAGCACTACCCCACCCTCGATATGGCGTCGGCTCGGTGTTCCTGCTGTTCGCGGGCCCGGCCGACCGGTGACTCCCACCGTGGCGAAGAGGGGGACAACCGGCGCCACCCGCCTACTGTCGACCACACTCGGAGACGGTGTCAGTGGTGGCGGGGCCGCCGCGTGCCAGCGGCGCTCGAGATCGTCGAGCAGCCGCTGCTCGACCTCCGGGGCGACGTGGGAGTAGGTCTCGATGACCCGGTTGTCCAAATGATGGCCAAGCCGTCGAGCCTGCGCGATCTCCGGTGCACCGCCGGCGATCAGCCAGGTCTTGTGGCTGTGCCGCAGCCCGTGGAAGGTCAACCCCGGCCGGACCGCCGCACAGCCCGCCTTCGCCCCGGACGCCTTACTGCCGTCGACCGCAGGGCGGAAGACGCGCCGGAGGAACGTCGAACGCCACAGCCACGTCCCGCTCGGCGTGGTGAACACGAACTCATACCGGTGCCGCGCGAGGTGCTCCCGCAGCAACGCGACCAGGAACGGCGGCAGCGCGATCGTCCGCGCCGAGGCTCGGGTCTTCGAGGCCCGAGCCACCGCATCGCCCCCGACTCGTGCAGCGCACCCACCAGCGGATCGATCACCAGCACGCCGCGCCTGAGATCGACGTTGTCCCGATGCAGACCGGCCTGCTCGGCGATCCGCACCACCTGCTCCGGCGTCGCCCAGATCCTCTCCGGCACCGCCCGTCGTGACCGCCGGCCACGACGCCTCCGCCGGTGTACCGGGTTGAACGGGATCAGCCGCTCGTCGGCCGCATCGGTCAGCAGCATCGACAACAGGTTCAGCTGCGAGCTCACCGTCGACGGGGCGAGTCCTGCCCGCTCCAGCTCGCGGGTCCACTCGGTCACACCCAGCGCCGTGATCGCACCCAGCGACAGGTCCCCGAACTTCGGCAGGATGTGACACCGCAGCCGGCTCCGATAGCTCTCGATCGTCCGCAGATCCAGATCCAGCGACCGGAACCACCGCCCTGTCCACTCGGCCACCGTGACCGCACTGTCGGCCGGATCAATCCACACCCGCCGACGGCGATCCACCTCCAACCCGGCGGCATAGGCCACAGCATCACGCCGCGAACCAAATCCGGACACCGAACGAACACCGAAACCTTGCCGTCGATACCTCACGCGCCACGACCTGCTGCCGCACTGCTCCACCCACGCCACAACGACCTCCACACCTGGATGAGACCAACGAGGCGTTGGCCCCAACAGTGGAGTTCCCCGGCACAGACATCTCCAGCGTCCGCCCTCAACGGCGATGCAGGCGCCGGCCGGCATCCAGAGGCGCACACCGCGACGACCGGTCCGTATGCACTCTCATGCCGATGAGCAGGAATTCGCGCCGCGGCCATCGAGAGGCGCTACTTGCACGACTGAATCCGGACCGCACCGCACATCGCAACCGGCGGCTGATTCCGCTGGAGCTCATTTGCCCGTCATGCGGGAATGGCCGCGGTGCCGAGCACTCGGGTCACTGCCTCGGCGAGTGGCGTGCCGCATGCCGAGTGCCAGGCGACGACGACGTCTGGACGTAGCAGCAGAGCGCCGTCGGCGGGCAGGCAGACCTCGGCCAGCCAATGCTGGTGTGACACCGTGGCCAGGCGCAACCCGAGACGATCTGCCTCAGTGGTCCAGCGTCCGTTGTCCGGGCCGGTGAGCAGGGTCAGGCCGGGGCCCGCCAAGTCCACAGTGGACGTGTTGGCGTCGAGCCAGGCGTGGGGCACGCGCGTGCCGGGACGGCCCGCCGGGGAGTAGTGGTCGACGGGGGCGGGACCGCGGCCGTCCGGGACGAACGCGCCTTCGGGGTACTGGGTGCCGAACATCGTGGCCAGCAGGTCGTCGTGTTCGGTGTCGGGTTTGGTGTAGGCGGCGAGCATGTCGCCGACGTGCCCGCGGACGGTGCTGGAAGCTTCGGCGATCGCGTAGCCGGCCGGACGGCGTTCGGCGTGGTAGGTGTCGAGGAGGGCGGGCGTCGCCTGTCCGGCCAGTACGGCTGCGAGCTTCCAGGCGAGGTTGGCCGCGTCGGCGATGGCGGTGTTGGCGCCGGCCGCGGCCATCGGGGGCATCATGTGCGCGGCGTCGCCCACCAGGAACACGCGGCCGTCGCGGAACCGGTCGGCCACGCGCATCGCCGACTCCCAGGGCGACCGGCTGATCAGTTCGACGTCCAAATCCGGCATGCCGAGCACGATGCGCAGGAGGTCGTGCCAGTCGCCGTCGCCCAGCATGGACGCCTCGGGGAAGTCGGCCGTCGAAAACAGCCACAGGTCGGTGCCGTTGACCGAGAGGAAGGCGCCCGAGGCGACCGGGTTGTCGATCTCGCACAGGTTGAACGGCTTTTCTCGCGCCAAATCCGTGAGATCGGCGCGGAAGTAGAGGTCGAGGTTGTCGGCGAGGTGGCCGTGGCCGCCGCGAGGGATACCCAGTGCCGTGCGGATGGGACTGCGGGCGCCGTCGGCGGCGATCAGGTAGTCCGCGCTCAGCTCGTACGGCTCGCCGTCCGCGGGCTTCAGCCGCGCGGTCACCCCGTCGTCGTCCTGGGTGAAGGACACCAGTTCGGTGCCAAGCCGCACGGACACGCCCCGTTCTCCGGCGGCCCGGCGCAGGATCGGTTCCAGCACGACCTGCGGGCACAAGACGTTCGGTCCCGGGCTCAGCTCGGGAATCCTCGCCTGCTGCAGCCGCCGTTGCCGCATGGTGCCGTCCAGTTCCCGTACCCGGGCGGCGGCCAGCGTCGGACCGACCAGGACCTCGGTGAACGACGCCAGCGGCGCACTGGCCTCGGCGACCTCGGACGCGAGGCCGAGCAGGCGGAACACTTCGGTGCTGCGCGGGTTGAACCGGCGCGCCTTCGGCTGCGGCGACACACCTGCGTGCTTCTCGACCAGCACCGGATACACCCCTTCGCGCCGCAGCAGCAGGGCGGCGGTCAGTCCGGCGATCCCGCCACCGCTGATCAGAACAGGAACACGAACCGTCATCGGAACTCCTCGACCCAAAAGTGATACGGTACAACTGAGTACACCGTACAACTAATGGTATCGTCAAGGCATGACGACCGGGATGGGCAGGCGGGAGCGCAAGAAGGCGGCTACCCACCAGGCGCTGGCCGACGCGGCGCTGCGGCTGTTCCTGGAACGTGGCTACGACAACGTGGGCGTCCGCGAGATTGCCGACGCCGCCGACGTGTCCACCACGACCCTGCAGAAACACTTCCCCAGCAAGGAATCCCTCGTCTTCGACCGGGACGCCGACATCGAGGAGGCCCTGATCGCCGCTGTGCGCGACCGCGCGCCGGACACTTCGGTGCTGGACGCGCTGCGGGACCACACGCTGGCCCGCGTCGAGCGCGGCGCCGCCGCCGACGGGGTGTCGGAGTTCATGTCACTCGTGCGCGGCACGCCGGCGCTGAGCGAGTACTGGCACCGGATGTGGATGCGGCACGAGGACGCGCTCAGCCGCGTCCTCGCCGCCGAAACCGGCGCACCCGAAGCCGACCCCGGATGCGCCGCACTGGCGCACTTCGCGCTGGAAACCTCGGCACTCGCGATCCGCGCCGAAGATCCGGCCCGCACCGTGGAAGCCGCCTTCGCCATCCTCGAACACGGCTGGCGCGCCTCACCACGCTGAACTGCTCCTCAGATGACCCCACCACTCATCCCGGATGGTATGAGTGGCTCGACAGCATGCCGGGTGAACATCCTCTTCTGCCGCATGGCGCACCCTGGCGAGCCAACCTCAGCGGCACCTCGGCTCGAGACGGGTTCAATAGCCAAGGTCGCTCGTTACGCTGGTCCGGCTGCACGACACCGGCTGGGCGATCCTGATCGGCCAGATCCAAGTCCACGCCGCTTGCCGAATGCCCCAGATGTTCGACACGCCGGCGGCGCCGTCCTCTCACTGATTTCACTGGGGCGCAGCTGGGGCAAACCCCCCTTGCCACAACTGCAACACAGAGTTGCCAACAACGGCACCGGAGCGCCTCATTTCATGAGGCGATTCTCTATCGCCGCAGGTCAGCACCATGATCGACCCTCACTGGCAGCGAGGGGGTCAGGGGTTCGAGTCCCCTTAGCTCCACATCGCAAGGAATCCTTCGTTTCAGCCGTTGTGGCTGGCCGAAGGGGTTTCTGCATTCCGGGTTCGATCTTCGGTGATCAGCTTACGACCTGATCTTGTGCTCTTGGCGGGGCAGAATTGAAGCACCACCCCAGCCTTGATATGGCGTCGGCGCGGTGTTCCTGCTGGTCGCGGGTCATCCAGCAGCCGCTGCTCGACCTCCGGAGCGACGTGGGAGTAGGTCTCGATGACCCGGTTGTCCAGGTGATGACCCGATACAGACCGGCCAGTTCACTCCACCGGCAACCTGGCCGGATCGATCCACACCCCACGGCGCCGATCTACCTCCAATCCGGCGGCTTAGGCCACGGCATCACGCCGCGAACCGAACCCAGACACCGACCGAACACCGAAACCTCGCCGCCGATACCTCACCCGCCACGACCTGCTGCCGCACTGCTTCACCCACGCCACAACGACCTCCACACCGCCGACACCGCCTACCAGAGCGCCGAGCCCACGGTCGCGGTCCCGCCAGCCGCGTCGCCGCCTTCATCCCGACACCGGCCGCTACCGCCGCCTGTCTCAGAACCAGCGCGACGTCGACGCCGAGCTCGAGTTGGCGGATCCTGCGCAAGATCCGATCCAGCCCGAACACCGCCGGCGAGCTCGTCGCCGCGGTTCGGACCCTCATGGTCGCCGACGCGTGATCAGGTTGGCCAGGGCTCAGGGCTGCATCGGGCGATGGGCAGTAATCGGGCTTGCGGTGTCGGCTGCCGATCCGTTCCGTGGCTGCGCCGGGCAGTGAGTCAGCGGTGGTGGCGGCGACCGTATGTCGCCGCGCGGTCCATCATGTTCCGGAGGTTCTCGGGTGCGTTGTAGCCGAAGGTCTGCTCGAACGACTGGTATCCCTCCCTCGATGAGGCAGCGCTACGCGGCAGCATCTCGGCGGCGAACCCCGCGAAAGCGGACTCGATGTCGTCCGGTGACGCAGCGATTGCCTTCCCGAGTTGGGCGCCGTCGTAGAGGGCCCAGTTCGCTCCGTCCCCATCCGGCGGTGTCAGGTGGGCGGCGTCACCGATGAGCATGGCCCCCGGCACCCGGTTCCACGTGTGCCCGAGTGGCAGTCCCCAGATCGGCCGGACGACCGGCGTGGTCTCGCCGCTCGTGATCAGTTCCAGGAGTTCGGGAGCCCACCCGTCGCCCAGTTCTGCAGCGAGGTCGGTCAGCGCCTGTTCGCGGTCCGAGAAATCGGTCGAGTGCGCCCAGTCGAGCGGCTTCTTCATGACGACGTACGTGTGAATCACGTCGTTGGCTTCGCGGTGGCCGAAGATCCCTCGCCCGGGTTCCATCGCCAGCATCGCGCCTCGGCCGACCAACGCGGCGCTTCGCCGGTGGCGCCGGTCGACGTCGTGCAGGAAGGTCTCCACCCACACGGTGCCCAGGTATTCCGGCGAAGCCCCGGAAAGGAACGCCCGTACGCGCGACCAAGCGCCGTCCGCGCCGACCAGGACGTCGGTGCCGACCGTCGACCCGTCGGCGAACGTGACCGCGAACGGCACGCCACCGTCGGGAGTGTCGATCGAGGCGACCTTGCGGCCCCAGTGGATCGTTCCGTCCGGCAGTGACTCGATGAGGATGCGACGCAGGTCCCCGCGCAGGACTTCCGGGTTGCTCAGCTTCCCGTCATCGGGGATCTCGCCCACCAGTTCTCCACCCGGGCTCAGGAACCTCATGGATTCCGCGCCGAAGTTGATGATCGAGCGGAACTCGTCGAGAAGCCGGCATTCGTCGAGGGCGACCTGGCCGTTGAAGTCGTGGATGTCGAGCTGGCCGCCCTGCGTACGGGACATCGGAGAGGCTTCGGCCTCGTAGATGGTCGAGGGGATGCCGTGGACGTGCAGGACCCGGGCGAGGGTCAACCCGGCCAGGCCGGCTCCGATGATCGTGATCGAGCGGTTCATGTGTTGCTCCCACCTTGTCGTGAACGTCGCGACGCGCCCGGCTGCGTCGCACAACAACCTGCTGCCTTAAAGTTATTTTGCTACAAAACTATTTTGTGTCAAGTGGTAGTCTGTGTCACACAACGGAGGGAGCCGGAGATGACCGAGGCCGTGCCGGCCGACGCGTGCGCGCGCGTGTTGCGGAGCTTCACCGCGTTCAGCGCTACGCAGAACGAACTGTCGCGGTTCTTCGCCAGGAGCATGAGCATGCACACGACCGACGCCGCCGCGGTCGTGCAGATCATCGAAGCCGAGGAGCTCGGCCGGCCACTGACACCCGCACGCCTCGCGGAACGCGTGGGCCTCTCTCCCGGGGCCACCTCGATCCTGCTCGGACGCCTGGAAGAAGCCGGGTACGTGGAGCGCACCAGGGAAGGCAGCGACCGGCGGATCGTGACCTTGCACTCGACCGCAGCGATCAACGCCGCCGCCGACGAGTTCTTCGATCCGTTGCAGCAGCAGCTCGAGAAACTGCTCGGCGAGTTCACGGCAGCGCAACTGGACACCATCGCCCGCGCTGCCGACAAACTACGAGCCGCGGTGGAGTCCTACCTCGGCCATTCCCCGCCACCCGCACGGGACTGACCCAAACCCGTCCCTGGGCAGTTGCCGGTAGCGGCGGCGACGGCGCTGGGTGCAAGGGCGACGGTATAGATACCGACGCCGTCACTGCCGGTGCAGGCCGGCGTGGTCGCGCCCGGCGTTCGCGGTGTCCGTGGCCCACGCCTGAGCCCATTCGGGGTCGTACTCCTTGAAGCGCTGTCGCCCGTCATGAAGCCGATGCCCGGGTGCAGGAGGGCGGGCAGCTCGCGCGGGGCGGCCTCTTCGAGCGCACGGTTGAGGTGCCGAGAAGCGCGCTGCGCCGAGCACCTGACCCGCGCACATCCGGCCGCAAGGCCGCGATTCCTGCGCGGTAAGTGCTTACCGCGCAGGCCAGCGTGCCTCCTGCCGCCGAACTCGGGCGACGGCGAGGACCGGGCGGGCGATCAGGTGCTCGACCGTCCGGCTCGTGCGGTCGATACCGAGCGGAACCGGCGCACTCGTCCAGGCTCGTGGCCGGTCACGGTGCCCGTTGCGGCGGTGTCTCCTAAGCTGGTGGTCCGGGCGTCGGCTCGGTGGCCCGCACCTTGGAGGGGCGCACGGTGGACGAACGACCTCGGGAGCCGTTGTGGCGCGCGATCGCCGCGGACGCCGAGGTGCCGGGGCGCCGCGAGAGCTGGGCACAGCTGGTTTGCCTGGCTTGTGTGGACACCCTCGAGCAGGTCGATGCGGCGATCCTCGCGTTGCGGAGCAACCCCCGGTCCGAGGAGGTGCTGGGGGCCAGCGACCGCTGGGCCGCGAAACTGGCGGAGCTGCAGTACACCGCCGGCGAGGGCCCCGGGGTCGAGGCGTTCGGCAGCGGCAGCCCGGTACTGGTGCCCGACCTGAGCGTCGAGCAGGTGCGCTGGCCCGGGTTCGCCGAAGCGGCGCTCGCGGTCGGCGCGGCGGCGGTCTTCGCGTTCCCCCTCCGGCTCGGCGCGATCCGCCTCGGCACCCTGGAACTGCTTCGCCGCCGCCCCGGCGGGTTGCCCAGCGCCGAGCGGCGGGATGCCGCGCTGGCGGCGGACCTGACCACGGCGTCCCTGCTCCGGCACAGCCACGAGGCCGAGCAGGCCGGTCACGACTTCGCGCCCCGCCCCATTGCGTCCTACCAGGACGTCAGCGTCGCCACCGGCATGCTCGCCGCCCAGCTGCAGATCACCCTCGACGACGCGTTCGCCCGGCTGCGCGCCCACGCTTTCAGCCGGAACCGGTCGGTCCTCGACGTCGCCCGCGACGTCCTGGAACGGCGCATCGCCCTGGACGAGCCGGCCGAATGACCCCTTCACCTGGAGACACCATGAACGACCGTCCGGTTGGCGGGGAGCCCGGCACACCCGATGTGACCGGCGCGCTGGTCACGATCACTTCGCGCCTGGTCGGCAGCCCCGACAACGCCGCGGTGCTGCGGCTGGTCACCGAAGTCGGCACCGGGCTGCTGGGCGCGACCGCGACCGGTGTGATGCTGACCGGGGCCCACGGCAGCCTGGAGGTGGTGGCGGCCTCGGACGAAACCGCCCGGTTCGTCGAGCTGCTGTAGACCCACGTCGACCAGGGGCCGTGCGTGGACTGCATCGAGACGGCGACGGTGATCACGGTGGCCGACTTGGCGGCCGAGCGGAACCGGTGGCCCGGTTTCGTTCCCGCGGCCCTGCGGGCCGGGTACCGGTCGATCACCGCGATTCCGATGCGGCTGGACGGTGCCGCCATCGGCGGTTTCAACCTGCTCTTCGACACCGCGATCGTCCCGCGGCAGTGGCAGCTGGACCTGGCGCAGGTGGTGTCGGACCTGGCGGTGCTCGCCTTGGTCCAGGAACGCGGCGACCGCCGCGCGGACCGGCTCCTCGAAGCCACCCTCACCGCCCTGAACGACCGGATCGAGTTCGACCACGCCGTCGGCCTGGTCGCGGGCACCCTCGGGATCACCCCGGCCGCGGCGCGTGCCCTCGTGCCGGCGTACGCCATCGAGCACGAACGGGTGCTGCGCGAGGTCACCCGTGCGATCACCGACGGCACCCTCGCTCCGGCCGACCTCGCCGGGTGAGCGCGGTCGAGCCGGTCGCCGTAGCCCCGTGTCCGGGCCGGGCTCACGGCGCGATGCGGCCCGGGTCGGCCCACCGCGCGAGCAGCACGGTGGCGTCGTCCTGGAAACGGCCGTCCTGGTGCTCCGAGACCGCCCGGATGAGCCGGCGGACGGTTTCCGGCGGCGGGAAGTTCGCCGCGGCCTCCCGCTCGAGGAAGTCCGCCAGCCTCCGTTCACCGAAGAACTCCCCCGCGCCATCGCGGGCTTCGGTGATGCCGTCGGAGTACAGCACCAGCCAGTCTTCGGGCTGCAACTGTTCCTCGCCGACGGCGAACTCGCGGCCGGGCCCGAGCCCGAGCGGCATCCGCCGGCCGCCGGGCAGCGGCTTGACCACCTGCCCGGCGCGCATGATCCACGGCCGCGGGTGCCCGGCGTTGACGTAGCGCAGGCGCCCGCTCGGCAGGTCGACCTCGACCAGCACGGCCGTGACGTAGGCGGCGTCGCCGAAGGTGCTGCCGATCGTCTCGTCGATGAGCCGGGCTTGTTCGTACAGACCGCCACCGGCGTGGCGGGCGGTCCGGTAGGCCGCGAGGGCGGTCGCGGCGAGCAGGCCGCTGCGCAGGTCGTGGCCGACCGCGTCGAGGATCAGCAGGCGGGCGGTGTCCTCGGACAACGAGTAGTCGAAGGCGTCACCGGCCACCGCGTGCCGCGGTTCGACGACGCCGCTGACGACGAAGCCGTCCACCCCGGCGGTCAGCGGCGGCAGCAGCGACCAGATCAGCTCCCCGGTGACGGTCCGCGTCCGCCGGTGGCGGACCAGGTCGATGCCGTCGCCGTAGTTCGTCATCAGCACCACCAGGTGCCCGATCAGCAGGGCCGCCCAGCGGCACTGGGTACGCAGGCCGGGGTCGTACAGGTCGGCCGCCGACGCCACCTCCGCTTCCAGCACCCCCAGCCGTTCGGCGCCGTCGAGCAGGGGCACCCACAGCCGCGGCGGGGCGGCCTCCGCGGGCAGGATCTCGAGCCGCCGGAACGCCCGGCCGGCCAGCGTCGTCTCCACGTCGAGCGCGGCGCCCTCGCTGCTCGGCGGTGCCGGCCACAAGGACCGTTGCTCGTAGTCGGCGAGGTACATGGTCAGCCGGAGGCCCAGTGCCTCCCCCGCGGCGGCGACCAGAGCGGGCAGCCGCTCCGGGGGCGCCAGTTCCGCGCCGTCCAGCAGGGTGGTCAGCGCGATCAGCGGCGCCCCGTGGGGCGCCACGTCCCGGATCATCCGGCTGTAGGGAGCACGGCGGTGCCGGCTCAGCTCGTCGAGGCGTTCGTTCACCACGTGGGCCACGACGTCGCGGTCGAACCCGGGCAGCGGGGACACCCCGTGCAGGTAGGCCTCCACCTCGAACAGCCCGAGGTTGCCGCCCAGCGCGAAGTACCGCAGCCACAGCTCCTCCACGGTCAGTTCGGTGCGGGCGAACGCCGAGGCGACCGCTTGCTGCTGATGCCGGGCTTCCTGCTCGCTCATGTCACCGCCGGGGCCGCAGGATCGTCCGCGCCAGATCCTCGGCGGCCTCGAGCAGCGGCTGCCGGCGCCGCTCCGCGGTCTTGGCCAGCTGCAGGAACGCCGTGCGCTCGTCCACGTGCCCCTGGGCCATCAGGATTCCCTTGGCGATGTTGATCGGTCCCGCCCCCGCATCGACGCCTGGAGCCCGGCGCTCACCCGGTGCGCGTCGGCGTAGGACTTCGCGTTCGCGACCAGCACCGCGGCCTGCGTGGCGAACATGCTCAGCAAGGACTCTTCCCGAGCGCCGTACATCCCGGGCCGGGTCCCGTAGACCTTCATGGCGCCGAGCGCGGTGTCACCGGCCACCAACGGCGCGCTCAACGAGGCCCGCAACCCCAGCTCCGTGGCGAACGGGGTCCAGCGTGGCCACCGGGTGTCGTGGGCGAGATCGTCCACCCGCACGACCACCCGGTCCGCCCACGCCACCAAACAGGGCCCGGACTCCATCTCGTACTGGACCCGGTCCGCGCGCTCGACCAGCTGATCCGTCGCGGCGGCCGTGATCCGCGCCCCGCCGGGGTCCAAGACGCTGAGGCCGGCGCCGGTGGTGTCCGGAAAGGTCTCCTGGGCCAGCCTGGTCACCAGCCGCAGCACCGAACCGACGGTCTCCTCCGACAGCAACAGCCCGGACATCCGGGCGAACACACCCGCCAGCTCGTCCGACAGCGGTAGTTCGAGGCTCATGCGGCGTCACATCCCACGTTCCTCGGCCGAACCGTGTACGACGGATACCCGGCACCGGGCGTCCTAACCGGAGGTGGACGCCGATCAGGTCGCCGGTGAAGATCCGGTTCGTGAGCTACACTCGACTTCACGTGAGGTTGAAAAACAGCCCTGCGTGAACGGTTCGCCCGCATTCCATCTCAGGATCGATGCGGTGGCGAGTTCACCTTCGCGGTAGCGTGCGCGGGCCTACTTGTTGACTGTGTCACCCGCTTCCCCGGGGAGACGCACCATGCCGCGACAGCCGCCTACCTCCGGCCCTCCGCCACGACAGAACTCCGGCGTTCTCGAGCTTTTCACCGGAAAAACAAGGAAGGCGCCGGCAAGAGCGCGATGACGGACCACATCCACGACGTTTCGGCGGCAGTGCTGGAATTGGCCGAGTCGCTGCGGGCGGACCAGCCCCGCGACGAAACACTGGCGCGCATGGCTGACCGGGTCGTGACGCTGCTGCCCGGCGCCGACGCCGCGAGCGTGACGTTGTTCGACGGCGGCGAACCGACCACCGTCGCGGCCACCGAGGCGGGCGCGCTTTCCCTCGACAAGGTCCAGTACTCCCTCGATGACGGACCCTGCATCGAGGCGGCCCGCACCGAGACGGTGGTGCGGACCGACATCGACCAGGCCCGGCGGCGGTGGCCCGCACTGGCCGACGCCGCGGCCGACGCGGGCGTCGAAACCATGCTGTCCTGCCCGCTCTTCGTCCGCAGTGACAACGCCGCCAACCTCGAAGCGGCCAACCACCACCGCCTCTCGGGCGCGTTGAACGTGTGGAGCCGCCGCCCGGGCTCCTTCGAGCCGGGGCACGCCGCCCTGATCGCCCTGTTCACCACGGCCATGTCCGGGGTGATCCTGACCGCGGCCCGCTGGCGCCGGGCCCAGATCCAAGCCGAGCAACTGGTCACCGCGCTGGACACCCGCGACGCGATCGCCACGGCGAAAGGGATCGTGATGGCTCGGCGCGGCCTCACCGCCGACGAAGCGTTCGGCTGGCTCACCGACCTCTCCCAGCGCACCAACCGCAAGATCCGCGACCTCGCCGGGGTCATCGTGGCCGATCCCGGCCTCGTCGAACCGAAAGAGCCCGCTTCGCGCCGCCCCTCCCCGCGCCGGTCGGCGAACTCGTGAGCTTCCCGTGAACGACTTCGGGCAGTGGCAAGAGCAAGCCGCGCACCGGCTGCTCAGCCACCTGATGCAGCGGACGGCGGCGAGCGAGGCAGTCGGCATCCTGCAGGTGTGGCACGCCTACCCACGCGAGCAGGCCCGTGACGACCTCGACGTCACCGGAACCCCGGCCGGCCGGGAGGCCGAGGCCCGCCGGATCATCGCCGTGGTCGACAACGCCGCGGACGCCCGCGCCGACCGCGACGCTCACTGGGACCCCTTCGAGCGGTAGCGGACCGTGGCGCGTCCCCGAGCGGCACCTCGTACCGACTTGACCGCGAAGTCCTGACACCACACCGGGTCGGTTGACGAAAGCGGGCCACGGCGCCGTCCGGAGCCACTCGTCACTCGAGGTGGCGGAGGTAGGGCTTCAGCCGCTCGGCCAGCGACTTGCGGGTCAGGGCGGCAGCGGGGCCCGGACGCTCCCGGCCCGGGTGGTGCCCGGCGACGGCGTCGGCGACGAACCGCGCGACCGCACCCGGCGGCGGCACGAGGTCGTCGCCGCCGTACTGCGCGATGAGGACCGGGTCGTCGGCGGGGTCGGTCTCCACCGCGAGCGACCACCCACGCCGTTCGCTCCAGACCAGCATGACGTCGTGGTCGGGCCGGTCGCGCCAGCGCCTGGGCAGCCCGAGGTAAGCGGTGGCCGTGTCGCTGATCTCCACCGTCATGCTTTCGGCCGGGACGCCGACGGCAGCCGCCACCGCCCCCACGTAGTCGCCCAGGCCGCGCTCGAGGGTTCGCGCGTCGGGTTCGGGGTGCTCCATGCCCGCCACGCTAGAGGCCATCCGGCCGCCGTGCCGGACGACCGTCGGAGCAGATCGCCGGGTTCGAACCGTCAGCGGGCGGCTACGCCCACGGTGGGCGGCCGGAACCCCGCGAGCGGAGCACCGTACTCGCCGCGTGCTTAGACTGTGGTCTAGCAAAAGGGGCCCACGTGCACCAGTTCACCCTCGGCGTCATCGCGCATTCCCGGAAAGCGGACGAACGCCGGTTGCCGATCCACCCACGCCACGTCGAACGAATCGACGCGGCCATCCGTGACCGCATCCACCTCGAACACGGCTACGGCGAAGCCTTCGGCGTCCCCGACGCACAGCTGGCCGGCACCGTCGCCGGGATGCGCACGCGGGAACAGCTCATCGCCGAGTGCGACGTCATCCTGCTGGCCAAGCCGCTGCACCAGGACGTCGCCGAACTGCGCCCAGGCCAGGTGCTGTGGGGCTGGCCGCACTGCGTCCAGGACCGTGAACTCACGCAGCTGGCCATTGACAGCCGGTTGACGCTGATCGCCTTCGAGGCGATGAACCACTGGAACCGCGACGGCTCGTTCGGCCTACATGTCTTCCACAAGAACAACGAACTGGCCGGCTACTCCTCGGTGCTGCACGCCCTGCAGCTGATCGGCTCGACCGGCGACTACGGCCGCCGGCTGCGGGCGGCGGTGATCGGCTTCGGCGCGACGGCTCGGGGAGCGGTGACCGCACTCAACGCGCACGGGATACGCGACGTGCACGTCCTCACCGGCCGCGGCATCACAGCGGTCGGCTCGCCGATCCACTCCGCGACGATGGTGCACTTCGACCACGACGTGAACCACCCGGGCGACCCCCGCCGCAGCCACGCCCTGACCGACCGCGGCCGGGTGCCGCTGGCGGGGTTCCTCGCCGAGCACGACATCGTCGTCAACTGCGTCCTGCAGAACACCGCGGAGCCGTTGATGTTCCTCCTCGAGGAGGACCTGGCCCGGTTCCGGCCGGGCAGCCTCGTCGTCGACGTCTCGTGCGACGAAGGCATGGGGTTCAGCTGGGCTCGGCCCACGACGTTCGCCGACCCGGCGTTCGTGGTCGGCGACGGCATCACGTACTACGCCGTCGACCACAGCCCGTCCTACCTGTGGAACTCGGCCACGTGGGAGATCAGCGAAGCCCTGCTCCCGTTCCTGGGGACGGTGCTCGGCGGACCGTCCACCTGGGATGGTGACGACACTGTCCGCCGCGCCGTCGAGATCCGCGACGGCGTCGTCCGGAATCCCGCTGTGCTGGCCTTCCAGCACCGCGCGGCGGAGTATCCGCACCTCGTGGAGTAGCGGGCCGTTCCGCCCACCGGCGGCTTGTCGACCGGCTGCGTCACACTGCTCACACACTCAACGCAGTCGTCGTGTACGCTGGGTGTCGACCGAGAGCATTTCGTGCGCAGGTGATCGAACTCGCGCCGTCCTCGGTCCCAGTCCGGCCGGCAATCAGCGGCCGGAGACGGGAGCACCGACATGCCGTCGGGCCCGAACACCACCCTCCCCACCGAACCACGTCTGCGGCTGAAGCCGGCGGCACCCGCGACCGGACACGTCGACGGTGCGTGGTGGCCCCCGACCCGCGATCTGGCCGGCGAACTGCCCGCGCTGCTCGCCGCGCTGGCCGCTCGGCTGGGCCGCATCGACCGGGTCACCTATAACCTCGGCGACTGGCCGAACACACCTCGGCGCGTCACCTTCGACGACAACGTCGTCCGGCTCGAAGGATTCCGGTCGCAGCCCTCCGGCAGCCTGACGGCGATCGGCTGGAACCGGCAGCGAACGACCCTGCTGGTCGTTCCGCCGGAAACCGATCCCGACGTCGCCCAGCGCGCTCTCACGACCGCCGCGGACCCGGACAACACCGGCGACGGCACGGAATTGCCGGCCGCCGCCGGGCAGCCGCGGTCCTGAACCACGCCGCCCACCGGCGGCACCACGAAAGGATCCCCCGATCAGTACTTCCACAATGGACAGTTTGCTGTTCAGCCATCCCCTCGCCGAGCAGCCCCGCCCCGGAGCGCTAACCGCCCCCTCGCACCACCGGTACGGGAGCCTGTTCCTCCAGCCGGTGTACACCCCGGCACCGCCGACCGGCGGCGGGACGGCACCCGGCCCGCAACCGCGCTCCGCCGGGAGCACGTGGGCACCGGACCCGTCCGGACGCCGCGCCCGCCGGTGACACCGGGCAAGGTAGCTGTTTGCGCGGCCTGCCGGCACGCCCAGCACGCGCACGATCCGATCGCGCGCCGGTTCTGCACGGCCACCGTGGCGGGTGGGTTCAACCGCGGATGCGTCTGCATCGGCGGGCACGACGAGCGCGAGAAGGAAACACCATGACCACGGAAGCCGCCTTCGCGTCCCGGTACGAGCTGCGCGTCAGGCTGGTCCGGGATGTTCTGAAAGAGAACACGAAACTGTCGGACACCGCCTGCCAGGCCCTCGCTGTGCAACTCCTGCACACCATGGACACGATTCCCGAACGAATGCGGTGAACCACAGCAGTGACCACCGGTAGTGGTCTTCGTATAGCGGCGCGGTATCGGGCCGAGTCGACTGTCGCCGTGGTGACCGGCAGGCTCACCGCGGCCGGCTACCCGGAGCTGCGCGATGGTGTGCTCAGGATCGCCGCAGACGCGCCGGAAAGCGTTGTCGTCGACATCGAAGGCCTCGAGATCGCCGACGTCACCCTGATGACGGTGTTCTCCGTGATCGCCGACCGGATCGTCGTCTGGCCGGCGATCCCGTTCACGGTCGTGACCGCCCGCGCCGACCACGCCGCCGGCTTCGCGGCCCAGGACGCCCGCCGCTCCGTGCTGGTCTGCCGTGACGTCGTCGCGGCGGAAGCAGCCCACGACCGGCCGCCGAGCCGGCGAGCCGTCCAGCTGCTGGCCCCGACTTCCTCCGCGTCGGCCGACGCCCGGGCGTTCGTCCAGCGGGTCTGCGCGACGTGGGGGGTGCTCCAGTACACCGACGACGCCGTCGTGGTGGCGACCGAGCTGGTGGAGAACACGCTCGGACACACGGAATCGGCGCCCCGGCTGCTGCTGGAGCTGCGGCGCGGCAGGTTCACCGTGGCGGTGGCCGACGACGACCCGCGGCCGGCCGTGCTGCACGAGCGGCTCACCCGCACGGAACCGGGCTTGGGCCTGTGGCTGGTCGTCTGGGCCAGCCGGCGCTGGGGCTGCGCACGGTCGTGGAGCGGCGGGAAAGTGGTCTGGGCCGTACTGGTGCGACGCAACCGCTAGCCGTACTGCTGGTTCTTCGCGGCGGCCGAGTCGCGCCGGATCACCAAGCCGTCGGGGAAACCCACGGTGTTTCCTTCAACGGATCGCGCAGCAGCCGCGAGAATCCGAGCTCGCCCGCGCCGATCAGAGTGGTGTCGTCACCGAGCGCCGACATGCTCAAGCGCACTTTCTCCTTCGCCACCGGGAGCACATTGCGCGCCACGCGACTACGTACTCGCGGCAATACGCCGGCGTACACATCCCGCAGCATTCCACCGAAGACGACCACGGCCGGGTTGAAGAGATTGATGAGATTCGCTACCCCGATGCCCAGCCAATCCCCGACGTAATCGAGTGCTTCTCGCGCGTCGGCCTCTCCCGCGGCCGCGGCGTCGGCCACCGCCCGTACCGCGTCGCGGCCGAACACCTCCGCCGGTCGGTGTGCGGCGTCCAGCAATGCTCTTTCACCGGCTTCTGCCTCCAGGCACCCGCTGGAGCCGCAGCCACACGGTCGGCCGCCGTGTGGGTTGACGATCATGTGGCCCAGCTCGCAGCCGTACCCCGCGTCGCCGTCCAGCAGCGTGCCGCCGACGATGATTCCGCCGCCGACGCCTACGTCGCCGTGCAGGTAGACCAGGTTCTGCTCCCCCAGCCCGGCTCCGCGAAGGTGCTCCGCGAGCGCTCCGAGATGTGCCTCGTTTCCCACCAGCACGCGCTGTTCCAGGCCCAGACGGCGGGCCAGTTCGGCGCCGAACGCCTGGTCCACCCAGCCGAGGTCGGGACCGAAGCGGACGACTCCATCGCCGGGCCGGATCATTCCGCAGTACGAGGCACCGAGCCCCACGCAGGTCGACGTCGGCGGCGCCGCCTCGGTCAGCCGGCCGCCTAGCTCGGCCAGCGTCGCCACCACGTAGTCGAGGTCGACTCCGGACCGGCGCCGGGGAGCAACCTCGCGGTCGAGGATTACGCCGCCGAGGCCGATCCGGGCGGCGACCAACCGGTCCACCGCGACGTCGAACGCCAACACGTGGAAACGTTGGGTCTCCGGCCGCACAATGAGCGAGGGGCGGCCCTGGTGCCGATTGTCCGTCTGCGGCACCTCACGGACCAGGCCGGCCGCGGTCAGTTCCGCCGTCAACGTCTTGATCGTGCTTCGATTGAGGTCCATCCGTCGAGCGAGTTCAGCCCGCGAGATTCCTCCACTCAGGTGCACGAGGCGAAGAAAAGCGCCGCGATTGTGCCGGCGCATCTCGTCCTGGTCCAACCCGACCCGCGAACCGTCCCAGGGCGTCAACAATTCCATGTCGTGTCCGATGCCTAGAGTGTTCCGGCCAGACTGGCACCCTTGCGCCCTTCGTGCAACGACGCCAGGAGCCGCAACCGGTCCGCGTCGGCGCTGTCCGGTTCGGCGGTGAAGACCAGCATGACCGGTCCGGGGTTGCCGGGCAGCGGATAGGTGTCCCAGTCCAGGACGATGTCGCCCACCTCGGGCACCCGGAAGGTCTTGGTGCCGCACACCGACTCGCGGATGTCGTGGCGGGCCCACAACCGCCGGAACTCGGCGCTGCGGATGCTCAATTCGCCGACGATCGCGGTCGCGCGGGGGTGGGTCGGGTCGGTGGCGACGGCGGCGCGCATCATGCCGATGTAGTCCAGCGCCTGCCGTTCCCAGTCCGGGCAGCCGCGCCGGCCGGTCCGCGCGTCGTCGAACAACAGCAGGAGCATGTTGAGCCGGTCCGGTGGGTAGCCGTCCGGGTCGCCGAGCAGCGCCTCGGCCATCGGGTTCCAGTCGAGCAAGTCGAGGTGCCTGCCGAGGACGACCGCCGGCGTGTCCGTCACCCGCAGCAGCCGGCGGGTGCTCTCGGGGACCCGTTCCGGCTCGCGGCGCACCGGGCCGGGCGCCGGCCGGCGGGCGGCGCGGCCCAGGGTGAACAGGTGACGGCGTTCCTCGTCGCCGAGGCCGAGCGCGCCGGCGAGCGCCGCCAGGACGTCGTCGGACGGGCGGACGTCGCGGCCTTGCTCGATCCGCTGGTAGTAGTCGGTGCTCAGCCCGGCCAGCAGAGCCAGCTCCTCGCGGCGCAGCCCGGTGACCTTGCGCCGGCCACCCGGCTCCAGACCGACGTCGCGGGGACGCAACCGGGTACGCCGGGCGCGCAGGAATCCACCGAGCTCGCGCGCGTAGGGATGAGGACTGCTCATGCCACCAGTGTGGCTCCTCCGCGGGTGCCCAAGGTGGTTCTCGCAGACCCACCGAGACCGCCCGGACAGCTCCTAACGTCGTCGGCACAGTGCACCGACCCCTTTCCAGGAGCCGCAGATGACCGGATGGACCGCCGACCGCATCCCCGGCCGGCACGGCCGCGTCGCCGTCGTGACCGGCGCGAACTCGGGCCTCGGCCTGGTCACCGCCACCGAACTGGCCCGCCACGGCGCCCACGTCGTCCTCGCCGTCCGCGACACCACCGCCGGCGAACGAGCCGCCCGCCGGATCGACGGCGACACCGAGGTGCGCGCGCTGGACCTGGCGTCGCTGGACTCGGTACGCGCGTTCGCCGCCAAGCTGACCGTCGACCACCCCGCGATCGACCTGCTGGTCAACAACGCCGGCGTGGTGCTGCTCGGTCCGCGCCGCACCTCGGCCGACGGCTTCGAGCTGCAGTTCGCCACCAACGTGCTGGGCCACTTCGCCCTGACCGGCCTGCTGCTCGACAACCTGGCCGCGGCAGACGAAGCCCGGGTGGTCAGCCTCAGCTCGATCACCCACCGGAACGCCCACCTCGACTTCGGGGACCTGATGTCCGAACGTGGTTACCGGGCCGCCACCGCCTACGGCAGGTCGAAGCTCGCCACCACGATCTTCGGTGTCGAGCTGGACCGTCGCCTGCGTTCCGCCGGATCGTCGATCGCCAGCGTGCTGGCTCACCCCGGTCTCACCCGCACCAACCTGACTCCGCGTGCGTGGGAACACCGCGGCCGGGCCGGGCGGGTGATCGCGCGGCTCGGCCTGCTGGTCACCCAGCCGGTGGAACGAGGCGCACTGCCGCAGCTGTACGCCGCCACCGCGGCGGGCGTGCGGGGCGGCCAGTTCTTCGGGCCGGCCGGGCTCGGGGAGATCCGCGGCCGCGTCACCGAGGCCCGGCTCAGCCGGGACGCCGCCGACCCCGCCATCGGCAGGCGGCTCTGGGCCGCGGCCGAGGAACTCACCGGCATCAGCTACCTCTGAGCCAGGCACGGAGGTACGTCAGGCCCAGGCGCTACATCCGGTTCGCGGCCCGCTTGACGGTCTTGATCACCGGTGCGGTCTCGACGTGGGTGATCGACGGCAGCGCGGCGACCCGGGTGGTCAAGTACCGGTACAGCTCCCGCTGGTTCGCGCACACCACGCTGGCGTACAGGTTCGTCGGCCCGGTCGTGGCGGCGGCGAACGCGATCTCCTGGTGCCCGGCCAGTGCCGCACCGGCCTCTTCCAGGTGCGCGGGGGCGACCGACAGCCAGAGCAGGGTTCGCTGGCCGACACCGAACATGCTCCCGTCGACGTCGATGTCGAGGTAGAGCACCCCGCGTTCGCGCAGCTCGGTCATCCGGCGCCGGACCGTCGTCGGCGACCAGCCCGTCACCGCGGCCAGCCGCTCGAGCTCGGCTCGGCCGTCGGTGGCCAGGGCGGCGAGGAGCCGTCGATCGCCGTCGTCGAGCCGCACCGGTCCCGGTCGATGCGGCACCGGGGGCGGACGCAGCCGCTCGATCGCCTCCTCGTCCAGCGAACCGAGCTTGGCGACCAGGCTGTCCGGGCCGCCGTAGAACGCGTGCAGCACGGAGTGCGCGGTCACGCCCTCGACGCGCGGAGTGCGAGGCAGCTTCGCCAGCAGCAGCGCCTCGCTGTCGGCTTCGCTCTCCGTGCGGACCGTGCAGGTGATTTCCGTGCCTCCGGAGGAAATGCTCACCCAGGACGTGTCCGGGCGCCGGGCCAGCGCTTCGGCGACCGGGATCGACGCGGCGGGCGCGCAGCGCACCCGCAGGAACCACAGCACCGCGCCCAGTGCGGTCGGGTCGACCCCGCCGAGCACCCGTACCGCCCCCGCCGACCGCAACCGGGCGTACCGGCGGGCGATGGTGCGATCCGCGACGCCGAGCACCTCGGCGATCGTGCTGAAGGGGGCCCGGCCGTTGATCTGCAACGCGTGCACGAGCCGGCGGTCCAGCTCGTCGTAGTCGGATTCCACCGAGCCGACCCTAGTCCGCGTCGGATACCGGCTCAATCGATCGCGCTTCTGGCGGAACCACGTCGGCGGGCGGAGCGTTGCTCCCGTCCTGATCGACACCACCAGGGGAGAACCCATGGACACCGATGTGCTCGTCGTCGGCGCGGGCCCGACCGGCATGATGCTGGCCAACGAACTGCGGGTGGCGGGAGTGCCGCCCGTGCTGGTCGACAAGCTGTCCCAGCGCAGCACGTTGTCGAAGGCGGGCGGTGTGCAGTCCCGCACGCAGGAAGCGTTCGACCAGCGCGGCTTGCTGGAACCGTTGCTGGCCAACGGAAACTTCCCGACCGGCACCGCTCACTTCGCCGGGATCACGCTCCCGCTCACCCGGGGCCGGCACCGCCATCCGTGGCGGTCGGTTCCGCAGGTGGTGATCGAGGGCTTCCTCGAGCGGCACCTCGCCGCACACGGCATCCCCGTGCGACGCGGCCACGAACTGACCGGCATCGCCCAGGACGACGACGGCGTCACCGCGACCTTCGCGAACGGCGGCGTGATCCGCTCCCGTTACCTCGTCGCGGCCGACGGTGGCCACAGCACGGTGCGCTCGCTGCTGGGGGCCGCGTTCCCCGGCAGGCCGGGCACGACGACCACGGTCGCCGCCGACGTGCGGTTGAGCGGCCACGACCGGACGATGACGCACGCCCGCGGCGAGGACGGGCACTGGGCGTCGGTGTTCCCGCTCGGCACCGATCAGCAGGGCAGGCCGCTGCGGCGGCTCGCACTGGGTGGGCCGGGCCGGTCACTCCCCCGGGAGGTCCCGGTCACCGAGGACGAGATCCGCGACGGGTTGCGGGCCGTCTTCGGCTCCCGGGTGCAGCTGCTCGAACTGTGCTACGCCCGCCGCATCACCAACGCGGCCCGGCAGGCCGAGCGGTACCGGCACGGGCGGGTGTTCCTGGCCGGCGACGCCGCCCACGTGCACCTCCCGATCGGCGCGCAGGGCATGAACACCGGGCTCCAGGACGCGCTCAACCTCGGGTGGAAACTCGGCGCCGCGGTGCGGGGCTGGGCTCCGGAGCACCTGCTCGACACCTACCACGCCGAGCGCCATCCGGTCGCGGCCGCCGTGCTGCGCAACGTCCAGGCGCAGAGCCTGCTGATGGACCACCAGGGCACCGGCGACCCGGACGTGATGGCCGTCAAAGACCTGTTCGCCGCTCTCGCGCACCTGCGGGACGTGCAGTACCAGCTCGACGACCTCCTGTCCGGGATGGGCATCCGCTACCCGATGCCGGGCGCCGGGGACGGGCCGCTCGTCGGCCTGCCCGCGCCGGACGTGGACCTCGGCCGGGTCCGGTCGCACGAGCTGCTGCGGCACGGCCGCGGCGTCCTGATCGACCCGCTCGACAGGTTCGCCGGGGTCGCCGCCCGCTGGCAGGACCGGGTCGAGCGCGCGGGGCAGGGCGCCGGCACCGAACCGATGCTCATCCGGCCGGACGGCTACGTGTGCTGGGCAGGCAACCCGGACGACCTCGAGGCGGCACTCGGCCACTGGTTCGGCGAGCCGCACTGACGGCCGGGAAGCCACCGGCACGATGATCGCCACCCCGCGCCGCATGCCTTGCCCACGAGTGGCAAGGCATGCGGTGCGAGCCGCTGGTGTCAGCGGTTCATCAGAGCGAAGCCCCCCCCCAGCCGAGGTACTCGCGTTGGTACCGGGCGTGGCGTGCCGGAGCGGTGGTGAGTTCCGCGCGCAGCTCCTCCGCCAGCTCGTCGTCGGGGTTTGCGTCCAGCCAGCGGCGGGTGCTGAGCCATTGAGCCGCGACATAGCGGTCCCAGCTGTCCTGGTCGGCCGTCGCGGGGTTCCTTGCGCCAGTACGGTTCGCCGATCAGCAGCACGCCGCCGGGGCGCAGGCTGCGGCGGAGCAGGTCCACGGTGCCGGCGACGCCACCTCCGATCCAGCTCGCACCGACACACGCGGCGATGTCGACCGGGTCGCCGGCGACGTGGTTCGACGCGTCACCGTGGAGGAACGTGACCTGTCCGGCAACCTCCAGCTCGATCGCACGCGCCCGGGCCGCGGCGACGAACACGGTGCTGATGTCCACGCCGGTCCCGGTGCTGCCGTGATCGCGGGCCCAGGTGCACAGCAGCTCGCCCGAGCCACAGGCCAGATCGAGCACCCGAGGGCCGGGTGGTGGGTTCAGCGCCTTGCCCAGGACGGCCAGTTTCCGGCTGGTGAGGGGGTTGTGGATGCGGTGGCCGCTCTCGCGGACGGTGAAGCTACGGGGTAGGTCCACTTCGGGGATTCCTTACGTCCAAAGGGGAGTTCACGGAGATCAGCACTGGGTCGGCCGTCGACGGCCGGGCTACCCGGACACCCATGAAATGCACCTCTTCGGACGGAAGGCCATACGGTTCGACGGAAGGCTAGGCGGGTCGCCCGTGCCGGTCCACCGGTTTCCCGGCTTGATCCGCGTGTCGGGTCGGTCCTACTCTTCAGCGTCGATGGTTGCCGAGGAGGACCCATGCGAGGCGTCAACCCTGGTCGTGGCCGCTGGGTGATCATCTCCTGTGCGCTGTCCGCCGGCCTGCTGGCCGCGGCGAGCCCGGCGGCGGCCGCGGCGCCGCGGTACACCCCCGGTGCACCCGGCGCCGGAGATCCGTACTTCCCCGACATGGGCAACGGCGGCTACGACGTCAGCCACTACGACATCCGGCTGGCGTTCCACCCCGAAACCAAGGCGATCGACGCCACCACCACGATTCTCGCCACGGCCACCCAGGATCTCTCGCGGTTCGACCTCGACTTCCAGGGACCGCTGACGATCAGCAGGCTGTCGGTGAACGGCCGGAACGCCGGCTTCACCCGCAGCGGCGCCCAAGAACTCGTGATCACCCCGCCGCACGGACTGCGGCAGGGCAGCACGTTCGTCGTCTCGGTGAGCTACTCCGGCGTCCCGCAGCAGATCGACGACCCCGCACTCGGCGTCTCCGGCTGGGTCGCCACCAAGGACGGCGCGGTCGCGCTCAACCAGCCGATCGGCGCGGCGACCTACTACCCGGTGAACGACACCACCAACGACAAAGCGACCTACACCCAGACCATCACCGTGCCGGCCGGACTCACCGTGCTGGCCAACGGCGAACCCGGGCCCAGGACCACCCACGATCACCAGACGACCTTCCGCTGGACCATGAACCGGCCGATGGCCAGCGAGCTGAGCATGCTCGCGATCGGCGGCTACGACGTCACCCGCGGCGTGACGGCCGGCGGCCTGCCGAACATCACCGCGATCGGCAAGTCGATCGACACCGAGCCCGGCCAGGGCCGGGTGTTCAACGAAACCACGGCGCAGGTCGTCCAGTGGGAATCCTCGCTGTACGGGCCGTACCCGTTCGACTCGACGGGCGGCATCCTCGCCGACGTCGGTGTCGGCTACGCGCTCGAGACCCAGAGCCGTCCGGTCTACGACCAGAGCACCAGCGAGGTCGACGGCGACCTGCTCGCCCACGAACTCGGCCACCAGTGGTTCGGCGACAGCCTCACTCCGGTGCACTGGTCGGACATCTGGCTCAACGAAGGCTTCGCGACCTACTCGGAATGGCTCTACCAGGAGAAGTTCGCCAACGTTCCGGTGCAACAGACCTTCGCGAAGGCCTACGCCGACGAGAAGGACTGGAGCGGCGCAGTCGCCGACCCCGGTCGTGACCGCATCTTCGACGACCTGGTGTACAACCGCGGCGCGATGGCGCTGCAGGCGCTGCGCGTGGAGATCGGCGACCGCGCCTTCTTCCGGGTGCTCACGCAGTGGCCGACGGCTCACCGGTACGGCACCGTCTCGACGCGGCAGTTCATCGAGTTCGTCGAGCGGCTGACCGGCCGCGACCTCGGCTCGTTCTTCCGCACCTGGCTCTACCAGCCGGGCAAGCCGGCACTCCGGTAGCGCCACCTCACTGCGGCAGGACGAGGTGGTCGGCGACCGCGTAAAGCTCCTCCTGCGGGCGGGAGCCCGCGACGGCGATCGGCGCTCCGTGGACGGCCTTGAGGATCCAGACCGTGCGGTAACCGTTCTCGTCAAGGTAGCGGGTCGCGTGTCCCTGGACCGGCTGTCCCGCGGTGCCGCTCACCTGGGCGGACTCGGCGCTGTGCACCTGGATCGCCGGCCGGGTGCCGCACGTGCCCACCGAGTAGCCCGTGCGCGGACCGCTCGGGCCCTTCTCGACGTCGAACGCGCACATCCGCAGGCCGTCGGGCAGCTTGCCGAGGCTGAACGCGGGGGTGACGGTGGTCTTGCCCGGGAAGGTGACGTTCTCCGCGACGCGGCGGCCCGCGTCGATCAGCTGCTGCTCGGCCGCCGTGCTGCCCGGCTGCGCGGCCACGTTGACGTACAGCGAGCCGCCGTCGGGGTGGGTCAGGTACACCTCGTAGCCGCCCGGGCCGCCGGAGTGCGAGCTCTCCACGCCGGCCCGCCCGCCGATGGTGACGGGCCGGCCCGGTCCGGACTTGAAGGAGGCCTGCTCGATCGGCATCGTCCGCATTTCCTGCACGTCCACGAGCAGGACCTGACGGCCGGACGTGACGGTCAGCATGTACTCGCCGCCGTACACCGGCTTGTCGGGCTCGGCCGCGCTGCCGCCGGTGTTGATCCGGCGCGCGAGGTAGTCGGCCTTGCCCGGCGGCAGCCAGCCGAGCGAGAAGGGCATGGTCAGGTCCGCGATGCCCGCCTCGACCGGTGCCTCGACCGTCGGCGGACCGCTGGTCCGGGCGGCGCCCGTGGCCACCTGGTCGTCGTGCGCGGGCCGGTTCAGCGCGACGACGGCGACCGCGGCCAGGACGAGCAGGACCACCCCGGCGCCGGCGGCGAGCGGCAGGTTCACCACGGCGCGCTTGCGGTCGAGGCGTCGGCGTGCGGCCGCCAGCACCTGGTCGCTGTCGGGGGCGTCGGGCTCGTGGGCGGTGAAGGTGTCCTTGATCAGGTTCTCGAGGTCCATCAGCTCTCCTTCGCCTGGGCCATCCGGTCGATGTCCAGGCCGTGTCGCAGGGTCGTCAGGGCTTTGCGGGCGTGGGCCCGCACGGTGGCCTGGGCGCAGCCGAGCAGGTCGGCGATGTCGGCGTCGGCGAGCTGCTCGTAGTACCGGAGCACCACGACCGCGCGCTGGCGCCGGGGCAACCGCGCGAGGCGCTGCCACATGTCCTCGCGTACCGCGTGGTCGGACGCGAAGTCATCCGGCCGCGCCTCGTCCGGCGCGTCGCCCACGGCGATCAGGCGCGCCGACCGGCTGCGCCGCCAGGACAGGTATCCGTTGGTCACCATCCGCAGGACGTAACGGTCGGGGTGCTCGGCGTCGCTGATCCGCGACCACCGCCGGTACGCCTTGACCAGTACGTCCTGCACCAGGTCGGCGGCCTGTTCCCGCTCCCCGGTCAGCATCGTCGCGTAGCGCAGCAGCCGCGGCAGGTGCGCCCGGACGAAGTCCTCGTAGTCAGCCATCACCATGAAGACTGCCGTCGTGCGCGATCCGTGTACTCCACACGGAACTTTTTTACGAAGCCGCGTCGACTTCGACCAGGCTGTCCGCGACAGCGACAACACCTTCCCTCCGGGGCTCGGCTCTGACCGGGCGTTAGGCTCGAATTCCCTGTCCCGACCTGGAGGTGCTGTGGAGCGGCTGGTTCCCGACGTCACGGGGCTCGATCCGGCGCTGGCCCGTCGGCTGCTGACCACCGTCGCCTGTACCGACGCCGATGACATCCCCAAGGTCGCGCACGCCGGCGAGTGCCGGGACCACGATGGTGGCCGGGTGCAGGTCATGCACAACGGCCTGCTCGTCGAAGAAGGCGGCTACTACGGCCCCTGGATGACCGAGGCCATCCGCGCGCTGCGTGGCCATCACGAACCGCAGGAAGAACTGGTCTTCCACCGGATCGTCGAGCGCCTCGCCGCGGACGGCGGTGCGCCCGCCATGATCGAGTTCGGCAGCTTCTGGACCTACTACGGGCTCTGGTTCTGCCACGCCATCCCGGCCGGCCACGTCGTCGCGGTGGAACCCGATCCCGCCTACCTCGAGGTCGGCCGCCGCAACGCCGGGCTCAACGGCTACACCGACCGCGTGCGGTTCGTCCACGCCGCCATCGGTGACCGGCCCGGCGAACCGCTGGACTTCGAAGCCGAAAGCGACGGCCGGACGCACACCGTCCGCCAGTACGACCTCGCTTCCCTGATGTACGACGCCGAACTGCCTCGCGCCGACCTCGTCCTCGCCGACGTCCAGGGCGCCGAAACCGTCCTGATCGAGCGCGCCCGCGGCATCTTCGACGCCGGACGGGTGCGGTTCCTCGTCGTCTCGACCCACCACCACACCATCTCCGGGGATCCGCTCACCCACCAGAACGCCCTCCGGAGCCTGCTCGACGCCGGCGCGCACGTCATCGCCGAACACACCGTCGGCGAATCCGCCAGCGGTGACGGCCTCATCGCCGTCTCCTTCGACCCGCGCGACAAGGACTTCACCGTCCCCGTCAGCCACGGCCGGTACCGGGATTCCCTTTTCGGCGAAGTCGAGTACGACCTCGCCGCGGCCATGTCGGCGCGCGCCGAGCGGTGACATCGCCCAAGCCTCCGTGCTTCAGTTCCGCCGCTCGGGCGGCACGTACTCGAACGTCGGGCCTGCTGTCGTCTTTCCGTCGCCCGTCGGCATTTTCATCAGCGCCAGGCCCTGCTTGCGCAGGCCGAACATCGTGCCGACCGCGTCCGTCATCCCGCCCGGGTTGCCGTTGAACGCCTCTTCCAGCTGGTAGAGCAGCAGACTGTACGTCTGGTTGAACTCTTCCTGGGCGACACGGATAGGGCTGTCCTCCGGATAGTCGGCGGTCCGCGGGTTGTGCCGCATCGGCAGCACACCCTCGAAGTCGATCGCGATCTTTTCGCCGGTCGGGCCGGACTGCGGGGTGTCGCCCGTCCGGTAGCGCCGGCCCAGTTTCAGCTCCTGGAACCGGTAGTAGTGCGCGACCTCTTCCCGGTCAGGGTGGAAGACGTCGTGGTCGCCGTCCCACACGTCCGTGCGCGCCGCTCCTTCGCCCTGCTCGACGATTTCCGCCAGTGCGGCCGATGCCGACTTCAGGTCGTGGACCGGCAGCACCTCGCCGCCCCCGCCGCGGAGGTGGAACTCGCCGATCTGGCGGGCCGGGTCGCCGGTGAACACCCGGTCTTCGCCCAGCTCGTCGCACAGCGCGCGCAAGCCGGCCTCGATGGCGGCGTAGAACTGGCCGATCGTGCGGTACTCGTCGGTCTGCGGTGGCGCGTCCGCCGATGCCGGTTGCTCGATGCGCAGGAACAGTTCGAGGGCTTCCGGGCCGAACGGGGCCAGGTGGACGTGCACCGACCGGTCGCCGTGCGGCAGCGGGTGCGGGTACGGCGGCAGGAGCTCGGGCGTGTCGAGCTTGGGCGCGCCGCCGACGGCGTTGAGCAGGTTCGCCGCCAGCGCCAGGTGGATCATCTCCTCCGCGAGGACCGTGCCCACGACCTGAGTGGCTTCGGGGTTGCGGGCCGGGTCCAGCGAGTACAAGGCGCACAGGTACGGGGGAATCGTCGCGTGCTCGAGTTCGATCGCCCACTGCAGGTGGCGGCGGAGATCGTCGATCGTGTCCATGCGGTGCTCCGGTTCGTCGGGTCGGTGTCGTCAGCCAGGACCGGGCACCACCGCGGTTTGTGACAGCCGGGCTGTCACCAGCCCGATCTCGTAGAGTGGCTCGCGGGACGGCGAAAGGCGTTTGGTGGCAGATTCCGGGATGAGTGCCCGAGCGGACGATCTCGACGCGGCCACGGCTGCCGGCGCTGGCAGACCTACGACCGGTCCACAGTGGCCAGTCCGGAGGCCTTCCTGGCCACGACCACCACCCGGCTGGCCATCAACGTCCTGCAGTCGGCCCGGAAACGGCGCGAAACCTACATCGGGCCGTGGCTGCCCGAACCGGTCGACACCGCCGCCGACCCGTACCTGGGCGCCGAACGCGGGGAAGCACTGGCGTTCGCGGCCCTGCTGCTGATGGAGAAACTCACCGCGAACGAACGCGCGGCCTACGTGCTACGGGAAGCGTTCGACTACTCCTACACCCAGATCGCCGACATCCTGTCCTCGACCGAACCCGCGGTGCGCCAGCTGGTCAGCCGGGCCCGCAAGCACATCGCCGGCGAACGACGCGCCCCCGCGCCCGCGGCCGAGCAACGGGAACTGCTGACCGCGTTCCTCACCGCCGCCCGCTCCGGGGACATGGCCACGCTGGAACGGCTCTTCACACCGGACGTGACCAGCCTGTCCGACGGCAACGGCCGCAAGGGCGTCGCCCGCACGCCGGTCGTGGGCGCGACGCGGGTGGCGAAGTTCCTGCTGGCGATCTCCAGCTGGTTCTGGGACGACGTGGACGTGCGGTGGGCCGTCACGAACGGCCAGACCTCCGCGGTGCTCGTCCAGGACGGCGTCGTCTACGGCCTGCTCACCGTCAGCGCCACCAGCGACGGCATCGATCAGGTGCTGTGGCTGGTCAACCCCGAGAAGAACAAGGCGGTGCCGGTCCCGGCCTGACCCCCCCGGCGGGAGGAATCCGTGTTCGACCCGCACGAGGTGACCGTGCGACGGCGGTGGCGTGGTACCCGCGCCGGCGGAGCCCGTGCGGGGCGCGGCCGAGGTCGCCCGGCTGGTCATCGCGGTGCTGGGCCGAGGGGCCGGCGCCGAGCTGACCGTCGAGTCCGTCAACGGCCGCGCCGGGCTCGCCCTGCGCCACGCCTCCCGTGCCCTCGCGGTCGTCGGCGCGGTTCGAGGCTCACCCCGCGATCTTGGACGGGTGCGCGGCCAACGGCGTCACGTGGATCTCCAGGTAGGGGAACAACGGCAGCCCGGACAACAACGCGTGCAGTTCGTCGTGGTCGGCGACGTCGAAGATCGAGAAGTTCGCGTACTCCCCCGCGATCCGCCACAGCTGCGGCCACTTGCCTTCCCGCTGCAGCTTCTGGCTGTACTCCTTCTCGCGCGCCACGATCTCGGCGCGCGTGGCCGCGTCCAGCTCCGGGGGCAGGTGGACGTCCATCCGGACGTGGTACAGCATCAGAACCGCGCAGTCTCGTGGGTGGTGGTCATGAAACCTCCTTCGATCCAGCGGTGACCTCCGCCGGTGGCCGGGCGGACGGGAAGACGTCCTCGAGCTCCGTGAGGACGGTGGTGACCAGGGGCGAGCACGTTTCGCGGTGCCAGGCGAGCGCCAGCTCGACGGTCGCCGCGCCGGCCAGGTCCCGGAAGACGACCCCGGCCAGCGGCAGCGACCGGGCCGACGCGGGCACCACCCCGACGCCGAGGCCGCCGGCGACCAGCGCGAGCAGCGCCGCGGTGCCCGGGGCCTCGTGCTGGCGGTCCGGGGCGAACCCGGCGTCGCGGCAGCTGCGCAGCACGGCTTCGTGGACGACCGAGTTGCGCCCGTCGTAGGTGACGAACGGCTCGGCCCGCAGGTCGGCGACCGCGACGACCGGCTCGGCGGCCAGCCGGTGGTCGGCCGGGACGGCGAGGACCAGCGGCTCGACCTCGATGACGCGGTAGTCGATGTCGTCGCCGGTCACCGGCGGGCGCAGGACGCCGATGCCGAGCGAACCGTCCCGCAGCTGCGCGCACTGCTCGGCCGTGAGGAGGTCGGCGCTGACCTCCAGCTCGACCTGCGGGACCCGCTGCGCCAGCGCGCGGGCCAGCTGCGGCAGGTGGGAGAACGCGGCGGTCCCGGTGAAGCCGACGCGGACGAGGCCGAGCCGGCCGTCGCCGATGCGGCGGACGCCCCGGACCCCGGCCTCGACGGCCGCGAGCACGCGCTGGACCTCGCCGAGGAAGAACTCCCCCGCCGGGGTGACCCGGACCTGCCGGGTCGTGCGGGCCAGCAGCGCCACGCCCAGTTCGTCCTCCAGCTGGCGGATCGTGTGCGACAGCGCCGGCTGGGCGATGTGCAGCCGCTCGGCGGCGCGGCCGAAGTGGCACATCTGGGCGACGGTGGCGAAGTAGCGCAGATGGCGCAGTTCCACGACGGGCCTCCTCCCGGTGCTTCGTCTCCTCACGGTAGGTACGTCGCTGATCGAAGACAAAGACCTGGTTTCCGGTGATTGATAAACAGAGATTATCAATCACGCCCGACCGTCAGCCGAGGCTTTCGTACGGGTCGGCCGGAGCCGGCACGGGCTGGGCCCGAGCGACGTCGAGGAACGGGATGGTGCCGCCGTTCACCGGGTCCTTGGCCTGCGCGGGGGTGAAGGTGCCGGTGACTTCCAGCCACGAGTCGGGCTGCAGCACCGGGGGCACCCGGCCGGTCAGGCCGACCTTGACCGGCTGCGCGTCCGCGGCGCAGCAGTTGAGCAGCATGCGGATCAGGTAGGGCGCGCCGTCGTCGCCGAACGCGACGAACCCGGTGAGCGTGACGGTGCGCCCGGCCAGGGACCGGCCGTGGTCGTACACCGCGCGGTCGGCGTAGCCGATCACCGTCAGCGGGACCGGGTTGCCGTCCGGGAGCGGGGCGACGATCCGCGGCGCGGTCACCGCCGTGCCGGTGCGCAGCGCGCTGTAGGACCCCAGCGCCGGTGGCGCGGCGAGCACCAGCGCGAACACCGGCAGCACCAGCAGCCACGAGATCCGCGGGCCCGGCGGCCCGGCCGGGCGGCGCCGCGCGTAGCGGACGGTGGCGACGGCCGCGACCACCAGCACCACCCCGGCCGCCAGCACCAGCGGGCGCAGCCCGGCCTTGACGTAACGCAGGTACAGCCCGGTCACGCCGGCGTGGAGCAGGACACCGCCGACGAGGAAGAGCAGGATCGCCTGCACCGTGCGGTTCACAGCAGCACCGCCCCGGTCAGCACCGCGGTCCCGGTGGCGACGGCGAACGTCACCGGCGCGAACCGCAGCGCGAACCCGCGGCCGAACGTCGCGGCCTGCATGCCGAACAGCTTCAGGTCGATCATCGGGCCGACGACGAGGAACGCCAGCCGGGCCGTCAGGGAGAACTGCGTCAGGGACGACGCGACGAACGCGTCGGCCTCCGAACAGATCGACAGCAGCACCGCGAGCACCGCCAGCGCCAGGACCGCCACCACCGGGTCGGCGGCCGCGGTGTACAGCCAGCTCGAAGGCACCACGGCCTTGAGCGTGGCGGCGGCCGTCGCGCCGCCCACGAGGAACCCGCCCGCGTGCAGCACGTCGTGCCGGACCGAACCCCAGAACGCCTCCGCGCGGCCTTCGCCGTCGCCGTGCGCGTGGGGACGGGGACGCAGCCAGTCCGGCCGGCCGAGCCGCTGCCACAGCCAGCCCATCACGCAGGACGCCGCGAGGCTCGCCGCGAACCGGGCGACGACCATCCGCGGCTGCCCGGGGAACGCGACCGCCGTCGCGGTCAGCACCACCGGGTTGATCGCCGGTGCCGACAGCAGGAACGCGACCGCGGCCGACGGCGTCACCCCACCGCGCACGAGCGCCCCGGCGACGGGCACCGACGCGCATTCGCACCCCGGCAGCACCGCCCCCGCCACCCCGGCGACCGGCACCGCGAACGCCGGCCGTTTCGGCAGCACGCGGGCGAAGAACGACGGCGGGACGAAGACCGCGAGCCCGGCCGACAGCAGCACGCCGACGACCAGGAAGGGCAGCGCCTGCACGACCACCGCCACGAACACCGTCAGCCAGCTCTGCAGCACCGGGGTGGCCAGCAGCCGCCGCACCGGCCCCTGCGCCAGGAACCCGGTCAGCAGCACCAGGGTCAGCACGAGGACCGGGTCGGCGTTCCAGCCCGGTCGCTCGCGCCGCTTTTCGTCGATGGCAGTCACACCAGGCTCCCGTACTTCCGCTCCGTACCCCGCTTCTCACACGGACGGCCGCGCCGCGGGGTTCATCGCGCCCGGCCCGACGAAAGTCGGGGGCGGTTCGCGACTTTCGTCGGGCGGGCGCACCCGCCGATTCGTCCCGATCGGGCGGGAACGGGAGGCCTTGGCCGATTGGTCCGCGGGCCATTCGGCGGAATCGAGGCGCGGGCGGACGGCATCAATTGCTTATCCCCCTTCGGAAAGGGGGTCACCGCGGGCCCTGGACTGTATAAACAGGACACCCATGGGTCCCCACCGTCCGCATGAATTCCTCCAGGAGGGCTCAGTGCGCCGTCCACCCCGAAGAATCCTCGCCGTCGCCGGTTTCGCGGCTTTGGCATTGACCACTCCCGCGCTCCCGGCCACCGCGGCCACCGCCACGACCACCGTGCACCCGACGGCCCGCGTGTGCGCGCAGACCGCGAAGCCCGGCATGGCAACGTGTTTCGCCGAACGCCAGACCGACACCATGCACGCCGCGCTCGCCCCGGACGCCCTGCCGAGCGGGTTCGGGCCGTCCGGGCTGCGCTCCGCGTACAACCTCACGGCGAGCGGCAGCGCGTCGGCCACAGTGGCCATTGTGGACTCCAACGACGACCCCAACGCCGAAAGCGACCTCGCCACCTACCGGTCGACCTACGGCCTGCCCGCCTGCACCACGGCGAACGGCTGCTTCAAGAAGGTCAACGAAAACGGGCAGAGCAGCCCGTTGCCCGCCGCGGACAGCGGCTGGGCCGGCGAGATCTCCCTCGACGTCGACATGGTCTCGGCGATCTGCCCCAACTGCCACATCCTGCTCGTCGAAGCGAACCAGCCGAGCATGGAAGACCTCGGCACCGCGGTGAACACCGCCGTCTCGATGGGCGCCAAGTACGTCTCCAACAGCTACGGCGGCGGTGAGGACGGCAGCGAACCCACCTACGACTCCAGCTACTTCCACCACCCGGGCGTCGCGATCACCGCGAGCACCGGCGACAACGGCTACGGCATCAGCTACCCGGCGTCGTCGCAGTACGTCACCGCCGTCGGCGGCACGTCCCTCACCCAGGGCGGCGGTACCCGTGGCTGGACCGAAACCGCGTGGAGCGGCGCGGGCAGCGGCTGCTCGACCAGTGTGGCCAAGCCGGCGTTCCAGAACGTGACGACCGGCTGCGCCAAGCGCGCCAACGCCGACGTGTCCGCGGTCGCCGACCCGCAGACCGGCGTGGCGGTCTACCAGACCTACGGCGGCAGCGGGTGGGCCGTCTACGGCGGCACCAGCGCGTCCGCCCCGATCATCGCGTCGGTCTACGCGCTCGCCGGTACGCCCGGCGCGTCCGACACACCGGCCGCGTACCCCTATTCGCACGCGGGCAACCTCTACGACGTCACCTCCGGCAGCAACGGCAGCTGCTCGACCACCGTGCAGTGCAAGGCGGGCGCGGGCTGGGACGGCCCCACCGGGCTCGGCACGCCCAACGGGACCGCCGCCTTCACCGCCGGGACGTCCACCGGCGGCGTCACCGCGGCGAACCCGGGGAACCAGAGCGGCGTCACCGGGACGGCGGCGAGCCTGCAGCTCTCGGCGTCCGGCGGCAGCGGCGGCTACACCTGGACCGCCACCGGCCTGCCCGCCGGGCTGTCGATCAGCTCGTCGGGGCTGATCTCCGGCACGCCGACCACGGCGGGGACGTACTCGGTGACCGCCACCGCCAAGGACTCCGCCGGCGCCACCGGCAGCACGACGTTCACGTGGACGATCACGTCCCCCGGCGGCGGCTGCTCGGGCCAGAAGCTGGCCAACCCCGGCTTCGAAAGCGGGGCGACGGCGTGGACCGCGTCCAGCGGCGTGATCACCACGTCCGCCGACGGTGAGGCGCCGCACGCGGGCACGTACCTCGCCTACCTCGACGGCTACGGCAGCACGCACACCGACACGCTTTCGCAGTCGGTGACCATCCCGAGCGGCTGCCACGCTTCGCTGAGCTACTACCTGCACGTCGATTCGGCGGAGACCACGACCACGGCGCAGTACGACAAGCTGACGGTCAAGGCCGGGTCGACGACGCTGGCGACGTATTCGAACCTGAACAAGGCGACCGGTTACCAGCAGCACACGGTCGACGTCTCGGCGTTCGCCGGGCAGACCGTGACGCTGACGTTCACCGGCACCGAAGACTCGTCGCTGCAGACGTCGTTCTGCATCGACGACACGGCGGTGACGCTGAGCTGACGACGAGGTGGACCGTCCTCAGTGGACGGTCCACCTCGCTCAGCGGGTGCCCAGCGACGCGCGGTACCAGTCGGCCGCCGCGGCGAGGCCCGGGCCGAAACCCGGGCCCGGCGAAACGCCGGTCAGTTCCCAGATGCGCGTGCTCTCGTACCAGTGGTCCCGCGTCAGCAGCGAGTACTGGTGGTCGGTGAGCGCCGGGAGCGCGGCGCGCGTGCGGGCCCGGTGCTCGGCCAGTGTGAGGTCCGCGACCGGGACCGGCAGGCCGAGCAGCTCGCACACGGCGGTGATGAACCCGCGCAGCCGGACCGGGTCGGGGTCGGCCACGTGGAAGACCTCACCCGCCCCGCCGGTGCCGGGGTTGAGCGCGAGCACGACGATCGCGGCGGCCAGGTCGGCGACCGCGACGAGCGAGGTCCGAGCGGCGCCGCCCGCCGCCCACGCGGGGACGGCGCTGATCCAGCGAGCCAGTGCGGGCACGACGTGCCGGTCACCGGTGCCGTGGATCAGGTGCGGCCGCAGGACGACCCCGCCGGCGGCGAGGACGAGCCGCTCGCCGGCCAGCCTGCTGCGGCTGGTCGCCGAAGCCGGGCCGGTCACGAGGGCTGACCTGCCGATCGGCTCGGCGCGACCGCTTTGCCGGGCCGGGTCGTGCGGCGGGCCGGAAAGGCGGCCGGTCTGTGGCCCGGACTCGCCCCTCAGCCCGCCGCGCCCAGCCTGCGAGCCCGGATACGCCCTGCCGCCGCGACCGGTTTCGCCCCCGCGACTCCCGCGACCGGCCGGTGAACCCGGGTCCGTCCCCAGAGCGGACCCGATCCCCGTTCCGCCTTCCGCGAGCCCGACCCGGCTGCGCGATGACCCGAGCTCACCCGCGGGTTCCCGTGCCCCCCGGTGCACTCCGTCGCGGTACACCGCGCACGTGCTCAGGTACAGCACCTCCGTCGTCCCCGCTCGGCGGGCTTCCGCCAGGAGCTTGGCCGTGCCGTCCTCGTTGACGGCCGTGCACAGCTCCGCGTCGCCCCCCACCTGTGAGGCGAGGTGCACCAGCGTCGTGATGCCGGTGCACAGCCCCACCAGGCCGGCGGCGTCGGTGACGTCGCCGCGCCAGGCCGTCACGCCCGCGTCGGTCATCCACCCCGGCAGGGGGCGGCGGGCGAGGACGCGGACCCGCGCGCCCTCGCCGCGGGCGACCAGCTCGCGCAGCACCGCCGTGCCGACGAAGCCGGTCGCGCCGGTGACCAGCAGGTCCGGCTCAACGGCCCTCACGACAAGTGCATTCCCAGCGTGCCGCTCGCGGCCGTGGCGCCCTTCTGCCGGACGTCCACCCGGACGGTGCGGGTGCGGCCCGGCCCGGCCGGGGCCGCCTCGACCACCAGCAGGCACTCGGAGTCGAACTCCACGTACGAGTCGAAACGGAAGTCCGCGCGCTCGGGCAGCGCGTACGGGTCGCCGATCGCCAGCAGCGCCGCCTGCCGCGCCCCCTCGATGAGCACCATGCCCGGCACGTGGTCGACCGGGTGGTCGAAGAGCACCGCGTGGTCCGGGTCGAAGCGCAGCGCCCACGTGCCGTCCGTCGGCGTCGCCGCCAGCAGGACGTCTTCCGCGCGGTCGCGGCCGACCGACGCCGGCGCCACCGCGGCCAGCGCCGCGGCCTGGAACGGCGTCGCCGCGAAGTGGTCGCCCCGCACCCGGCGGTAGACGGCCGAGGACACGCAGCGCCAGCGTTCCGACGCCGTGCCGATCCGCCGCCCGTCGCGGAAGCACTCGAAGTCGAGCCGCATGCCGCCGACGCTCTTGCCCCGGAACTCGACCTCGTGCGCGGTGACCCGCAGAACCACGTCGACCGGGCGGCCCAGCGTGGCCAGCCCGGTCTGCTCGACCGCGTACTCCTTGTGGTCCGACAGGAAGCTGTGGCTGAGCGGAACGCCGTATGCGCGGTGCGCGATCAGCAGCGCGGCCTGGCGGACCGTCTCCGCGTAGAGCATCGGATCGTGGAACACCGGCGTCCGCGGCCCGAAGAAGCTGTGCCGCCGCGGCCACTGCGCGCCGACTTCGAACCGGCCTTCGCCGAGGATGTGCAGGTCGGTGACGAAGACTTCCGAGACGGCCGCGCGGTGCACGAGGCTCCGCGGGATCGTCTGCTGGAAGTCGACCGAAGTCGCCGACGGGATCGCGTTGATCTTGGTTTCCGGTATTTCGCGCACAGACTCCTGAAGCAGCGTGCCGACCATGACGGTCCTCCTAGAAAGTTCAACCCCAGTACCCCAGTACTCCCCCGCTTCAGTTTTAGCGGAACGAGTGACCTAAAACCATACCAACCGAGCGGTTTTTTTAAGTGGCTTTCCCAGGTCCGAGGACGTAGACTGTCCTCCGGACCGGGAGGTACCGCCGAATGGTCTACTGTGGACTGATCGGCCGGAGCGAGAGGGGCTGGGCGTGGCTCGCCAAGAGCGTGCGGAGCAGACACGGAACGCGATCCTCGAGGCGGCCGCCTCGCGGTTCGACGCCGTCGGCTTCCTTGGCGCGAGCCTCTCGGACATCCTCGCGGAGGCGGGTGTCACGAAGGGTGCGCTTTACTTCCACTTCAAGTCGAAGGAAGACCTCGCCGACGCCCTGATCGACGAGCAGTTCACGGTCTGGGACCCGCTCGCCGAGATCGACGACCCCGGGTTGCAGACGGTGATCGACCTGACCCAGGGGATGGCGGCCAGCCTGCAGTCCGACGTCCGGGTCCGGGCGAGCATCCGGCTGGTCATCGAGCAGGGATCGTTCATCGCCCCGGCCGGCGACGCGTACAAGCGCTGGATCGACACGATCCACGGCTGCCTGCTGGCGGCGAAGGCCGCGGGCGATCTGCGCAAGGAGATCAACGCGCACGACCTGGCGATGTTCATCCAGGCGTCGTTCACCGGAATCCAGCTGAGCTCGCAGGTGCTGACCGGCCGGACGGACCTGATCGAGCGCGTGACGTTCATGTGGACCACGATCCTGAGCTCGGTGGTGCCGCCGCGGAGGCTGCACCGGTTCGTCCCGGAGGGGACGCAGCGGGTGACGGCCGCGGTCTGAGGGTTCCGTGAGCGGGCCGGCCCGAGCCGGCCTCGCTCAGGTGTGCGCCGGGCGGGGCGCCACCGGCCGGTGGGACAGCTCCAGCAGCCGCCACAGCTTGCCCAGCATCGCCGGCAGGTCGCTGTCCGGGACCACGATCCGGCTCGACACCACCGACTCCAGGCCGACGCACGTCACGACCACCAGCAGCTCCGCGGTCTCGATCGGCACGTCCGTGCCCAGCTCCCCGCCCGCCAGCGCCTCCGCCACGTACTCGTGCACCTGCGCCAGCCACGCCCGGGAAAACCCCACGAACCGCTCGTCCGCCGCCCCCATCTCGCGGGCCATGCGAAAGCTCGCGCCCACCTTGGGGTCCGTGTCGAGCCAGTGCATCAGCGCCCGGCTCAGGTCCGCCAGCCGCGGCAGCGCCGGGCGCGGGACCGCCAGCTGCCGGCTCACGTGCTCGCGCAGCACCGCCGTCGCGGCGTCCTGGACCTCGTCGCAGATCTCGTCCTTCGACGAGAAGTGGAAGTACAGGCCACCCTTGGTGACCCCCGCCGCCTGCGCGATGCCCACCATGCTGGTGGCCGCGTACCCGTCCCGGTGCAGCAGCTCGGCCGCGGCCTCCAGCAACAGGCGCCGCGTCTGTTCCGAGCGTGCCTGCTTGGTCACCTTCGGTCCCCTCCGCTCGAGCCGTCCGGCGCAGGAGTCCTACGCGTCCCGGTCATGGTTACATACCAACCGCCCGGTTTACAACTGGGGTGACCCCAGAAAACCGCGCCAGACAAGGAAGTTGTCACCTCCGGACAGAACAAACCGACCGACCTCCCGGTTTTGTCTTGAAAACCGGGAGGTCGGTTTAGTACGCTGCACTGGCAGGACCGGGCATTGGGGCGCTGGAGGACAACACTGGGGGCGCCGGGCCGGGCAGATCCGATCGACGCGGACACCGGAGGGCACTGGAAATGGACTACGGGATACTGGGGCAGATCAGAGTCGGGGGGCGGCCCGGCGTGAGCGCCCCGCGGGCACGCAAGATCGAGACGCTCCTGGCCGTGCTGCTGGTCAAGCGCAACCAGGTCGCGACCACCGAGCACCTGATCGGCGAGCTCTGGGGAGAGCACCCGCCGGCCCGGGCGAGCGCCGCGCTGTACGTCTACGTTTCGCAGCTGCGGAAGCTGCTGCGCGGCACGGGCGACGACGCCGACGACAGCCCCGTCGTCACCAGCCCGCGCGGCTATTCACTGCACGTCAAGGACGGCGAGCTCGACGCCGACCGCTTCACCCGGCTCTACGAACGCGGCCGGGCGCTGTACTGGGACCGCAACTACAAGGAGGCCGCGGCCGTCCTGCGCGAAGCCGCGAACCTCTGGCGCGGTGAGGCGTTCGGCGGCTTCACCGACTCCCCCGACGTCCAGGCCTACGCCGCGCTGCTGGCGGAAAGCCGGCTGGAGTGCCTGGAACTGCTGATGGAAACCGAGCTGCTGATCGGACGGCACCGCGAGGTCGTCGGTCAGCTGTCCGCGCTGGCGAAGGAACACACGCTGCGCGAGACGTTCTACGAGTACCTGATGACCGCCCTGCTGCGCTCGAACCGCCGTGCGGAAGCTCTCGAGACCTTCGCGTCCGCCCGGCAGCACCTGGTTCAGCAGCTGGGCATCGAGCCCGGCACTTCGCTGCGGAAGCTGCACCACAGCATCCTCGTCGGCGAGCTGTCGGACGCGGTCTGATCCGGTCCGCGTCCGGCTTCCCACGGCCCGGTCCACCGCCACCAGCGGGGACCGGGCCTCGTGCTTTTCAGCTGCGGTAAAGGGAGACGACCGGCGAGCCGCACACGGCGGGCTCGCCGTACCAGCCGCCCCAGCGGCTGTCGAGCGCCAGTTCGGCCAGCTCGGCCATGAGGTCCAGCTCCGACGGCCACACATAGCGCAGCGGCACCCGGGCGTCGGCCAGGAACAGCGTCTGGCGCGCGCAGTCGTGCCCGGTCACCAGCGGGTGCCCGGCCCAGCGGGCCGGGTCGGGGTGGTAGCCCTGCACGACGAGGGCACCGCCGGGGCGCAGCAGCGCCGCCAGCCGGCGGACCACGCGCACCTGCTCCCGCTGCACGAGCAGCCGGGAAAGGGCGTCCGAACCGGTGTAGACGACGTCGAACCGCCCGCCGGGCGGGCTGTCGAAGGACGCTTCCGCGACGGCGTACCCCAGCTCCGCGAGCTGGTCCGCCACCGGGCCCGCGCTCAGGACGAGCACGCGCGCGCGGTGGGCCACCCGGTCGGCGACCTCGGCGAGGAACGCCGCCGCGCCCGCCGGGTCGGCGGCCAGCGGGGCGGACCACGCGTCGAGGCTCACGGCCGGGTTCTCGGCGATGCGGATCGGCATCGGGCCCCCTCACTTCACGGACTGGTCTGATGCTCTCTACGCAGAGTGCCCGACCCACCTAAAGTCGACCTTGCGCACGCGAGAGGCGGCCCGTGCCCGGGAGCACGAGCCGCCTCGGTGCCGACGGGGTTCAGCCGCGGGCGCGCTGGTGGAACTTCCGGATCGCGAGGTACGCGGCGCCGGCGGTGATGGCGAACCACCAGGCCACGGCCAGCCAGCCGGTCGAGCCCAGGTCCGTGCCGTTCACCAGGCCGCGGACGGCGTCGATCAGCACCGTCACCGGCTGGTTGTCGACGACGGCCCGCAGCACCGACGGCATCGACGCCGTGGGCACCAGCGCGCTGGTGGCGTAGGGGACGAACACGAGGATCATGCCCAGGCCGCCCGCGCCCTCGACGGTCTTGGCGATCGACCCCAGCAGCGTGGCGAGCCAGAACACGCCGGAGGCGAAGAGCACGAGCAGGCCGATCGCGCCGAGCCAGCCGAGCACGCCGGCCGTGGGGCGGAAACCGACGGCCAGGCCGACGGCGACCATCACCACGAGCGAGATCATGCTGCGCAGCACGCCGGAGACGACGTGGCCCACGAGCACGGCCGGGCCGGCCATCGGCATCGAGCGGAACCGCTCCACCAGGCCCTGCGTGAGGTCGGCGGCGACGCCGACCACGGTCGACGTCGCGTTGAAGCCGATGCTGATGACCACCAAGCCGGGCACCAGGTAGTCGATGTAGGCCATGCCCGGCAGGTTGATCGCGCCGCCGAACATGAAGCGGAACAGCAGCAGGAGCACGACCGGCAGCGACACCGCCTGGATCAGCATCTCCGCGTTGCGGGCGATGTGCTTGACGTTGCGCCCGATCAGGACACGGCAGTCGGACAGCGCCAGCGCGAACGACGAACGGCTCGGGGTGTCGGAGAGCGGCATCCCCTCGACCTCCCTGGACAGAGTCTGGGTCATCGCTTCTCTCCCGCGGTTCCGGTAAGGGTGTGGAAAACGTCGTCCAGGGTCGGCTCGGAGAGCGCCAGCCCGGTGGTCTCGAGGCCGGCGTCGGCGACCTGGTTGAGCACCCGCCGGACCTGGGCGGGCTGGTCGATCGCGACGCTGACCGTCTCGTCGGTCAGCACGCCGCCGGTGACGCCGTGCGCGCTCGCCGCCTCGGCGGCGGTGGCGAAGGTGAGCTTCAGCCGCTCGGTCCCCACCTTGCGCTTCAGCTCGGCCGCCGTGCCCTCGGCGACGACGCGGCCCTTGTCGATCACCGCGATCCGGTCGGCGAGCTGGTCGGCCTCCTCGAGGTACTGCGTGGTGAGCAGGATCGTGGTGCCGCCGTCGAGCAGCTCGCGGATCGCGTCCCACATCGCCGAGCGGCTGCGCGGGTCGAGGCCGGTGGTCGGCTCGTCGAGGAACAGCACGGGCGGCGAGGTGATCAGGCTGATCGCCAGGTCGAGCCGGCGGCGCATGCCGCCGGAGTAGGTCTTGACCGGGCGGTCGGCGGCTTCGGTCAGGTCGAACTGCGTGAGCAGCTCGGTGGCCCTGGCTTTCGCCGCGGGCGTGGCCAGGTGGAACAGCCTCGCCATCATCTCCAGGTTCTCGCGGCCGGTGAGCAGTTCGTCGACCGCGGTGTTCTGGCCGGTGAGGCCGATCTGCTCGCGCACCTTCCGCTTGGGGCCGGCGAGGTCGTGGCCGTTGATCGTCACGGTTCCGCCGTCGGCCTCCAGCAGGGTGCTGAGGATCCGCACCGTCGTGGTCTTGCCGGCGCCGTTCGGGCCGAGCAGCGCGAACATCGTGCCGCGCCGCACGCTCAGGTCGACGCTTTCCAGGACGTCCACGTCGCCATAGGACTTGCGCAGCCCCCGTGCTTCGATCGCGTAGCCGGTGACCATGGGTTACCTCTCCTCGTTCGGGTCAAGATCGTGGTGGAGCACGGGAAACTCTCCCGACCAGTGGGCCACAGCCGCGCCGGGCCGGGCAATAGCGGCCGACCCCTAGTCGTCGTCACCACCACCGATCGCCATGCTGATCAACGCGTCGGTGTCGAGGTCGTCGATCGTGGCCTCTTCGACGGCTTCGGGCTCCACGGTTTCCTCGGGCAGGCGGACGCCGGCCAGCTCCAGCAGGCCGTCCAGGAGCCCGGCGGCCCGCAGCTTCTCCAGCGGGATGGCCGCCAGCGCGTCGCGAACCCCTTGTTCGGTAACGGTTTCCTCGACGACCTCGACCTCGGCCGGGGCCAGTTCGCCGACCAGGTGCTCGGCGAGCACCCGCGGGGTCGGGTAGTCGAAGATCAGGCTCACCGGCAGCTTGAGCCCGGTGACGAGGCTGAGCTTGTTGCGGAACCCGGTGGCGGACAGGGAATCGAAGCCGACCTCGTTGAACGAGCGGTCCGGTTCCACCGCCTCCGGCCCGGCGTGGCCCAGCAGCGTCGCCGCGTGGGTGCGCACCAGGGTCAGCACGGTCGGGACGCGCTTGGCCACCGGCAGCCCGGCGAGCTTCTTGGCGAGGGACTCGGTGTCCTCGGCCGCGTCCTGCGCCGCCCGGCGGCCGGGGGTGCCGGCCAGGCCGCGCAGGACCGCGGGCAGGTCGTCGTCGCCCGACGCCGCCAGCACGCGGGTGTCCAGCGCGATCGGCACCAGCAGCGCTTCGGTGCCACCGGCCGCCGAGTCCAGCAGCGCCAGTCCGTCCTCAGTGGACAGTGCGGTGATGCCGGTTTCGCCGATGCGGTGGGCGTCGGCGTCTTCCAGCGCCTCGCCCATGCCGCCGGCCCAGAGGCCCCACGCCAGCGACGTGCCGGCGAGGCCGTCGGCCCTGCGCTTGGCCGCCAGTGCGTCGAGGAACGCGTTCGCGGCGGCGTAGCTGCCCTGCCCCGGAGCGCCGAGGACGCCCGCGGCCGAGGAGAACAGCACGAACGCCGTGAGGTCGAGGTCGCGGGTCAGCTCGTCGAGGACCGAAGCCGCGTCGGCCTTCGGCCGCAGCACCGTGTCCAGGCGGTCCGGGGTCAGCGACGTCAGGACGCCGTCGTCGAGGACGCCGGCCGCGTGCACCACGGCCCGCAGCGGTGCCTCCGCCGGGATCCCGGCCAGCAGCGCCGACACGGCGTCGCGGTCGGCGACGTCGCAGGCGGCGATGGTGACCTCGGCGTCGAGGGCGGCCAGCTCGGCCGCCCCGGGTGCGTCGGCACCCCGGCGGCTGACCAGGAGCAGGTTCCGCACGCCGTGCTCGGCGACCAGGTGCCGCGCCACGGCCGAGCCCAGCGCACCGGTCGCGCCGGTGACGAGGACCGTGCCGTCCGCGTCCCACACGGGAGCCGCGACCGCGTCGGCCGCCTTGGCCAGCCGCGGCACCAGCACCGCACCCGCCCGCAGGGCCACCTGAGGCTCGTCGGAGGCCGCGACCGCGGCGAGCGTCCGGCCCGCCGGGGTCCCCGCGCCGAGGTCGACGAGGGTGAGCCGGCCCGGGTGCTCGGCCTGCGCCGAGCGGACCAGGCCGGCCACCGCGGCGCCGACCGGGTCGGGGTTCTCGTCCGCTTCGGCCGCCACCGCGCCGCGGGTCACCACGATCAGCGACTCCCCCGGTCCGGCCAGCCAGGACTGCAGCAGGCCGAGCACGCGGTGCAGTTCGGCGTGCAGGTCGTCGCCGGCCACCGGGAGCACGGCCGGGCCGGCCGCGTCGGCCGTGGCGCCCAGCGCTTCGGTGAGCCCGAAGGCGTCGGTGCCCAGCACGGCCCAGTCGGTGACCTCGGCGACCGCGTCGAGCTCGGTGGGTTCCCACGCAACCCGGAACAGCGAGTCCCCGCCGCCCGTCGGAGCCGCCTGCGGAACCGCGGACATCGGGCGCAGCAGCAGGGATTCCACCGACGCGACCGGGGCTCCGGCCCCGTCGGCGACGTCCAGCGCGACCGCGCCGGTGCCCGCCGGGCGGACGTGGACCCGCAGGGTCGTCGCGCCGACGGCGTGCAGCCGCACGCCTTCCCACGCGAACGGCAGCGCGGGTTCGCTGCCCGCCGCGCCGGAGACGCCGATGGTGTGCAGTGCCGCGTCGAGCACGGCCGGGTGGACGCCGTACCGGTCCACATCGGACACCGAAGCCGGGAGCCGGATCTCGGCGAACGCCTCGCCGTCGCGCTTCCAGGCCGCGACGAGCCCGCGGAACGCCGGACCGTAGGCCAGCCCGTCGGCCGCCAGCTCCTCGTACGTGCCGTCCAGGTTCACCTGCTCGGCGCCGGCGGGCGGCCAGGCCGTCAGGTCGAAGTCCGCCTTGGGGGCCGTCTTGGCCAGCTTGCCGGTGGCGTGCCGCGTCCACGCGCCGCTCGCGCCCTCGGGTCGCGAGTGGACGCTGAACGCGCGGCTGCCGTCGGCGCCGGGAGCCTCGAGGGCGAACTGGACGCGGACGCCCGTCCGCTCCGGGACGACCAGCGGGTACTCCAGGGTCAGCTCGTCCAGGCGCGGGCAGCCGGCCTCGTCGCCCGCGCGGATCGCCATCTCGACGAACCCGGTGCCGGGGAAGAGGATCGAGCCGCCGACGACGTGGTCGGCCAGCCACGGGTGGGTGCCCACGGAAAGCCGTCCGGAGAACAGCAGCCCGTCGGCGCCGGCCAGTTCGAGGGCCGACCCGAGCAGCGGGTGGTCTTCCTGGCTCGCCGAGCCGGTGGTGCTCTCGAGCCAGAAGCGCTGCCGCTGGAACGGGTAGGTCGGCACCGCGACCGGCCGGGCGCCGGTGGGCTCGTACACCGCGGCCCAGTCGACGTCGACGCCGCTGACGTGCAGCTGCGCGATGCCGGTCAGGGCGGCGACGGCTTCGTCGTTCTCCTTGTGCAGCAGGGACGCCAGTACCTCGGGTCGCTCGTCGAGGCAGCCCGCGGTCATCGCGGTGAGCGTCGTGTCCGGGCCCAGCTCCAGGAACCGGTTGACGCCCTCGGCCGCGGCGCGGGTGACCGCGTCGAGGAACCGGACGCCTTCGCGGACCTGCTGGACCCAGTACTCCGGCGACGTCAGGTCGGCCGACTCGGTGACCGTCGAGAGCACCGGGATCCGCGGCGACGCGTACGTCAGCTTCGAAGCGACCGCGCGGAACTCGTCGAGCATCGGCTCCATCAGCCGGGAGTGGAACGCGTGCGACACCTTCAGCTGCTTGGTGCGCTCGAACTTCGCGGCGACCTCGGCCACCGCGTCGGCGGCGCCCGAAATCACGACGGCGTTCGGGCCGTTGACGGCGGCGATGTCGACACTGTCGTCGCGCACCTGGTCCGGCGTCGCCTCGATCGCCACCATCGCGCCGCCTTCGGGAAGCGCCTGCATCAGCGCGCCCCGGGCGACGACCAGCTTCGCCGCGTCCGCCAGGGAGAGCACGCCCGCGCAGTGGGCCGCGGCGATCTCGCCGATCGAGTGGCCGATGAGGACGTCCGGCTTGACGCCCCACGACCGCACCAGGCGGAACAGCGCGACTTCGAGCGCGAACAGCGCGGGCTGGGTGTAGCGGGTCTCGTCCAGTTCCTCGGCCACCGAGCGGATCGGGCGGTCGAGGTGCCGGTCGAGTTCCGTGCAGACCTCGTCGTACGCGGCGGCGAACGCCGGGAACTGCTCGGCAAGCCGCGAACCCATTCCGACGCGCTGAGAACCCTGGCCGGCGAACAGGAACGCCGTACGTCCACCCGCGGTGGCGATGCCGCTGACGACCCCGCGCGCCTCCTCTTCGTCGACCAGCGCCGCGAGACCGCGCACGAACTGCGGCGACCGCTGACCGATGAGCACCGCGCGGCGGTCGAACGCGCCGCGGGTGGTGGCCAGCGAGAAGCCGATGTCGGCGAGGCTGCCGTCCGGGTCCTCGTCCACATAGGACATCAGCTGCTCGGCCTGTGCGCGCAGTGCCGCCGCGCCGCGACCGGAAACCGGCCAGGCGACGGGACCTTCGTAGTCGTGCCCGCCGGTGACCTCGCGGCGGTCGCCCTCCTCCAGGATCACGTGGGCGTTGGTGCCGCTGACGCCGAACGACGAGACGCCGGCCCGGCGGGTGTGCCCGTTGGGCAGCCACTTCACCGGCTCGACCAGCGGCCGGACCGCACCGGACGACCAGTCGATCTCACTCGACGGGCGGCCGACGTGCAGCGTCGCGGGCAGCTCGCCCTGGCGCATCGCCATCACCATCTTGATCACCCCGGCCGCGCCGGCCGCGGCCTGCGTGTGGCCGAGGTTCGACTTGACCGAGCCGATCCACAGGGGACGATCGGCGGAGGTCTCCTTGCCGTAGGTGGCCAGCAGTGCCTGGACCTCGATCGGGTCGCCCAGCTTGGTGCCGGTGCCGTGCGCCTCGACGGCGTCGACGTCGGCCGCGGTGATGCCGGCGTCGGCCAGCGCCGCCCGGATCACGCGCTGCTGGGCCGGGCCGTTGGGGGCGGTGAGCCCGTTGGACGTGCCGTCCTGGTTGACCGCGCTGCCCTTGAGCACGGCGAGCACCGGGTGGCCGAGGCGGCGGGCCTCGGACAGCCGCTCCAGCACCAGCACACCGACGCCTTCGGACCAGGTGGTGCCGTCGGCGTCGTCGGAGAACACCTTGCAGCGGCCGTCGGCGGCCAGCCCCTTCTGGCGGCTGAACTCGACGAACGTCTCCGGCGTCGCCATCACGGTGACGCCGCCGGCCAGGGCGAGGGAGCAGTCGCCGCCGCGCAGGGCCTGGGCCGCCATGTGCATCGCGACCAGCGAAGACGAGCACGCCGTGTCGACGCTGACCGCCGGGCCCTCCAGGCCGAGCGTGTAGGACACCCGGCCGGTGACGATCGAGCCGGCACTGTTCGCGCCCACGTAGTCGTGGTACTGGACACCCGCGTAGACGCCGGTCGGGCTGCCCTTGAGCGAGGTCGGGTCGATGCCCGCGCGCTCCAGGGCTTCCCAGCACGCCTCCAGCAGCAGCCGCTGCTGCGGGTCGATGGCCGGGGCTTCCTTCGGCGAGACCCCGAAGAAGGTGGCGTCGAAGTCGCCGGCGTCGTGGACGAACCCGCCGCGGGCGACGTAGGTGGTGCCGGGGCGGCGGCCGGTCGGGTCGAGCAGGCCGTCGACGTCCCAGCCGCGGTCGGCCGGGAAGTCGCCGATGGCGTCGCGGCCGCCGGCGACGAGGTCCCACAGCTGCTCGGGCGAGGTGACCCCGCCGGGCAGCCGGCAGGCCATGCCGACGATCGCGATGGGCTCGTCGGACGCCTTGGCCGGCGCCGTGGCGATCTCCGCCGCCCCGCCGGTCAGCTCGGTGAGCAGGTGCGTGGCCAGCGCGGACGGCGTCGGGTGGTCGAAGATCAGTGTCGCCGGCAGCCGCTGGCCGGTGGCCGCGGTGAGGCCGTTGCGCAGCTCGATCGCGGTGAGCGAGTCGAAGCCGAGCGACTGGAACTGCGCGGCCGGCTCGATCTCGTGCCCGCCGCCGTAGCCGAGGACGGTGGCCGCGTGCCCGCGGACCAGGTCCAGCACGGCGTCGGCCCGGTCGGCTTCCGGCAGGGCGCGGACGCGGGCGGCGAAGGAGTCCTCGGCGGCCGCGGCCGCACTCGCCGCGACGCGCCGGGTGGGCCGTCCGGTCAGCTCCTCCAGGGTCTTCGGGATCCGGTCCAGCTTCCGCAACGCCGGGAGGTCGAGCTTGACCGGCACGACGGCGGCCTGGCGTGAAGCCAGCGCGCGGTCGAACAGGTCGAGAGCGTCCGATGTGGACAATGGCACGATGCCGCCCGAAGCCAGGCGCGCGACCTCGGCCTCGGTCAGGGTGCCGCCCATGCCGCCGATCTCGCCCCACAGGCCCCAGTCCAGGGACAGCGCGGGCAGGCCGTGGGCCACGCGGTGGGCGGCGAGGCCGTCGAGGAACGCGTTCGCGGCGGCGTACCCGCCCTGGCCCGGCGCGCCGAGCACGCCGGAGACCGACGAGAACAGCACGAACGCCGAGAGCGCGGTGTCGCGAGTCAGCTCGTGCAGGTTGAGCGCGCCGTCGACCTTGGGCCGCAGCACGGTGTCGAGGCGCTCGGGCGTGAGCGCCGTGACCACGCCGTCGTCGAGGACGCCGGCGGCGTGCACCACCGACGTGAGCGGGTGCTCGGCGGGAATCCCGGCCAGCACCTCGGCCAGCGCGGCGCGGTCGGCGACGTCGCAGTGCGCGATGTCGACGTGCACGCCCAGCTCGGCGCCCAAGCTCTCCAGCGCGGGCGTGCTGCGGCGGCTGACCAGCAGGAACCGCCGGACGTCGTGCTTTTCGGCGAGGTGCCGGACGAGCGCACCGCCGATCGCACCGGACGCGCCGGTGACCAGCACGGTGCCGCCGGGGTGGAAGTACGCCGGTTCGGCGGCCGCCGCGGTGCGCACCAGCCGCGGCACGAGGACCGCGCCGAAGCGGACGGCGGCCTGCGTCTCGCCGGTGGCGAGGACCTGCGGCAGAACCTCGGCCGCGGTGCTTTCGGCGTCGAGGTCCAGGAGCAAGAACGTGTCCGGGTTCTCCTCCTGTGCCGAGCGCACGAGACCCCAGGCCGCGGCCGCGGCGAGGTCCGTGACGCCTCCGGCGGCCGCGACGGCGCCCCGGCTGACGACGACCAGGCGCGCGTCCTCCGGGTGGTCGGTGGCGAGCCAGTTCTGGAGCGCGCCGAGCACGCGGTGGGTCAGGTCGTGGGCGTCGGTGCCCGTGCACTCGAAGACCTCGACCGCCGACACGTCCACAGTGGACTCGGCCGGGATGCGCTGCCACTCGACCCGGTAGAGCGGGGCCTCCGCCGCGACCGGCGCCGTGAACGCGCGGAACACGGTCTCGGCCACGGTGGCGACCGGCGCCCCGGTGGAGTCGGCGAGCGCGACCGCGAAGCCGTCCTCGGTGGTCGGCGTGAACTTCACCCGCAGCGCGGAAGCGCCGGTGGCGTGCAGTTCGACGCCCGTCCAGCAGAACGGGACCCGGCCGACGCCGCCGTCGCCGCCGCCCGCGACGCGCAGGGCGTGCGTGCAGGCGTCGAGCGCCGCCGGGTGCAGGCCGAAGCGCTCCGCGTCGCTGTCCTCGGGCAAGGCGACCTCGGCGAAGACCTCGCGGCCGCGGCTCCAGACCGCGCGCAGCGAGCGGAAGAGCGGGCCGTAGGTGAGGCCGGTGCCGGCGAAGTCGTCGTACAGGCCGTCGATGGCGACGGGCTCGGCGCCGGCCGGCGGCCACTCGGTCAGTTCGGTGCCGCGGTGCGCCTGCGGGGCGACGGTGCCGTCGGCGTGCGCCGTCCACGGGTCGTCACTGTCCTCGAGCCGCGAGTGGACGCTGACGGCGCGGACGCCGTTCTCCCCCGCCGCCCCGACCGTGACCTGCACCTGGACGCCGCTGCGGTCCGGGACGACCAGCGGGCTGCCGAGCGTCAGTTCCTCGATGCGGCCGCAGCCGACCTGGTCACCGGCGCGGATGGCCAGCTCCAGGAACGCCGTGCCGGGCACGGTCGCGACGTCGCCGAGGCGGTGTTCGTCGAGCCACGCGTGGGTTTCCAGGGACAGGCGGCCGGTGAGCACGACGCCGTCGGTGTCGGCGAGCGCGACGGCCGCGCCGAGCAGCGGGTGCCCGGCGGAGGTGAGACCGGCGGCGGAGACCTCGTCGCGGTTGGCGCGGGCGTCGATCCAGTAGCGCTTGCGCTGGAAGGCGTACGTCGGCAGGTCGACGCGCCGGGCACCGCGGCCTTCGAACACCGCGGCCCAGTCGGGGTTCACGCCGCTGACGTACAGCTCGGCCAGCGCGGTGAGCGCGGTGGCGGGCTCGGGACGGTCCTTGCGCAGCACCGGCACGACGACCACGTCGAAGCTCTGGCGAGCCAACGCCGACAGCACGCCGTCCGGGCCGACCTCGACGAACCGCGAGACGCCCTGGGCGCTCAGCGCGGTGAGGCCGTCATGGAACCGGACGGCCGCGCGGACGTGCGAGACCCAGTACTCCGGCGTGGCGACCTCGGGTCCGGCGATCGTGCCGGACACGTTCGAAATCAGGGGGATCTCTGGCTGGGCGAAGGTGAGCGTGCCGGCGATCGCGGCGAACTCGGCCAGCATCGGCTCCATCAGCGGCGAGTGGAACGCGTGCGAGACCTTCAGCTGCTTGGTGCGCTCGAACTTCGCCGCCACCTCGGCGACGGCGTCGGCCGCGCCCGAGATCACGACGGCGTCCGGGCCGTTGATGGCGGCGATGCTGACGCCGTCGGTCAGGTGCTGCGCGACGTCGTCCTCGGTGGCCTGGATCGCGACCATCGCGCCGCCGGCCGGCAGCGCCTGCATCAGCTTGGCGCGGGCAGCGACCAGTTTCGCCGCATCGGCCAAGGACAGCACCCCGGCGACGTGCGCCGCGGCCAGTTCGCCGACCGAGTGACCGAGCAGGAAGTCGGGCTTGATGCCCCACGAGGACAGCAGCCGGAACAGCGCGACCTCGATCGCGAACAGGGCGGGCTGGGTGTAGCCGGTCTGGTTGATCAGGCGCGGCTTGTCGAAGACGACCGTCTTCAGTGGACGGTCGAGGTGCTGGTCCAGCTCCGCGCAGACCTCGTCCAGCGCGGCGGCGAACACCGGGAACGCGGCGGCCAGCTCGGCCCCCATGCCGGAGCGTTGCGCGCCCTGGCCGGAGAACAGGAACGCGGTCTGCCCTTCGACCAGCTCGCCGGCTTCCACGGTTCCAAGACCCGCCTTGCCGTCGAACACCACCGCACGGTGGCTCAGCGGCGAGCGTGACGTCGCCAACGAGAACCCGATGTCGAGCGCCGAAGCGTCCACATCGGACAGTCGCGCTGCCTGGGCCTTCAGCGCGGCGGCGCCGTGGCCGGACAGCGGCCACGGGACCGGCACTTCGGCGGGCCAGCTCGGCGTGGTCTCCTCGACCTCGACGGCCGGTGCCTCTTCGACGATCACGTGCGCGTTGGTCCCGCTGACGCCGAACGACGAGACACCCGCGCGGCGCGGCTTCTCCCCCGCCGGCCACGGGCGCTCCTCCGTCAGCAGCGAGACGTTCCCGGCGGTCCAGTCGACCTCGGTGCTCGGCTCGGTGACGTGCAGGGTCTTCGGCAGCACGCCGTTGCGCAGGGCCTGCACCATCTTGATCACGCCGCCGACGCCGGCCGCGCCCTGGGCGTGGCCGATGTTCGACTTGATCGAGCCGAGCCACAGCGGGCGGTCGCGGTCCTGGCCGTAGGTGGCGAGCAGGGCCTGCGCCTCGATCGGGTCGCCGAGCGTGGTGCCGGTGCCGTGGCCCTCGACGGCGTCCACATCGGACGCCGAGAGCTGCGCGTTCGCCAGTGCCTGGCGGATGACGCGCTGCTGGGACGGGCCGTTGGGCGCGGTGAGGCCGTTGGACGCGCCGTCGGAGTTGACCGCGGTGCCGCGCACGACGGCGAGGACCGGGTGGCCGTTGCGGCGGGCGTCGGACAGCCGCTCCAGCAGGAGCGTGCCCGCGCCCTCGGCCCAGCCGGTGCCGTCGGCGCTGTCGGAGAACGGCTTGCAGCGGCCGTCGGCGGCCAGGCCGCGCTGGCGGCTGAACGCGACGAACGGGCCGGGTCGCGACATCACCATCACGCCGCCGGCCAGTGCCAGGGCGCAGTCGCGCTGGCGCAGCGCCTGCACGGCGAGGTGCAGCGCGACCAGCGACGACGAGCAGGCCGTGTCGATCGTGATGGCCGGGCCCTCCAGGCCGAGGGCGTAGGCGATCCGGCCGGAGATGACCGAGCCGGCGTTGCCGGTGCTCAGGTAGTCCTGGACCTCACCGGCGAGCACCGCCTGCGGCAGCTCGTCGTAGTAGTCCTGGTCGCCGCTGCCGAGGAAGACGCCGACCTGCTGCTTGGCCAGCGAGTGCGGCGCGATGCCGGCGCGTTCGAAGGTCTCCCAGGCCAGTTCCAGCGTGAGCCGCTGCTGCGGGTCCATGGCCAGCGCCTCGCGCGGCGAGATGCCGAAGAAGGGCGCGTCGAACTGGGCGACGTCGTGGAGGAAGCCGCCCTCGCTCACGTAGCTCGTGCCGGGGCTGTCGGGGTCGGCGTCGAACATCGTGTCCAGGCCCCAGCCGCGGTCGGTCGGGAACGGCCCGATCGCGTCCCGGCCCCGCGCCACCAGCTCCCAGAGGTCTTCGGGAGAGCGGACGTCGCCCGGGTACCGGCAGCCCATCGCGACGATGGCGATCGGCTCGGCGTCGGCGGCCTCGACTTCGCGCAGCCGCTCCCGCGTCTCCTGCAGGGTGGCGGTCACCCGCTTCAGGTAGTCGACCAGCTTGCTTTCGTCAGTCATCGTGGGGATACCTCTCAGGCGCCGAGCTCGTTGTCGATGAGGGCGAACAGCTCATCCGTGGTCGCGGTTTCCAGCACTTCGGTGGTCTTCGTGCCGGACAGGGTCTTGTGCAGGGTGGTCACCATCGCCTGCAGCCGGGCGACGATCCGGGACCGGTCGATCTCGGCGGCGTCCAATGTGGACGCGATGCCTTCCAGCCGGTCCAGCTCGACCTCGAGCGGGACCGCGGCCTCGCCGCCGCCGAGCCGGGTCCACAGGTGCTCGGCGAGCGCCTGCGGGTTGACGTGGTCGAAGGCGACGGTCGCCGGCAGCTTCAGGCCGGTGGCCGCGCCGAGCCGGTTGCGGAGGTCGACCGCGGTGACGGAGTCGAAGCCCAGTTCCTTGAAGGCGCGGGCGGGATCGACCGCCGAGCCGCCGTCGTAGCCGGCGACCACGGCGACTTCACCGCGGACCAGCTCCAGCAGCGTCCGCTGCTGTTCGGCCGGCGTGAGCGAGGCCAGCTTCGCCGCCAGGTCGCCGGTGGCCGCCGGGGTTTCCGCCTTGTCCTCGGCGACCTCGGGCAGCGCGCGCAGCAGCGGCCGCGGGCGGGCGAGCTGGTACACCGGGGCGAACGCGGCCCAGTCGATGTCGGCGACGACCAGGTGGGTCTCGTCGTGGTCGAGGGCCTGGCCCAGTGCTTCGACGGCGAGTTCCGGTGCCATCTCGGCCAGGCCCATGCGGTGCAGCAGGTCGCTCGCCTCGGCGTCGACCATGCCACCGCCGCCCCAGGAACCCCAGGCGATCGCCGTCGCCTTCCGGCCGGCCGCGCGGCGGCGGCGGGCGAGCGCGTCGAGGTAGGCGTTGCCCGCGGCGTAGGCGGGCTGGCCGGAGGTGCCCCACACCGCGGCCCCGGAGGACATCAGCACGAAGGCGTCCAGCTCGGTGTCGCCGAGCAGCTCATCGAGCAGCGCGGCGCCGGTGACCTTGGCCCGGGTGGCCGCGGCGAACTCGGCGGGCGTGACCTCGGCCAGCGGCGACTCGGCGGTGAGCACACCGGCCGCGTGCACGACCGCGGTCGGCGGGTGCTCGGCCAGCAGCGCCCGCACCTGCTGCTTGTCGGAAACGTCGCAGGCCACGACCGTGGCACCCAGTTCGTCGACCAGCTCCCGGGCGCCTTCGGCGTCGAGGCCGCGACGGCTGGTGAGCACGATCTTTTCCGCCCCGCGGCCGGCCAGCCAGCGGGCGACGTGCGCGCCGACCGCGCCCGTGCCGCCGGTGACCAGGACGGTCCCCCGCGGTTGCCACTGTTCGGCGGCGCCGGTCAGCGGGGCGTGGACCATGCGCCGGGCGAACACGCCGGACGGCCGGACCGCGACCTGGTCCTCACCGTCCACACCGGACACGACCGCGGCGAGGCGGGCGGCGTCGGCGGGGCCGTCGACGTCGACCAGGCCACCCCAGGTGGCCGGCTGGTCGAGCGCGGCGACCGTGCCGAGGCCCCAGACCGCCGCGGCGGCCGGGTCGGCGTCGGAGAAGGCGTCCACGGCGACCGCGCCGCGGGTGACGACCCACACCGGGGCGTCGTTGTCGCGCAGGACCTGCAGCAGCGCGATGGTGGCGGCGACCGCGGTGCTGAGCGCGGGGTGCTCCGGGTGTTCGCGGGTGTCGAGGGCCAGCAGCGACAGCACGCCGTCGAACGGCCGCAACGCCGTCGCTTCGGTGAGCGCCTCGGCCAGTTCGCCGTGCTCGGCGATCACGCGGACGACATCGCCCTGCTCGGCGAGTGCGTCGGCCAGTTCGGCCGCCTCGGGGACGCCGGCCGGGACGACGACCAGCCAGGTGCCGGCCAGGCCGCCCGTGACGGTCACCGGCGCCCAGGACACGCGGTAGCGCCAGGACTCCACAGTGGACAGCTCGGTGCGGCGGCCGTGCCAGACGGCGAGCGCCGGGACGATTTCACCCAGCGGAGCGGCCTCGACGCCGAGCCGGGCGGCGAGGGCGGCAACGTCGCCGGTGGTGACGTCGTGCCAGAAGTCTTGGTCGGCCTGTGGGACGGGTGCCGGGGTGGCTTCCTCTTCGAGCCAGAAGCGCTGGTGCTGGAACGGGTAGGTCGGCAGGTCGGTGATCCGGCCGCCGGGCACCAGTGACGCCCAGTCGGCCGCGCCGCCGCGGACCGAGTGCTCGGCCAGCGACGTCGCGAACCGGGTCAGGCCGCCTTCGTCGCGGCGGAGGGTGCCGGTGACGGATCCGCTGTGCCCGCCCTCGTCGAGGGTTTCCTGGATGCTCATCGCGAGCACCGGGTGCGGGCTGACCTCGATGAACCGGGTGTAGCCCGCCTCGGCGAGCTTCGCGACGACCGGGGCGAACCGGACCGTGGTGCGCAGGTTGGTGAACCAGTACCGAGCGTCCATGGTGGCCCCGGGCTCCTCGGTCACCGTGGAGGTCATCGCGACACTCCCGGCGCCCGGGGTGATCGGGCCGAGGTCGGCCAGCAGGCGGTCGGCGAGGTGCTCGACGTGCGCGGAGTGCGACGCGTAGTCGACCGGTACGCGCTTGGCCCGGAAGCCTTCCTTCAGCAGCCGGTCGCGCAGTTCGTCGAGGGCGTCGCCGTCGCCGGACAGCACGGCCGAGGTGGCGCCGTTGTCGGCGGCCAGCGAGATGCGGCCGTCCCAGGCGTCGAGGCGGGTCAGCAGTTCGGCGGCGGGCAGGGCGGCGGCGAGCATGCCACCGCCGCGGCCGCCGAGGACGTCGCCGATCGCCTTGCTCCGCAGGGCGACCACCCGAGCACCGTCCTGAAGAGACAGTGCGCCCGAGACGCTGGCGGCGGCGATCTCGCCCTGCGAGTGGCCGATCACCATGTCCGGCTCGACGCCGTGCGCGCGCCACAGCGCGGCCAGCGAGACCATCACGGCCCACAGCATCGGCTGGACGACGTCGACCCGGTCGGCGGGCGGGGTGCCCGGCTCGCCGTGCAGGACGTCGATGACCGACCAGCCGGTGAACTCGTGCAGCGCGGCGTCGCACTCGGCCATCCGGGCGGCGAACGCCGGCGACTGCGTGAGCAGCTCGGTCGCCATGCCGGTCCACTGCGCGCCCTGGCCGGGGAAGACGAACACGGTCTTGCCGCGGACGTCCGCGGTGCCGGTGACGACGTCGGGGCGCGAGCCGCCCGCGGCCAACGTCTCCAAGGCCTGCTTCGGGTCGGCCGACAGCACCACCGCGCGGTGGTCGAGCTGTGCGCGGCCGGTGGCGAGGGTGTGGGCGACGTCGACGAGGTTGCCGTCCACGTGGGACGCGAGCTGCCCGGCGGCCTCGGCGAGCGCGGCCGGGGTCTTCGCCGACAGGACCAGCGGGTGGACCGCGGGCAGCGGCGGCTCGACGGCGTCGGTCTCGGGTGCCTGCTCCAGAATGACGTGCGCGTTGGTGCCGCTGACGCCGAACGACGACACCGCGGCCCGGCGCGGGCGGCCGACCTCGGGCCAGTCGCGCGGCTCGGTGAGCAACTCGACCGCGCCCGCCGTCCAGTCGACGTGCGTCGAAGGCGTGCCGACGTGCAGGGTGCGCGGCGCCTTGCCGTGCCGCAGCGCCTGCACCATCTTGATCACGCCGGCGACCCCGGCCGCGGCCTGCGGGTGGCCCATGTTGGACTTGATCGAGCCGAGCAGCAGCGGTTCGCCCGTGGTGCGCTGCCCGTAGGTCTCCATCAGCGACTGCGCTTCGATCGGGTCGCCGAGCGCGGTGCCGGTGCCGTGCGCCTCGACGACGTCCACATCGGACCGCGACAGCCCGGCGTCGGCCAGCGCGGCCTCGATCACCCGGACCTGCGAGGGGCCGTTGGGTGCGGAGAAGCCGTTGCTGGCGCCGTCCTGGTTGATCGCGGAACCGCGCAGGAGGGCGAGAACCCGGTGGCCGTTGCGGCGCGCGTCGGAGAGCTTCTCCAGCACGAGGACGCCGACGCCCTCGGCCCACGACGTCCCGTCGGCGTCGTCCGAAAAGGACTTGCTGCGGCCGTCGGCCGAGAGACCGCGGCGGCCGCTGAAGTCGACGAACATCTCGGGGGTGCCCATGACGGCGACCCCGCCGGCGAGCGCGAGGGTGCAGTCGCCGTCGCGGAGACCTTGGGCGGCCATGTGCAACGCGACCAGCGACGACGAGCACGCCGTGTCGACCGAGACGGACGGGCCTTCGAGGCCGAGGGTGTAGGAGACCTGACCGGAGACGAGGCTGCCGTCGGGGCTGCCGCCGCTGTAGTCGTGGTACATCACGCCGGCGTAGACACCGGTCGGGCTGCCCTTGAGCGAGTGCGGGTCGAGCCCGGCGCGTTCGAACGCCTCCCAGGAGGCCTCCAGGAGGATCCGCTGCTGCGGGTCGGACCGGCGGGCGTCCCGCGGGCTGATGCCGAAGAACTCGGCGTCGAAACCCGGGGCGTCGTAGAGGAAACCGCCGTGGCGCGTGTAGGTCTTGCCGGGCCGGTCGGGCGTGGGGTCGTAGATGCCCTCGAGGTCCCACCCGCGGTCGGCGGGGAACTCGCCGATGACGTCCCGGCCCTGGTCGACCAGGTCCCACAGGTCGTCCGGCGTCCGGACGCCCCCGGGGTAGCGGCAGCTCATGCCGATGATGGCGATGGGTTCGGTGTGGCGGCTCTCCAGCTCCTGCACCCGGCGGCGCGCCGCCTGCAGGTCCGCCGTCGCGCGCTTCAGGTAGTCGCGGAGCTTGTCTTCGTTGCTCATGAGATCCCCAGTTCTTCATCGAGCACGGCGAAGAGCTCGTCGTCGGTGGCTTCGTCCAGGTCGGCGGACTCGGTGCTGGTCGTGTTCGCCTCGGTCCACTTGCGCAGCAACGCGTCCAGCCGGGCCGTGACCTTCGCCGTCGAGCCGTTCAGTGAGCCCGCGGCCGCCAGGAGCGTCTCCAGGCGGTCGATCTCGGCCAGCAGGGAGTCCGCCGCGCCGCGGGCCGGGCCCAGCAGGGCGTGCAGCCGTTTGGCCAGCGCCGCCGGGGTCGGGTGGTCGAACACGATCGTCGCCGTCAGCTTCAGGCCGGTCAGTGCGCCCAGCTGGTTGCGCAGCTCCACCGACGTCAGCGAGTCGAAGCCCATCTCCTGGAACGCGCGCTCCGGCTCGACGAACCCGAGGCCCAGCACGGCTTTGACCTGCCCGGACACGACTTCGAGGAGGTACGCCTCGCGCTCGGGCTCCGGCAGCGCGGCCAGCCGGGCCGCGACCGCGCCGTCGGTCTTCGCCGCCGCGCGGCGCGGCGCCTGGCGGACCATGCCGCGCAGGACCGGCGGGAGCGAATCCGCGCGGGACCGCAGGGCCGCGAGGTCCAGTTTCACCGGCGCGAGGACGGCGTCGTCGGCGACGAGGCACGCGTCGAGCAGCGCGAGGGCGTCCGCGGTCGCCATCGGCGGGGTGCCGAGGCGGCGGAGGCGGCGGAAGTCGGCTTCGGTCAGCTCGCCGGCCATGCCGCCGTCGTCGGCCCACGCGCCCCAATCGAGGGAGGTCGCCGGGAGGCCGTGGGCCTGGCGGTGCCGGGCCAGTTCGTCGAGGAAGGCGTTGGCCGCGGCGTACCCGGCCTGCCCGGCGGCCAGCACGGTGCTCGCGGCGGAGGAGAACAGGATGAACGCGTCGAGGCCTTCGGTCAGCTCGTGGAGGTGCCAGGCGCCGTCGACCTTCGGGGCGAAGACGCGCTCGAGTTCCTCGTCGGTGAGGTTCTCGACGCGGCCGGCCGACGGGACGCCGGCGGCGTGCACCACCGCGGTCAGCGGAACGCCTTTGACCAGCTTGGCCACCGACGCGCGGTCGGTGACGTCGCAGCTCGCGATGGTGACCTCGGCGCCGAGTCGCGTCAGCTCGTCGTGCAGCTCGGCTGCCCCAGGCGCGTCGGCGCCGCGACGGCTGGAGAGCAGCAGGTGGCGGATACCGTGGTTCGTCACCAGGTGCTTGGCCACGACTGCGCCGAGACCGCCCGTGCCGCCGGTGATCAGGACCGTACCGTCGGGGTTCCAGCCCAGCTCGCCGGACGGTGTCGCCGCGACCAGCCTGGGGACGTAGGCCTTTCCGTCGCGAACGGCCACCTCGGGTTCGCCGGTCGCCAGCGCGGTTTCGACGTCGTCGCCGTCGATGAGCACGAACCGGCCCGGGTTCTCGGCCTCGGCCGCGCGGACGAGTCCCCACACCGCCGCGAGAGCCGGGTCGACGTCCTCGCCGTCGACCGAGACCGCGCCACTGGTGACGACGGCCAGGCGGTCGTCGGCGGCCCGGATGGCCGCGAGCACCTGGCGCGTGGCCGCGCGGGCCCGTTCCGGCACTGTGCCGTCCACACTGGACACTTCCAGGACGGTCGCTGTGGTTTCTTCCCGGCCGGTAGCGGGTTCCCAGGCGATGCGGAAGAGTGAACTCGGGGCCAGCTTGTCGAGGGAGATCGGCCGCGCCGCCAGGGAATCGACGGTCAGCACCGGGAGCCCGGTGGTGTCGGCGATCCGCAGCGTGATGGTGTCCGGGCCGGTCGGCGACACGTGGACGCGGACCGCGCCGGTTCCGGCGGCGTGCCAGGTCGTGCCGCTGAACGCGAACGGCAGCATCGGCTTCGCGTCGCCGTCCTCGGGCGCGGGGCCGAGCAGCTGGGCGTGCATCGCGGCGTCGAACAGCGCCGGGTGCAGGCCGTAGTCACGGGCGTCTTCCGAGACCTCGACCTCCGCGTAGACGTCGTCACCGCGCCGCCACATCGCACGCAGGCCCTGGAAGGCCGGGCCGTAGTCGTAGCCCAGGTCCGCGAGCTGCGCGTACGGGTCTCCCAGGCGAACCTCGGTGGCTCCGGCGGGCGGCCATTCGGTGAGGTCGAACGCCGGCGTGGCCGCCTCGGTCGTGATGAATCCTTCGGCATGGCGGGTCCACGCGTCGTCGCCGTCGGGTCGCGAGTGGACGGTCAGCCGACGGCGTCCGTCCTCTTCGGATTCGAGGGTGACCTGGAGTGCCGCACCCGTGGTGAGGGCGAGCGGGGCGTGCAGCGTCAGCTCGTCGAGCCCGGCGTAGCCGATCTCGTCGGCGGCGGCGCGGGCCAGCTCGACGAACGCCGTGCCGGGGACCAGGACCGTGCCGAGCACGACGTGGTCGGCCAGCCACGGCACGGTGTCCGTCGACAGGCGGCCGGTGAGGACGATCGTGTCGGTCTCCGGAACCCGGACGACGGCGCTGAGCATCGGGTGGGTGGCGGCCTGCTGGCCGTGGTCGCCGGCGTCGCCGGTCACGGTGGTGGCGGGCAGCCAGTAGCGGGTGCGGCGGAAGGCGTAGGTCGGCACCTCGACGCGTCGCGCGCCGGGGTAGAACGCCGGCCAGTCCACGGTAATCCCGCGAGCGTGCAGGGCCGCGACCGCGGTGACGACGGCTTGGGCTTCGTCGCGGTCCGGACGCACCGCCGGGATGAACGCGAGCGTGTCGTCGTCCAGCGCGGTGCTCGCGGCCGCCGTCAGGACCGGGGCCGGGCCGATCTCGACGAAGGTCCGGACGCCGTCCTCGGCGAGGGCGCGGACGCCGTCGTCGAACCGGACGGTCGCGCGGACCTGCTCGACCCAGTACTCCGGCGAGGTCAGGTCGGCGCCCGCGTCCACAGTGGACATGATGGGGATTTCGGGCTTCGCGTAGGTGAGCTTCTTCGCCACGGCCGCGAACTCGGCGAGCATCGGCTCCATCAGCGGCGAGTGGAAGGCGTGCGAGACACGCAGCTTCTTGGCGCGCTCGAAGTGCGCGGCGACGGCGGCGACGGCGTCCTCGGTACCGGAGACGACCAGTGATGCCGGGCCGTTGATCGCGGCGATGCTCACGTCCGGCGTCAGCAGCGGCGTCACCTCGGCCTCGCCGGCCGGGATGGCGACCATCGCCCCGCCCGCGGGCAGGGCCTGCATGAGCCGGGCGCGGGCGGCGACGAGCATGCAGGCGTCGTCGAGCGAGAGGACGCCGGCGACGTGCGCCGCGGCCAGCTCGCCGATCGAGTGGCCCAGCAGGTGGTCGGGTGTCAGGCCCCACGACTCGAGGAGCCGGTACAGCGCGACCTCGAAGGCGAACAGCGCGGGTTGCGTGTTTCCGGTCTGCGCCAGGGCATCGGCGTCGTCCAGGACGGCGCGGTCGAGGCCGAGCCGGGTGCACGCGGCGTCGAGGGTTTCGGCGAACACCGGGTACTTCGCCAGCGCGCGGCCCATCCCGGCGCGCTGGGCGCCCTGGCCGGTGAAGAGGAAGGCCGTGCGGCCGGTGCCGCGGCGGTCACGGACGAGGTTCGGCGCGTCCTCGTTGTTCGCGAGTGCTTGCACGCCGGCCCGCAGCTCCGCGAGCCCGGTGCCGACGACGACGGCACGGTGGTCCAGCGCCGAGCGGGTCGTGGCCAGCGAAAACCCGAGGTCGGTCGGGTTCCCGTCGTGGTCCAGGAGCCGCTGCGCCTGCGCAGCGACGGCGTCCGCTGCGTCCGCCGAGACCGGCCACGCGACCACGGGAACCTGAACGGCGGGCTCTTCGGGGGCGGGCTCGGCCTGTTCGACGATGACGTGGGCGTTGGTGCCGCTGATGCCGAACGACGACACCGCACCGCGGCGGGGCCGGTCGGTTTCGGGCCAGTCGCGGGCCTCGGTGAGCAGCTCGACGGCCCCGGCCGACCAGTCGACGTGCGGCGACGGCGTGTCGACGTGCAGGGTCTTCGGCAGCACGCCGTGCCGGATGGCCTGCACGACCTTGATCACACCGCCGACCCCGGCCGCGGCCTGGGTGTGCCCGATGTTGGACTTGAGCGAGCCGAGCCACAGCGGCTCTTCCCGGTTCTGCCCGTAGGTCGCGAGCAGGGCCTGCGCTTCGATCGGGTCGCCGAGCTTCGTGCCGGTGCCGTGGCCTTCGACCAGGTCGACGTCCGTTGTGGACAGTCCGGCGGTGGCGAGGGCCTGGCGGATCACCCGCTGCTGCGCGGGTCCATTGGGGACGGTGAGACCGCTGGAGGCACCGTCGGAGTTGACCGCGCTGCCGCGCACGACCGCGAGCACGTTGTGCCCCAGGCGCTGGGCGTCGGACAGGCGTTCGACGACGAGGACGCCGACGCCTTCGCCCCAGCCCGTGCCGTCGGCACCGGCCGCGAAGGCCTTGCAGCGGCCGTCGTCGGACAGGCCGCGCTGCTCGGTGAAGTAGACGAAGGTCTCGGGCGTCGCCATGACCGTGACGCCGCCGACGAGGGCCAGCGAGCAGTCGCCGCGGCGCAGCGCCTGCGCGGCCCAGTGCAGGGCGACGAGCGAGGACGAGCACGCGGTGTCGACGCTGACGGCCGGGCCTTCCAGCCCGAGCGCGTAGGCGACCCGGCCGGAGACGACACTGCCGGCGGCCGCGTGGCCGAGGTAGTCGTGGTACATGACACCGGCGAAAACCCCGGTGCTGCTGCCCCGCAGGGTCTCGGGCACGATGCCGGCGCGCTCGAGCGCGGTCCACGACGTCTGCAGCAGGAGCCGCTGCTGGGCGTCCATGGAGAGCGCTTCGCGGGGCGAGATCCCGAAGAACTCCGGGTCGAACTCCGCGGCGTCGTAGAGGAAGCCGCCTTCGCGGGTGTTGGTGGTGCCGGGCTTCTCCCCCGCCGGGTCGTAGAGCCGGTCGAGCGGCCAGCCGCGGTCGGCCGGGAAGGCGCCGATGCCGTCGGTCCCGGTGCGGACGAGCTCCCAGAGGTCCTCGGGGCTCTCGACGCCACCGGGATAGCGGCAGTCCATGCCGACGATCGCGATGGGCTCGGTGTCACGCCGCCGGACCTCCTGCAGGGCACCCTTGGCCTCGCGCAGGTCGGCGGTGGCGCGCTTGAGGTAGTCGAGCAGTTTCCGCTCGTTTTCGGCGCTCACGCCATTACCCCCGTTCCGGCGCGCAGCCGGGAAATGGCAGGAAAAACGGTACTCACGTAATCGACCACCTAACCGCGAAAGGGGTGGAAGGTGCCACGCCGAAAACGCTACCGACGGACTTTCGGCCAACCCACCCCTAACGGCCCCACAATCACCGGACCACCAGCGGCCGCGGCAGGCTCGCTACGCGCGGGTCAGCTCCGCCACCACGTCGCGGGGTGCCGGCAGCGCCGCGATCTCCTCCCGCAGCGCCTCCGCCGCCCCTCGCAACGAAGCCAGCTCGGCAACGGCCGAAGCCGGTCCCACCCGCCCGGCCCCCACCGCCGCGATGCGCGCGCCGATCGGCGTCTCCGTCAGGGACAGCTGCGGCAGGCCGAAACTCGCTGCCGCGAGGGCGAGCGAAGCGTCACCGTCGTGGACGACCGCCGCGCACGTCGGCAGGACCGCCGCCGGTGGGGCCGCGTCGACCAGGCGCACGTTCGGCGGCATCGTCACCCCCGCCGGGATGCCCGCCGGGTCCGTCGCCCACACGACCTCCGCGTCCAGCCCCGCGACCGCCTCGAACACCGGCCCGGCCGGTGTCGCGTCCGTCAGCGACAGCAGTACCCGGCTCCGCCTTGCCTTGCGCCGCAACCACCCCGGCACCTCGACCGGCCCGAAGTACGGCACGTGCCGGATCGGGCGGGCATCGGCCACGGGATCCCGCAGCGACGGCGGCACCGTGTCGAAGCCCGGGCCGGGCTCGTCCAGCGGGCCCCGCAGCCGGACCGCGTCGGTCCCCGCCGGGACCGTCGCGTCGGACACCACCACCGCGGGCCGCCACAGTTCGGCGAACTCCGCCAGGCCGAGGTCGGCCGCCACGCAGCCGGTCGTGAGGATCTCGCCGACGAACGACGGCTCGCCGGCGATCTTCACGTCGTGGCCCGCGGTCCGCAGCGCCCACGCCAGCGGGACCAGGTTGTGCAGCCGCGCGGGGGACGACGGGGCGGCCAGGAGTACGCGCATGGGATCCACTCCAGAAAAGGAAACCGGGCCGGCCCGGTGCGGATAGTCGAATTCGACACTATCCACACCGGTCCGGCCCGCGAACCCCTACAAATCGCTACTGCCCCGGCAATGTCACCGCTTCGATCGGGCTGCGCCGCATCGCCAGCCGCGCGGAGAGCACGGTGACCGGCCAGACGATCAGGAACACCGCGGCGACGACCGCGAGGAACACCCACACCGGGCCCACCGGCACGATCGTGCCGGACGAGATCGCCATGGGAATGATGGTGAACAACGAAATCGCCGTGCCGAGCACCAGGCCGAGCACGGCGAGGATGCCGCCCTCGATCAGCAGCATCGACCGGACCTGTCCCCGCCGCGCGCCCGCGAGCCGCTGCACGCCGAACTCACGGCGCCGCGAAAGCACCGCCACGGCGAGCGTGTTCACCGCCGCGATCGCCGCGTAGGCGATGGCGAGCACGGCCAGTAGGTAGTGGATCATCGCCTCCATGTCGGCGATGGCCGCGAAGCTCTCCTTCACCGCGTCGGAGCCGCCGACGACGGCACCCGGCCAGTTCGCCGTCGCCGTCGTGACCGCCGAGACGACGGCGTCCGCGTCCTGGCCGTCCGCCGCCCGCACCAGCAGCCGGTTCGCCACGCCCGGTGTCGTGTGCGGGGCGAGCAGCGCGGCCGGCAGCACGATGCTGGGGTAGCCCGACGGGCTGTCCAGCAACGCGACGATCTTCACCTTCGCCTGCGCGCCGTCGCCGAGCCGCAGGGTGATCCCGTCGCCGAGCTTCAGGTCGAGGTCGTCCGCGACGCCTTCGGGCAGCGCGACCGTGTCGCCGGTGAGGTCCCCGAGCGAACCGGACGTCACCGGCGTCGCCAGTACCCCGTTCGCGTCCCGGACGTCGAGGCCGAGCAGCCGGCCCGGGTCGCTGCCGTTGCCGTCGTAGGGCTCTTCGATCCAGCCCTGGCTGGTCACCAGCGGCGACACCGACCCGACGCCCGGCGCCTGCCGGACGGCCTCGGCCAGCGCGGGCGAGACCGCACCGGTCCCGCTGGTCACCACGGCGTCGGCCCGCAGCTGGCCGGCGTAGGCGTCGACGATGGCCCGCTGCTGCGTGGTTTCGGCGTACACGTTGCCGAGCGCGACCGCGGTGGCGAGCGTGATCGGCGTCAGCACCGCGGCGAACGCCACCGCCCGGGTCCGCGAGTTGATCACCGCGAGGACCGCGTCGCGCCCGCCGACCCGCCGGATCAGCGGGCCGAACCGGGTGGCGACGAACGCCAGCAGCTCCGGGCCGATCAGCGCGACGGCGATCGAGCCGGTGAGCACGGCGGCACCGCACACGGCCGAGGTGATGTCCACCGGCGTGAACAGGCTCGCGACGGCCAGCACCACGGTGGCGCCCGCCAGCACCTTCGCGCCGAAGCGGCGCACGTCGCCGACCTTCGCGGGCGGGATGGCCGCCTCGGCCAGCGCCTGCAGCGGCCGGGCCCGCGCCGCCGGCAGCGCGGCGAACCACGCGGCGGCGAACGAGATCGCGAGCGACAGCACCAGGCCGCCGCCGAAGGCGATGATCCCCTGCTGGAACTCCAGCTGGGGCGGCAGCATCCCGTGTCCCGTGGTGAAGCCGAAGATCTCCGTGCCGACGAAGCGACCGCCGGCCAGCCCGGCGAGCGCACCGAGCGCCGCCACGACCATCGTCTCGGCGAGCACCATGCGGTGCACCTGGCGCGGGACCGCGCCGGTGGCCCGCAGCAGCGCGAGCTCCTGCTGCCGCTGCCGCACGGTGAGGCTGATCGTCGCCGACACCACCAGCGCCATCACCACCAGGACCATTCCGCCGAACACGCCGGCGAGCAGGATCAGCGGCAGCTGGGCGCCGTCGATGCCGGGGAACTCCGCGGCTCCGCGGTCCGCGCCGGTCAGCACGGTGAGGCCGGGCACCTGCTCGGCGATCCGGGCGGCGAGCTCGCCGGCGTCGACCCCGTCGGCGGGGAAGACGCCGGCCAGGTCGACCGTGCCGGGGTGCACCGAGAACTGCTGGGCGTCGGCGGGTGAGAAGAACAGCGCGGGCACGGCCGTGTCCGCGTGCACGATCCCGGTGACCACGAAGTCCCGGGGCGCCGCGCCGTTCACGGCGATCGGCACCTGGCCGCCGGCCCGCACCCCGGCCGCCGCGGCCGAAGCTTCGTCCAGGACGACCTGGCCGGTCGCCCGCGGCTGCGCGCCGTCCACCAGGGAATAGGGAGCCAGCGCGGCGGAGTCCCAGCCGTGCCCGGCCGACGGGGCCGCCGCGCCCTGCGGCCCGGCCCCGGTGACCACCACGGCGGCGAAGGTGGTGTCCGGCACGACCTGCCGCACGCCGGGCACGGCGGCGATCTTGGCGATCCGGTCGGCCGGGATGCCGGCCCGCTCGCTGTAGGGGACGACCTCCGACTCCTCGTCGGGCAGCTTGAACCCGGCCGAACCGCCGACGACGACCGGCGCGGCCGCCAGCCGCTGCGGCTGGGCGTCGAGGCTCAACGCGGTTTCGAACAGCCCGCCGCAGGCGATCAGCAACGAGCAGCCGACGAGGACCGCGACGAACGTCGCCAGCGAGGCGGCCGCGCGGAACCGCAGGCTGGCCAGCGCCAGCCGCAGGACCACCCGCCGCGGGTTCACCGTCGCCCCCTCGCCTGCTTGGCCCGGGCGCCGAGGCGCGCCAGCTCGGCGGCGACCATCTCGACGGCCGGAGCCGCCATCTTGGTCACGATCTGCCCGTCCACCAGGAAGAGCACCTCGTCGGCGAACGACGCGGCGACCGGGTCGTGGGTGACCATGACGATCGTCTGGCCGGCGTCGGCGAGCTCGCGCAGCAGCCCGAGCACCTCGACCGCGGTGGACGTGTCCAGCGCACCCGTCGGCTCGTCGGCGAACGTCACCGCCGAGCGGCCGGCGAGCGCGCGGGCGATCGCCACGCGCTGCTGCTGGCCGCCGGACAGCTCGCCGGGACGGTGCCGGACCCGGTGCGTCAGGCCGACCCGCTCGACGACCTGGGCGATCCACGCCCGATCCGGCTCCTTGCCCGCCAGCAGCATCGGGAGCGTGATGTTCTCCTCGACGTTGAGCGCGGGCATGAGGTTGAACGACTGGAACACGAACGCCACGTGCTCGCGGCGCAGTTCGGTCAGCTGGGTTTCGGTGCGGCCCCGCAGGTCGACGTCGACGAGCGTGACGCTGCCCGAGTCGGGCCGGTCGAGCCCGGCCGCGCAGTGCAGCAGGGTGCTCTTGCCGGACCCCGACGGGCCCATCACCGCGGTGAAGCTGCCGGCGGGGAACTCGACGCTGACCCCGGCGAGCGCCACCACGCCGCTCTCGCCGCGCCCGTACGTCTTCTTCACCGAGTCCAGCCGGACGGGCGACCCGGTGGTCGTCATGGTCGTCATCCCCTGGTGACCCGTCCGTTCGAGCGGGAGCGGGTCGCGTAGTACCACGGCACCACGATGAGCGCGCCGCCGATCAGCGGCCAGATCCAAAACGGCGAGTGCAGGCTGAGCGTCGCGAAGCACATGATCAGCCAGACCAGCAGGTTGATGCCGACGGCCGCCAGCCACACGATCGCGATCACTTTGAGGGCGGTGTTCCGCCCCGCGGTTTCTGTCGTCCCGGCCATGTCGGCCCCCGATCTCAAAACTGTGTATGGATTGCACAGATTAACGCACGAGCGCGTCCAGAGGAACCGGCCCCTGCCGGATCAGGGGTGGATCATTCGCCGAGGCGCATCCGGCGGTCCCTCTCGCGCATGGACCACAGGCCGAGCACGAGCAGGCCGCCGCCGAGCGCCGGCCACAGCACCCAGGGCTCGTCCCACTGGCCGCTGACCATCCCGAGGGTGAGGTAGACGGCGAGGTCGGCGAGGGTGACCAGGCACCAGACCGCCAGCCCGACCCGCGGGGCGGCCTCCAGGACCGGCGGGACCGCGGATCCGGACCGCCCGGCGACGGCGCTGTCCAGCTCCGCCTGCGTCGTGGCCTGCCGCACGCGGGCGAGCCGGACCTCGGCGTCGGGGCACCGGCCCTCGGCACGCTCGTGCTCGATCCGCGTGGCGGCGAGCTTGCGATCGAGTTCGGTGACCCGCGTACGCTCCGGCCACAGGAGCCGGCCGACGGCCTCGACCACCGGCCTGTTCTCGATCACGTCCGCTCGCCCTCCGCCCAGATCAGTGTAAGACTCTCACAGTTTACCGCCGAAAGCACTCGCCAGGGAAGACGCACCATGCTGGACAGGGACACGACGCCGGAACTGCCGCCCGGAACGGCACTGGCGTGGGGAGCGACGCCGCCGCCGCGCCGCGGCCCCAAGCCGGCGCACACGGTGGCGCAGATCGTCGCGGCGGCGGTGGAGCTCGCCGACGCCGACGGCCTCGCCAACGCCTCGCTCCCCAACATCGCCCACGAGGTGGGCGTCACGACGAACGCGCTTTACCGGTACGTCAGCTCCAAGGAGGAGCTGACGGTGCTGCTGGCCGACGCCGGCTGGGGACCGCCGCCCGCCGGGCTGGCGTCGTCGGGCGACTGGCGGTCCGACGTCCGCCGCTGGACCCGGGCGGTGGTCGAGCGGCTGCTGAGCCGGACGTGGCTGCTGGACCTCCCGATGCGCGGCGACCCGGTGACCCCGCACCGGCTGGCGTGGACGGAACTGCTGCTGCGCGCGTGCGCGCTCGCCGGTGTCGGCGAAGAGCACCTGCCGGGGTGCGTGACGATGGTGTCCGGGTTCGCCCACGCGACCGCCGTCCGGCTGGCCACCCCGGCCACCCCGGCCGAGACGGCCGCGGTGCGGGACCACCTCGCACCCCACCTGGACCGGGCCGGCTCGGTCCGGCTGGCCGCCCTGGTCGCGGGCGGCCGGTACCCGGCGACGGCCGAGGACCACGACGCCTTCTTCGCCGCCGGCCTCGAACCGGTGCTGGCCGGGGTGGCGGGCGTCGCCGGTCGTGAGTGAGAAACAGTGTTCCAACCCTGTTTCTCAC
>NZ_JBFANX010000027.1:118005-132439 GCF_040675005.1 Amycolatopsis sp. NPDC049691
CCGCGCCCGTTGCCGCGCGGCGGGCCTCGGCGGGGGGGGGGGGGGGGGGGGGGGGGCGGGCGGTGGAGTCTCAACCACCGTGCCCCCCCCTGTAACCCCCCCCCCCCCCGGCCGCGGCAGACCCGTCAGTCCAAGCCGGTGAGCCAGTCGGCGACGGCGGCGGCCGTCGTCGGGGCGTCGGTGTCGATCAGCGTGAAGTGGTGCCCCGGCGCGGTGTACTCCGTTCCGGCGTGGGACCACGTCGTCTGCCAGTCGCCCGCGAGCCCGTCGAAGGGATCGGCCGCGCGGACCAGGAAGGACGGCGTCGCGATGTCCGCGATCTCGATGCGGGGCAACAGGTCCATGTACCGGGCCATCGCCGTGAGCTTCGCCCGGTCGAAGCCGCCGTACTGGGATTCGTTGGCCAGCATGCCCTTCGCCATGTCCGCCGCCTTGTCGCCGATCGCGTCGTCGCCGTTGACCGCGTAGGTGTCCAGGAGCACGATGCCGGCGGCCGGGGTGCCGGCGCGTTCCAGGCTTTCCGCCACGGCGTGCGCCAGCACGCCCGCCGAGGAGTAGCCGAGCAGGGCGAACGGCCGGTCGCCCGCCGCCTTGCGCAGGCTCTCCGCCAGCACCTCGACGATCGCCTCCGGCGTCGACGGCAACGACTCGTCGGGCAGGAACCCGGGCATCGGCACGGCGTACAGCTCGCGGTCGCCGGGGAACCCGGCAGCCAGCTTCGCGTACTGGTAGACCCCGCCGGTCGCCACCGGCGTGCTGAAGCAGAACAGCTGCGTCGACGCGCTGCCTTCCTTCAGCCGCACCGGCGACGGCAGCCCGTCGATGTCGGCGGGCGAGGTGAACGACGGCCGGAGGTTCGCCACCGAGGCCAACAGGCCGAGGCCGTCCTCCACCCGCCCGGCCCGCACCGCGTCGGCGAACACGCTCGCCAGCTCGTCGGCCTCCTCGGCGGGCTCGGGCACCGGACCGTCGCCGTCCAGCTCGGCGAGCAGGTGGGCGGCCAGTCCCGCGGGGGTCTGGTGGTCGAAGACGACGGTCGGCGGCAGCCGCAGCCCGGTGTCTTCGTTGAGCCCGTTGCGCAGTTCGACCGCGGTGAGCGAGTCCAATCCGGACTCCAGGAAGTGCCGCTGCGCTTCGATCGCGCCGCCCCCGGCGTAGCCGAGCACGGCCGCGGTCCGGTCCAGGACCAGGTCGAGCACGGCACGCTCCCGCTGGAGCGCATCGAGCCCGGCCAGCCGCTGCTGCAGCGTCGGGCCCTCGGCGGTCTGCGCCGCCACCCGCCGGGCACGCGGGGCCAAGGCGCGGAAGACGGGCGGGACGTCGCCCGGCTCGCCCGCCGCGCTCACCTTCATCGGCACCAGCAAGGCTTCCGGCCGCAGCGAAGCCGCGTCGAACAGCGCCATCCCTTCGTCTCCGGACAGCGGGGAGACGCCGTTGCGCGCCAGCCGCGCCCGGTCGGCGTCCGTCAGCGCCGCCGTGGCATCGCCCGGGGCGTCCCACAGCCCCCACGCCAGTGACTGCGCGGGTTGCCCGTGGGCGCGCCGGTGCACGGCGAGGGCGTCGAGGAAGCTGTTGCCCGCGGCGTACCCGGCCTGGCCGGCGTTGCCCAGCAGGCCCGCGACGGACGAGAAGAGCACGAACGCCGACAGGTTCTCGTGCTCGGTCAGCCGGTGCAGGTTCAGCGCGGCGTCGACCTTCGGCCGCAGCATCGCGGCCACCCGCTCGCGGGTCAGTGCCGTGACGGGCGCGTCGTCCACCACCGCGGCCAGGTGCACGACCGCGGTCAGCGGGTGCTCGGCCGGGATCGCGGCGAGCACCCCGGCCAGCGCGGCCTCGTCGGCGGCGTCGCAGACGCCGACCGTGACGGTCGCGCCCAGCTCCGTCAGCTCTTCGACCTGACCGGGCGCCGCGCCGCGGCGGCTGACGAGCAGCAGGTTCCGCACGCCGTGTTCGGTCACCAGGTGCCGCACCAGCCGGGAGCCGATCCCGCCGCCCGCCCCGGTGACCAGCGTGGTGCCGCTCGCGTCGAACGTCGTCGCCGGCGCGTCGGCCGACGGCGCGAGCCGGGTCAGCCGGCCGCCGTGCGCGGCCCCGCCCCGGACGACGAGCTGCGGTTCCCCGGCGGCCGCGAGCCGGGGCACCCAGGCCGCGGCGTCCTCGTCGACGTCCGCGAGCACGAACCGGCCGGGGTGCTCGGACTGGACCGCCCGGATCAGGCCCCACACGGCGGCGCCGGCCAGGTCGGTGACGTCCTCGCCGTCCAGGGCGGCCGCGCCACGGGTCAGCACGGCCATCGTGGAGTTCGCGAATTCCGCGCGGCCCAGCCAGTCCTGCACCAGCTCCAGGGTGCCGGTCACCGCCTCGGGCACCGCGGCGTCCGAAGTGGACAGATCGAGCGCCACGACCTCGGGGACCGGGCCGGCGGCCAGGAGCGCGTCGAGACCGTCCTCGAGCACCGTCCAGCTCCCGGTGGCGGCAGCGGGGACGGGAACCGGCTGCCACGCCCAGCCGTGCAGCGACTTGGGCGGCCGGACGGCCCCGACGCTCGACACCCCGGCCCGCAGCACGAGCGAGCCCACCGAAGCGACCGGACGGCCCGCCTGGTCCGCCAGCTCGAGCGACACGGAGTCCGCGCCGAGCGGGGTGACCCGCACCCGCAGCCGGGCCGCGCCCGCCGCGTGCAGCTCGACGCCCGTCCAGGCGAACGGCAGCCCGCCCGCCACCGTCACGGCCTCGCAGAGGCCGATGGCGTGCAGGGCGGCGTCGAAGGCGGCCGGGTGCAGCCCGAACCGGTCGGTCCCGGGGGCCGCCGAGGTGATCTCGGCGAAGACCTCGCCGTCGCGGACCCAGGCCGCGGTCAGCCCCTGGAACGCCGGCCCGTAGCCGATGCCGGCTTCCTCGAAGGCTTCGTAGACGCCGTCCAGTGACACCGGCTCCGCGCCGGCGGGCGGCCACTCCGGCATCCCCGCGGGCTCCGTTGCCCCCGAAGGCGCCAGTACGCCCGCGGCGTGCCGGATCCAGGGGTCCGCCGCGTCGGCCTGCGAGTACACCGAGAGCGCGCGGCGGCCGGAGCCGTCCGGCTCGTCGACGACGACCTGCAACCGCACCTTGCCCAGTTCGGCCAGCAGCAGCGGCGTTTCCAGCGTCAGCTCTTCGAGCCGCGGGCAGCCCGCTTCGTCCCCGGCCCGCACGGCGAGCTCGACGAAACCGGCACCGGGGAAGATGATCGCGCCGCCGACGGTGTGGTCGGCCAGCCACGGGTGCGTGTGCACCGAGACCTGGCCGGCCAGCACCACCTGGGCCGAGCCCGCCACCGCGAGGGCGGCGGAGACCAGCGGGTGCTCGGTGGCGTCGAGCCCGGTCGCGGTGAGGTCGCCGGTGGCGCGCAGGGCCTCCATGTCGACCTCCGGCCAGAACCGGGTGCGGTGGAAGGCGTACGGCGGCAGCGGAACGCGCTCCGCGCCCCGGAACAGCCGCGCGGACGCCAGGTCCAGGCCGGTCGCGAAGAACCGGCCCGCCGCCAGCTGCGCCCCCCGCACCTCGTCCTGCTTCTTGGCCCGCATCGGCACGACCACGACGTCACGCGGGTCACCGGTCAGGCAGCCCTGAGCCATCGCCGCGATGGTGCCGTCGGTGCCGAGCTCGACGTACCGGGTCACCCCGGCCGCCTCCAAGGCGCGGACACCGTCGAGGAACCGCACCCCCTGCCGGCAGTTGGCCACCCAGTACTCCGGGTCGGCCCAGCGTTCCGGCGCGGCCTCCGCACCATCCACTGTGGACACGATGCCGATCCGGGCCGGCTCGTAGGTGAGCTCCTCGGCGATCTCGCGCAGCTCGGGCAGGATCTCGTCCAGCAGCGGCGAGTGCGCGGCCACGGTGATCGCCAGCCGCTTGGTCCGGCGGCCGAGCCCCTTGAAGTGCTCGACGATGGCGAGCACGTCGGCCTCCGCGCCGGACACCGTCACCGAGGCCGGGCCGTTGATCGCCGCGATCGCGGACGCGGCGGTGAGCAGCGGCGTCACCTCGGCCTCGGTGGCCTCGACCGCGACCGCGGCGCCGGCGGGCGCCTCCTGCATCAGCTGGCCCCGGAACGCGACCAGCTTCACCGCGTCCGCCAGCGAGAACACCCCGGCCACGTGGGCCGCGGCGATCTCGCCGAAGGAGTGGCCCAGCAGCACGTCCGGGCGCACGCCCCACGACTCGACCAGGCGGAACAGCGAGACCTGCATGGTGAACAGCGCGGCCTGGGTGAACTCCGTGCGGTGCAGCAGCTGAGCGTCGGCCGTGCCTTCCTCGGCGAAGATCACCTGGCGCAGCGAGCGGCCGAGGTAGCCGTCGAACAGCGCGCTCGTGCGGGTGAAGGAGTGCTCGAACACGGGGAAGGCGGCGCACAGCTCACGTCCCATGCCGGCACGCTGGGTGCCCTGGCCGGAGAACAGGAACGCCGTCCGGCCCCCGCGCGCGGTTCCCCGCACGACCGACGGCGAGTCCTCGCCCGCGGCCAGCGCGGCCAGCCCGGCGGCGAGCTCCGCCCGGTCGGTCCCGGCGACGGCGGCGCGGTAGGGCAGCGCCGGCTCGCGGACCGCCAGGGAGAACCCGACGTCCAGCGGGTCCAGCCCCGGGTTCTCCTCCAGGTGGGTCAGCAGCGCGGTGGCCTGCAGGGGCAGGGCCTCCGGGGTGCGCGCGGTCAGCAGCCACGGCGGGAGCACCGCGGCACGCTCCTCCGCGGTGCGCTCCGGCTCGGGTTCCCCGGCCGGCGGTGCCTGCTCCAGGATCACGTGCGCGTTGGTCCCGCTGTACCCGAACGACGAGACGCCCGCCCGGCGCGGCCGTCCCCGGTCGGGCCACGGGATCGTCTCGGTGAGCAGCCGCACGGTGCCCGCCGACCAGTCGACGTGCTCGGTGGGGTCGTCCGCGTAGCGGGACATCGGCAATTCGCCGTGCCGCATCGCGAGAACCATCTTCAGCACGCCGGCGACGCCCGCGGCGGCCTGCGTGTGCCCGATGTTCGACTTGACCGACCCCAGCCACAGCGGCTCGTCTTCGGGGCGGTCGCGGCCGTAGGTGGCCAGCAGGGCGTTGGCCTCGATCGGGTCGCCCAGCTTGGTGCCGGTGCCGTGCCCTTCGACCGCGTCCACCTCGTGCGGGCCGAGGCCGGCGAGCTTGAGCGCGCGCCGGATCACCCGCTCCTGCGACGGGCCGTTCGGCGCGGTGAGGCCGTTGGACGCGCCGTCGGAGTTCACCGCGCTGGCCCGGACCACGGCGAGGACCTCGTGCCCGTTGCGCCGGGCGTCGGACAGCCGCTCGAGAACCAGCAGGCCGGCCCCTTCGGCCCAGCCCAGCCCGTCGGCCGCCGCGGAGTACGGCTTCGACCGCCCGTCGGCGGCCGTGCCGCCGTTGTCGAAGTTCACGAACGGTTCCGGCGAGACCAGCGCCGACACCCCACCGGCCAGTGCCAGCGAGCAGTCACCCTGGCGCAGCGCCTGGACGGCCAGGTGCAGCGCCACCAGCGACGACGAGCACGCCGTGTCGATCGAGACGGCGGGTCCCTCCAGGCCGTAGGCGTAGGCGACCCGCCCGGACACCACGCTGCCGAGCGCGCCGGAGCCGCGGAACAGGCCGTGCTCGGTCCCGCCCATCGGACCCGGGTCGTAGTCGGACTGCATGACGCCGGCGAACACGCCGGTGTCGGTGCCCTTCAGCGCCAGCGGGTCGAGGCCGGCGGACTCGCACGCTTCCCAGCACGCCTCCAGGAGCATCCGCTGCTGCGGGTCCATCATCACGGCTTCGCTCGGGCTGATGCCGAAGAAGCCGGCGTCGAAGTCGGTGAGGCCGGTGACGAACCCGCCGTTGGGCTCCTTGCCGGCGGCGGCCGCCGCGCCGAGCCAGTGGTCGAGGTCCCAGGACCGGTCCTCCGGGAACCGCGAAGTGCCGTCGCGGCCGGCCGCGATCAGCTCCCACAGCTCCTCCGGAGTCGTGACCCCGCCGGGGTACCGGCAGGCCATGCCGATGATGGCGACCGGATCGTCGGTGCGCACGCCGGCGGTGGCCGCTTCGGGCTCCCCCGCGTCGCCGAGCTCGCCCAGCAGCGCTTCGTGCAGGTGCGCCGCGAGGTCTCCGGCGGTCGGGTAGTCGAAGACGAGCGTCGCGGTCAAGCTCAGGCCGGTGGCCTCGTTGAGCGCGTTGCGCAGCTCGACCGCGGTCAGCGAGTCGAAGCCGAGGTCCTTGAACGCGCGGTCGGCGTCGACGAGGGCGGCCGAGCCGTGGCCGAGGACCGCGGCCGCGTGCTGGACGACCAGGTCGAGCAGGTGGTCCGCGCGCTTCTCGGCGGGCAGCCGGATCAGCTTGCCCAGCAACGAATCCGCGCCGGCTTCCCGGCCCGACACCGTCCTGCGCGCGGCCGGGACGAGGCCGCGCAGCAGGTCGGGGACACCGCCGGCGTCGCGCCACGCGGGCAGGTCGAGCTTGATCGGCACGTACAGGTCGCCCGCCGCGCCGACCGCGGCGTCGAACAGGGCCAGGCCCTCCGCGACGCCGAAGGCGCCGAGGCCGCGCTTGCCGTGGGTTTCGCCGGCCATGCCGGCCGCCGACTCCCACATGCCCCAGGCCAGCGAGTGCGCCGGCTTGCCTTCGGCGCGGCGGACCGCGGCGAGCTCGTCCAGGAACGCGTTCGCCGCGGCGTAGTTCGCCTGGCCCGGGGCGCCCAGCACGCCGGCGGCCGAGGAGAACGTGACGAACGCGGTGAGGTCGCCGGCCAGTTCGTGCAGGTGCCACGCGGCGAGGGCCTTGGGGTCGAAGACGCCGTCGACGCGCTCCGGCGTCATCGAGGAGAGGACGCCGTCATCGAGCACCCCGGCCGCGTGCACGACCGAGTTCACCGGGTGCTTCTTCAGCAGGGCCTTGACCTTCGCGCGGTTAGCGAGGTCGGCGGCCACGACGGTCGCCTCGGCGCCCAGCTCGGCCAGTTCGGCGACGAGTTCGGGGACGCCGCCGGCGTCCGGGCCGCGGCGGCTGACCAGCACGAGCCGCTCGACGCCGTGCTGCCGCACGAGGTGCTTCGCGACGAGCTTGCCCAGCGCGCCGGTGCCGCCCGTGATCAGGACGGTGCCCCACCCGGGCGGCTCGGCGGGCCCGGTGGTCGCGCGGGCGAGGCGCGGGACGGTGATCCGGTCGCCGTCGACGCGGACCGACGACTCGTCGGCGGCGGCGATCGCGGCGAGCTGCTCCGGCGTCGCGTCGCCCTCGACGAGCACGATCCGGCCCGGGTCCTCGGCCTGCGCCGAGCGGACGAGCCCGGCGACGGCGGCCCCGGCCAGGTCGCCGCGGGTCACGACGAGCAGGCGGCCGCCGGCCTGCTGCACTGTGGACAGTGCACTGTGGACGGCCTGCTTCGCCGCCGCGGCGGTCGTTCCCGGCTTGACCTCGTACACCGTGAAGTCCGTTTCGGAGACCTCCGGCAGCGCGAACGGAACCCGGTCGATCCGGTAGAGGGAGTCGCTGCCGGGCGCCACGCGGGCCGCGGCGAGCTGTTCCTCGCTGATCCGGCGCAGCCGCAGCGCGCCGACGCGGGCGACCGGCGCGCCGGTGGTGTCGGCCAGCCGCAGCTCGACCGTCTGCTCCCCGGTGGGCCGGACGTGCACGCGCAGCGCGGCCGCGCCCGCCGCCAGCAGCTCGACGTCGGACCACGCGTAGGGCAGCGTGGTGCCCTCGCCGGCGGCGCCGCTCAAGCCGACCGCGTGCAGCGAAGCGTCGAAGACCGCGGGGTGCAGGCCGAACACCTCGGCACCGAGCCGGTCCTGCTCGGGCAGGGCGACCTCGGCGAACACGTCGTCACCGGCGCGCCAGGCGGCCCGCAGGCCCCGGAAGACCGGGCCGTAGGCCATGCCCGCTTCGGCCAGCAGGTCGTACATGCCGTCGATGTCCACGGCTTCGGCGCCGGCCGGCGGCCATTCGGCCAGGTCGAACGCGGCGGCGGCGGTCGCGGTCTGCACGGTGCCGTCGGCGTGGCGGACCCAGCCGCCGGACGCGGCGAGGTCGTCCGGTCGCGAGTGGACACTGATCGGGCGCGACCCGTCGGCGCCGGGCTTGCCGATCCGGACCTGGATCCGCGCGGCGCCCTTCTCCGGCAGCACCAGCGGGGCGTGCAGCGTCAGGTCGCGGACGCGGCCGCAGCCCGCCTCGTCCCCGGCGCGGACGGCGAGCTCGACGAAGGCCGTACCGGGCACCAGGATCGCGCCGCCGACGACGTGGTCGGCCAGCCACGGGTGGGTGGTGGCGGAGATCCGGCCGGACAGCACCAGGCCGTCGGCGTCGGCCAGCAGGGTGGCCGCGCCGAGCAGCGGGTGGTCGACCGGGTCGAGGCCGATCGAGGCGAGGTCGCCGGAGCCGGAGGTCACCTCCAGCCAGTAGCGCTGGTGCTGGAAGGCGTAGGTCGGCAGGTCGGCGCGGGACGCGCCGCGGGCGGCGAAGTGCGCGGCCCAGCCGGGCACGACACCGCGGACGTGCAGGGCCGCGAGCGCGGTGGCGAGCGCGACGTCCTCGGGCACGTCCCGGCGCTGCGCCGCGACGGCGACCGCGGTCTCGGCGGACTGCGGGACGACGGCGGTCAGCGGCGCGTCCGGGCCCAGCTCCAGGAACCGGTTGACCCCTTCGGCGGCGAGGGCTTGCACGGCGTCGGCGAACCGGACCGGCTGCCGGACGTTGCGCACCCAGTACTCGGGGTCGGTCAGCTCGGCGGACACCTCCGCACCGGTGACGCTCGAGACGACGGTCAGCTCGGGCCGCGCGTAGGCGAGGCTCCGCGCCACGGCCCGGAACTCCGCGAGCATCGGCTCCATCAGGCGCGAGTGGAAGGCGTGCGAGACCTTCAGCCGCGTCGTCCGCCGTCCGGCTTCGACGAACTTGTCGCCGACCGCGACGACATCGGCTTCCGCGCCGGACAACACGACCGAGCGCGGGCCGTTGACGGCGGCGACGTCGACCGTCCCTTGTGGATCGAACCCGGCGACCTCGTCGGGCGTCCCTTCGACGGCGACCATCGCGCCCCCGGCGGGCAGCGCCTGCATCAGCCGGCCGCGGGCGGCGACGAGCTTCGCCGCGTCGGCGAGGGAAAGGACGCCGGCGCAGTGCGCGGCGGCGAGTTCGCCGATGGAGTGGCCGCACACCGCGTCCGGAACCAGGCCCCACGACTCGACGAGCCGGAACAGCGCGACCTCGAAGGCGAACAAGGCGGCTTGGGTGTTCCCGGTCTGCGCCAGCGCTTCCGCGTCGGTGTCGACCACTTCGCGGATCGGGCGGTCGAGGTGCTTGTCCAGCTCGGCGCACGCTTCGGCGTACGCCTCGGCGAACCGCGGGTAGGCGGCGGCCAGCTCGCGGCCCATGCCGGGCCGCTGGGAACCCTGGCCGGAGAACAGGAATCCCGTGCTGGTCTCGCCGCGGGCGACGCCGGTCAGCGCGCCCGGCTCGCCGTCCTCGAAGGCGCGCAGCGCGGCGAGGAGCCCGGCCCGGTCCTTCGCCACGAAGGCGGCGCGGTGGTCGAGGTGCGCGCGCCCGGTGGCGAGGGTGAGGGCCACGTCGAGCGGCTCCGCGGCGGTGCCGTCGAGAGCCGTGCGGAGCCGCTCGGCCTGCGCGCGCAACGCCTGCGGCGTCCGGCCGGAGAGCACGAACGGGATCGCGGCGGTGTCGCGCGGGGTCTCGCCGGCCGCTTCGGGCTCCGGTGCTTCTTCGATGATGACGTGGGCGTTCGTGCCGCTCAGGCCGAAGCACGAGACGGCGCCGCGGCGCGGGTGGCCGTTGCGTTCCCACGGCCGTCGCTCGGTGAGCAGCTCGACCCGCCCGGAGCCCCAGTCGACCTGCCGGGTCGGCTGGTCGACGTGCAGGGTCTGCGGCAGCACGCCGTTGTTCAGGGCCAGGACGATCTTCAGCACCCCGGCGACCCCCGAGGCGGCCTGGGTGTGGCCGAGGTTGGACTTGACCGAGCCCAGCCACAGCGGCGACTTCCGCTCCTGGCCGTAGGTCGCCAGCAGCGCGCCCGCCTCGATCGGGTCGCCGAGCTTGGTCGCGGTGCCGTGTGCCTCGACGACGTCGACCTCGCCGGGCGTCACGCGGGCGTTGGCGAGCGCCTGGCGGATCACGCGCTGCTGGGCGGGTCCGTTGGGCGCGGTCATGCCGTTGGACGCGCCGTCCTGGTTGATCGCGGTGCCGCGGACGATCGCGAGCACGGGGTGGCCGTTGCGGCGGGCGTCGGAAAGCTTTTCCACCAGCAGCATCCCGCAGCCCTCGGACCAGCCGGTGCCGTCGGCGGAGTCGGCGAAGGCGCGGCAGCGGGCACTGCGGGCGAGCGTGCCGTCGAGGCTGAACTCGACGAAGGTGCGCGGCGTCGACATCACCGAGACGCCGCCCGCGAGCGCGAGCGAGCACTCGCCGGACCGCAGCGCCTGCACCGCCATGTGCAGCGCGACGAGCGACGACGAGCACGCCGTGTCGATGGTGACGGCGGGGCCTTCCAGCCCGAAGGTGTAGGCGAGGCGGCCGGAGATGACGCCGGAGGAGCCGTAGCTGCCCTGGTAGTTGTGGTACATCGTGCCGGCGAAGACGCCGGTGGGGCTGCCCTTGACCGAGTTCGGCGCGATGCCGGCGCGTTCGAAGGCCTCCCAGGACGTTTCCAGCAGCAGCCGTTGCTGCGGGTCCATGAGCAGGGCTTCACGGGGGCTGATGCCGAAGAGGTCGGCGTCGAATTCGAGGGCGTCGTGGAGGAACCCGCCCTCGCGCACGTAGCTCGAGCCCGCGCGCTCGCCGGTCGGGTCGTAGAGGCGCTCCAGGTCCCAGCCGCGGTCGGCGGGGAACTCGCCGATCGCGTCGACACCGCCGTCCAGCAGCTCCCAGAGCGCTTCCGGAGTCGTGGCACCGCCCGGGAGCCGGCAGGCCATGCCGATGATCGCGATGGGTTCCCGGGCGGCTTCGGTCAGCCGCCGGTTCTTCTCACGCAGCCGTTCGCTCTCCTTGAGGGAGGCGCGGAGCGCACCGACCAGCTTGTCTTCGGAGTTGCCCACGAGTCCTCTTTCCTTCCACGTCGGCTGCGCTGGAAAGGGGATCTCGCCCCCACAGCAATGGATCCGACGATACGAGCGGGCCGCGGGCCCACCCACCCCTAAAGGCCCCGGAGAACACGGGATCCGCGCCCCTAGGCGGCCGGTCCGCGCCCGCCAAGGTCCGCTTTAGACGGTCTTTAGGGGTTGTCGGTCGCCCCGCGCCGATGTCAGATTCCGAAAGGCACTTCCGCCACTGTTGATGCCGTGCGACGGCACTTCCATCAGCACCAAGACTGGGGATCCGGTATGCACAGGAAAACAAGCAAGCTGCTGGTCGTGGGGGCGCACGGCGACGACGAGACGCTCGGCGCGGGCGGCACCATCGCCCGGCTCGCCGACGAGGGCGTGACGATCTCGCTCTGCATCCTCACCAACGACGACGGCTCGCGGTCGGCGAACGGCACCGCGGTCGTCAACCGCACCGGCGCGATCGAGCTGGCCGCCAAGACCCTGGGCATCGAACGCGTGCGCATCCACGAGTTCGGGGACAACCGCCTCGACACCGTCAGCCACCTCGAGCTGAACCGGGTGGTGGAGCGCGAAGTCCGGGACTTCGAGCCGGACACGATCCTCACCACGAGCATGTGCGACCTGAGCACCGACCACGCGCTGGTCAGCCGGGCCGCCCGGGTCGCGGGCCGGCCGGGCAAGGGCAGCGTGCGAGAGGTGCGGACCTTCGAGATCCGCTCCGCCACCGACGTCGGCGAAGCGTCGGGTCTGCCGGTCACCTTCCGCCCCAACTGCTGGCAGCCCCTCGAGGAGTCGCACGTCGAGCGCAAGATCGAAGCGCTGCGGGCGTACGGCAAGGAACTCGAGCCCTGGCCCCACCCGCGCAGCGAGCGCGGCGTCCGCGCACTGGCCGAGTACCGCGGTTCGCAGGTCTCCACCGAACTCGCCGAAGCCTTCGAAATCGTCCGGGTCGTGCTCTGACCCGCACCACCTTCCACCGTGCAAGAGACGGGTGAACCGCTATGACGAGTACTGTCGCCGAACACGAAACCCTGGCCGAACTGAACGAGCTGACCTCCGTCGCGGTGATCGGGATGGGGTACGTCGGCCTGCCCACCGCGCTCGGCCTGCACGAGAGCGGGGTCGGCATCATCGGCATCGACCTCTCGCAGAACCGCCTCGACGCGATCCGCGCCGGCGAGGTCGACCTGATCGAGGCCGACCACCGCCGGCTGGAGAAAGCCGTGCACCAGGAGGACTTCCAGCTCACCGTCGACCTGGCCCGGATGGCCGAGGCCGACGCCGTGCTCGTGTGCGTGCCGACCGGGCTGGACGAGTACCTGATGCCCGACCTCGGCCCGCTGGAGAGCGCCTGCGCGGCGCTGATCGCGCACGCCCGCGCCGGCCAGACCCTCATCCTCACTTCCACCAGCTACGTCGGCACCGCCGCGCGGCTGCTGGTGAAACCGCTGGTCGCCAAGGGCTTCAAGGTCGGACGCGACATCTTCGTCGCGTCCAGCCCCGAACGCATCGACCCCGGCAACGTCACGCACACGCAGCAGGAGACCCCGCGCGTCCTCGGCGGCGTGACGCCGGCGTGCACCGCGATGGCGCAGCGCGTGATCAACCTGCTGACCCCGGCGGTGCACTGCGTCAGCTCGGCCGAGGTCGCCGAGCTGACGAAGCTGTACGAGAACACGTTCCGCGCGGTGAACATCGCGCTGGCCAACGAGTTCGCGGAGATCAGCGACGGCTTCTCGATCGACCCGATCGAGGTGATCGACGCCGCGGCGAGCAAGCCGTACGGCTTCATGGCCTTCCACCCCGGCCCCGGCGTCGGCGGCCACTGCATCCCGTGCGACCCGCACTACCTGCTCTGGCAGCTGCGCGCGACGCAGCACAACGCGCCGCTCGTCACGCAGGCCATGCACGCCATCGCCGAGCGGCCCAAGCAGGTCGTCGACCGGGTGGCGGACACGTTGTCCCGTGCCGGCAAGGGGTTGGGCGGCACCCGCGTGCTGGTGGTGGGTGTGACGTACAAGCCGGGCGTCCAGGACGTCCGGTCGTCGTCCGCTTTGGACATCATCGACCTGCTGGCGGCGAGGGGCGCGAAGGTCGGCTACCACGACCCGCTCGTGCCGACCATCCGCGTCACCGGCGGGCAGCTCGACAGCGTCGTCGAGCCGGACGGCGACGACTGGGATGTCGCGCTGATCCACACCGTCCAGCCCGGCCACGGCTACGACTGGCTCGGGCAGTGCCCGCTCGTCATCGATGCCACCTATCGCTTCGACCCCGCGCTGTTCGCGAACTGAGAGGACACTCGACGTGCGTTACCTCATCACCGGCGGCGCCGGCTTCATCGGCTCCCACCTGACCGAGCACCTGCTGGCGGGCGGCCACGAGGTCGTGGCGCTGGACAACCTCAGCACGGGCACCCTCGACAACCTGGCGGCGGTGCGGGACAACCCCGGCTTCCGCTTCGTGCGCGGCTCGGTGACCGACGCGGCGGCGGTCCAGGCGTGCATGCCCGGCATCGACGCGATCTTCCACCTGGCGGCCGCGGTCGGCGTCTTCACCATCCTCGACAAGACGATGGAGAGCCTCCGCACCAACCTGCACGGCACCGAGACGATGCTGGACGCGGCCCTGCAGCACGACGTCCCGATCCTGGTCGCCTCGACCAGCGAGATCTACGGCAAGAACACCGCCGACGGCCTCACCGAGGACGCCGACCGGATCATCGGCTCGCCGCTGAAGAACCGCTGGTCCTACGCCGAGGCGAAGGCGCTGGACGAGACGTTCGCGTACCTGTACGCGGTGGAACACGGCTTGCGCACGGTGATCGTCCGGCCGTTCAACACGGTCGGCCCGCGCCAGACCGGCCGCTACGGCATGGTCATCCCGCGGTTCGTGAAGCAGGCGCTCGCGGGTGAGCCGATCACGGTCTTCGGCGACGGCCAGCAGACGCGCTGCTTCTGCCACGTCCACGACGTCGTGCCGGCGCTGGTGGCCCTGCTCGCCGACGAGTCGGCCTACGGCACCGTGTTCAACCTCGGCAGCACCGAGCAGACGACGATCTCGCAGCTGGCGGAACGCGTGATCTCGGCGACGGGCTCGGCGAGCACGATCGCGAAGGTGCCGTACGAGGAGGCTTACGGCGACGGCTACGAGGACATGCAGCGCCGGATCCCGGACTGCACGAAGGCGTTGCGGCAGATCGGGTTCTCGCCGACCCGCACGCTGGACGACATCATCGCGGCGGTCGTCGCCGACCAGCGCCGTTCCTGAACTCCTGACGCGCGAAGGCCACCCCGGGGAACCGGGGTGGCCGTCGCGCGGTTGGGGTGCGGCGGCCGCCCGGTGCCCGGCCGGCGGTGCGGTACACCCAGAAC
>NZ_JBFANX010000028.1:0-130646 GCF_040675005.1 Amycolatopsis sp. NPDC049691
CTGTATTCATCTGCATCTCGCTCGACCCTACCCCTGACAACCCCCCGTGCCGGGGGGGTGTTTTTGGGGCGGGGCTCTAACCCCCCCCCCCGCACCACTCACGAGCCGGTCAGTCGAGCACGGTCAGGTCGAGGCGGCCGAGGCGCTCGGGGTCGGCGAGGATGTCGATCTCCACGATCCGCCCGCCGGCCACCGTGAAGCCCAGCACCGAGAACGGCTTCCCCTCGCGGGTGGCCACCACGCCCGCCGCGCCGTTGACCAGTGCGTGGCGGACCACGCCGCCGCCCGCGCCCAGCCGCGAGAACGTCAGCGCCTGGTTCGCCACCGCCGCCGGGCCGTGGACCTCGACCGAGCCGCCCAACGCCGGGCCGCGGTCCGCGCGCAGCACGACCTCCGGGTCGAGGACCGACACCAGCGCGTCGAAGTCGCCGCCGCGGGCCGCCGCCAGGAACGCCTCCACCACTTCGCGCTGCCGGGACAGGTCCGGGTCCGGGGCGACCGGCGCACCCTGGACGCGGCGCCGGGCGCGGCTCGCCAGCTGGCGGGTCGCCGCCTCGGAGCGGCCGACGATCGGCGCGATCTCCTCGAACGGCATCGCGAACATGTCCCGCAGCACGAACGCCAGCCGCTCGCCCGGGGTGAGCGTGTCGAGCACCACCAGCAGTGCCAGGCCGACCGAGTCCGCCATCAGCGCCTCGTGCTCGGGCCCGGCGTCCTCGCGGCTGACGATCGGGTCGGGCACCACCACGTCCCACGGCTCCTCGCGCCGGGCCTTGCGCGAGCGCAGCATGTCCAGGCAGACGCGCCCGACGACCGTCGTCAGCCAGCCGCCGAGGTTCTCGACCGCGGCCGTGTCGCTCCGGCTCAGCCGCAGCCACGACTCCTGGACGGCGTCCTCGGCCTCGCTCAGCGAGCCCAGCATCCGGTAGGCGACCGAGCGCAGATGGCTCCGGTGGGTCTCGAAGCTGCGGGCCAAGATCTCATCGTTCACGGGGCCGGTCCTTTCGCGAGCAGTCCCCACCTTGACGTATCCCACGACAGAGTTGTGACAGGTCTGACGACTGTATCCCGCTCAGCGGTATCTACCCTTGACGTACGATATATGAGGCCACAATCATCGGACCTCTCCGACGAAGGAGGGGCCATGAGAGTCCGAGCCTGCCTCGCCGCGGTCGTCGTGCTGCTGGCGACCCTGGTCACCCCCGCGCACGCCGAGCTGTACCACCCGCGCCAGGACTGGCTGCGCGCGTCGACGGCCGGCCTGTTCCTGCACTGGGGCATGTTCACCGCGCCGCGGCACACCGACTGCGCCGCCTGGGAGCACGACGTCACCGCCGGCGGCTGGACGCCGGACTACTGGATCGACGAAGCGACGAAGCTCGGCGCGTCCTACGTCGTTCTCACCACCTTCCACAGCCGGCTGGGCTACGCGCGGCCGTGGCCGTCGAAGATCCCGGGCAGCTGCTCGACCCAGCGCGACTTCCTCGGCGAGCTGATCGCCGCCGGTAAGGCCAAAGGCGTCCGCGTCATGCTCTACATGACCGACGATCCCCAGTGGCACAACGAAACCGGCCACGAGTCGCTCGACTCGGCCGCCTACTCCGCGTACAAGGGCCACCCGGTCGACCTCACCACCCGCCCGGGCTTCGGCGAGTACAGCTACGACCTGTTCGACGAGGTCATGGACCGCTACAGCGACCTCGCCGGCTTCTGGATCGACAACGACAACGAGTACTGGGAGCAGCACGGGCTCTACGAGCACATCCGCGAGAAGCGGCCGTCCTGGTTGCTGAGCAACAACAACGAGGACACGCCGATCATGGACACGGTCAGCAACGAGCAGAAGACCGGCATGACGCCGTCCTACGACTACCCACAGGCGATCTACACGCCGATGCCACGGCTCACCGAAGCCGACTACAAGCTGCCGACCAACGGCGACTGGTGGTACAGCGGCGGTGACCAGGCCGTCGACTTCCGGCTCTCCACCGGCCGCTACATCACGAACGCGGGCTCGTCGATCAAGTCGCTGATGGCCGAAACCGCCATGCTGAACGGGAAGTTCCCGCCACAGCAGGAAGCGTTCAACAACTTCATGGCGTCCTGGACCCAGCCGATCAAGAAAACGCTGGCCGGCACCGAAGGCGGCGGCTACATGTACGGCGGGATGCAGCCGGGCTTCTGGAACGACGGCGCGCACGGCGTCATCACCGTGAAAGGCGCGACGCAGTACGTGCACGTCGTCACGCGGCCGTCGACGAACCTGGTCCGCCTGCGCGACAACGGCTACCGCGTCACCGGAGTGTCCGATGTGCGCACCGGGAAGCCGATGCGGTTCGCCCAGTCCGGCGGCTACCTGTCCATTCTGGACATCACGGACTGGGACACCTACGACACCGTGTTCCAAGTGGACACCGCCGGGCAGCAGTACTTCTACGACAAGAGCACGATCAAGGCGACCGCGTCGGCCTCGGCACCCGGGCACCCCGCGTCGAACCTCACCGACGGCAGCTACCTGAACTACTGGGACGCCGGTGGTCAGCAGCCGGTGTCGGTGACGCTCGACCTCGGCCGGAAGCGGTCGACGGCCTACCTCGCGGTGCACGAGCGCGAGTCGTCGCCGACGGCCGCGCGCGAGTCCTTCGGCCGCGCCGAGGATTCCGCGCGGATCAAGGACTACCGCGTCTACGCCAGTGACGACGGCAAGAACTGGGGTGCACCGGTGCGCACCGGCGCCCTGCCGAGCACCCGCGGCGTCCAGTTCGTCGACGTCGGCGAGGTGCACGCGCGCTACCTCAAGCTCGAGGTGCTGAACACGTGGTCAGGCCCGCAGGCCAAGCCGTTCTTCCACCAGCTCGCGATCGACGAGATCGACGTCGCCTACGGCTACCCCGACCCGCGCGGCGAGGTACCCCTGGAGGCGGAGTCGTGGCGCAACGGCTTCGAGGGCAAGGCGTCCCCGGTGTGGTGCGAGGCGTGCTCGGGCACGGCCGCGGTCGCCGGCTTGGACCGCGGTGCCGTCGTCTTCCGGAACGTCCAGGCCGCGGGGCCGTCCCGGCTGCAGCTGGACACGGCGGGCCCGGGCCGGCTTTCGGTGAGCGTGAACGGCGCCGCGCCGATCACCGTCGAAGCCCCGGCCGCGATCGCCGCGCCGCTGACCGCCGGCGCCAACACCATCAAGGTGTCCGGCACGGCCGCTCTCGACCGGATCGCGGTGGCGCCGCTGCCGCCCGAGTCGTACACGCCGAAGACGACACTGACCGTCCAACCCGCCGGTGTGCAATGGGTTTCGCCCGGGCAGCAGTCCATCAAGGTCACTGCTTCCCTGCGCCTGGACGTCGACGACCCGATCGGCCAGGCGTCGCTGGCCCCGGTCGTCCCGGCGGGCTGGACGCTGCAGGGCGCCCCGGTGACCGCGGCGAACCTGCGGCTCGGCCAGGTCCTCAGTGGATCGTGGACGGTGACCGCTCCCGCCGCCCAGGACGTCACCATCCCGGTGACGGCGAACTTCACGACGCTGGGGCGCGCGAAGTCGGTCAGCAAGCCGGTGCAGGTGAAGCCGCGTCCGGACGGCCGCGTGTTCATGCGGGAGGCCGAGGACTCGGCGAACGACATCGGCGACGCCGGGGTCACCAGCTGCTCGGCGTGTTCGGGCGGGCAGAAGGTGCGCAACATCGGCGGCAGCGCGGGTGCGGCGGTGACGTTCCCGGACGTCACGGTCGGCGCCGCCGGTCAGTACACCCTGTACCTCGACTTCACCGTCAACGGCGACCGGTCGTACTTCGTGTCGGTCAACGGCGGCACGCCGGTGGAGGTCAAGGTCAGCGGCGCCGGCAACAGCACGCCGTACACCACTTCGGTCCCGGTGACGCTGACCGCGGGCGCCAACACCGTCCGGATCGGCAACGACCGCGCCGGGGCTCCGGATCTGGACCGGATTTCACTGGGTTAGCTCACGCAGGACCCGGGCCGGGTCGACGTCGATCGCCCGGCTCGGGTCACCGCCCCCGGTGCTCCAGGCGACGGACACCCAGACCTCGGCGTAGTCGCCGCGCTGGACGGCGGGCAGCTGCCAGGTGAGCCGGCCGCCGGTCCGCTCGACGGCGTCGCCGCCGAGCAGCCGCGACCAGTACGGCGGTACGTGCTGCCCGGCGCGCGAGCACCGCCGCAGCACCTCCGCGCCGGGACCGCCGACGCTCACCGCGGCGTCGGCGGTCTCGGCGGTGAAGGCGCTTTCCCAGACACGTCCTTCCACCGGCGCGCCGGCCAGCTCGGCCTGGACGACGAACTCGCTGACGTCTTCCCGCGCCAGCACCCGGAAGATCGTGGTCTCGCGGGTCACGCCGGGCTCGCCCGAAGCGGTGGTCCCGGAGAGCACGTCGAGCCGGACGGACTGGTGCCGCCACCGGCACAACCGCGCGCCCGACCCGAGCCCCCAGGTGAGCTCGGGTCTCGCGGGCACGTCCCAGCCACCGGCGCGGACGGCGAACCGCACGTCCCCGAGCGGGGTGAGGACGTCGAGCGCCCGCGAAGGCGCCTGCGAGAGGACTTCGGTGTCCAGCATGCAGACATCCTTACCCCGCGCGGAGACCAGCGAAAATGCGCCGGGCGAACGTCACCCGTCCGTGGGAGGCGGCGCGAGGAGCGGCGCTCAGAACCCCGACGTGCCGTTCGGCGTGCCCAGTCCGGTGGGCCCGTCGTACCCGGCACCCGCCGTGCACAGGTACGTCCCGCCGCAACTGCCGTTCGAGCCGGACGTCACGTCGTACAGCCCGCCGGTGTGCGCGTACGGGTACGACCCCGACGTCACCGAGTTGCCCGCCAGCGCGTACACGCTCGCGATCACCGGCGACGACAGGCTCGTGCCGCCGACCTGCACCCAGCCGTCCGCGCCTTGGGCGAGGCCCAGCGACAGCAGCAGGTCGCACCACGACGAGCTGCCGCAGCTGTTGTACGTGTCGTAGACACCCAATCCCGTCGCCGGGTCCGCGACCGCCGAGACGTCCGCGACCGTCCTCTTGGCACACCCGGTGTCGTGCTGCCACGACGGCTTCGCCTCCAGGGCCGAACACCCGGAGCCGCTGCCCTTCCACGTCGTCTCGGTCCAGCCGCGCGTGGTGCTCGTCGACTTCTTCAGCGTCGTGCCGCCGACCGCCGTGACGTACGGGGAGGACGCCGGCCAGCTGACGCCGTAGCCCGAGTCGCCCGAGGACGCCGTGACGGCGATGCCCGGGTGGTTCAGGTGGGCGTCCGCGGCCAGGATCGTCGAGTCCTCGGTGCCGCCGTAGCTGTTGGAGATGGCCACCACGCCCGGTGTCGCCGCGGCCGTGTCGACCGCCGTCATCAGCGGGTCGGTGTCCGGCGAATTCGCTTCCACCAAAAGAATCTTGCAGTCCGGACAGGTCGCGGACACCGCGTCGAGGTCGAGGCTGATCTCCATCGCCCAGCCGTAGTCGGGCGCGGGCAGCGGGCTCGCCGCGCCGTTCTGGTTGACCTTTTTGAAGCAGCCGTTGGCCGTCGTGCACGGCGAAAGTCCCCGTGCCGCACGGAACTTCGCCAGGTCCGCCTCCGCGGTCGGGGCGTCCTGGGCGTCCACAATGGCCACTGTGCGCCCGTTGGCGTGCAGCCCGCCGAGGTTGTAGGCGGCCTGGATCTCGGCCGGGCCGTAGCCGACCGGGGTCGACGTCACCAGCGGGCCGCTGCCCTTCGGCGACCGGATCGCCTTGCCGAGGCAGTGGAACTTGCCGGAGGTGGCACAGCCGAAGTTCACGACGCCGCCGCTCTTCAGCGGTGCGGCGTCGGCAGGTGCGGCAACGGCCACCGAAAGCGGGGCTGCCACCAGGGAAAGGACGATGAGGGACCGGAACAGCCGCGAACGCGCCATGCTACTCCTCGGTAGGGGACCGGGTGTGGCACGGGATCGTCGCATGTCACTCGTTCGGGGTCACCCGCTTGACGGGTGTTTCTCGGTTCAGTCATTCGCCCACCGCGTGCCGAACCGGACGAACGGTGACGAACCTTCTCACCCGGCCGAGTTATTGGTCCAGACAAGTGTTACCGAAAAGTGATCGAGGGACCGCTGACCGGGAGCTACTTTGTTGTGAATCACAACAAATACCTCGTGGATCCCCAACGGCGGAGGTGTCACGGCGTGAACCGGACCTTGGACAAGCTTCGACGGCGCCGGCGCGGCGTCGTCGCCCTCACCGCGGCGGCCCTGCTGCTCGGCGGCGGGCTCACCGCCCCCGCCGCCCTCGCGGCCGACGACTACACCCAGAGCGTCAGCCAGCTGAGCTCGACCCAGGTGCAGATCAACTTCACCCCGACGACCCCCGCGCTGTACGTGGACGTCCACTACACCGGCGTCCCGGGCCTCGGCCAGCAGAACGTCCGGATGACCAACGGCTCCGGCACGTGGCGGACCACGGTCGGCGGTCTGAGCAGCGGCAACGTCCTCGACTACTGGTTCACCTACGAGAAGAGCGGCCCGCAGTACGACACCCCGCACTTCAGCTACACCGTCGGCGGCGGCACGACGACGGTCGCGGCGCCGACGTTCAGCCCGCCCGGCGGCACCTACGCCGGCGCGCAGACGGTGACGATCAGCAGCGCCACCGCGGGCGCGACCATCCGGTACACAGTGGACGGCTCGACGCCGACCGCCTCCTCGACGCTCTACAGTGGACCGATCAGCGTGCCGAACTCCCGCACGGTCAACGCGATCGCGCTCAAGTCCGGTTCGGCGAACTCGCCCGTGTCGAGCGCGACCTACACGATCGGCACCCAGGCCGGCTGCCCGACGCAGTCCGACACCCCGAACTTCGGGCCGAACGTGCGGATCTTCGACCCGAGCATGTCGGCGGCGACCATCCAGGCGCAGCTGGACACCGACTTCAACAACCAGAAGGACACGCTGACCGCGCAGTTCGCCGAGCGGCGCGTCGCCCACCTGTTCAAGCCGGGCACCTACGGCGTGCACGACAACGTCGGCTTCTACACGTCGGTGGCGGGCCTCGGCCAGAACCCCGGTGACGTCGTGATCAACGGCGACATCACCGTGGACGCCTTCAATGCGTCCGACAACGGCGTCGCGCTGCAGAACTTCTGGCGCTCGGCCGAGAACATGGCCGTCAACCCCTCCAGCGGCAACGACCGCTGGGCGGTGGCGCAGGCCGCGCCGTTCCGCCGGATGGACATCCGCGGCGGGCTGCAGCTGTACCCGGCGAGCTACGGCTACGCCAGCGGCGGCTACATCGCCGACTCGAAGGTGTCCGGCCAGGCCGCGTCGGTGTCGCAGCAGCAGTGGTACACCCGTGACTCCGCGCTCGGCAGCTGGAACGGCGGCGTGTGGAACATGGTCTTCTCCGGCACCAGCGGCGCACCGGCGACCACGTTCCCGAACCCGCCGGAGACCACGCTGGCGACCACGCCCGTGTCCCGTGACGTGCCCTACCTCTACGTCGACGGCACCGGCAAGTACCGCGTCTTCCTGCCTTCCCTGCGCACCAACGCGTCCGGGCCGAGCTGGGCGAACGGCAGCACGCCGGGCACGTCGGCGCCGATGAGCCAGTTCTACGTCGTCAAGTCCGGCGACACGGCCGCGTCGATCAACAACGCGCTCGCCGCGGGCTGCAACCTGTTCTTCACGCCGGGCATCTACCACCTGAACCAGACGCTCAACGTGACCCGTGCGAACACGACGATCCTCGGCATCGGCTACCCGACCCTGGTGCCCGACAACGGCGTCAACGCGATGCAGGTGTCCGATGTGGACGGCGTGCGGCTCAAGGGCCTGCTCTTCGACGCCGGCACGACGAACTCGCAGGCGCTGCTGACCGTCGGGCAGTCCGGCTCGTCGGCGTCGCACGCTTCGAACCCGACGACCGTCCAGGACGTGTTCTTCCGGATCGGCGGCCAGATCGCCGGCAAGGCGACGAACAGCCTGATCGTCAACAGCGCCGACACGATCATCGACCACATCTGGGCGTGGCGCGCGGACCACGGCAACGCGGGCACGGTCGGCTGGACCACCAACACGGCCGACACCGGCCTCGTGGTGAACGGCACGAACGTGACGGCGACCGGCCTGTTCGTCGAGCACTACCAGAAGTACCAGGTGATCTGGAACGGCCAGGGCGGGAAGACGATCTTCTTCCAGAACGAAATGCCCTACGACGTGCCGAACCAGGCGTCGTGGAACGCACCGTCCGGTGTGGCGGGCTACGCCGCCTACAAGGTCGCGTCGAACGTGACCTCGCATGAGGCGTGGGGTCTCGGGAGCTACTGCTTCTTCGACACGAACCCGGCGGTGTCCAGCTACCACGCGTTCGAGGTGCCGAACACCAGCGGCGTCCGGTTCCACAGCCTGCTGACGGTGTCGCTCAACTACCGCGGCACGATCACCCACGTCATCAACGACACCGGCGGTGTCACGCCTTCGGGCACGGTGCCGGTCAACGTGGTGAACTACCCGTAAGCAGTCCGCCGCCGCCGGTGCGGTCAGGCGACGTGCAGGATCGCGTCGGCGGCGGCGAGCAACTCCCGGGTGAGCGGGGCGTAGCGGTAGTCGGCGTCGTCCCGGGTGCGGCCGGCCGGGAGGTCGGCGGTCAGCTGCCAACCGTCGGTGCGGCGTTGCAGGTGGCCTTCGTAGGTGTCGGGGTGGGGCTCGCCGAGGCCGAGGGCTTCGCTGTGGCCGAGGCTGCCGGCGATGAACGCGTACCGGTCGCCCAGACGCGACGCGACGATCGCGCCCGCGCCCGATCCCAAGTGGGCGTTGTGCGCGAACACCAGCGTCCGGCCGGGCTGCGAACCGTGGATGTCCAAGAGGTTCCGGGCCATGATGACCGCGCGGGCTTCGGCGAGCCGCGCGATGCGCGTGTCCCGGTCGCCGGGCAGCGCCGACGCCGCGTGGTAGCGCAGCAGATCAAGCCCGGCGATCGCGTAAATCCGGGCGGTGCGGGCAGCCGGCTCGATGCGGGCGTCGAGGGCTGTGAGCAGGTCGTCCGCGATGACCCGCAGCTCGCGGGCCTCGGCTGACGCGCCGGGCGAGGCGGCCGGGTCGAGGATCGCCTCGGAGCGGCTCCAGCGTTCGTCGTCCCCGGTCAGCGCGGCGATGTCGACGTTGACGCCCAGGTAGTCGCGGGCGTGTTCGAGGTAGGTGCGCGGGCTGGGCGCGCTGAACATCTCCGTCGGGGCGTCGAAGCCGTGGAAGGTCAGCGGTTCGGCGGCGGTTTCGTTGTACTCGCGCAGCCAGTCGAGCAGCTGCTGGTTGGCGTCCTGTTCGCCGAAGCCGTGCGAGAACCCGCCGTCGAGCGCGGCGACGCGGTCGGTCTCCAGCGCGATCGCCCGGAAACCGTGCTCGGCGAGGCGGGCGAACAGCTCGTTGCGGATCCGCGCGAAGGCCGGTTCGAAGTGCGTCGGCTCGCCGAACGCGAGCAGTTCGGCGGTGAAGTCGGTGAGGTCCATGTGGTTGAATCGTATCCTTGAACACTCGATTGAGACCGGCTGACCTCGCCCGCGAGCACGGCCTCTCCACGCAGGCGGTCCGCAACTACGAGCAGGACGGCTTCCTCCCGCCGGCTGCCCGCACGCCGAGCGGGTACCGGATCTACACCGAGGTCCACGCGTCGGCCCTGCGTGCGTTCCTGGCTCTGGTCGCGGCCCACGGCCACGCGACGGCCGGCGGGATCATGATCGCGGTGCACGCCGACGACCTCGACCGCGCCCTGACGCTCGTCGACCGCGGGCACGAGCAGCTGCTCCGCGACCGCGAAACCCTCAACACCGTGCGGACGGCCATCGGCCACCTGACCACCGAAGCGGCACCCGCGCCGGCGGCCACGGACTGGTCGATCGGCGAGCTGGCCCACCGCCTCGACGTCACGGCGGCGACCATCCGGGCGTGGGAACGCGCGGGCATCCTCGTGCCGCGCCGCAATCCCGCGACCGGCTACCGCGTCTTCACCGCCGCCGACATCCGGGACGCGGAGCTGACGCACCTGCTACGCCGCGGCGGCTATCCGCTGGAGCACATCGCCACGGTCGTCGGCCAGGTCCGCACCGCCGGCGGCACGGAGTCCCTCGTGGACGCCCTGGAAACCTGGCGGGAGAAGCTCACCGCCCGCGGCGTCGCGATGCTCGACGCGGCGGGCCTGCTGGGGGCGTACCTGCGGTCACGGCCGTGACCTCGGGTGCAGCCGGTCGTACTCGAGCGCGGCCGAGTGCTGGGTGCGCACGCGCAGGGTCTTCTCCTTGTCGTCGTCCTCGGTCTCGTGCAGGCCGAGCTGCACGGCCAGCCGGATCTGCTCGCGGTTGTCGCGCACGACGGCGGAGAAGAAGTCGTCGATCCGCGGGTCGACGAGGACCTCGAGCAGCACGCGGAACGACGTGTCGACGACGGTCCGCACGATCTCGTCGTGGAAGGGCAGCCGCCTGAGCTTCCCGAGCTGCGGGTCTTCGGCGATCTTCTCGGCGATGATCGTGCGCAGCTCGTCCTTGTTGGCATTGAGCGACTTGGCGAGGTTTTCCGGGTAGTTCCCGGTTTCGAGCACCTTGACGACCTCGTCGAGCACGGCGATGGTCACCGGCTTCTTGATCGCCTTCACGATCGGCTCGGACAGCTTGTCGACGAGGCGGTAGGTGAACTGCTCGCCGACGGCCCGGTCCGCGGCCCGTCCGATCCGGACCAGCAGCAGCACCACGCTGACGAACTTGTGCGCGGCCATCGCGGGGTGCGCGACGGGGATCATGGCGAACAGCTCGTACCAGTTGCGCACCAGGAACTTCCGGGCCCACCGCCGTTTCCGCCACCGCCACAGGAATTCGAGGAGGAACACCCCGCAGATCCCGCAGTCGACGTAGAAGATCACCAGGCCGGCGTCCCGCGCGGGCGGGCTCAGCAGCATGAACCCGAGCAACCCGACCGAACCGGCGGCGAGGACGAGCATGATCCAGTCGTCGGCCCGCACGTTCCCGGGCAGAACCCCGCTGTTGAGCTCCGGCTCACGGGTATCGCGAAGGGTGACCATGCCCGATGATGGCACGCACCGCCTTGATCAGCCGGTTCGCCGTCGTGTCGCGGAGCAGGAGCTGCCCGTCGCCGCCGAAGTGGGTCAGCAGGGCGTGCCGGACCAGCTCGCCCACCGGCTCGGCCCGCCACGCGCGGTGCCGCCGCACCGGCGCCCGTGCGGTCGCCGCCTGGCGCAGGACGTCGGCGGCGGTGCCGGTCACGGCGTCGAGGGCGCCGGCGATGCCGGTCGCGCTCCGGCGGTCGCGCAGCGCCGTGCTCACGCTCGTCAGCACGATCGGGTGGCCGCCGCACCGCTGGACGAGCCGGCGCACGGCCGCGAGCTCGACGGGGTCGGCCGACCCGGCGATCTCCGTGTACAGCTCGGTTCCCTCGTCCTCGGTCAAGCCGCCGAGGTCGACGACCGGAGCGGGCCACCCGGGGTGGCCGGACCTGGTGGTGAGCACCGTCCGGACGTACGACGTCGGCATCACCAGCTCGTCGAGCACGGCGGCGGGCAGGTCCGGCGGGACGTCGTCGATGACCCACAGCTGCGGCTTCCGCGCGGCTTCGATGCGCCGGGCGACCAGGTCGCGGACCTCTTCCGGCGACCGGTCGCCGACGTCGGCGCCGAGGTCGGCCGCGATCGTGCGGACGTGCGCGTGGAACCGCGCGAGCGCGCCGGCGGGATCGTCCTTTCCGAACAGGTCGAGCCACCGCACCCCGCCGGGGAAGGCGTCCCGGAAGAGGAACGCGTACTGCTCGGCCAGGCTGGTCTTCCCGAGGCCGGCCGGCCCGCGCACGACGGCGAGCGCGGCCGACGTCCGCGGCGTGGTGGCCGGCAGGTCGCGCGCGTGCAGGGCGCTGTGCACCGCCCAGAGCTGCCGGTACCGGCCCACGAACCGCCGGGGCCGCAGCAGCCGGGGCAACAGCGGCGCCGTGCTGCGGACCGCGCCCAGCGGGGTGTCCGCCGCCCGGCTCATCTCGGCGACGCGTTCGGCGATGCGGGCCAGGTCCTGCTCGGTGCGCGGCCGGCCGAAGTACGCGGCGTCCGCCAGCTCGACCGGGGCGATGTGGTTCCCGTCGGGCTCGGGGTTGACCACCAGCACCCGGCGGCGGGGGTCGCCGAAGCGCTGTGCCGCGAGAAAGGCGGACGTCAGTTCCCATTGGCACGCGTACCGCGTCGGGAAGTGCCGGGAATAGTAGGCGAGCAGCACCTTCGACTCGGCGAGAGCGGACACGAGCCTCTCCGTGACGCCGTCGAACCTGTCTATTCCCCGGTCCCGGAAAACCCGCAGCCCGGCGGCTCGCAGAGCGTTCTCGAGCGCGTTGACCTCGGCGGTGTCCGACCAGGTGAAACTGAGGAAGACGTCATGGGGGCGCATCGAACCTCCTCGCGGTTTACGGCGCCTCGCCGGATCATTCTTTCCGCGGACGTCGCCGCATTCGCGCGACACGTTACCGGCGCCACGCCTCTTGACCGGATCGTCACCGGTTCAAAAGCCACCGGTGAAATCCGGGGAAAAAGACGTCAGCGGGCGAGCGCGGGAATTGTCGTGGTTTTGTCGTGTGTCCGGTGCGGCTATCGCCTGCCGGATACGGCATTCTGGAAGAAGACACGCACGGCGAGGAGGACCATGACGGGGTCACCCTGCCGGCTGCCAGCCCACCCCGTAGGACCGCGCGGGCTGCAGGCCGTGGAACCGGGTGTGCACTTCGCCCGCGCTGTCGAGGAACAGGGGTTTGCGCGCCGGCACCGGGTCGGCGGCGTCCTTGGAGAGGTCGCCGTCGATGCGCCAGATCCGCTGCGGTGGCGCGGCGCGGTCGAACCGGACGTTGAGGTCGAAACTGTCACACGGGAACTCCGGCGTGCAGCAGTAGAACGGCACCGGCAGCTCGTCCAGCCGGATGCGGAAGAAGAATTCGTGCTGGTCACCGGCGTCCAGCGGCCGCGGCGGCCGCAGGCGGAACGCCACCCGCGTGGACGACACCAGCCGCACGGAATGCACCTCGCCGCCCGCGACGACGTCGATGCCGAGCCGGGAGAGGTCCGGCGGGGCGGTCGTGCTGGCCGGCCGGGCGAGGGAGATGCCGTGCTCGATCTCCTCGAGCCCGGCGACGTGGCTGACGATGCGCCGGGTTTCGAAGACCTCGGCCGCGGCCCCGGTGAGGGTCAGCCGGACCGCCAGCGCCGACGTGTGCCACGGGTCCTGGCTGTCCGGCGGTACGCCGCCGAACGCCGCGGGCGACCGGTAAGCGGTTTCGGCGATCAGGTAGAGGACGTCGTCGGCCCGGCGTTGCATCGTGCGGACGTTGCGGTCGGCCCCGCTGCCCAGCAGCTCGAGGCGCGCGGTGTAGCGCTCGTTCGCGCCGGTGCCGAAGCCGAGCACGATCCGCGCCGTTTCCCGCTGCGAATCGGGCAGCTTTTCGATCAAGGACACGAGCGTGGCGACCACTTTCGCGCGGACCGTTCCCGGCGCGTCGTCCTCGCGGACGCCGCACACCTCGCGCAGCGCTTCGCCGACGTTCCCCGGCAGGTTCTTCGCTTGGACGCCCAGGCCTTTGCGAAGCAGTTTCAGCTCCGTTGAGAGAGCGTTGATCTTCGCTTCGGCCGCCTCCTGAGCCAAGCCGCACCTCCGTCTTGGTCGCTGCGGCGAAGTCTACTCACGGTGCTCCGCCGCGCCCGCGCCGTCACCCCCGTTTCCAGGTGGTTTCCGGAACCGGGAAACCGCGCAGGCCGAGCCGGTGACCGCCGTTTCCCCTTGACCGGCAACGGGAAACACCTGCCCGCGCCGGATTCACCGGGTGATGCTTGTTCCGCCGAAACCGTTCGGCGGAACGAGGAATCCGATCCGGAAAGGGGAAAGCGATGCACACGCACATCGTCATCGTGCTGGGCCAGCTGGTCTCCCTGCTGGGCTGACCGGGAACCGGCCGGCGGGCCCGGGCCGCCGGTCACTCCTTCCCCCCGTTCCCCCAATACAGGATGATTGACCGATGCCGGACTTTGGAGCGGAATTGAAACGTCGACGGACCTCGGTCGGCATGTCACTGACCGGGCTCGCGGCGGCCGTGCATTTCACCAAGGGCTACCTGAGCAAGGTGGAGAACGGCAAGACCCGGGTGAACCGGGAACTGGCGAAGGCCTGCGACGAAGCGCTCGGCGCCGGCGGGGAACTGCTCGCCCTCGTCACGGAACCGGGATCGCCCGCACGGCGCAGCGCCGGCGGCATCGCCGGGCTGCCGGACGCCGGCCGCTACTTCGTCGGCCGGGAAACCGAACTCGACGCGCTTTCCGCGCTGCTGCTCGACCCGGACGACGCCCGGGTCGGCGTCGTGCACGGGATGGCGGGCGCGGGCAAGACGGCGCTGGCCGTCGCCGCGGCCCGGCGGGTCGAGCGGTCGTTCCCGGACGGCTGCCTGTTCTTCGACCTCCGGGGGCACACGCCCGGCGCGGCCGAGCTGTCCGCAGGCGAGGCGCTGGGCCGGCTGCTGCGGCTGCTGGACGTCTCGGCCGACCAGCTGCCCGCCGACGAGGACGGCCTGGCCAACCTCGTCCGCGACCAGCTGCGCGGCCGGCGGCTGATCCTCGTGCTGGACAACGTGCGCTCCGCCGAGCAGATCCACGCGATCGTCCCGGGCGAGACGTCGTCGCGGATCCTGGTGACCAGCCGGGGCCGGCTGCCCGCCCTCGACGACGCCTGGCACTTCCCGGTCGACGTGCTGCCGCTCGATGACGCCGTGCGGTTGCTGCGCTCCATCGCGGGTTCGCACGCACCGGGCGACGACGGTGTCGCGACCGAGATCGTCCGGTACTGCGGGCAGCTCCCGCTCGCCGTGCGCATCGTCGCCGCCCGGTTCGTCGCGGGCGGCTGGACGGCGGCGCGGCTGCGCGACCGGCTCGCCGACGAAACGACCCGCCTCGGCACGCTGGACGACGGCGAGCGCAGCGTGGCCACGGCGTTCGCCGTCTCCTACGAATCCCTGCCCGGCGACCAGCGGCGGCTGTTCGGCCTGCTCGCCCTGCACCCCGCGACCGCGGCGGAGATCGCGGCCGTCGAAGCGCTCGCGGGCCTCGGGCCCGGCGAAGCGGATCGCCTGGTCGACCGGCTGCACGACGCCCACCTGGTCGTCCGCGACGAGCGCGGGTACGTCGAACTCCACGACCTGATGCGGATGTTCGCCTCGACGCACGCGTTGCCCGGCGTCGAGCCGGCGGACCGCTCGTCGGCCATGGGCCGGCTCGTCGACCACGCGCTCATGACGACGCTGGCGGCCGACGAACTGGCCGAGCCGTACCGGTTCCGCCCGGCCACCGGTCTCCCCGCGACGGGTGTCCCGTTCGCCGACGCGGACGGGGCGCTCGCGTGGCTGGGCGCGCAGTGGCCGACGCTCGTCGAGATCGTCGATTCGGCGTTCCGGCACGGGCTGCACGATCGCTGCTGGCAGCTCGCGTTCGTGCTCCGCGCGTTCTTCTTCCGCGAGAAGCTGTTCGAGCCGTGGGTCCGGACGCACGAACGCGCCCTCGAAGCGACGCGCGCGCTCGGCGACCTGAGCGCGACCGGCATGATCCTCAACAACCTGGGCATGGCGCACGTGGAATCGGGGCGCGTCGACGAGGCGATCCGCTTCCACGAGCAGGCGCAGGAGTGTTTCGCCGAGGCCCGCGACGACCGCGGCGCGATCGACGCGCTGTCCAGCCTGGCGTGGGCGCGCCTGTACCGCGGCGAGGCGGAAGCGACGTTGACCGATCTGACGACGGTGCTGGCCGTCTACCGCCGGACCGGGCGGACGCGCAACGTCGTCATCGCGCTTCGCGGCATCGCGCTCGCTTCGACCGCGCTGGAACGGTTTCCGGCGGCCTTGTCGAGTGCGCAGGAGGCGGTTCGGCTCGCTCAGCTGCCGGTGGACCGGGTCATGTCGGTCAGCTGCGAGGCTTGGGTGCGGTTCCGCGCGGGGCAGTGGGCCGAGGCGGAGAGCGGTTACCGCCGGGCGGCCGAGCTGGCCGACGACGCCGGGAGCGAGTACGAGAAGGCGCGCGCGTTGACGGGGCTGGGCAACACGGCGGCCGGCCGCGGCGACCGGCAGGCGGCGGCCCGCTGGTGGGCGGAGGCCGCCGCATACCGCGTCACGCTGGATCCGCGGGTGCTCGGCGAAGCCGAGTACCGGGACCGCGCGGCGGTCGGCTGAGAGGTTTCCCCGCACAACCCGTTTCCGGCAACGGAAACGCCTTGTTCCCCGGGCCCGCGGAAGCGCACCATCAATACAGTTCCGGAATCGCCGAACCCCCTTGACCGGGAAATCCCGAGGAGCGAATCATGATGGTCGTCTGTTCGTTTTCCACCCTCCTCCGCGCCGCGCTTTTCCTCGTCGCGGTGGCACTCGTCGCCGGCTTTTCGCTCCACGGCCCCAGCGCCCCCTCGGGCACGCCTGGGCAGGGGCCCGCGGTGGCCACCTCCGAACCCGTCGAGCACTGACCTCCGTTCCGCCGTCGGCGGTGACTGTCAGCCTTCGAGCACCTCCCGCAGCTTGCGGGCGAAGGCCTCGGGCTGGCCGGCGTAGCCGAACTCGCCGCCGAGGAAACCGCCGTGGTGGCTGGGGAAGACCGTCGCCTCCTGGCCGAGGCGGGCGGCGGTGGCGAGGGCGGCGCGGCCGGTCATGACGTCGGCGGATTCCTCGCCGACGGCGATCACGATCCGCGTCGGCGCCGCGGTCAGCGCTTCGACGTCGAGCTGGTAGGCGGAGACGGCCAGCGAGCGGTCGGTCATCAGCGGATCGTCGCGGCGGCCGTCGTCCTCGGTGGGCATGCCGAACTGGGCCGGATCCGGCGCGGGCTGGGCGAAGTAGTCGTCGGTGAACTCGCCCTTCCACGAGGTCATGGCCATGAAGGCCGCCATGCCGGCGCCGAAACCGCGCGCCTGGTAGGCGTCGCGGAATGCCTTCCCGGCCCGTTCGGCCGCGGCGGCATCGGGCAGCACCCCGACGATCGGCGGCTCGTGCGCGACGAGCGTGCGGACGTCTTCCGGGTGGGCGGAGACGAGCGCGAGCGCGGCAACGGCGCCCCCGCTGCTCCCGAAGACGTCGACCGCGCCGACGCCGAGCGCCTGGATGACGCCGTGGATGTCACCCGCCTGGGTGGCGGGGTCGTGGTCTTCCCGGCCGTCCTTCCGGACGCTGCGCCCGAGTCCGCGCGGGTCGTAGGTGACGACGGTCCGCTCGGGGAAGTAGGACGCCAGGGTGGCGAACCCGGTGGCCTCCATGGGCTGCCCGACCATGAGCAGCGGTGGCCGCGGACTGTCGGCGGGCGCCGGGCCGTGGACGTCGTAGACGATGTCGGCCTCGGGCGTTTCCAGTGTGTGCGCGGTCATGCTGCCTCCCCTGTTCGGACGTTGGGGGGAGCGTAGCCGGGGGTACCGACAGTTTCGGTGGACCGCCGCAGCGCGTCCGGGAATCGAACGCGCCGTGAAAGACGAGCGCAGAAAAACCGCCCGGACCGATTACTCGACGGACGGCTCCTTAACTGACCAGCCCGGTGCGGTACGCGTACACCACCGCCTGCACCCGGTCCCGCAGGTCCAGCTTGGTCAGGATCCGCGACACGTACGTCTTCACCGTCTCCTGGCTGATCACCAACGCGGCCGCGATCTCACTGTTGGACAACCCGTCGGCGATCAGCCGCAGCACTTCCAGTTCCCGCGGCGCCAAAGCGACCTCACCCGACGAAGCCGGCCGGATCCGCGCCGCGTACTTCCCCACCAGCCGGCGCGTCACCTCGGGATCCAGCAGCGCCGCGCCGGTCGCGACCGTGCGGATGCCGTGCAGCAGCTGTGCCGGCGGGGCGTCCTTCAGCAGGAACCCGCTGGCGCCCGCGCGCAACGCCTCGTACACGTACTCGTCGAGGTTGAACGTCGTCACCACCAGCACCTTCACCGGCTGCGCGACTCCCGCGCCGGCCAGCAGGCGCGTCGCCTCGATGCCGTCCAGGACCGGCATCCGCACGTCCATCACCACGACGTCCGGGCGCAACGAGCCGGCGAGGTCGACCGCCGTGCGCCCGTCGCCGCATTCGCCGACCACCTCGAGGTCGGGCTGGGCGTCGATGATCGTCGCGAAACCCGTGCGGATCAACGCCTGGTCGTCGCAGACCAGCACCCGGATCACGACGCCCTCCCCACGGGAATCCTTGCCTTCACGACGAATCCGCCCTCGCGACGCTCCGCGGTGAACTCGCCGCCGAGCACGTCGACGCGCTCGCGCAGCCCCGCCAGCCCTCGCCCGCTTCCGCGCAACACCACCGGGGCCGCGGGGGCGCCCCCGTTTTCCACGCTACCGGACGGCACCGACGGTTTCGGCGCCCCGGAAGTCACCTCCACGACGATCTCGCGAGCGCCGTGCTCCACGCGGACGTCGGTGCGGCTGCCGTGCGCGTGCTTGAGCGCGTTCGTCAACGCCTCCTGGACCACGCGATACGCCACCGCCTCCGCGCTCCCCGCCGCCGTGGCCGAGCCGACCTCGGTGAACTCGACCGGCTGCCCCGCGCGCCGCGTCTGCTCGACGAGCGTCTCCAGCGAGCCGGACGTGCGCGGCTCGGTGCCGTGGTCGGGGTTGAGCAGGTCCAGCAGGTGGCGCAGGTCCGTGATCGCCAGCCGCCCGGTGTCGGTGATCGCGGTCAGCGCCTGGTCGAGCCGCTCGGGCGCCGCGGTCAGGTAGCGCGCCGCCTCGGTCTGCACGACCATCGCCGTCACGTGGTGGGTCACGACGTCGTGGAGCTCGCGCGCGATGCGGGTGCGTTCGGCGGTGCGGGTCGTCTCGGCGACGTGGCGGCGGTGCTCCGCCTCGGCCGCGCGCGACTGCCGCAGCCACGCGCCGATGCCCCACGCGAGGGCGAGCGCGAAGTAGAACGTCACGAACCCGGTCCAGCCTTCGGTCGACCCGCGCGAGGCGAGCGCGGCCGCGAGCGCCGCATACGCCACCGAGCCGACGGCCACGGTCGGCCACCGGTACCGCTCGAGGTAGGCCGCCGCGCTCAGCAGCGCGATCGGCAGCGCGGTGCCGGAAACCGTGTGGTAGCCCCAAAGCTGGTCGACGGCGAAGCCGGCCGACACGAGCGCGAGGCAGCCGGCCGGCCACCGCCGCCGCAGGGCCAGCGGCAGGCACTCGACGGCGACCACCACGAGCGCGAAGGCGTCCATGGGCCGCGTCGGCAGGTTGCCGACCTGGGTTCCGTAGCCGCCGAGGGCCGGGATCAGCGCCAAGCCGGCGAGCAGCAGGCCGAACGCGAGATCCCGGACCGTGACGTCGAGCCGCCGCCAGAGGTCGATCACGCGACGACAGTAGCGGCGTCGGCAGTGCGACGGCGAAGGGGAACGATGTTCCCGCGCCGGCGGGCGAGCACCATGAAGACGGCCATCGCGACGACACCGGCGACCACCGAGTAGACGCTCGCCTCGGGCCCGAACTCCCCGCCCGTGAGCGCGGCCGGGCCGGACGTGACGCCGTGGAGCAGCCCTTGGGGAGCGTCGGTGCCCGAAACCCCGGTGCCGAAGATGCCGCCTTCGGCGAAGTTCCACGCGAAGTGCAGCCCGATCGGCAGCCAGAGGGTCCGGGTGGCGGCGTAGGCGGCGGCGAGCATGCCCCCGGCTTCGACGGCGATGGCGAGGGCGCCCCAGAACGTGGCGTGGGCGTTGAAGAGGTGCGAGAGCCCGAACAGCACACCGGTGAGCGTCAGCGCGAGCCAGGTGCCGGTCCACCGTTCGACGAACCGGAAGAGGATGCCGCGGAAGAGGAGCTCTTCGGTGACGGCCGCGGCGGCGCTGAACCCGAACAACGCGAGAGCCCCGCCCACGGCACCCCAGCCGAGCACGTCGTAGTCGCCGAGGAGGGCGATGTTCCCGATGACGCAGCCGAAGAGCACGAACCCGATGACCAGCCCCCGCCCGAGAGCGCCGTTGTTCTTGGTGATTTCGTCCGGCACGCGGTGTTCGGTCCTGCGGACGGTCCACCGGTAGGCGACCACGGCGAGGGCGGCGCTGCCGAGCCCGAGGACGAGGGTGAGCGGGGCGTTCCAGTGCACGGCGCTGACGGCCAGGCTGCCGGCGAGGGCAACCACGGCGACGGTCACGAGCTGCAAGAACAGTCGCACGACGACTCCTTAGCGAGAACCCGCGGCGGGAGTGCCGCGGCCGTGGAGAACGCTAGGGATTTCGGCGGCACGAAACGTCACCGCGGAGTGGACAGTTGCGAGTAGCTCGCCAGGGGGACAAGCGCCGCCAGCCGGTCAGGACGGAAGCACCAGATCTCTCTCTTCGCAGCCCTCGGAGACGTCGAGGCGGATCAACGAGAACTGGTACTGGTGATCTTCGGGATCCGCGTCCGCGCCCGAGACGACATGGACGCGGACGTGCGACGGCAGCACCTCCGGCAGGACCAGGTGGTCCACCACGCCCCAGAGGTGGGTCTGCGCCACAGTCTCCCGGTTGTCGATCCGGCCGGCGTCGCTGAACACGGTCGGAGCCAGCCGGCTCGGCACGGCGGACGTCCAGTCGGGCAGGACGTCGCTCAGGAACCGTGCCGCCGGGAGTTCCTTCACCTCGTCGTCAGCCTGGTTCCGCACGACCACGGTCGAAAACAGCCGCTCCGGAGGAAGGTCGAGCAGGGCGGTCCGGATTGACGCACGCACGTGGATCCGGGCCGGGAGTTCGTAGGCACCCGACCGGAAACCTCGCAACAGACGGTCACGGGCGTGCGCGGGCGGTTGCTCGGACTCCGGCTCCGTCTTCGTGCCGGCCTCCTTCGCAGTGCGGTCGGCACGGGGTTTCGGTTGGTCGCTCTCCTCGGACGGCGCCGAGTCGTCGGCGTCGTCCGGTTCGGTGTGGTCTTCCGGCCGGAAGGGACCCGGCGAGTGGTCCGGTGAATTCGCGGCGGTGGCGGTGAAGGGCTCATCCCGCCCCGGCACCAGCGCGTCGAGGACGATGCCGTACAGGTCGGAGATCCAGCCGGGGGAGAAAACGTCGTCGACCACTTCGGCCGCGAGGTCGTCGAACTCGGCCTCGGACGACTCCGCACGGCCGGCCTTGAACGCCTCCGGACGCCGGGGACCTTGGTCCTCGTCCTCGGCGGAGACTTCGCCGACGGCACCGAAAGGCCGGTGCAGCAGATATCCGATGACTTCGCCCCAGTCCAGCAGGATCTCGTAGAGTCCGCCCAGGCGCTGCACCTCTGTCGGCCACTCCCGGACCGCCGCGACGGTGAGCCGCCGTCGTGCCTCGATGTGCTCGATCTCCTGCTCGATTTCGGTCGCTTCGGCCGCCACGACGGAGAGCACGCACATCCCGGCCACGAAACCGGCCGTACCGCCCGCCGCGGCGAGGAGGCCGGTCACGGCCCAGGAGGACGAACCGGTCAGGAAGAAGGTCGTCGACCAGCCCGCCACCGCCAGCACCATGGCGATGATGATTCCGACGTACCGCCAAAGCCGGTCCCGGATGGCGTCGAGCCGCGCCAGCATCGTCGCGTACTCTTCCTCCTCCCGCAGATAGTCACGCCGGCGGTTCTTCAACGCCACGCGCGCCAGCTCCACCTGCTCGCTGACGTGCCGCACGAGCCTGCCGACGAGGGAATCGTCGCACTTCGTCCGCTCTTCCCAGTCGTCGAGGCGTTTCCGGCACTCGGCGAGCACGACCTTGTCCGCCCTGGCCAAGTTCGTGGCGCCCTCGTCGGTCAGCCTGCCCAGGTCGGCCTCCAAGCGGGCCGCCGCACAGGTGTCACCGGGCCGGATGGGACGCGCCGGAAGCCCGTACTCGTGCAGGATTTCCCGTTCCCCGGGCTCGAACGAGAAGATCGCGTCGGGGTTGGCGGCGATCGCTCCGGGGTCCCGCACCGTCGGTGCCAGGCTTCCCCACTCTTCCCGCAGTTCGGCGGGCAGCCGCCCCTCGTCGACCAGTCCGAGGCAGACCTGCCGCAACGGCGGCCAGAGGTAGGGGTACACCGGGGGCACGGCCGGCATCAGCGGGCCGGCCTCCTGGTTCATCGCCGGCGCCGTCGCGGCCACTTCCCGCAGCTCTTCGGGAGTCATCCACACCGACCTGCCGGTCAGCTTTTCCGGTGCCTGGTCACGCAGCCAGTCCTCGGCGGCGCGGTCCAGGTGCGGGACGGTGCCGCGCTGCCACTCCACGAGCTTGAGGTGGGTCAAGTGCAGGAAGAACCGCACCAGCATACGCAGTGTCTTGGGCAGGATGCGCCGCGCGGGCCGCTGCGGCCGGCGAGGGGGCTCGCGGTAGGAAAGGACCTTGTCTTCGATCTGGCAGAACCGGGCCGCGACGAGCTCGACCAGCCGGTCGTCGTCGAACACCCGGTTCGGCTCTTCGGACCGGTACTTCCGCAGGGACGCCGCGCCATCCGCCAGGAGCCGATTGACGATCTTGTCGGGGAGCGACCGGCCGTCGATGGCTCGCCCGATGGCTCTCGCGACGACGATCGCGCCACGCCGTCCGCCGCGTAGTCCGTCCAAGCGGTCGAACGCGCCGGTGCCCGCCGCCCGCCAGAGCGCCCCCACCGTGGCGCAGGCGAAGGCGCAGTGCGCGTCGAACACGTCGCCGCGGTCGAGCCCGTGGTCGATGGCTCCTTCGTGCGGCCGGTCCTCCGGAGAGACCACCACGTTCAGCTCGCAGTCGGACTCGTAGAGGCTTTTCGCCGTGATGTCACCGCTGTCCGGGATCAGCAGGTTGATCCGTTGCAGCACGGTGGTCTGGGCGAGCATTCCGTCCAGCTGCCGCGCGAAGTCCCACAAGCGCCGGACGAACTCGCCCTGCCCGCTCGTGTCGTCCCTGACCGGCTGCACGGCCAGCACGCGGACCAGCTTCACGGCGACGTCGCCGAACACCTCGCGCAGGGGCAGCTCCTGAACGCCGTCGGCTTCGACGAGCAGGACCGGCATCCCCATCACCGTGGTCGTCTCGTCCATCCGGGCCGGGTCGACCCAGATCGACGGACCGAGCAATCCCCGTGCGGTCCACGCGGCGATGGAGGCGCGGATCTTTTCGGGATCGGCGGCCGCGATGACCGTGAAGTTCTCCTCGCCCGTCAAGACAGCGTCTCCAGCTTCGTGCGGAGGACCGCCACCGCGTCCAGGATGTCGGCGCGGAGGTCCCAGATCCGGTCCGCGCCGGCCGGCGGCTGCGACGGCAAGCGCTGTTCGGCTTTCCGCACGATGTCTTCGAGCCGGTCGCGTACCGCTTCGTCCTTGAGGAGCTGGTCCGCCATGCCGTCGACCTCGAGCAGGTGGCGGTAGGCGCGGATCGTGCCCGAATCCTCGCCGGCCTGCTCGATGAGCAGCAGGGGCAGCGATTCGAGCGCCGCGGCCATGGTGTCGAAGACGTCTTCGACGTGCGGCATCACCCCGATGAGCGGGAACTGCTGCGTCGCGGACAGGGGTGTGGTGACCTCCAGGTACTGGCCACCTTCGGCGAGGCTGAGCTCACTCGCCGCGAAGAGCACCAGCCACCCGCGCACCATCTGCTGCCTGATGTCGTTCGGCAGCGGGACCGCCCGGGGCAACGGCCTCGCCCGCCGCCACCGGTTGAAGGCCGCTCGCCGGTCGGCGTGCCCGCGCTTCTCGTGCCAATCCGACCGGATCGGCCGGGTGAGGGAGTTGAACGCGACCGGATGACAGGGGACGTTGAGGAACGTCGTGAACTCGATCTCGCTGGATCCGGCGGCGCTGAACTGCGACCGGACCTTCTCCTCGCTGAGGCCGGTGTGCTGCAGCAGCACCTCGGTAGCGCGGTGGTAGGCCACCGACTCCGGCTCGAGCGGGATCGGGCTGATCAGCGGCTGGAACTCGGTACCGGTCCCCGAATGGAGGTTCAGGTACGCGGCGTCCATCCGCACCAGCGGAGACGAGGCTTCGATGGCCTGCTCCAGTTGGGCGGTGAAGCGGTTGAGCCGTTCCTGTTGCTCCAGCGTGGGTTGGAGCCCGCCCAGCGCTTCGCCGAGTGTCTGCTGGAGGTAAGTCGTGAACCCGTCCGCCTGCGCGAGCCAGGCCGTGGCCCGGCGCAGGAGGTCGTCGGCGGTCACGTTGAGCCGGAAGTTCGCGGCCTGGGCGACTCTTGCCCGGTCGCTCCAATCGCGAACCGCGGCGGGCTGCCAGGTGCCGGGCTGCTCGAACAGGCGGACCTGGCTGCCCTGGTACTCGACGTCGTCGGTCAGGATCGCCCGGATCGCCTCGGCGACCGCGTCCGTGATCCCGGCATCTTCGCTGTGCAGCGCCTTGCCCATGAGCTCGGCGAACTTGGCGGGGTAGTCGTCCACGTAGTCCACGACGAACTGGGTGCTTCCCGGACGCAGTTCCAGCGGAACGGGGTAGGCCGGTCCCTGCGGCCATCGGCTGACCGCCGACGGCTTGTCGCCTGCCGAAAGCGCGTCACGCCGCAGTGCTTGCAGCCCGCGCTCGAGTTCGGTGAGCAGCGGTCGCAGGAGATTGTCCGAGAAGTCGGCGAGCAGCCGCGCGCACAGTCTGCGGACTTCGGCGTCCCAGTTGCGGCCGAACGCCGCTTCGACACCGTTTTCGACCGCGAAGGAGACGCGTTCGTGTTCCGCGGGGAACAGCCGCTTGCGCCTCAGGATCCCGCCCGGCTCCGGCCCGAGGCCGGCGGCGACCTCACGACCGAAGCTGCGGCCGAACTCGTCGTCCTGCAGCGCACCAGCGTCCAGCGCGGGCACTTCTTCCTGTTTCAGGAAGTCGATCACCGCGCGGACCAAGCGGAGCGTGACGACCAGGCCGTCCGCGGCGACGGACCGCCGCAGTTCCCGGTGAACCGTGTCCCGGACCCCCTTCAGCCACAGCTCCGCACGATCCCGCGTCTCGGCGCGGCGAGCGTCGAGGAACCCCTTCCGGCTTTCGGCTATCGCCGAGGCAAGCAACCGGTTCCAGTCGCTGATCGAGCGGGGCGCCCGGCCGATCAGGTCGATGACCGACTCTCGCGCCGTGGCCAGCACCCGGTCCCGGTCGCGGCAGAACAAGGCGAAGAGGCTGTCCTCCGGCTGTGCGGCCAAGCCGAGGAGCGCGTCCGTGAACTTCTGCCTCCGCTCGCGCACGACGGTGTCGACGTCGTGTCCCGGACCGGTCTCGTCGGCCGGAGCCCCGGTCGCACCGTGCAGCAAGCGCTCCGCGGTCGCTCTCGCCAGGCACTGGGCCGCGTATCGGCCGAAGAGGTCGCGCCCGAGGCCGACGCTCGCGTAGCCGAGCGACGAAAGCGGCATGTCGACCGGCTTGGGGATCAGCCCGAGAGGATCGGGCCGGTCCGCACCCTGCTGCCAGTTGCTTTGGACGTAGGACGAGAACTGCTTCTGGATGGCCGGGCTGGTGGCCCAGGCCGCGACGGTCCGCGCCACGACCCCGAACACGTCCTGCTGGTCGGTGAAGGTCAGCACGCCGTTGGTCGTCCCGACGAGGAACGAGTAAGCCGGGCCGCTCCGGCGCATGTCCCGGAAGACCGCGCCGGCCTCCTCGTGCACCGGATCCGCGCCGACGTGCCCGAACCAGTGCCCGGCCAGCATCTCGGACACCGCCGCGAGCGCGTTCGCCTGCACGCCACGCCTCAGATCGTCACGCAGCCCGTCGAAGACGTCCGGCGCGTACAGCACGGAAACCGAGTTGCTCGTCCAGGTCCGGTCGAGACCGCGCAGCAGGTCGCACACGTCCAGGAAGATCCCGGAGCCGGTTCCACCGGCCAATGACGAGAACACGATCACGACGGGGTTCGGCGCCCGGCCGCCGGACGACTCGCCCGACAGTGCGAAGTCCAGCTCGGCGAGGTCGGCTTGGGACCTGCCGTGCTCGACCCGTTCGACCGCCTCCCGCACCTTCACGTTGATGTCCGACATCTTCGCGACGGCGATCGCCCGGCCGATCGCCCGGAACTGCCCGGCCCCCTCCTCGATCGCCACGTGCACGAGATCGGGATCGGGCCGCCAGCCCACGCACGCCGCGTGCACGCGCGGGGGTTGCCGGTCCATGTACCGGGCGACGGTCTGGTAGTTCACGTTGCGGCCGGCGAGCCCGTAGTAAGCGCCCCTCGGCAACGCCGGGAGCACGTCGTCGTGCTCCTCCGTCGTGCGGCTGTCGATGTGCAGGAACTGCCAGCCCGCGGGCATCCGCGAATAGCCGGCGCGGTGCACCCGCCGCTCCAGCTCACGGTAGAGGTGACGCAGCGTGTCACCACCGGACCCACCGACACCGATGAACAGAAATGGTTGCAGCACAGCGTTCTCCTCAGATGTGGGTGGGGTCCGTGACTTCCGGCGCGGCGGTGGCCAGCCGCGCCGCGGCGTCGTGCACCGCCTGGCGGAACCGCTCGACGGCCTCACCGACGAACGGTTCGAGGTTCTGGACGTGGACCACCGTCGCGTCGAATCCCGAAGCGTGCGGTTCTTCCGCCACCACGACGACGGTCCCGGGAAGGTAGGTCGGCAACCCGGTGAGCACGGGCGCCGGCCCGGCGGCCGGCGTCGCGAGCAGCGGACCGTCCGCGCTCACCTGCGTCGTCGGTGGCGCGAACGGCCGGCGCGGGGAAAACCGGGCGCGGAACGTCAAGCGGTCCACCGCCAATCGCCACCGCGGTGCCCGGCCAGGTGGCCGCGCCAGCGCATCCGTGGCCCAGTCGGAGCCGGCGTGGCCGGCCGTGATGTGGACGTCGCCACCCCGCGGCCGCACCCTGATCCGCAGGGTGCGGACGCGGATGTCCCGCGCTCTGTCGAACCTGGTGAAGCCCAGCCAGTTGACGAGCAGGAACAACAACAGGGGCGACAGGGTGGCCGCGAGGACCCCGGCGACCGACCAGATCAGCTTCTCGCGGTCGGTCACCTCGACCATCGTGAACGACACCGGGATCGTGTAGGGCACCGCCGCTTGACCGTCCTTCGCGACCATCAGCGGTACGGATCCGGTGGCCGTCCCGGTCCAGCTGTGCTCGACAGTGAACCGCACCGTCAGTTTTCCCGGCGCTCCCGGCCGCACCGGGACGCAACTGCCCGGGCCGCGGGCCTCCGGGTGGTTCGTGGTGGACGCGACGGTGGCGGGCATCGGGTTCAGTTCCGCGTCGCCGGCGAGCCAGAAGCAGCCGGTTCCCTCTTTGGCTTCGACGGTGATGGTGCCGTCGGTGGTGCCGTGCCCGTGTACCGACGGCAGGCCGGTGAGCCCGGTCGGCTTGAGCAGCAACGGCGCGTCCACCGGGACCCGCTCGATCAGCACCGGCGGGCTCAGCTCGATCCCCGACGAAGTCCGCAGGACGAGCCGGACCTTGAGCACGACCTCCGCCGAGCGCCAGGAATCGGGTGGGTTCAAGGAGAACTGCGCGATGTCCGGCCGCCCGGGTTGCTGCGAGACGGCCGCCTGCAGTTCTTGGTCTCCGTCGGAAACGGTTGCCGTGAAAGCAGGAGCCAGCCGGGCCAGATCGCCCGGATTCGCGGAGTCCGGTGCGGCGGCGATCTTCGCGCCGAACCGCCATGGTTCGCCGCGGACGAAGTGCGGGACGCCGGCCAGCCGGACGTCCAAGCTCCCGTAGACGTAAAGCCGGCCGTCCGCGGTTCCGCCCGGAGCGACCACCTGCCAGGCGCCGGCCCACTCGCCGACCGCGCCACCCGGGAGCTGTCCGTCGATCCGCAGGGTACGACCGTCGAACCACTGCCAGGACAGCATCGCTCCCGAAACCCGCCGCGGCTGCGCTGAGCCCGGCTTCGTCAGCAGCGTCGAGGATCCGTCGGGCGCCACGAGGGAAACCTCTCCGACCTCCCCCGCGGTTTGCACGACGACGTAGAAGCGGCTCATCGCCGAGTCCACTGTGAAAGCGCAAGGCTTGCCGTGGCCGTCACAGAGAACACCCGGTGCCGGCTGGTCGAGGATCTCGAAGATCTTGTAGATCAGGGTGTTCTCGTCCGCGGACAGGAAGCGGCTGCCGCCCGCGCTCGCGCGGGTGCCGCACCCGGGCAGCTCGCCGGTGATTTCGCGAAGGAAATCCTGCTCGCCCGCCAGGATCTGGCCGGTCAGCGAAACCGTCAGCAACGCTGCTCCGGTGGCCCGGAGGCGGTCCACGACCCCGTCCGGGCGGCAGAGCTCGCCCACGGCTTCCTCGGTGGCCGCCTTCGACGTGTTCGTGCCGTCCGGCTGGTTCTTGCCGTCGGTGAACCAGAGCAGGGCCTGGCAGGGCTTTTCGCCACCCGACGAGGTCGCGGCGGCGGCCTGTTCCGTCAGCCGCCGTTCGGCACCCTGCAAAGCGGCGACGTAGTCGGTCGCCTTCCCGTCCTGGCGGTGGCCCACCGTCTCGACTTCCGTCACAACCTGCGCCGGAGCGTCTCGGAGGTTCAGCCAGCGGCTGTCGTCGAGGTCCCCCGCGAACCCCGCCACGGTCACCTCGACGACGGCATCCGAACCGAACCCACCCGAATCCAGCTGGCGCGTCAGCCCGTCGACCGCGAGCCGCGCGGCGGTGACCCGCTTGAAGGTCGGGTCGGTGTCTTCGAGGCTTTCCGAAGTGTCCATCAGGAGCATCAGGTCCAGCCGATGACGTGACCTGACGCAGCCGGCCACATCCGCTTGGCTCGCGACGTCCGATGCGGGCGGCGGCGCCGCGGCGCCGGCCACGAACACCGGGCAGGCGAGGAGGGCGGAGAGCAGCACGACGATGACGCGTTTCATGACGCCCACCAATGGGCGAACAACCAAGCGTGACAGCCGCCGAAACCCACACCGACGGCGGTGAGCACCGCCAACAGCGTTCCCCGGTGGACCGCCACGACGTAATTCGGCAGCCGCCGCCGCACCCGGTCTTGCAGCCGGTAACCGATCTGGCAGCAAATGGGGAGTATTGCACCACAAAGCCAGCCGACGAGGTGAATATCGGCCGGTCCACCCACCCACCTCGGAAACCACAACAATGCCGCGGACGCGGTCACAGCCAGCCCGTCCACGACAAAAGGCCAGATCGGCGGGCCGACATCGCTCGCGAATCTCTGCTGAGCTGCACTCGTCACTCGACTCCCCCGCTGTGATCATCCGAAAATAGGCGGACCGGCACTGATCGCGACGCGATCTTCACCGTTGCCGCGCTCCGAGACGGCCTGGTTGTCGACAGATGGCGCCGCTTCGTTACAAGCCGGATCGGCAACTACACCGAAGGTGTGAGCACCTTCGTCGGCGGTAACGAGAACTCCGCCCAGCTCGACAACCCTCCGTCGTGTCGGCAAGGCAAACGGTCCCAAGTGGAGGGTGGCTCATGGGTAAGCGAACCGCGGCCCTCGTCGACATCACCGATTTCGACGATCTGTACGACGAAGACGGCGAGCCCGATCCGGCCCAGCCGTCCGCGCTGCCGTTCAGCTCCCAAGTCGACGATCTGGCCGGCGTGCTCACCGATTTCGAGTACCTGATCGACCGTCCGACCAGGACCGGCAATGCCCGGTTCGGGGCCGCCGATTTGACGGCCTACGTGCGAAAAGTGATCGATGACCACGAAACGGGAGACGTGGTCATCATCTATGTGATGACTCACGGCCGGCCACTCGACGAGGCGCGTTCCCTTCGCGTTCTGGGCACCGACGGCGAGCAGGGCGAAGTGGCCGACGTGGCGGAATGGTTGCTGCGCGGCCTGGCCCGGAAAAACGGACCCCACATCCTGTTCCTGCTCGACATCTGCTATTCGGGCGTCGCGGTGGACGTGCAGTCGTATTTCGACCGGGGCCGGAGCGACCACATCTGGGTGATCGCCGGCAGCGAAGCGGACGCGCCGGCGTACGACGCCCGGTTCACGCGAGCCATCACCGAGGTCCTGCGCCGGATCCACAACCGCGACGACCTCCTCGGCGCGCGGTCCGATCAGCAGTACATCTCCCTGAACGGCTTCGCGCTGCAGGTGGGTGTCGAGGTCGCGGGGTCCGGTACGGAACCGCAGCAGGTCATCGGCACCCGCAAGCCGGTCACCTTTGACTTTTCCCAGTTGCCCTTCTTCGAGAATCCCGGCTTCACCAGGATCGAACGCCCCGGCAGGGACACCGAAAAAGTGCCGGCGTTGCGTGCCTTCGACCAGCGCGAGGCGGAACACTTCCTCCGCTCCGCCGGCTGCGGGCCGCACGGGAGCGACTTCGCCGGCCGCACCGAGCAGCTGGCGAAACTCGGCACGTGGACGCGGTCGGAATCCGGTCGCCTGATGGTGGTGACCGGCCGTGCGGGGTCGGGGAAGTCGGCGCTGCTCGGCGCCCTGGTCGGCCTGACCCATCCGGAACTCGCCGAACACGCGAGGCCACTGCTGGCCCACGTGGCCGGCCCGGCGACCCAGGTCGTGCGGGATCTCGCCGCGGTCCACGGCCGGCATCGCGACGTCCGCGGGTTCGTCGACTCGATCGGGTCCCAGCTGTTCGCCCGCCACGAAGTCCGGACACCGCAGGTGTTGCTGTCCAGGGTGCGCCGCAGACCGGCGCCCGCCGTGATCGTCGTCGACGCGATGGACGAGGCCGTGGAACCGGCGACCGTCTGGTCGGAACTGCTGGGCCCGCTGCTCGCCACCGGGAACTGCCGGATCGCCGTCGCCCTCCGGCCGGGCGCTCTCCGTGAACTGCCGGCTCTTGACCTGCCGGAACCCGTCGTCGTCGATCTGGACGAAGTCGCCCCCACCACACTGAGACGCGAGTTGCAGACCTTCGCCGAATCGCTTCTGCTGCATTCGAAGTACGCCGGGGAGCACACCGCTTCGCGCGGAGCCTTCGCCACCATGCTGGCGCGGGCCCTGACGAACTCGGCCGTGCCTCCCCAATGGGGCGAGTTCCTCATCGCGAGGCTGTACGTCCGGCACGTGATCGACCACGACCTGCTTCCCCCCGGCGAAGCGGCGGCAGGCGCGCTCGGTGCCACCGTGCCGAGGTCCTTGCAGGGCGTCTTCGAGCTGGACATGAAACTTCGGGGTGACCGGGACGACGCGTTGCCCGTGCTCGCCGCCGTCGCTCACGCCCGCGGCTACGGCATCCCCGCCGAGCTCATCCCGCGGCTGGCGGCGATCTTCGACCGGTCCGAAACTCCGGCGAAACCGCAGGACGTCGCCGCCGTCCTCGAGTCGCTCACGATGTACCTGACGATCATCCCCGATGAGTCGGGGGTCGCGCTGTACCAGCTCTTCCACTCGGAACTCGGTGAGTATGTCCGCGAGCTGCCGGGGCTGACGGGGAGCGACGCCGCCGGCATCCACGACGTCCTCGTGTCGACGGCCGTCACCGCCGACGGGCGCCGGAACTGGTCGGACGCTCCGCCGTACGCGCGGCGGCACGTCTTCGACCATGCCCGGTCGGACGAGCAGCGAAGGGCGGTCCTGAGCGACCCCGAGTACGTGCTGTGCCCGGCACCGGAGCCGGTGACCGCGATGCGGGAGCTGGCCGGCGATCCGGTTTCGGGCCCACTGGCCACGGCCGCGATCGCCGTGGCCGAGGAGAACGAGCAGCTCGGCACGGCCATGACCGAATCGGCCCGCATCGCGGTCCTGGCGCTGGCGGCGACCCGGCTCGGTGCCGCCCCGCTCGCCCGTGCGTTGGCCGGCAAGCTCGGCAACTCGTGCTACCCGATCCTGTCCGTCCCGCTGACCCACCAAGCGGCCGTCCCGCGGCCGAGCCCGGCGCACTCGGTCCTGATCGGCATCGACGGATCACGCGACATCACGTTCCACCCCGCTACCGCGACGGCTCCGTCGATGCCGGTGATCCGGGCGCCGGAGAGGGTCACCGCGCTCGCCGTCCTCCGGTCCGAGGGCCGTGCCGAGCTGCTGGTCGGTTGCGCCGACGGCACGGCCAGGGTGCTCGACCAGGAAGCACCCGGCCGGCAGCGGCTGGTCCTGGCCGGGCACGACGGTGCGGTCCGCGCCGTCGCGGTGGGCCGCCGGCGCGCGGACACCGTGCTCCTGACCGCCGACGACCACGCTCTTCACCTCTGGGACGCCGATACCGGCCGACGGCTCAAGAGCTGGCCGTGGCACGACCGCGGCATCCGCGGCTTGGAGCCCGCCACGCTCCCGGACGGGACCGGTGGGGTCGTCGTGCGGTCGCGAAGATGGCTGTCGGTCTTCGACCTCACCCGCGAAACCAGTCATCGGGTCTTCCCGCTCGGCGACGGCGACTGCGCGACCGGCTTCCTGGACGACCGGCCGATCGCGGCCCACTGGGCCGAAACCGGCACGCTCACCGTGGTCGACATCGGTACCCGCAACCCACTCGTCACGAGAGCCGGCCCCGCCCGGGTGGTGCGTGCGTCGACGGCGGTGGCGGCCACGGCCCCGTCGGTCTTCGTAACGGGTGATCGCGCCGGTCACCTGTGGGTCTGGCCGCCGGCCGGCGATCGGGGGCGGGAGTGGGAAATGGCCCGGTTGCCCGGCGAGGTGACCGCGCTGACTTCGTACCTGCACGACGGCCGGCCGATCGTGGCCGCGGCCACCGAGCTGGGCGCGGTGGGCCTCTGGGAGTTCCCGTCGGCGAGCCCGGTGCGGAACTGGTCGGCGCGCAGCGCGGTCCGGGCGTTCGCCGCCGCGGCGGCCGCACCCGAGAGGTCTCCGGACGAACGGGTCCCGCTGTTCGCGGCCGGCCCCGGCTTCGGCGGCGTGGTGCTCGTGGTCCGCGCCGACGACCACGCTCTGGAGATCCGGCACGTCACCCCGGACGGGCAGGTCGGCGTGAAGACCGTCCACGCCGCGGGACGACGAGTGCGGACCACGTCGGTGCGCTCCTGGGACGGCTGGGCGGTCGTCCAGGCCACCGACGACAACGGCCGCGAAGAGCTCTGGCACCCGTTGACCGGCGATCCTCTGGCGCCGGCCGAGGTGGGGTGCCCGGGGAGGCAGGATTCCCGTCAGGCCAACGAGTTCTTCACCGTCGTCGCGGCCGGCCGGGTCCACTTGCGGGGAAACGACGATGGCACGGTGTGCAAGCGGGTCGTGACCGGGCACGGCGTGGAGGAGCAGGTCGTCCACGCCCACACCGGACGCGTGACCACGGTTTCGCTGCTGAACGGAGAAGTCGTCACCTTCGGCGAGGACGGCGTCGTCCGCTTCTGGCACTTCGACTCGCTCGAGCCTGCCGGCTCGCTCGAACTTCCCGGCGCGGTCGGTGCCACGACCGTCATTTCCCGGTTCGTGGTCGTGGAGACGAAGGACGAAGTAGCGGTTTTCGAACGCGTACGAAACCTCGAGGAGATCGACCAGTGACGAAGATCGTCGGCGTGCACGGTGTCGGAAACCACCGGCCTGCCCTGACTCCGCCCGAAGCGGCCGGACAGCTGGCCCGGATCTGGTCCGCACGGCTCGCGCCGGACGTCGACCTGGAAATGGCCTACTACGCACACCACTTGCGCGGCTCGGTGGCCCACAGCGGCTCCGACCTACCGGAATCGCTGGACGAAGAGGCGTTGGAGATGCTTCTGAGCTGGGCACGCGCGCTCGAGACCGAACCGGCCGGCGTCGAGCACGGGTGGGTGACCGCGCCGGCCCGGCACCTGATCGCGCGGATGACCGGCCGCCCGTTCACGCGCCTGCCCCAGCAGCTGTTCATCCTTCTGTTCCTCAAGGAGGTCCAGTTCTACCTCGGACGCCGGTACCGGCAACGACGGATCGACGCACGCGAGCAGGTGGCCACCGTGATCAAGAAGCACCAGCCCTCGGTGGTGCTCGCGCACTCACTGGGGTCGGTCGTGGCCTACGAAGCTCTCTGCGCGGATCCGGAGCTGAAGATCGACCTGCTGGTCACGCTCGGCTCTCCGTTGGCCCTGCCGTACACGGTGCTGCACCGGCTCGAACCGGGCCTGCCCGCGGACGGTGGGCTGATGCCGCGTCCCCCGGGCGTCGGCCGCTGGGTCAACCTCGCCGACCCCGGGGACCTGTGCGCCGTTCCGCCCTGGCTGAGCACTCGGTTCCCGGTGGACATCGATCGCCAGACCACGATCGGTACCTTCGCGTTCCACAAGGTGGCCAGGTACCTCGACTGCGTCGACCTCGAGGAGCTGCTGTCGTGAGTCTCGAGGCACAGCGGCGTCTTTCACGCGTCAGGGCCGGAAGCGCGTGCGCTTCCGGCCCTGAGACGGGGGTGGGCTACTTGCCCAGCAGCTTGGTCACCGACTTGAGGGTTGCCGGGGTCTGCTGGGTCACCGGGGACGTGACCGCGCCCGTGTTGTAGCGGCCGCCCTGGTTCAGCGGGGTGCTGCCGGCCAGCTTGGTCAGCCCGGTGAGCGAGGCCAGCTGGGTCACGTCGGACGCCCCACCCAGCGCCGGCACCTGCGTCGGGAGGAGTCCGGTGGCGCTCGGCAGCAGCGTGCCCAGCAGCGGGAGCCCCGCCGCGGGCGCGTCCGCGCGTCGGCTGTCGGACGTGCTCAGACCGGTGACCCGGGTGCCCGCGGTCGGGTTGAGGGGCTGCGTGGTGACGGTCCCGTGCAGCGGGAGCCCGCCCTCGAGCGGCAGGGTGGTCCGGTCCGGCGTCGTGTCCGGCGTCGTGTCGGCCGTCGCCGTCAGCGGGAGCGCGATCGGCAGGACCGGCACCTCGGTGGCCGTCAGCTCGCTGCCCAGCGGTGCGTTGAGGTCGTGTTCGGGCAGCTCGCCGGTGACCTCGGTGCTCGGCGCCACCTCCTGCTGGAACAGGTGGACGGGCACCGTGTGCAGCAGCGGCGCGGGCGCGGGAGCTTCGGTGGCCGGGGTGGCCTGCTGTGCGGCCGCGGGCAGCGTGTCGACGTCGGCCGCGGAAGCGCCGCCGGCGCCCACCAGCAGCAGGCCGCCGCTGACCAGTGCGACCTGAAGGGTCCGCTTCATCTGAATGCGCATGACAAATACTCCTTGAACAAGAAAAGGGGGAAATGAGTTCGGAAGATCGGAGCGCGCGTCAGTCCGGCGTGACGCCGGGCTGGATTTCCGCCGACGCCACGGTTGCGCGCAACACGCCGTGCCGGCGGTGCGACGCCTGCGGGTGCACCGCGGCCGTTTCCCGGATCGCGTCAGCGAAATTTCGGCCGTGGCCGGCGGTGAAACCCGCACTGGCCGGCCCCACGCAGGACAGCAGCGACGATTGCCCGCCGGTTCCGCCTTCACCGTGCTCGGCCCCGTGGTGGTCGGCGTGCAGCCGGCTCGCCGCGTGGACCGGGATCGGCCGGGAAACGGCCCGTTCCCGCGGGCCGCTGCTCGCCGGCGCGCGCGTAACGTCGTCCGCCCGGGCGGCGTCGGGGCCGGCGGCGGGCTTTTCGACGTGGCCGCGCGGGCTGTCGGCCGGCGGCGCCGGCGTCGCCACGGCGGTGCGCCCGACCTCGGTGACGGTGGCCGGAACCGAAGCCACCACGCGGGTCGCGAGCCGGGCGGTGTGCGCGGCTGCTCCAGACAGGCCGCGCACCTCACCCAGGACGGGCGCGGCCGCCTGCCGCACCGCGGGAACGGAGCCGACGGACGTCACGACACCCGGGACGGCCGACGCGATCGGCCCGTCCGTGACCTCGGTGACGGTGCTGGCCGACGCCGTGGCCGTCAGCCACGCGATCACGCAGGCCGCGGCGGCGCCCCCGAGCACGACCAGCGCGCGCACGAGGATCCGGCCGGCATTCACCGTGCCGCCTCTCCGCGTCCCACTCGTCACGATCGCGATCCCGCCTGTTCACCGACTCGTCCGCCATTGGCGATCAATCGCGTTCCACCATAACCAAGTGCCATTCGCCACTTCCGCGTTACCCCCCATTAAGCACGGCGCCGACCAGCGCAAACTCGCCCGATCCAGCGACAAGGTCATGGAATTTCGCCGGTTTTCCGGAACACGATCGAGGGGTCCGCGCATGAATCGCGACCGCGGTGTGCACCCTCCGCACCGACAACGCTTTCCCCCTTCCATTCCCATCCGAGGAGATCCTCCATGATCAAGAAGATCGGCCTGCTCACCGCCGCCCTCGCCGCCGGCGCGTTCCTCACCGGCGGGATCGCTTCCGCCGACACCCCCGGCTACGGCGGCGACGAGTTCGGCGAGGCCGGCCTGGTGAACCTCCACAACACCAACGTCCTGCACAACCTCAACGTGACGCCGGGCGTCTGCGGCAACAACGTCAACGTCCTCGGCGTCCAGGTCCCGATCCAGGACTCGCTCAACGGCATCGGCGTGCCGATCCTGTCGCCGGGCGACCACGAGGCGAGCGGCGAGAACCCGGGCAACTGCGCCGCCGGCGAGATCGCCGACGGCGGCACCAGCCAGAGCGACTGACCCCCGGCTTGGGGGCGGGCACCGAGGGCGCCCGCCCCCAGCGGGTGTCACCCGAGACGGTGCCATCGGCGGCGAATCCGTTCCGCGCCCGGTTTACGGGGCACTCCCCGGCGGAAACCGGCTCTAGGACAGGAGAATCGCCATGCGACGCATCACTGCCACGATCGGTGCCTTGGCCCTCGCCACCGGAGTCCTCCTCGGAGCGACCGAAACCGCCTCAGCGCAGGCGGAACCCGCACCGGGAGCGCGCTGCATCGGCAGCTCGCTCGCGATGTGGGCCACGACGGCCCTCTGCGTGGTCCCGCGCGAGTACCCCATCCTCATCGTCCCGGGCACCTGACGCCCGACCGGCCGGCGGACGGGCCGCAGATCACGCGACGATCGTGATCTCGGCCCGGAACCGCCGCGCGTTGAGCCCTTCGGTATCCACGGCGACGTACCAATGCCCATCGAGGGGCACGGTGATGTCGAAGGGCCGTTGCGTGGCCACCCCACCGATCATCCGGTAAGCAATTCTCTTCTTGTACGCGGCGAGGTTCGTTTCCGTCATGAGCCGCACATTCGCCATGACGTCGAGTTCGACCCGCACGACGGTAGCCCTCGTGAGCCAGCCGAGGTCGAACACCGTTGCGTCAGCAGCCATCGCGACCCCCGGGGAGACGAATTCTCTCCTCCGCTCGGCTTTTTCAACCGGAGGCTGGGCAATTTGCATTGCGTTCAAGCAGAGTCGACGCCGATGATCGCGTTGTTACAGATTCCGATCGAGTCGGAAATTCACATCCGAATTCGACGGCGGCCATGTCGGCAGGCGTCAGGGCGACCTTGAGCACCGAGGCGGCTGAGGCAAGTCCCGTTACGCCGACAATGTCGCTCGGAACCGCGAGGTGACATCCGTGCCGAGCCGTTCACCCGCGGTAATCCGGATCCGATGCCCGTTGACGTGCGAGGAGAACCGGCCGGCCGCCTCGATGTCGGCAGCAGGCACCTCACGAGCCCAGATCACCTCATAGGTGGCGCTGTCGAAGGCGATCAAGACGGCAATGTCGAAATCAAAGGAGCGGAACACGGAGAAGATCGCGCCGGCCCCGGTGTCCGGGCCGACGATCCTGGCCTTCACCTGAACCCGGGTTCCGTCGGGAGTTTCGAGGTCGTAGGACTTGACCGAGTTGGCAGCCAGCTCACCGCCGTAGACCCGGGCAGCGAGGTACTCCGCGTAGTCACCCAGTGGGGCGTTCCCGGTCCTGACGACACCACGGCGACGCAGCTCCTGCAGGATCGCCGCGTAGTGCCCGAGGAGGTCTGGAACGGACGCTGCGTGGAGACGGTCGGAGTCCATGCGAGGACATTACGCGTCGCGGAGCCGCCAAGGGGGCTCGAACCCCTGACCTTCTGTTTACAAGCCGTCAGGTCGAGCGTTCACGAAGGTTCTCTGGCCGACCCTCCGCAGCTCAGGACCCTTTTGAGGCCCCTGACGTCCGCACCCGACCCACGACGAACGAGACGGCAACTGAGACGGCAAGTCCGCCAGGCAGGCCACCGGATGACAGCGCGTCATCTCGTAGACGATGCCGTAGGCGGCGCTGCCGGCCAGGGGGTCACCTGCGAGCTAGCGACGATGGTGCTCCAGCCTGCCATGAGACACTCGATCACCTTTCTGTCACGCCTGTTACGTAGGCGTGTCTGCTAGCGATCTTGTGACGGAGTGACGCAGAAAGGCGGAATTTGATGAGCTTGGAACGGCGCAGGCAGCAGTACGAAGACCACCCCGCGTGGCCGCTTGCTAGCGAGCTGCAACAGCGCTTTCTCGACGAGTACCATTCCAAATCGGAAGCATCCCAGGACTACATTGAATTTATTGTCGAAGTTCTCGCAATCTTGCAGGAACATCAGAGGAACTGGAATCCCCTGATCCAGGCAAGTCAACTCCAGACGATTCTAAGTCACTTGCAAAACATGCAAGCACATGGTGACGCCTGGAAAAATGGTAACGGCGAGAACCATCTCGCAGAAGTCGCAAATCAGGCGGCGAATATTGGAAGTATCATTCTGCCCTGGCCGCCATTAAAGGATAACTACTTTAAGGGAGTACAGAATGCATCTATCCAATTCCAGAATGCAACTTCATCAAAAGTGCAAGATGTCGAAGAAAAAGTCGACATCCTCGTTCGGAAGCTGGCCGAATCGAACCAACTTGCAGAATTTAAGCTTGAGGAAGTCGAGCAAGTGCGCGCACGCTTTGCAGAACGAGCCAAGGAGGCAGAAGACGCTATCGGGCGAGAAGTCCAGAGGATCGACTCGGCCCTAGTCGACCTCGCTGCGCGATACACCGATGAGAACACCGAAAGAGCCGAGAAGTTTGCGGAGTTTTTAGCCGCCAAGCAAGAGCAATTCGTCGATCTCGCCGGCAAACATGAAATCGATGCCGATAATCAGATTGAGCGCCTCGAAGAGCTTAAGGCTAAGGCCGAAGAGTTAGTGCAAGCGGTAGGGCAAACCGCTACCGCAACAGATTACGGAAAGTATGCCACAGAGCAGTCCCAAACAGCAAATAAACTCAGAGCTACCGCCATGACCTTCTTCTCGGGGAGCTTCCTTTGGTTACTCCTCGGACACTTGATCTCCGCAGATGACTCTGGGGGGTTTTGGCAGCACGTCCTCGTGAGGATTATTGGAGCAGTCGCCCTACTTGGCGGCGGTTTATACTCTGCACGCGAATCGTCCCAACATCGCCAGCAAGCGCGCCTCGCAAAATCGAAGCAGCTCGACTTGAAGGCGCTTGATCCATTCGTTGCCACGTTGCCAGAAGAGCAGAGACTCGATATCAAGGCTCAGGCAGCTCGACGTCTCTTCGTCGAAACTGACTCCACTTCCGCAAACGACATTTCTAGCGGACATCCTCTTGAGGAAGTATTGAAGACGCTCGTCGCCTTAGCGCAGAATGGCTCAAAAACGTCCGAGAAGTGAACCATCAGCGGCTTCCCGTGCCACATCACGCGATGGACGATAGGATCCAGACTTATGGCCGCACTCGTTGAGGACGCAGCACATCTTGCGGAGCAGCTCGTTAGCCCGCTCGGGCGACGCTGGTTACATGTGCAAGCTGTGGCAGCGCGCGGGCGAGCTGACCGGAGCGGTGCAGCCAGATCAGGCGGAGAGCCTTGTGGCGGCGGCGTGGCTCCACGACATCGGCTACGCCCCCGAGATCGGCGTGACGAAGTTTCATCCCCTCGATGGCGCGCGGCACCTCCGGAACCTCGACTGGCCGGCGGACATCGTGAATCTTGTAGCGCACCATTCCGGGGCCCGCTTCGAGGCAGCGGAACGCGGAATGAGCGAGCAACTGGAAGAGTTCCCGTTCGCCGACAGTCCCGTTCTGGACGCCTTGGTCGCAGCAGATCTCACGACAGGGCCGAGCGGCGAGCGCCTCACTTACGACGAGCGAATCGCGGAAATTCTGAAGCGATACCCAGCCGACGACCCTGTTCACCGGACGTGGGTCAAGGCCGCTCCTATCCTCAAAGAGGCGGTGCGCCGCACAACGGAACTGCTTACCAAGGTTCAGCCTAGATAAGGCGTCGCCCGCGACGCGTCCAATGCGTGCTCAATCCGCAGCCTCATTGAGGGGTGAATGTTCAGCGCATCCAAATCTTCAGGAGCAACCCATCGCACAGCCTTCGTTTCTTTCCCATCCTCGCGAGGCTCACCGCCAATCCAGCGGCCTTCAAAGCACAGGGAGAACTGTTGCCGAACCTCGCCGTCGTCATATGCCATAACATGGTTCGGGTCGGTGTAGGTGCCGATCAAGCGGACGACATCGATCTGTAGCCCCGTCTCTTCCTTCACCTCTCGCACTGCCGTATCGGCGATCCGTTCGCCCGCGTCGTGCCCACCGCCCGGCAACGCCCACAGGTCGTTGTCGATTTTGTGAATCAGGAGAATCCGCCCCACGTCGTCGCGGACCGCCACAGTCACCGATGGAACCACGCTGTTTGCGACCGGAGCGTTCGGGTCATTGAAGTAGTCAATCCGACCCATCAGATCTCCGAAGGCTTCTCGGGCACCCCAGCGGACCAATTCCGCTCGAATGACCGCATGTAGTGCTGCCACATCTGGCCATTTGACTGCCGACGCAAGTGCATCACCGGGCTTTGCCCAGCGAGAGCGCCGAGAGTATGACCGTTGACCAATAGGTCATCGTCGAACCGATAAAGCGAGTTGTACAAAATCTCACCATGAGTTCGGACCTCGACACCGTCAAGCTCGACGATGTCCGCCAGATAGCGGCGCATTAGCTGTACTCGCCCTTCCAAGCCGCCCGGCGTCCCTGGCGTTCCGTCTCGTCAAAACCGGTCAGCTCGAATCCGTACAGATCAGCCGCCTGCGCCGCGTCCCTGCCTCTGCCGTTCGCGAATTCGCAGAGCGTCTCGTGACGGACGCCGCCGCCCAGAACTCAGCCGCCTGACCGAAGGGAACCAACATGTCTCGACGCAATCGCCCGGAAGGCACCCGCGCTCCCAATGGGGCCAGCAGCATCTACCTCGGCAATGACGGCTACTGGCACGGCCGCGTGACCGTTGGCGTGAAGGACAACGGCAAGCCCGACCGCCGGCACGTCCAAGCGAAGACGGAAGCGGAGGTGACGAAGAAGGTCCGGCAGCTCGAACGCGCCCGGGACGCCGGATCGCTTGAGAGGACCGGGCCGGACTGGACAGTTGAACGCTGGTTGCTGCACTGGTTCGAAACCATCGCCGTGCCCTCGGTCCGCTACAAGACACAGACCTACTACCGGACAGCGATCAGCAAGTACCTGATCCCCGGAATCGGCGCCCACAAGCTCAAGAAGCTTGAGTCGGAACACATCGAGAAGTTGTACGCACGCCTGCGGAAGGAAGGCGCCAAGTCGGCCACCCTACAACAGGTTCACATCACACTGCGCGCTGCGCTGAACGAAGCGGATCGGCGAGACCGCCTCGGCAAGAACCCCATCAGCGCCGTCAGGTCACCCAAGATCGACGAAACCGAAATCGACCCACTCACCGTCGCCGACGCAAAAGCGATCTTCGCGTCGACGCGGACGCTGCGGAACGGTGCGCGCTGGGCAGTCGCGCTCGCGCTCGGGCTGCGGCAGGGCGAAGCCCTCGGCTTGAAGTGGACCGATCTTCAGGTCGAGTGGCACCACGGATGCGAGGAGCCGCGCTGCGCCGCGCGCACGGCGCAAGACTGCCCGAGCGCGCATGTCACCGGGCTGCTGGTTGTCCGCCGTGCCCTTCAGCGCCAAACCTGGCAGCACGGTTGCGGTGAACGGCCCTGCGGCCGTAAGCGCGGTGCTGACTGCCCCCAGCGGCACAGTGGCGGGCTGGTCCTGGTCGAGCCGAAGTCACGCGCCGGCCGACGGGTTGTCAGCGTGCCACCGCCGCTCGTGCTGGCTCTGCTCGCGCACAGGGAACAGCAGGAGGCCGAACGGCAGATCGCCGCCGACCTGTGGCACGACGGGCAGTGGGTCTTCGCGCAGCCCACCGGGAAGCCCACTGACCCGCGAGCGGACTACGGCGAGTGGAAAGCCGTTCTCAAGGCCGCCGGCGTCCGGGAAGCGCGCCTGCACGACGCTCGCCACACCGCAGCGACGTTCCTGCTCGTGCTCGGCATCGGCGAACGAGCCGTCATGGACGTCATGGGCTGGTCCAAGATCACGATGGCTCAGCGCTATCAGCACGTGCCCGACGAGGTCCGGCGCGGCATCGCCACACAGCTCGGTGGGCTGCTCTGGCAGGCGCCGGAAGACGACGACGGAGAGCCGCCGGCGGCCGCGCTAGTACCCGCGTAGAGCACCGAATGAGACTGGAACTGAGACGGAACGCGACCAGGGAGTCTCCCGAAAACGGAGACTCCCTGGTCAGAGATGAGCCGCCAAGGGGGCTCGAACCCCTGACCTTCTGTTTACAAGACAGATGCTCTACCAGCTGAGCTATAGCGGCCTGGCACCCAACGAGCGCCACCCCCAGTGTATCGGCCCCCTCCCCGCACCCCGTCAAGAGGCAAGATCAGCAGCTCCAGGCCACTATGGAGCAACGTGGTCAACGCCACTGCAACGGTGCGCACACCCCCGTCGATGCACCCTGAGGACGACGGCGACAGCGAGGAGGTGGATCTTGAAGATCGACAGCAACGGGCACAGCACCACCAGATGGCCCCTCCTCGAACCCCCCGAGCAGAAGCCCAGGGTTCACCGCCCGAACCTCCTCAAGCGCCGCCCCTGGCACGTTCTCGAGGCTCCCACCGGGGAGTTCCCCGCCGTTGACGCCGAGGCGCCCGTGGGGCCTCAGCTGCCCGACGAAGCCACCGTCAACTTCGTGCTCGACCTCTCCCTGCGCATCGGTGAGGTCCAGATGGCCAGCGGCGCCGGGGCCTCGGACGTCACCGCCACCATCATCGCCATCGCCGGGGCTCTCGGGTTGCCGCACTGCGAGGTGGACGTCATCTTCACCTCGATCACCGTCACCTGCCACCGGGGCAGTGACCTCTCGCCCGTCACCGCCCTGCGGGTCGTGCGGAGCCGGAGCCTCGACTACACCCGGCTCACCGAGACCGAGAAGCTCATCCGGCAGATCGTGCGCGGGAACATCGGGGCCGAGCAGGCTCAGCAGGAGCTGGAACGGATCACGCAGGCCTCGCACCCCTACCCGCGCTGGGTCGCGACGCTCGCCTGGGGTGGGGTCGCCGCCTTCGTCACGCTGCTGCTCGGCGGTGGGTTCGACATCGCGCTCGTCGCCTTCGTCATCAGCGCCGTCATCGACCGGATCGGGCGGTTCGTGAACCGGTACGGCCTGCCGTTCTTCTTCCAGCAGGTCATCGGGGGCCTGTTCGCGACGCTGTCCGCGATGATCATCGTCAGCAGCAACGTCATGACCACCGACAAACCGACGCTCGTCGTCGCCGCCGCGGTCACCGTGCTGCTCTCCGGGCTCTCCACCGTCTCCGCCGTGCAGGACGCCATCACCGGCTACAACGTCACCGCCGCCGGCCGCACCATGGAAACCGTGCTCATGTCGGCCGGGCTGATCTCCGGGGTGGTCCTCGCCCTGCGGATCGCCGTCATGCTCGGCCTGCCGCGCACCCCGCTGCCGGAGGTGCCGACGTCGACCGCGCTGCAGCTGCCGATGGTCGTGCTCGGCGGGGCCGGCGCCGCCGCCTGCTTCGCGCTCGCCAGCTACTCCAAGCTGCGCGCGATGCTGGTCGCCGCGGCCGCCGGGGGCATCGGCGCCGCCGTCTACGGGTCGCTCATGCTCGCCCGGTTGGACGGGGTCAGCTCCTCCGCCATCGCCGCGACGCTCGTCGGGTTCTGCGGTGGCGTGCTCGCCCGGCGACTCGGCGTTACTCCACTGGTGGTCGCCGTGTCCGGGATCACTCCCCTGCTTCCGGGCCTGTCGACCTACCGTGGTCTGTATCAGATCGGGGTCGAGCCCAGTGGCGACATCTCGACGCTCATGACGGCCGTCGCAATCGGGCTTGCGCTGGCAGCGGGCGTGGTACTCGGGGAATGGCTCGCCCAGCCGGTGCGGACCGGCCTGGGCAGGCTCGAGCGGCGGTTCGCCGGACCGCGCATGGCTGGTCCGCTCGAACCGACCGAACGAAGCTTGGAGTAACACTGCGGTCACCGGCTGTTCATCGCTCACGCGATAGGGTTTCACTCTGGGGCCGCGACCCAGGACGCGAGGAGCAGCAGACGTGAGTGACAAGGAGAACGGGAACCAGGCCGACTTCGTCGTAGTGGCGAACCGGCTACCGGTGGACCTCGAACGCACGGCCGACGGCGAACGCCGCTGGACGGCCAGCCCCGGCGGGCTGGTCTCCGCGCTCGAGCCGTTCCTCCGGTCGCGCAAGGGCGCCTGGGTGGGCTGGCCGGGCATCCCGGACGTCGACGTCGAGGAGTTCGACGACGACGGCCTCGTGCTGCACCCCGTCTCGCTCAGCGCCGACGAGGTCCGCGACTACTACGAGGGCTTCTCCAACGCCACGCTCTGGCCGCTCTACCACGACGTCGTCGAGCGCCCGGTGTTCGACCGGGCGTGGTGGAACAGCTACGTCAAGGTGAACCGGCGGTTCGCGAAGGCCAGCGCCGAGGTCGCCGCCCAGGGCGCGACCGTGTGGATCCAGGACTACCAGTTGCAGCTGGTGCCGGCGATGCTGCGCGAGCTGAGACCGGACCTGCGCATCGGCTTCTTCCTGCACATCCCCTTCCCGCCGGTCGAGCTGTTCATGCAGATGCCGTGGCGCGCGGCGATCATCCGCGGCCTCACCGGCGCCGACCTGGTCGGCTTCCACCGCCCCGGCGGCGCGCAGAACTTCCTGTGGCTGTGCCGCCAGCTGATCGGCCTCGAGTCGACGCGCGGCGCGGTCGGCGTGCGGTCGCGGCCGGGCACCATGCAGGTCGGCGACCGGACCGTCCGGGTCGGTGCCTTCCCGATCTCCATCGACGCCGCCGGCCTCGACACCCTCGCCCGCACGAAGGGCGTCCAGGAGCGGGCCGCGCAGCTGCGGCGCGACCTCGGCAACCCCAAGACGGTCCTGCTCGGCGTCGACCGCCTCGACTACACCAAGGGCATCGACCTGCGGCTGCAGGCGCTGCACGAGCTGCTGCACGAGGGCAGGCTGCAGCCGGACGACGTCACGTTCGTCCAGCTCGCCACCCCCAGCCGCGAGCGCGTCGAGCACTACCAGCGGATGCGCGGCGAGATCGAGCAGATGGTCGGCCGGATCAACGGCGAGTTCTCCCGCGTCGGCCACCCCGTCGTGCACTACCTGCACCAATCCGTGGACCGCACCGAGCTGGCCGCCTTCTTCTCGGCTGCTGACGTCATGGTCGTGACTCCCCTGCGCGACGGCATGAACCTGGTGTGCAAGGAGTACGTCGCCGCCCGGCACGATCTGGGCGGTGCGCTGGTGCTTTCCGAGTTCGCGGGCGCGGCCGCGGAGCTCTCTAGCGCATTCCTCGTCAACCCACACGACCTGGACGGGGTGAAGGACGCACTAGTGGCTGCCATTACGCTCGACCCGGCCGAGGGCCGTCGCCGGATGCGCGCCATGCGTCGCCAGGTCCTCACCCATGACGTTGACCGATGGGCGCGCTCGTTCCTCCAGGCCTTGGGCGCGGAGGCGGTCGACTGACATAGTCCCCCCGACCCCATGCACGAGCTCCTGAGGAGGAGTGTTGACTGCCGAGGCCCTGCCCGCCGAGCTGCGGCGTGCGATCGTCCAGATCGCCCGCACGCCGCGCCTGCTGGTCGCTTGCGACTACGACGGCACGCTGGCACCCATCACCCTCAACCCGGACGAGGCACGCCCGCTGCCCGAGTCCGTGGGCGCCCTCAGATCGCTCGCCGGTCTGCACGAGACGACGACCGCGGTCATCTCCGGCCGTGCCCTGCGTGACCTGGCGACGCTGTCGCGGCTGCCCTCCGAGGTGAACCTCGTCGGCAGCCACGGCTCGGAGTTCGACATCGGCTTCATCCACGCCCTCGACGAGAAGGCGCGGGAGCTGCACCGGCGGCTGGAGGCCGAGCTGGAGCAGCTCGTGCTGGACGTCCCGGGCGTGTCGCTGGAGGTCAAGCCGGCCAGCATCGCGGTGCACGTGCGCCGCGCCGAGCACGAGGCCGGGCGCCGCGTGCTCGCGGCCGTCCACTCCGGACCGTCCACTTGGGAGGGTGTGTCGACCACCGACGGCAAGGAGGTGGTCGAGCTCGCGGTCGTCCAGACGGACAAGGGCCGCGCGCTCGACATCTTGCGCCACCAGGTCGGCGCCACCGCGGCGATCTTCCTCGGCGACGACGTCACCGACGAGAAGGCCTTCGCCCGCCTCTCCGGGCCCGACCTGGGCATCAAGGTCGGCGACGGCGAGACGCTCGCCGGCTTCCGGGTGCCCGACACCGTCGACGTCGCGCTGGTGCTCGCGTTCATGCTGGAGGAGCGCCGGAACTGGCTCTACGGCGAGTCGGCGCCGCCGATCGAGCGGCTGTCGATGCTGGCCAACGAGCGGTCGGTCGCGCTGCTGACGCCGGACGCCAAGCTGACCTGGCTGTGCCACCCGGGCCCGGACGCGCCCGCGGTGTTCGCCGACCTGCTCGGCGGCGAGGGAGCGGGCCACTTCTCCATCAAGCCGCACCGCAACGGCCTGCCGCTCGGCCAGCGCTACCTGCCGAACACGATGACGGTCGAGACCCGCTGGTCGCGCCTGCTCGTCACCGACTACCTCGAGCCGGAGAGCCCGCAGCACCGGACCGACCTCGTCCGCGTGATCTCGGGCGAGGCGGTGGCGAGCGTCAAGTTCGCGCCGCGCCCCGAGTTCGGCGGCGTGCCGGTGAAGCTGGAGATCGTCGAAGGCGGCGTGCGGGTCCTCGGCACGTCGGAGCCGTTCGTGCTGTACTCGCCGGGCGTCGAGTGGACCATCACCTCCGACGGCATGCACGACACGGCGAGCGCGCTGGTGCAGCCGACGCCGACCCAGCCGGTCGTGCTGGAGCTGCGCTGCGGCACCACGGACCTCGGGCCGCACGAACTGTCCGAAGTGGAGCGACGCGACCGCGCCGGCCGCTACTGGAGCGAGTGGACGGCGAAGCTGCAGCTGCCCAAGGTGCAGACCGACCTGGTGCTGCGCTCGGCGCTGACCCTGCGCGGCCTGGTCAACACCGACACCGGTGGCGTGCTCGCCGCGGCGACGTCGTCGCTGCCGGAGGAGATCGGCGGCGTCCGCAACTGGGACTACCGCTACTGCTGGATCCGCGACGCCGCGATGACCGTGCGGGAGCTCGTGCACCTGGGCTCGATCGAGGAGGCCGAGGGGTACCTGCGGTGGCTGCACGGCGTGCTCGCCACGCTGGCCGGCCCGGAGCGGCTGCACCCGCTGTACACCTTGGCGGGCAGCGTGATCGGCGCCGAAGCGGTCATCGAGTCGCTGCCCGGTTATGCCGGTTCCCGCCCGGTTCGCGTCGGCAACCTGGCGAACCACCAGGTGCAGCTGGACGTTTTCGGCCCGGTCGTCGAGCTGGTCGGCACGCTGGCCGCGGCGCGCAGCGACCTGCGCGACGAAGACTGGCAGCTGGTCCGCGCGATGGCGGAGGCCGTGACGCGGCGCTGGAACGAGCCCGACCACGGGATCTGGGAGGAGCGGCACGTGCCGCGCCACCGGGTCTACTCCCGCGTCATGTGCTGGGTGACCATCGACCGCGCGATCAAGCTCGGCGAGCAGTACGGCCGCGAGATCCCGGGCAACTGGCACGGGTTGCGCGAGGAGATCAAGCACGATGTCCTCACGCACGGGTGGAACGACGAGGTCCAGGCCTTCACCACGGCCTACGACGGCACGGACCTCGACGCGGCCTCGCTGTTCGTCGGGCTCACCGGCCTGATCGACCCGGCCGACGAGCGGTTCCAGCAGACGGTGACGGCGATCGAGGCGGAGCTGCGCAGTGGGTCCACTGTGTACCGTTACCGCCGCGACGACGGCCTTCCCGGTGGTGAGGGCGGTTTCCACATCTGCGCGGCGTGGCTGATCGAGGCGTACCTGCTCACCGGGCGGCGCACCGAGGCGCAGGAGCTGTTCGACCAGATCGTCGCGGCCGCCGGCCCGACGGGGCTGCTGCCCGAGCAGTACGACCCCATCGCCGAACGGTCCCTCGGCAATCATCCGCAGGCCTATTCGCACATCGGGCTGATCCGGTGCGCCAACTTGCTGGCGGCCAGTTAGCCCTTTCGGTCTGAATCTTCGTGAAGGCCACCGTGCGGAACCGCGAGTTCCTTATGGTGGCCTTCACGGCGTTCGGAGGTGAGGTGGATGCAGGGCACTTCCGGTCAGGTCGAGTTCGTCCCGCTGCCGCCCCGGTTCGCCGAGCGGGTGCGGTGGGGTTCGGTGGTCGTGGGGTGCTCGATGATCGCCGCGATGGTCCTGCTGGTCGCCCTCACCGCGTTCCTGGAGAGCCTCGCCCACGGCCACGCGTTGCCGGCCTCGCTGATCGGGAAGGCCGAGGCGGTGCTGCCGCCGCTGGGTGTGCTGGGGATCGCGGTGCTGGTGCTCTCGGCACGGCGTTGCCTGCGCGGTGACTACCTGGTGGTCGCGACCGCCGCGACGGCGCGCACCGCGCTCGTGTTCACGTACGCGCTGACGCTCGTGCTGATCCTCGGGCTGTTCGCGGTCTCGATCGTGTTCCGAGTGCGGCCGGACCTGCTCACGACGGTGGCGACGTTCGCCTTCGCCACGTTGGGCTACGTGGCCGGGATGTTCTTCGTGCGGCCGTCGGTGCAGACGCTGCGGAAGTTCAGTGATCACCCGATTTGGTGAGGAAAGCCGACCAGGCGGCGGGGCTCAGGTGCAGTTCGCCGTGCGGTGCCTTGGAGTCCCGCACGCCCACTCGCTCGCCGAGGGACACTTCAACGCAGTCGCTGCCCTGGCCACTGGTGCTGTAGCTGCTCTTGAACCACCGCTTGTCTACAGTGGACACCGCAGCCTCCCGCTCAGAGCCGTTCGATCAGCGCGATCGAATCCTCCTCGTCCAGGGCCCGATCGGCGAAATCCTTGAACGCCAGCTTAGCAGCGGATACCTCCCCCTCCTTTTCAACGTGAATCGAGCCGAAGATGTGCTCGACATAGGCCACATCCGGTTCTTCGGCGTCCTCGAAGCTCGCGATGATGAGGTTGCCGTTCTGCCCGTCGTAGGCGCCGACATCTTCCGGAACCACCTGCAAGGTCACGTTCGGCAGCCGCGCGCGGCCGACCAGGTGTCGCAACTGTTCCTCCTGGTCCGCCCGCCCGAGGACCGGCTTCCGGAGGGCGTGCTCGTCGATGATGGCGTGGTACTTGAGGGTGGGCTCCTCGGTGAGCCGCAGCTGCCGCCGCAGGCGCACCGCGACCTCGTTCTCCAGCACCTTCGGCTTAAGCTGCTTCCGCCCCGCCGCGAAGACCTCGCGCATGTACGCCTCGGTCTGCAGCAACCCGGGGATGTAGCCGAACTGGAAGACCTTCACCGCGCTCGCCTCGGCCTCGATGGGCAGGAAGCCGCGATTGCCCACCCCGTAGTGGTGCCACCAGCCCTTCTCCTTGGCGCGGTCGTAGGCGGCGATGTACTCGTCCCAGTCGGAGACGATCACGCCGTACCGGTCCAGCAGGGCGCGGAAGTCGTGGTACGGCGGCAGGTACCCCATCTCGATGCGGGACATCTTGCTCGTCGACATGCGCAGCGGCGCGCCGGCTTCGTCCTGCGTCATGCCGAGCCGTTCACGCATGCGCTTCAGCTGACGCCCCAGCTGCCGGGCGGGCAGGTTCGGCTCACCCACGGCTGACCCCTCGGAACCACATGGGCACGGATAGTAAGGCCCGGGTCCGACGATCTGGGATTCCCGCGTGCATAGATTTCTTTGCACAACTTCCTTTGCACGGCTACAGTGGCGTCATGACCAGCGCTCCACCACCGGAAGAACTGGACCCGGACGCCCTCAAGGCCGTCACGCACCCGTTGCGGCGGCGGATACTCGGAGTGTTGTCCGCGGGGCCGGCGACAGCCACGAAGCTCGCGCAGACGCTCGGCGAGAACACCGGCGCGACCAGCTACCACCTGCGGGAGCTGGCGCGGTTCGGGTTCGTCGAGGACGTCCCGGAACTGGCCAAGGGCAAGGAACGGTGGTGGCGGACGAAGCCGCGGGACATCCGCTGGCCACGCCGCAGCTCGCAGAGCGCCGAATCCCGCGTGCTGTTCGACGACATGCAGCGCCAGGGGTTCGAGGACGACCTCGACAAGCTGAACCGGTTCGCGGAAACGCGCGAGGAACTGCCCGGCGACTGGCCGGACGCGTTGCTCTACGCGCGTGGCGGCACCTGGCTCACCGCCGACGAACTGAAGCAGTTCTGGGACGACTACATGGAGCTGTTCCGCCGGTACTGGCGGCCCGAGGACGACCGGTCACCGGAAGCGCGGCGCGTGCTCGTGCGCCTGCTCGCGTTCCCGGACCCAGGGGAAACGACATGACAGGGGATCTCACATGCGAAGAGGGGCACTACTACTGGCCGGGGTGATCCTGGCGCTTTCCGCGCCGCCGGCTTCGGCCGCCGACGGCTCGGACGTGACTTTCACGAACGGCGGCGTGACGCTGCACGGCAGCGTCGTCGCCCCACCAGGGGGAACGAAACTGCCGGGCCTGGTGATGGTCCACGGCTCGGGGGCGCACAGCCGTGAGGACTACCGCGACCAGGCGGAAGCCTTTGCGCGGCAAGGGATAGCGACACTCATCTACGACAAGCGAACCGAGGGGTACTCGCAGTTCTCGCGCTCGTATTCGACGCTGGCGGACGACGCGCTGGCGGCCGTCGAGGCGTTGCGGAAACGGCCGGAAGTGGACCCGTCGCGGGTCGGCGTCTGGGGGTTGAGCGAAGGCGGCTGGGTGGCGCCGCTGGCGGCTTCACGGTCCGCCGACGTGGCTTTCGTGGTGACACTGGGGGCGAACGGCGTCGAGCCGTCGCGGCAACAGGCGTGGGCGATCGAGAACCAGCTGCGGCAGCTCGACATGACCGGGTCGATGGTGCGGATGGCGTCGTCGACGATGATGCGCCAGCTCGTCGGCGGCGGGATCTTCCCGGAGGCGCACTACGACCCCGTGCCGGTGCTGAAGAGCCTGCGCCAGCCGGTACTCGGGCTGTGGGGCGCGAAAGACGTCCTGACGCCGCCGGGCGAAGCCGTCCGGATCTTCCGGGAGTCCCTGGGCAAGTACACGTTGCGGGTCTTCCCGGACGCGCAGCACCAGCTGCGCCGCACGACGGACGGCTACGACAAGCTGCCCGGCTATGCACCGGGCTACCTGGAACTGGTGGGCACGTGGGTGCACGACCTGCCCGCTGCTTCTTCGGCTGACGCGCCGCCTGCGCAGGACCGTCCGAGCACTCCGGTGACGCCGTTGGCCTGGTACGAGTCGACGTGGCTCCAGCTGGCGGTGCTGCTGTTCTTGCTGGTGGCGTTCGGTTTCGCTCTGCGCCGTGGCACCCGGTGGCTGGGCGTGACCGGGTTGCTGACGGTGATGGGGTTCGTGGTCGTCGACGTGCTGATCCAGACGACGATGGGCAAGGGGCTGGGCCCGGTCGTCCTGGGCCGGCCGCTGCCGTGGCTGGCGTTGCAGCTGCTGTCCCTGGGCGCGGTGGCCGCCACCATCGCCACGGCGGTGACGTGGTGGCGGCACCGAACCCCACGCCTGGCCGTCGCACTGGCCGGCGGCGTGGTGTTCATCCCCTGGGCTCTGTATTGGGGACTGCTGGGGATCTAGGCGGAGTAGCCCTTCGGCGGGATCAGCGTCGCGAGCTGGTCGAAGCTGAGCCAGTAGATCTGGTTCCCGCCGAAGCTCGCCGGGTCGGCGATCTTGACGGTCATGTCCGAGCTGTCGTACCCGATGACCGTGAAGTAGTGGTAGATCGTGTAGTTCGGGTAGCCGGGCGGGTGGTTGTTCGCGGGCGCGACGATGTTGGCGACGATCGCGTAGCCGTTGTCGATGTCGAGGGTGATGTCCCGCCAGAGCAGATCGCGCTGGGCCTGGGTGGGCGGGTCGTTCGGCATTTCCTTGGTCTCGTACCAGGAGGTGCCGAGGTCGGCGTTCAGGACGCCGGTGACCTGCCCGATCCAGTCGGTGCCGTTGGTGGTGGTGCCGAGCTGGGCCGCGAGCGTGGCCTGGCTCGGCAGGTTCGAAGTCCGCGCGGACATGGCGATCCGCGTCGCGGCCGGGCCGCACCAGTACCCGGTTTCCTGGACCTGGTACTGGATGTTGAGGACGGCTTCGGTGCGGGCTTGGGCAACTGCGGGCAGCCCGACGAGCCCGAAAGTGGCGACGAGCGCGACGAAACCGGCGCGGAATCTACGCATGACGATCCTTCCCCAGATGTGGCGCCAATGAGTTGGCGCCTCACGAGGATGATTGCGGCGCGGGGTGCGGCCCGTCTCTCACCCCACCCCGGATGGATCACGCCGAAAGGTGGTCGCGGACCTGGCCGAGCCACTCGAGGCAGGTCAGCCCATCGCGGGCGGGGTCGTAGCTGGCCCAGCCCTCGACGAGCCAGATCCGGTGCGCGACGACCTCGTCCATCCCGGCGGCGAACAGGGCGTCGAGCTCCGCCAGGACGGCCCGCACCGCCTCGGGCCGGCCCGCGGCGTAGTCGTCGACGACACCGAGAACCGTGTCGGCGACCACGTCGTAGTCCTGGTGGAAGTGCCCGGCGAGGTCGACGAGCGTGGCGAAGGGAGGTGTCGCCGCCACCGAGAGCGCACTCGTGCGGGACTGCACCTGCCGGGCGAAGGTCCGCAGGGCGTCCTGCCGCAGTTCGACCAGCTCGGCCATCGCGGTCTCGGAAGCGGCCAGTTCGGGGTAGGTGAGGACCAGCTCGTACCCCGCTCCGCGACCGGCTCGCCACCCGTCCGGCACCGCGCTGCCGAGCACTTCCACCACGCTCGTCGCGTACCACTCCGGATAGCGGTCGTCGTTGCGGACGAGGACGGCCGGGCCCTTCTCGAACAGCGCGAACCCGTAGACCTCGTACTCCCGTCCCCTGGTCAGCCGGAACTCCGGCGGCAGGACGTAGGTCAAGCCGTAGGCGGGCGCCACCCGCTGCCCGCCGGACTCGGCGGTGCACTTCACGATCATCGAAACTCCATCGGAACGGGTTGCCGGGACCGGGTGGTCCCGGCAACCCTCTCAGAACACCGCGGTCAGTCCAGGTAACTGGTCATGATGTAGTAGCCGTCCGGCAGGCTCGGGTTCCGGATCAGCCAGGCGATGGTTCTCGTCGGCTTCTCGCGGCTCCCGTTCCTGAGGAGGATCCGTCCTTCGGAACCATCGACCGATGTCGTGATCTGCACGTCGGGGTCGGTGCCCTTCTTCCAGTTCGCGATCTTCTCGGCGTTCGCGTCGAGGTTCTTCTGCGTGATCCGCTCCGCCGTGGGGAGGTCGTTGAACGTCGACGATCGGCTGATCTTGCGCGCTGCGAGCTGGGCGTCCGTGCGGCCCACGTGCTTCTCGATGGCGTGGCCGCCGGCGGCTTCGTGGTACTTGAGGTTGCAGTTGTGGACGAGCAGCTGCGCGTCGGTGATGTAGTAGTTGTGATCACCTTCGACCTCGAAGTTGTAGACCGTGGTCGGTTCCCGGGCGCTCGTGATCCCGGTGATCGCCTGCTCTTCGCCGCCGAGCGTGGTCAGCCGGTCGCCCGCCCGCAGCTCGCCGGCGTCCGTCCAGCCCTTTCCGACCACCCAGAACGGGTGCTGCGGCGTGACCTGCAGCGATGTCGCCGTCGTGGTGACGGTGAGGATCTCGTCGGCGTGCTTGGAGAACAGGCCGACCACACCGCGCAGCTCCGAGCGCCCGGTCGCGAGATCACGCGCCCAGACGCGGTCGCCGACCGCGACCCGCTCGATCGGCACCTGACCGTGTTCGGTGGCGACGGTCGTCCCCGCCGGGAAGCAGTTGCACGCGACGCCGGTCGGCACCCCACGGGGCGGTTTGGCCTTCCACTTGCCGCCCGGGCCGATCGTGAAGTCCGCGAACGACGCGAGGAGCAGGAACGCCATCGGGTCGTCGTTGCCCGCGGGATCCGGCCCACCGGCGCCCATGCCCAGCACCGCCGCCTCGAAAGTGCTGTTGCACAGGTCCGAGTTCTCCCGGCAGGCGTCGACCAGGAGGTAGAACATGCCCGTCCGCGGATCCGCCCACGGGTTCTCGGTGGGGAAGTACTTCTCTCCGTCGCCGGCCAGCAGCTGCAGCAGGATCGGGATGAGCTTCCGCAGGTCGGGCGAGTCCTTGCCCAGTCCGACACCGTTCAGGTAGTAGATGCCGGTTTCGGGGTCGACGAACAGCACCAGGCCGTGCCCGTAGTCGATCTCCTGGACCGAATCGGGCCCCGGCAACGGGACCCGGCCCTGCGCAGCCTCGTCGGCGGCCTTGTCCGCCGCGTCCTGGTCGGCCTTGCGCTTCGCTTCCTCCGCGCGGTCGGCCGCCTTCCCGGCCTCGATCGAGCTGTCCAGCGCGTTCTTCGCCGCCTGCGCGACGTTGTCCGCGTGGATCCGGGCGTCGTCGGCCGCCGCTTCCGCCTTGGTCGCGCTGTCCTCCGCCCGGCTCGCCGCGTCCCGCGCGGCCGCGGCGTCGCCCTCGGCCCGGCTCGCCGCCGATCGCGCCGCGGCCGCGTCACCTTCCGCCGCCGAAGCCGCCCGGCCCGCGATCGCCGCGTCGTTGCCCGCCGCGTTGGCCGCGGTCCTGGCCCGGACCGCGTCGGCCTTCGCCTGCGCGTCCGCCTGGGCGGCCCGGCCACTCGCGGCCCGGGCCGCGGCACCGTCGACGGCCGCGTCCGCGGCGGCCCGCTGGGCTTCGGCCGCCGAGTTCGCGGCCGCCGACGCGGACCGCGCGGCCGCCGCGGAAGCGTCGTAGGCCGGCTTGATCTCGCCCGCCGCCCTGGCCGCCGCGTCGGCCGCCGCCTGCGCCGCGACGAGGGCCTCGTCCGCGCGGGTCTTGGCCGCCTGGGCCTGCTGGTCGCCGACCAGCTTCGCCTGCTGGGCGACCAGGACGGTGAAGTCCGCCGCGATGTCGGTCCCGCTGAACGGCGTCGCGACGGTGATCGCGGTGTTGGCCGGGTCGGTGATGGCCTGCGACGACGAGCGGGCGGCCAGCGCGGCGTTGACCGCGAGGTTCGCCTGGGTGGCCGCGGACACGGCTTCGTTCGCGGCCGCGTCGGCCTCCGCCTTGGTGCGGTCGGCCGCGAAGAGCGCCTGCATCGCCTCGCCGGACGCCTGCTCCGCCAACGCGGTGGCCGACCGGGCGGCCTCGGCCGCCTTGGCCTCGTTCGCCGTGGCGTCCGCCGCCGCGGATTCGGCCCGCAACGCGGCGGCGTGCGTCGCCGCGGCTTCGGCTTCGGCCTGGCGTGCCGCCGCGTCGGCGCGGGCCGCCGCGGCCTGCGCCGCCTGCGCGGCCGCCCGGGCACGGGCCGCCGCACGGGTCGCTTCGGTGGCCGACGCCCGCGCACCCGCCGCGGCGCCGGTCGCGGTGTTCGCCGCTCCGCGCGCCGCCGTCGCCGCGGTCCGGGCCGTGCCGGCGTCCTGACGCGCGCGGGTCGCCGCGTCACGGGCCGGCTGCTCGTAGGCCCCACCCCGGGCCGCGGCCGCGCCCGCTTCGAGAGCGGCCGCCCGGGCATCCGAGGCCAGCTGGGCCGCTTCGGCCGCGTACGCACGGTCCCGGGCACGGTGTGCGTTGTCCTCTTCGCCGCGAGCCTTGGTTTCGAGGTCCGCGGTGATGCCGTCCTGGATGTTGGCGTCGTCGAGCGCGTCGGACGCGATCCCGGCCTGCCGGTCGGCTTCGCGACGCGCCGAGTGGGCGGTCGCCGCCTGCTGGTCCGCGCGGAGGCGGGCCGAGTGGGCGTTGCCGCGCTCGCGTTCGGCCGTCGCCCGCGCTGCGGCCGCGTTGGCCGCTTCGCGCTCCGCGGTGATCCGGGCGTTCTTCGTCCGTTCGGCCGCGGCCCAGGCCTGGCTTTCCGCCTGTTCGGCCACGACCCGCGCGGCCTTGGTGCGGGCGGCCGCGTCCTTCGCGGCGTCCGCCTGGACCCTGGCGGCGTCGGCGATCTTGGCCGCCGCGCGGGCGTGCTCCTCGGCGTGCAGCCGCCACTGCTTCGCTTCCTCGGCGTGCCGTTCCGCCTCTTCCTGCGCGTTGCGGGCCTGGTCGGTGTAGGCCGTCGCGTCGATCGCGTGCTGCGCGGTCTCGGACGCGGACACCGCGGCCTGGGCCGCGTCCGCCATGCCCGTCGCCATCTGTGCCCACTGGACGCCGTAGGTCAGGCCGGTGTCGACCAGGATGCCCGCCTGGACCTGCGCGGTCGCCGCCGCCTGCTGGGCGTCGGTCGCGGCCTGCCGGGCGTAGCCGAGCTGGCGCGCCACCTCGTTCTTCACGTCGTCGAACGCCGACGGCGGGTGCTGGCCGCCCGCCTTGTTCGCCACCAGGATCTGCTCGGCGCGGCGGGCTTCGGTACCGGCCGAGACGAGGGCGTTGGCGGCCCGCTCGAGCGCGTGGACGCCGTTGCCGTGCGCGACGAGCAGGTCGTGCCGCGCCTGCGCCGCCCGCGCCGCGCGCTTGGCCAGGTCGGAGAGGTCTTCGGCGGCCTTGATCCGGGCCCGCTCGGCCTCGATCTGCTGTTCACGGGCGTCGGCGTCGGCCTTGGCCGCGGTCAGGTAGCCGGTCGCCAGGAAGGCTTCGATCGCGGCGTCGCCGCCGAGGAGAGCCTGCTCGGCGGCCGCCTTCACGGCCGGTCCGCCGGCGCCGGTGAGGAGCTGGACGCGGGAGCGGTTCTGTGCCGCCCTGGTCTGCGCGTCCTGGCTGACCTGGTCGTCGCGCTGCTTGGCGACGTCCTTGCCGTAGGCGAGGAAGAGCCTGCGGTCGGAGTCGCTGCCGGCCAGCACGCGGTCGACTTCGGCGTTGAAGTAGGGCCCGCCGGTGCCGCGCATCGGCTCGATGAGGGCGCGGTCGGCCGCGGCTTCGCGGGCCTTGCGCTCGGCGGCGCGGTGCTGGGCGTCGACGAGACCGGTGTCGAGGAACGCCATGATCGCCGGGCCGCCCGCGGCCAACGCGGCTTTCGCGGCGTCCCGGACCTCGAGGTCCTCGGCCAGCTCGGCGTTGTCGGCGACGAGCTGCCGGAACCGCGGATCACCCCAGTCCGGCACGCCGGTCTGGCCGTCCCACGGCTGGTACAGCTCCTCGGGCGGGTGGTCGTCCGGCGGCGCCGGGTCATCGGCGGCCTGGGCGGCGACCGGCGCCGCCGCGAGCGGGTGCGGCGCGGCGGCGGACGGCTGCAGCAGCCCGGCCAGCATGGTGACGGCCAGCGCGCCCGCCACCGCGGATCTCTTCAGGTTCACGGCTCTCCCCAAGACGTCGCGGGGCCCGGCACCCGGAGGTGCCGGGCCCCGCTGTTCGGTCGACGGATCAGTGCGGGCCGCTAGGCCGTTCCGACACAGCGCGAGCGGCTGTCGGTCACGACGCCGTCGGACTTCCGGACGGAGACCGAGCCACCCTGGAAGTTCTGGCAGATCGCGGTGGCCGTCTCGGCCGGGTCGGCCGCCGGGAAGCCCAGGTAGGAGCGTTCCCAGTCCAGTGCCCGCCAGCGGTCCTTGACGCCGCCGGAAACGGGGTGCGCACCGGTCGTGCTCGTCCAGTAGATCGACCCGCCGCCGGCGAAGTGGTTGTACCGGCCGCCGCCCGCCGGGGTGGACGTCTCATCGATGGTCGGCGCGCCGAAGGCGGCCGAGTGCGGCAGGTCGCGTTCGATGTACTTGGCGAGGATGTTGCCCTCCAGCTCCTTCGCGCCCGTGGCGGTGGACCAGACGAGCCGGCCCTTCGTGTAGTCGCGGTACCGCAGGGAACCGTCGGTCACCTCGTCCGCGACCGGGTCGCCGACGCGCGCACGCACGGCGTCGTCGTTGAGCCAGCGCCGGTGGATCGCCGAGCTGGTGGCGTTCTCGCCGTCGACGCGCCACAGCCGGTCCTCTTCGAAGAGGCTCACCGCGTCGTACGGGTGGGCGCCGCTCTTGTCCGCCGCGTAGAGCAGCCCGCCGTAGTGCCGGAGGAACCGGCCGGGCGCGCCCTTCGACTCCAAGGTGACCGTGCCGGCGTCCGTGCCGGACCGCGAGCACCAGGTGGCGTCGGACCGGAACCGGTCCGAGCCGTCGCTCGCCGCTGCCAGCACCTTGAAGTCGAGCTGCCGCAGGTACGTGCCCGGGCTGGTGACCGACTCGAAGGAGTGGCAGTCGAAGTCCGCGAGACCCGGCACGACTTTCCAGGTGAAGGGCACGCCGTCGGCCGGCTGGGGAGCGACCGGCCCGAAGTCGATGACGGCCTGCGAGCCCGTCGCCGCGCGGATGTGGGCGCCGCGGGACCCCGGCGTCTGGGCGCTCAGCGACTGCCGGAGGACGCCGTCCTCGTACTGGCCGATGCGCAGGAACCGGTCGACCGCGCCGGCGTCCCCGGCCAGCGCGGTGGTGGCCGCCGCGACCAGCGCCGGGTGCATCCCGCTGTTCTCGGCCTTCACCTTGAGCTCGTTCAGGCGCTTGCGGTCCGCGTCCGCCTTCTTCTGCAGCGCGATGGCGATGTCCCGCCGGTTCGCGTCGTAGATGCCGGTGTCGATGAACGCCTTCCAGTCGGCCGGGTTGCTGCTGCGCAACGCGGTCTCGGCCGCGATCGCGACCTCGGTCCCCGGCGTCGCCCGGTTCCAGATCTCGCGGACGAAGTTCTCGTCGGACAGCACCAGCACGCTCTCGGTGGCGACGATGCCGAGCACGGCGGCGGCGTTCGCCTTGGCGTTGCGGGCGGCGATCCGCGCCTTCTCCGCCTCGCTGGCGGCCTGGTCGGCGTCGATCGCGTCCTGCTGGTCCTGGGCGTGCGCGGTGACGATGCCGTTGAGCAGGAACTCCTTCTGGGCCGCTTCGTCACCGCCGAACGCGGCCAGCGCGGCGGCCTTCACCTTCGGCCCGGTGGCCCGCTGCCAGAGCGCGTACACGAAATCGCGGTAGCTCTGCACGAGCAGCTCCGGTTCCGCGGCGATCCCGATGGTCGCCGCGGCGTGCTGCTTGAGTTCGCGGGCCTGCCGCGCGATCTCCGCGTCACGGATTTCGTTGGCGTCGTCGCGCTTCTTGGCCTCGTGGATGCCGGTCTTGATCCACTGCGTGCACTCGAGGTCGGTGCCCGAGAAGGCGAGTTCCGCCGAGGCCCGGACCTCGCGGCCCGTGGCCTGCCGCCACAGCGCGATGACGAAGTTGCGGTCGTTGAGCACCAGGAGGTCGTCGCCGGCCAGGATGCCCAGCACGGCGGCCGCCCGGACCTTGTCCTCCATCGTGGACTCGGGCGCGGCGGCCGTGGCCGCGCTCGCGGCCGGGACCGGGACCGCCGCGACGGCGGGCACCGGGACCCCGGTGAGCCCGCCGGCCACGGCCAGGGTGACGGCCGCTGCGACCGCCAGATTCGTTCGCCTTCTCATGTTCCCCTCGGGTGGTGTCGTGCGCGATCCACGCGGACGCGCGGTTCCGCCGGTCCCGCGGCGAGCGGGACCGGAGAACGGATCGGGTGCGGTCAGTTGCCCGCGCGGACCCGCTGTTCGCCGTCGAGTGCCTGCTGCAGCAAGGAAGTCCAATAGGCGGCTTGCTGAACGGCGAAGTCGCGCTCCGCGGTCCAGTCGGCTTCCGCCGCCCCCGCCGGGCCGGCCACGGCGGCCCAGTTCGGCCCGGTGGCGGCGTTCGCGGCGGCGGTGACCGCCGCCCAGTTCGCCGCCTGCGCGTCGGTGACCCGCCGCGCATCGTCCCAATAGGACAGTGCGGGCGCGGTCTGCCTGCCGACGGCCTGCCAGGCACCGACGGCGTTGGCGCGGGCCTGTTCGGCCAGCTCGGCCGAGGCGTTCTTGGCGGCCTCCTCCGCCGCGGCGGCGTCGGCCAGCAACCCCGTGACCGTGACCCGCCACCGCGCGTCGTCGTCGGCGGACCGCTGCCGGAAGGATTCGAGGTCCAGCCGGGCGCCGAACGCCCAGCCGCTGGCGAAGAACTCGACGAGGTCGTCGTCCGTCGCGCCGGCGCGCACCGCGTACGCCGCGCTCACCCGCACCTGCGCACCCGGGTCGCGCTCGGCGAGGTCCCGGACGAAGACGCGATCGGCGTCCGAGAGCGCCTTGGCCTGGTCGCCCCGCGCTTGCCGGGCGGCCGCGTCACGCTGCTTCGCGGCTTCGAACCCGCCGTTGGCGAAGAGCTCGCGATCGGCGTCGTTCCGGCTGTTCACGGCGTACTGCGCCGCGGCGTGGACTTCGGGCGCGAACTCGGCGGTGAAGGCCGCGAGAACCCGCTTGGCGAAGTCCGCGTTGCGCGCCTTCCGCTCCGCGGACAGCCGGACCGCGTAGTCGTAGCCGGAGGTCAGGAACTGGGCGATCGCGGCGTCCGGGTCGCTCGACAGCAGCGCCTGCCAGGCCGCGATCCGGACGAGCGACCGCGGGTCGCGCTGCGCCAGGTACTGCACCCAGACCCGGTCCGCGGCCGGACTGGCCGCGAGCGCCGCCGCGCCGGGAGCGCTGCCTGCCGCGAGTGCGGCCGCCGGGCTCAGCACCGACACGACCACCGTGAAAAAAGCACCGCAAAGCACCGCGCGAACGCGCATGGATTCCCCTCCCCCGCACCCGCCCCTCCCGGACGGTCGCTCCACCAACCTAGGAAAGCGCCCAACCCGGAGCAATTGAGATCAAGGTCATAGTCTCGACATTCCGGTACTCGGTAACGAAGTACGCGCACCAGGCGAAAGACGTGGTCCAGTCCTTTCCGCCGAATGCGCGACTCGCCGGGCCGACCAGGGCGGAAGATCGCCTTCGACGCTCGGGGCCCGGCCGGACCCGTCCCGAACGGCGCACGACGAAAGTAGGTTCGCCCGTGAACGCTGAAGCGCGCTGCGGGCAACGGGGGGCATGCAGGTGATCCACGAGGGATCGGAGCTCTGGGGGCCCGACCGCCCGGACCTGGGCGGAAGTGAGCCCGGGCCGGCGTTCGGGCGGCTCTTCGACGCCCACGCCGCCGCGCTGCGGCGCTACCTCGCCCGGCGCGTCGGCCCGGAGCCGGCCAACGACCTCGTCGCCGAGACCTTCCTCGTCGCCCTGCGGCGGCGGGAGTCCTACCGGCCGGAGCTCGGCACCGCGCGGTCGTGGCTCTACGGCATCGCCACCAACCTGCTGCGCCACCACGTGCGGTCCGAGCTGCGCGGGCTGCAGGCCACCGCGCGGCTCGCGCGCACCGGCGACCACACCCACGCCGCGCACGACGGCCGCGTCGCCGAGCAGGTCGACGCCCAGGTCCGCGCCGCCCAGCTCGCCGGCGCGCTGGCCAAGCTGAGCCCCGCCGACCGCGACACGCTGCTGCTCGTCTCCTGGGCCGGGCTCGAACCGGCCGAGGTCGCCGAAGCCCTCGGCATCCCACCCGGTACCGTCCGGTCCCGGCTGCACCGGATCAGACGCTGGCTCAGGACGAACGCCCCGGCTCAAGAGGAGGTGCAGGACCTTGCGTGAAGACAACGTCCGGAAGATCTGGTCCGACGCCGAACTCGACGCGGCCCTGTCCGACCTGCACGACGACGTCGAGGAGGACGACGGGCTGGCGTTCGCGCGCGCGTCCCTGATGGCCGCGGCCGGCACCGCCGAAGCACCGCCCCAGCCCCGCCGGCGTGGCACCTGGCGGTGGATCGCGGTGGCCGCGGCCGTCGTCACGCTGGTCGGCGGGCTCGGGATCGTCGTTTCGCTGCGCCCGCCGGCGCCGGAACCGGCGCACCCCGCCGCGCAGCTCGCCGACCCCGACCGGCCGCTCGCGCCCGGCGAATTCCACTACGCGCAGAAGCTCGCGTGGGTGAGCCAGATGACCTTCGGGCTGCCGTCGAAGTTCCAGCAGATGGTCGAGCTGTGGATCCCCGCCGATCCCACCGGCGTCTGGCACCGCCGCACGAGGTGGACGGGCGGGATCAGCGGGCTGGACGCCGCCACGCAGGCCAAGGTCCGCCTCAACCGGGCCCCCCTCGACGAGTACGGCCCCGGCGGCGTGTTCCCCGGCCGGCCGCCCACGAACTGGCTGGCGCCGGACGCGGCGTTCGTCGCCTCGCTGACCCCCGACCGCGCGCAGGTGGCCAAGGCCCTGCTCCGCGACAACCACGGGGCTCCGGCCGAGTCGATCGCGATGGTGCGCAGCGTGCTGGGGCTGGGCCTGGTCGGCAAGGACGTCCGGATCGCCCTGCGGGACGCGCTGACCGCGCTGCCCGGCATCTACGCCGAGGCCGGGCACACGCCCGACGGGCGTCCCGCGACGGTCGTCGTCGGGAAGGACAAGGGCCAGCGCCTGTACCTCGACCCGTCGACGGCCCAGCTGATGGCCGCGGCCGACGGCGTGTTCTCGGTGACCGGTCAGCCGAGCAACATCCCGATGAGCACGTCGGAGATACCGCCGAGCTCCCCGGCGTACCCGTCGACGACCGTCACGATGTCCTCGGAAATCCCGGTGTTCCCGCCGAACGCGCAGAAGCTCGGCGAGCCGGACGCCGTGTACTCGTTCTCGATCACCCGGGCGTCGGGGTGATCAGCGGGCGTGACTGGCCGCGTTCAACGCGTCCGCGACGTTCGCCACCTCCAACACGCGGATTCCCGCCGGCGGCTTCCCCGAGTCCGGCGGGACCAGTGCGTGCGTGAAACCCAGCCGCGCGGCCTCGGCCAGCCTGCGCCCGACACTCGGCACCCGGCGGATCTCACCGGCCAGCCCGACCTCGCCGACGGACACCAGCCGGGGTGACAGGGCGACGTCTCCGAAGCTCGACGTCAGCGCCAGCACCAGCGCGAGGTCGATCCCGGGCTCGGTGATCTTCATGCCGCCGACCGTGGCGGCGTAGACGTCCTTGTCGCCGAGCTTCAGCCCGCCGCGCTTCTCGAGGACGGCCAGGACCATCGCCACGCGCGCCGAGTCCAGCCCGCTCACCGCGCGCCGCGGCTGCGGCGCCGACGTCGACGACACCAGCGCCTGGACCTCGCCCAGCAGCGGCCGCTTGCCTTCGAGGGAGACGGTGATCGCCGTGCCGGGGACCGGCTCCGCCGTGCGGCTGATGAACAGCCCGGACGGGTCCGGCACCCCGACGATGCCTTCTTCCTGCAGCTCGAAGCAGCCGATCTCGTCGGCGGCGCCGAAGCGGTTCTTGATGCCGCGGACCATCCGCAGCGTCGAGTGCTTGTCGCCCTCGAACTGCAGCACGACGTCCACCAGGTGTTCGAGCACGCGCGGGCCGGCGACCGAGCCGTCTTTCGTGACGTGCCCCACCAGGACGACGGGCAGCCCGCGCTCCTTGGCGAGCGCGACGAGCCCGGACGTCACCGCGCGGACCTGCGTGACCCCGCCCGGCGAGCCGTCGACCTGCGGAGATGCCATCGTCTGCACCGAGTCGACGATCAGCACGCCCGGCTTGACGTCGTCGACGTGGCCGAGGATGGCGGAGAGGTCGCTCTCGGCGGCGAGGTACATGCGGTCGTGGACGTTGCCCGTTCGCTCGGCGCGCAACCGGACCTGGCCCGCGGACTCCTCGCCGGTGACGTAGAGGGACCTGTCGACGGTCTTCGCCCACTGGTAGGCGACCTCGAGCAGCAGGGTCGACTTGCCGACCCCGGGTTCACCGGCGAGCAGGACGACAGCGCCCGGGACGAGACCGCCGCCGAGCACCCGGTCGAGCTCGGAGACACCGGTGCGCCGGGCGCGCGCGGCCTCGACGTCGACCTCGCCGATCGGCCGCGCGGGTGCGCTGGGCGCCCCGGCGGCGACGCGCTGGATGGCCGGCTTGACCGGCGCCCCGCGTTCCTCGAACGAGCCCCATTCCTGGCACTCCGGACACCGGCCCAGCCACTTGGCCGCTTCGTACCCGCAGCTCCCGCAGCGGTAGGTGGTCCCCTTCTTCACCCCGCGAGGCTATCGGCGACCACCGACAAAACCGGGGACCTACTCCTTGACGTGCGCCGGAGCCGCGACCGGCAGCTCCACGGTGACCGGGCCCGCGTTCTGGAAGACGAACGTCACCTTGATCGTCTGCCCCGGCCACAGCGGCTGCTTCAGCGCCGGCAGCTTGACCGTGGCCTGGCCGACCTTCTCGGGCGCTGTCGGCGTCGCGGCCGGGCCGGACGACGGGACCTCGGACGTCGACGACGCCGTCAGGCTGCCCGGGGTGTTGGTCTCCGACTTGGTGGGAGTCGAGCTCGCGGACGTGCCCGTCGACGAGGGCGCGCTCGGCGGTGTGGTCTGCACCTCGTTGGTGGACTCGACCGCGTCGTCCGGGCCGATCACCAGGGAGTGCCCGGCGACGACGGCCTTCGAGCCGCCCACGGTCGCCTGGGTGCCGTCCTCGGTCGTCACCGAGATGAGCGAGTCGTCCTGGGTGCCGATGTTCACGACCGTCAGCGTCAGCGACGGGGTCGCGCCGGCCGGGTAGCCGGGGCCCGACGTCGGGTACTGCACCGCGGCGTCACGCAGGACAATGGTCTTGACCTGGGCATACGTGCCGTTGACGGCGGGCTGCTGCGAGTCGGTCTGGGTGATCTGGCCGGCCCCGCACCCGGCGAGCACGAGCGCGGCACCGAGCGCCAGCACGCCCGCGCCGAGCACGCGACGATTCTGCAGCCTCACGTCGCAGTCCTTCCAGTTTCACGGCCTCGTCCCCGCGAAGACTAGCCGGGCGCGATCTCCCGGGCAGAACCGGTCCGCGTTGCGCCCAAGATCAACCGTCCACAAAGGATTTCGTACCACCTCGGGAAACGCGTCCCCATCACCTGCATGAGCACGGGCGTCGGACGTTTGTCAACCCCCGCCCAGGCCGCTGACCTGCGAGGACGAGTCCGGCCCGCTAGGTGGGCACTGGCGGACCGTGCTAGGATGGAGTCAGCGAAAGGGGCAGAGGACACATGGTTTTCAAGGTCGGAGAGACCGTCGTCTACCCGCACCACGGTGCCGCACTCATCGAAGCCATCGAGACCCGCGTGATCAAGGGCGAGGAAAAGAAGTACCTCGTCCTCAAGGTCGCGCAAGGGGATCTCACGGTTCGCGTGCCCGCTGACAACGCCGAGATCGTCGGCGTTCGCGATGTCGTCGGGCAAGAAGGACTGGACAAGGTCTTCGACGTTCTGCGTGCTCCGCACACCGAGGAGCCAACCAACTGGTCTCGTCGGTACAAGGCCAACCTCGAGAAGCTCGCCTCCGGCGATGTGAACAAGGTGGCCGAAGTGGTGCGCGACCTCTGGCGGCGAGAGAAGGACCGCGGGCTTTCGGCAGGCGAGAAGCGCATGCTCGCCAAGGCGCGGCAAATTCTGGTCAGCGAGCTCGCGCTCGCGGAGGGCACCGACGAGGACAAGGCTGAAGTCCTCCTCGACGAAGTTCTGGAAACCGCGACGGTCTGAGCCCAGGGCATCCCACGGGTGCCTCTACGATCGCGAACCGATGAACGTCGTCGCGATCGTGACCGTCGCACATCATGCCTCCGACGGAGAGCTCGCTCTCACGCCGGTCCATGGTGAGGCGCTACTCACGCACACCGTGCGGGGGCTGCTCGGCGTACCGGAGATCGATCTGGTGCTCGTGGCGGCCCCCCAGCGGTGTGCGTCGTTGTTTTCCGAGGCCGTCACCGGCCTGGACTGCCGGGTGGTCCCCGGCTCGCTCCGGCAGGCCTTCGCCGCCGTCGAGCCCGATCTTCCCCGTGACTCAGTTGTACTCCTCCACGACGCTCTGCGGGCCTTCATTCCTGCGGAGACTGTGCGCAATGTCATCACTGCGGTGGGTGACGACCCGGTCGTCGTCCCGGTGCTGCCGATGGCGGACACGGTGAAGGTGACCGATTCGTCCCTGATCGTCGGAACCGAGGACCGCACGCGCCTGCGCACGGCCCAGACCCCGATCGGCTACCGGCTGCCGGCGTTCCTGTCGGCGGCCGACCCGTGGGACGCCACCGGCGCGGCACTGGTCGACGGGCACCCGGACGCGATGCGCGTCACAACGGATTTCGAACTATCCCTGGCCGAGGCGATCGCGGCGGCACCGAAGAACGAGGAGACGCTGTGAGGATCGGCAACGGGGTCGACGTCCACCCGATCGAGGCCGGCCGCGAGTGCTGGATGGCGGGCCTGCTGTGGCCGGAGGTGGACGGTTGCGCGGGCCATTCGGACGGCGACGTGGCAGCACACGCGCTGTGCGACGCCCTGCTGTCGGCGGCCGGCCTGGGGGACCTGGGAGCGGTGTTCGGCACGGGCGACCCCCGGATGGACGGCGCCCACGGGGCGGACATGCTGGCCGAGGTCCGGGAACTGGTCCACGCCGCCGGTTGGCGGGTGGGGAACGCATCGGTGCAGATCGTGGGGAACGCGCCACGCGTGGGGAAGCGGCGCGAGGAGGCGCAGAAGGTGCTGTCGGAGGCGGTCGGGGGACCGGTGAGCGTGTCGGGGACGACTTCGGACGGGCTGGGCCTCACGGGGCGCGGTGAGGGGATCGCGGCCTTCGCCACGGCGCTGTTGCTGGCGGCGGAGGAATAGGCCTGCTTTGCGCGGCGGCGCTGGTCCGGAATACGGCCCGTTCCGAGGCAGCCCGGGCCGAGGGTCGCGCCGGTCCGAGTTGTCCACAGCCGGGCCGAGATGTGGACAACTCGGCCGCAGCCGCTCGGATTTCGGCTTTTTGTCGGCCGCCCCCGATACGCTGGACAAGGGCACGCCCCCCAGAGGAGGGCGGGGGTGCTCGCGAGCCGGCCCGGCCCCCGCAACTGCGCCGTGATCCCCGCCTCAGCGTCTCCATCACCGACGCCGTCGATCCCTACCGCCACACCGGCTGCGATCGGATCTGGACACCGGTGAGGAAAACCGCCACTGGCGGTCGAGCAACAGGCCTACAACAGCCGCCTACGCTGCCTCGGCGAACGCGCCCCTTCAAACCCGCTGGCCAGCACTCCACCTAGTCACCCCTCGCCGGTTGGAGCGCTTGAGTCTCAGCCGCGGAATAGGCCCCCGCCGAGGCCGGTTCGGCGTGATATGGCCCTCACCCTCCCGGACGCCGTCCGCGCCCTGATCGACGGGAAGAACTTCGCCACCGTCGCCACCCTCGACCCCGACGGCGCCCCGCAGACCTCCGTCGTCTGGATCGGCCTCGACGACGGTGACCTCGTCTTCAGCGCCACCGAAGACCGCCGGAAGGTCCGCAACCTGCGCCGTGATCCCCGCCTCAGCGTCTCCATCACCGACGCGACCAATCCCTACCGCCACACCCAGCTGCGCGGCACCGCCACGATCACCCCCGACCCCGGCAAGACCCTCCCCAAGACCCTCAGCCACAAGTACCTCGCCCAGGACCCGCCGCCCGAAGGCCCCGAAACCGAACGCGTCGTCGTCCGCCTGAAGGTCGACAAGATCGCCGGCAACGTGAAATAGGGTCCGGGTGTGAAGTTCAACGAAGCCACCAAGGCCTTGCTCGACGGCGCCAACTACCCCGTCGTCGCCACCACGAACGCCGACGGCTCGCCGCAGAGCTCCGTCGTCTGGGCGAAGCGGGACGGCGACACCGTCCTCTTCGTGACCGTCCGGGGCCGGCGCAAGGAGCGCAACATCCGGCGCGACCCCCGCGTCTCGCTCTCCGTCTTCGACCTGGCCGATCCCGAGAACTACGTCGAGATCCGCGGCCGCGCCGAAGTCACCGCCGAAGGCGGCCGCGAGCTGAACGACGAACTCGCCCGCAAGTACACCGGCACGACCTTCCCACCCGAGCCGGCCGACGTCGTGCGCGTCCTGGTGCGCGTTGTCCCCGAACACATCACAGGGCACTCGGCCTGAAGATCCCGTTAGGCTGAAAACCATGACGATCAGGGCCGTGTTGTTCGACTTCTCCGGCACGCTCTTCCGGCTCGAGCAGGACGAGTCCTGGCTCACCGAACTGACCGACCACGACGGCGAGCCGCTCGACATCGAGGCGCAGGCCGAGCTCATGCGCCGGATGACCGCTCCCGTCGGGCAGGTCGTCGAGCTGGACGCCGAGCACGTGCACGCCTGGCGGGAGCGCGACCGCGACCCCGCGCTGCACCGGAAGGTCTACCTCGAGGTGCTCAAGAAGTCGGGCGTCCCGCACCGCGACCAGGCCGAAGCGCTCTACAACCGGCTCATCGATCCCAGCCAGTGGACGCCGTACCCGGACACCGAAGCCGCGCTGAAGGCGGCGTCCGAGCGGGGCCTGAAGGTCGGCGTGCTGAGCAACATCGCCTTCGACATCCGGCCGGCCTTCACCGCACGCGGGTGGGACGCCTACGTCGACGAGTTCGTGCTGTCCTTCGAGGTCGGCGCCGTCAAGCCGGAGCTGGAGATCTTCCGCCGGGCAGTGCAGTCGCTCGGCGTCCCGGCCACCGAGACGCTGATGGTCGGCGACAGCGAGGAGGCCGACGGCGGCGCCCGCGCCCTGGGCTGCGAGTTCGCGCTGGTCGACCCGCTGCCCACGGCGGAGCGGCCGGACGCCCTGCTCACGGCCCTGCGCGGCTACGGCGTCGGCTAACCGGCTGCGACCTCCCCCACACCCACCCCGTACCCTTTCAGGGTGGCCCTTCACCTTTTCGACACAGCGACCCGGAGCGTGCGGGAGTTCCACCCCGTCCGTAGCGGAACGGCGTCGATCTACGTGTGTGGTGCCACCGTGCAGGGCGTTCCGCACATCGGGCACGTCCGCGGCGTGCTGAACTACGACGTCCTGCGCCGCTGGCTCGTCCACAGTGGACTGGACGTGCTGCTGGTCCGCAACGTCACGGACATCGACGACAAGATCCTGACCAAGGCCGCCGAGCACGGCCGGCCGTGGTGGGAGTGGGGCGCGACGCACGAGCGCGCCTTCGAGGAGGCGTACGAGCAGCTCGGCTGCCTGCCGCCGTCGATCAACCCGCGCGCGACCGGGCACGTCACCCAGATGGTCGAGCTGATGGAACGCCTCATCGAGAGCGGCCACGGCTACGTCGCGGACGGCGACGTCTACTTCTCGGTGAAGTCGTTCGACGAGTACGGGAAGCTGTCCGGCCAGGTCCTCGAGGACGTCCAGCAGGGCGAGACGCCGACCCGCGGCAAGCGCGACCCGCGCGACTTCACCATGTGGAAGAGCGCGAAGCCGGGCGAGCCGTCGTGGCCGACGCCGTGGGGACACGGCCGGCCGGGCTGGCACCTGGAGTGCTCGGCGATGGCGACGGCCTACCTCGGCGCGGAGTTCGACATCCACGGCGGCGGGATCGACCTGGTCTTCCCGCACCACGAAAACGAGCGCGCCCAGTCGAACGCGGCGGGCGACGCCTTCGCGCGGTTCTGGCTGCACAACGCCTGGGTGACCATGTCGGGCGAGAAGATGTCGAAGTCGCTCGGCAACACCGTGTCGATCCCGTCGATGCTGGAGCGCTACCGGGCGCCGGAGCTGCGCTACTACCTGGTCCAGCCGCACTACCGCTCGACCATCGAGTACTCCGACGGCGCGCTGTCCGAAGCCGCGCAGGGCTACCGGCGGATCGAGACGTTCCTGCGCCGCGCCGCGCAGTCCGGCGAGGTCGCGCTGGGCACGATCCCGGCGGAGTTCGCCAACGCGCTGGACGACGACCTGGCGACGCCGCAGGCGTTCGCCGTGGTCCACACCACGGTCCGGGACGGTAACGCCGCCCTGGACGCGGGCGACACCTCCAAGGCACTCGAATTCGCCGCGGCCGTCCGCGCGATGACCGACGTGCTCGGCCTCGACCCGCTGTCCGCGCGTTGGTCCGAGGCGGGCGGTTCCGACACGCCCACCAAGGACGCGCTGTCCCGGATCGTCGAAGGGCTGCTGGCCGAGCGCCAGCAGGCCCGCGCCGAGAAGGACTTCGCCCGCGCGGACGCCGCCCGTGACCGCCTCTCGCAGGCGGGCATCGTGGTGGAGGACACCCCCAACGGTCCTCAGTGGACAGTCAAGTCCGACTGATCCCGTTACGAGCAAGGAAACTTTCACCATGGCAGGCAACTCGCGGCGCCAGGGCGCGATCCGCAAGGCGGGCACCAAGAAGGGTGCCGTCGTCGGCTCGGGCGGGCAGCGCCGCAAGGCCCTCGAAGGCAAGGGACCGACCCCGAAGGCGGAGGACCGGCCCGGGCACAAGGCGTACCGCCAGGCCAACGCCGCGACCAAGCGCGACCAGGCCCGGCAGAAGAAGGCCGACAAGCCGGAGCTGATCGCCGGGCGCAACCCGGTGGTGGAGGCGCTGCGCGCGGACGTGCCGGCGACGGCGCTGTACGTCGCGCTGAACATCGACATCGACGACCGCGTCAACGAGGCCGTCCGGCTCGCCGGCGACAAGGGCATCTCGATCCTGGAGATCCCGCGCGAGGAACTGGACCGCAAGACGAACCGGGCGGTGCACCAGGGCCTGGGCCTGCAGGTCCCGCCGTTCGAGTACGCCCACCCGGACGAGCTGATGGCCGCGGCCCGCAACTCGGGCGAGGTGCCGCTGTTCGTCGCGCTCGACGGCGTCACCGACCCGCGCAACCTGGGCGCGGTGATCCGCTCGGCGGCCGCGTTCGGCGCGCACGGCGTGCTGCTGCCGGAGCGGCGCAGCGCGGGCATGACGGCGGTGGCGTGGCGCACGAGCGCCGGCACGGCGGCGAAGCTGCCGATCGCGGTGGCGACCAACCTCACCCGTCAGCTCAAGGCGTGGGCGAACGAGGGCCTGATGCTGGTCGGCCTGGACGCCGACGGGTCGGTGGACATCGACGAGCTGGAGCTGGCGGCCGACCCGCTGGTCATCGTGCTGGGCTCGGAGGGCCGCGGCCTGTCGCGCCTGGTCCGCGAGACGTGCGACGCGACGGTGTCGATCCCGATGGCGGCGGGCGTGGAGTCGCTGAACGCTTCGGTCGCGGCCGGCGTGCTGCTCGCCGAGGTCGCGCGCCGCCGCCGTGTCGCCGGTCGGGTCTGACGGCACCACCCGGTCGGGTTAAGGTCACCATCGGATAAAGCCGAGGGGACCCGATGTCGTTCGTATCGCCACTGTTCCTGTGGTACTTCATGCCGGCGGTGCTCGTCGCCGTGCTGGTGTGCCCGCGGAGCTGGCGCAACGGCATCGTCGCGGTCGGCAGCCTGCTGTTCTACACGATCGGCGCGGGGCCGTTCGTGTTCCTGCTCCTCGGCTGCATGGTGGTCAACTTCCTGGCCGGCCCGCTGCTGGCGCCGAACCCGTTCGACGTCAACGGCGTCCGGCGGCGCCGCATCCTCATCGCGGTGGTGTCGCTGGACGTCGCGGTGCTGCTGATCTGGAAGTACGCGGGGTTCGCGACGCAGCAGATCGCGGCGGTCGCGCACTGGTTCGGCGGCAGCGTGCCGGTGGCGAGCCTGGTGGTGCCGATCGGCATCTCGTTCTACACGTTCCACCACATCTCGTACGTGGTCGACATCTACCGCGGCGAGCGCCAGGCGTTGCGCAACCCGGTGTCGTTCGCGGCGTACATCGCGATGTTCCCGCAGCTGGTGGCGGGCCCGATCGTGCGGTACCGGGAGATCGCCGACCAGCTGCCGCAGCTGCGTTCGCACCGGCTGGACGACATCGCGGCGGGCTTCCCGAGGTTCGCGCTGGGCCTGTGCAAGAAGACGATCATCGCGGACTCGCTGAGCCCGCTGGTGGAAGCGTGCTTCAAGGTGCCCCCGGACGAAATGACGTTCGCGACAGCGTGGCTCGGCGCGATCGGCTACACGCTCCAGCTGTTCTTCGATTTCTCGGGCTATTCGGACATGGCGATCGGCCTGGGCCGCATGCTGGGGTTCCGGCTGCCGGAGAACTTCGCCCGGCCGTACTCGTCGGTGACGATCACGGAGTTCTGGCGCCGCTGGCACATGTCGCTGTCCCGCTGGTTCCGCGACTACGTGTACATCCCCTTGGGCGGCAACCGGAACGGCGCCGCCCACACGTACCGCAACCTGTGCATCGTGTTCGTGCTGACGGGTTTCTGGCACGGCGCGCAGTGGACGTTCCTGGTGTGGGGCTGCTACCACGGGGCACTGCTGGTGATCGAACGACGGTTCGGCTTCGACCTGGACCCGTCGTCCCGCTGGTCGCGGCTGGGCCGCCGGGCGCTGACGATGCTGCTGGTGGTGTTCGGCTGGGTGTTCTTCAGGTCGGCCGACCTGGGCCACGCGCTGTCGATGATCGGCCACATGCTGATCCCGGACCTCGACGGCCTGGGAGCGGGCGTCGAAGAGGCGTTCACGAACCAGCGGCTGGTGCTGCTGCTGGCGGCGCTGGCGGTGTTCCTGCTGCCGGCCCACCCGGTGACGGGACCGCTGCTGGAGTCGTCCCGAAGCCGCCCGGCAACGGCGCTGCGCATCGGCGTGATGACGGTGGGGCTGGTGTACGCGGCGATCCTGATCGCGACGGGCACGTTCAGCCCGTTCCTCTACTACCAGTTCTGACGGCCGCCCCTGGACGGGTGGCGCTTCGGTCGCCTGCACTGCCTTCTACCTGCGGTTTCAGGTCTCGCGAGTTCTCCGCACTTCTCGCCGGTGCCCGTCCTCAGACGGCCTGGAGACGGCCTGAGCGGGCCTCGGCCACTCCTCCCCCATCGTCCCGATAAGCAGCCATCCTCAGCGGCCGTCGCGCCGGGTCAAGGCACGCTTCCCAGCCTTGACGCGGTGCGACGGCCGTTGGACGATCCGGCGCTCGGGTCGGTGGGGCTGGTGACGGACATCGAGTAGCCGGCCATCTGCCCGAGCTGGCCTCTTGGAGCTGAGGTAGACCTCTCGGCGGCGCGCTGTGCCCGGCTGCACTCGGCGGGCTCGGCCCGCGACCGGCGGCCGGAGCGGAGCGGCAGGCCGTCCGTGTCGCACGGGGCCGGAGCCCGCCAACGCAAGGTGACCAGCGCGCCGCCGCCGGCGGCTCGCCTTGATCCCATAGAGCCAAGTTCGGCAGCCGCCACGTCTGGGTGCAAAGTGAAGACGGTAACTTGACGTAGCACCTGGGAATTAGATGCCGACTATACTCAGGCCATGCCAATGACCGAGCGTGACATGTTGACACAGTATGGGGAAGCTGTGTTCTCGGGTAACGCTGCTCTGTTTGTCGGCGCAGGCTTGTCGATGGGGGCCGGCTATCCGAGTTGGAATTCGTTGCTGGAGGACGTCCGCGCTAAGGTTCGCGTACCTGAGGACTTCTCCGACCTTCCGCTGCTCGCGCAGTACTTCGTTCAAACCGAGCCAGGCGGAAGATCGGTTCTAAACAATCTCATACTCGGTCGACTGAACGAGGTCGAGACTAAGTCAAGCGTCGGACACAAGCTGCTCGAACAGCTTGACATTGATGATATCTGGACCACAAACTACGATTGCCTTATCGAGGATAGCATTCCTCAAGCTCGTGTAATTACCTCTGATGGCGACTTGCTTCTACGAAACGTCCCTCAACGTCGGCGCGTTACAAAAATGCACGGAAGCCTATCTAGCGGGGGGCCAGCCAGATGGCTAACCCCTCCAGTTATTACACGCAGCGACTACGAGCGCTACGAGTTGACCTATCCGCGCTTATGGGCCACCTTGAAGGCGACATACCTCACCAAGTCAATGCTATTCCTAGGATTCAGCTTCACTGATCCGAACATAGAAATTCTACTTAAGCTCTCTAGGTCACTTCAGAAAAGCGAGTACGCCGAGCACTTTACAGTACTGCGTCGGCCGGATGACCCAGCCGAGCGCAGGCTGCACGACTTACGCGTCGTGGACCTGGAGAACAGCAATATTGGCGTCTGCGAAGTAGACGATTTTGAACAACTCAATGAATTTCTTAGTCGCCTGGTCAGACGGACAAAGAAGAAGAAGATTTTCGTCTCTGGAGGCGCCCCCGACAGCGGAGATGTTACCGAGGTTGCAAAACTACTCGGAAGTCGGCTCGCTGAATTTGAGTTAGGAATTATCAGTCTCGCCGGGAAAGCGGCAATGATTGTTTCCTATGAGTTTGGTCGAGAAAGGCGAATGACCGACCGTTACGATCCGTTCTCTATTGAGCTCTTCTTTCGCCAGAAGAGCGGCGAGGCCCCTGCACTGAAAGAACGAGTAGGCACGGCAATATACACGAACTATGACCAAGCAGACCTTAGGAGGCATGTTATCGACCAGAGCCGATCGATGGTAGTAATTGGCGGCGCAGACGGAACCATGGATGAGATAGAGCTTGCCTTAGGAATGGGCGTGCCGGTTATCCCGTTGGCTCACACCGGCGGCGCGGCCCGAGCCGCCTGGTCCGGACGTACTATGCCAGAACTTCTCTCATTAGATGACGATTCAACTGTCCGGCAGGACGATTGGAAACTGCTGAATGACTTGGACCCTCGCGTCGCCGTATCGGCTGCGGTGAGAATGGTTCGCCAAACGATGTATTTGAGTGGTCCGACATGACAATAGGACTTCTCGGTAAACTACTTGACGCAGATGATGCGTCTTCAGTTGATGCGGCAGCGACCGTCCTCGCCGCTTTGGAGTTAGTTCCCGCACATCCGCGGGACCTGACCGACGTCTTGAGGACTCGTTCGACCGGAGTACGCCGAGTCTCAGAACGAATGAATGAGTTTATTCGATATATTGATCAGAGACTCGATGAACGCCGGGTCGATTTTTGGCTCTCAACAGCACGAAAGCTTACCGAGCAAGACTCGCGACTGAGCTTGTACCTGGTCACCGACCATAACTTCCCTCGAAATCTACGAGAGTCATACGACTGTCCCCCGTTGATTTGGGTGCGGGGTGAACTTTCTCCCGAAGACAATAGTTCGATTTCGATCATTGGAAGCCGAAGAGCATCACGTGACAGCCTCGACTTCTCCTATGAAGCAGCCTCAGCAGTCGCCAAGAGTGGGTTCTGCGTTATTTCGGGCCTTGCTCGTGGGATTGACACCGCGGCACACAGGGCTGCCATCGATTTGTCCGCAAGAACAGTCGGGGTTTTAGGCTTTGGAATAGGCTACCCTCTTTACCCTCCAGAAAATGCTGTTCTCGCCGAGAAAATTCTTGACAATGGCGTCCTTCTGACTTACTTCCCCCCATCTTCGCCACCAACTCCCAGTTCATTCGTCGCAAGAAACTCTGTGATCAGCGCTCTTTCTAAGGTTAGCCTCTTGGTCGACGGGGAGGAAAAAAGTGGCAGCAGAACCGAGGTGGAATTTGCGCTGCAACAAGGGCGACGGGTACTGTTCTGGCGGGCGGCCGCCGAAAAGCATTCGTGGATCAGATTATTCGCAATGCAAGAGAATGTCGGAATAGTCGAGTCTTCCGATGACGTGGTCGACGAACTTAGAAGAGCGTACGTATAGTGCTTTCTAAACTAAGACTAGAGCAGGCGCTACAGCTAGAGTCGGCTTTAGCCGATCTGCTTGTCAGCATTCCTTCCGATGGTACAGATATCTGTCCAATTTGTCGGAGCTGGCGACATGAGCGTTTTCCTCTCTGTTCGAACTGCATGGAGATGTCGGAGTCGCTTTCTCGGCCATGCGAGCTTGTCATACCCATCTCTATGTATCGCAAGCCCTCCGCTTTGAGAGATGTTCTTAGCTACTATAAGCCAGGACGCGAGAAGTTCGAGCCGTCGTATGGTCGGTTCGTGGCGCTGATATTGGACTTGTTCTTACACTATAACCTTGCGCTTCTCGAAGATGTGACAGAAGGTTTCGATTGTGTCGTGACCGTCCCATCGACACGTCCTGAACCTTCCGATTCTTTGCAAAAAATCATTGAAGGTACTGATAGCTTCAGCGCGCCCTATATACAACCCCTTCGTCGAGGGCGGGTTGATCTAGGTTCGCGAGTGATGAGCGATGAAGGTTTTTCAGTTCATGGAGATATACACGGACGCAGGGTTCTCTTATTAGACGATGTTTACACAACAGGTTCTCGCGCGCAGAGTGCTGCATCTGCACTAGCTCTGGCTGGGGCAACCGTAGTAGCCATCTTGGTACTCGCTCGTCGCATCAACCCCGAGTTTAATGAAGCATCAGCTCGCGTGTGGCAGCGACAAGAGAAAATGCGTTTTACTTTCCCGCGCGCGATGGACTGGCTTATCGATTGAATGACAACTAGGCAACGATCTCGATCACGCGAGGTGTTATCTGTTCTGCGCCACCAGGTGACACCCGAAGTGCGCATGCGCCTTCAAGTAACTGGTGTGCGATCCAGCGATAATCTATGAGCGGGGTAAATAGCAGAGCCTTCGCAAGGAATTGCGTAAGCTCAGTGTCAGTGATCAGACTCGCACCGTAAAAGTGATACGAACGTCCCGAATCCAACACTACGCCGGGAAGCCCCAGTCGCCGGACAACATTTGACACGACCGAGTGATTTGAATGCGTCGACTTCAATCGGAAGTCAAGCATGGGAACGTGTTTGTATTCATCTTCCACGGTTAGCACCTTCGAGCTAACCATCAATGAATAGTCGGCAGGCAAAAGTGCAATAGTCGCATCGATCTCTTTGACAAGGTCCGATGAGGTTGCAATCTCCACCTTCTTTTGAGTCGATGTTTCGACATGAAAAGTAGCAGAGTCTAGTACCCTTTCCGGTATCTCCTTACCCGAGTTTGTCGCAACAAAGAAAATACTCATCCAGTAAGGAATATTGAAGTTCTCCCTGAGCTCAAGCGCTTGCGGTACGAACTCCTGAATTTCAGGACTTTTGCCGAGGCCAGGGCTGCGACCCGCCGGCTTGGGGTCCACCTCGAAGAGCGTCAGTTTTTTGATTTTTTCCTCGGACAATGCGTCAAGGACGCCAAGAACGTCGTCTGCCCTCTTCAGCAAGTTAAGCGTACCAGTTACACCTGTCATTGCACTCACATTTCCACTAACTGAAGAAGGTTGACTTTTCTTCTGCTAAGCCATGCTTGATTCGTAGTTTTATAGTTGGGTGAATTTGTATCGAGCTAGTTTGATTGGGTGAGATCCAGTCAACCTCGCTGCTTTCATTGCTGGTCCGAAGAGTCCCACTCACCTGTTTCGCGCGGAAGCAGATTGAAAACTCCTGCCGAACTTCTCCGTCATCGTAGGCGATGACGTGCCTCGGGTCTGAGTACAGTCCGATTACCCCCGTGACTTTGCACTCGATGCCTGTTTCCTCGCGGACTTCTCGGACCGCCGCCTCGGCCAGAGTCTCGCCGAGTTCCAGCTGGCCGCCTGGGATGGAGTACAGGCCGTTGTCGGTGCGCCTGATCATCAGGATCCGGCCATCGTCGTCCTGGATGAACGCAGATACCGCCACTGCGATGCTGTTGGCCTTCGGCGCGTTGGGGTCGTTGTAGTAGTCGACTCGGGTCATGCTGCCTCCTAGAAGGTGGCCGGCTTGGCGAGGTTCCAGACTGACTCGAAGCTCTCCGAGTAGGTCTCGAAGAGGTCCCCCGCAGAGAGTCTCCGCAGGTGGAGGGAGGGGGCGTGGGCCCCCTGGAACCCGTACACGTGCGTGTTGATGATCATCTCGTCGTCGAACCGGAAGATTGAGTTGTAGAGCGTCGTGTTGTGGAACCGCATCTCCACACCGTCAACGCCAACCAACGGTCGGTAGGACGCCAGGGCGTTGCGGATGCGCGCCGCGAGCGTCCCGTCGCCTAACTGCTCTTCCTCGCCGCGCAGGGCGACGCTGTCTCCCTCGGGGTCTCCGAACGCGAGCCGGATTCGAGCGCCGGCCTCGGCCTTGGCTGCAAGGTCCTTAATGAACCGCGGGCGTTCCACCAGGAACAACGCCGCGTGTACCAGGATTTCGACGGTCTCCGATGCGTCCTTGATCAGCCGATCCCACAGTTCGACGGGGACGGCGTTGCGGTGCGGGAAGACCTGTACCAGCTCGGCGGCGGCCGTCTCGGCCTTGCGCTCCGGGGCTACCGAGTCCGGCCACAGGTAGGTCTCTGACTCGCGCGCCATGGCGGCGATCTTGTGCCGGTGCTTGGGGTAGGGCGTCCGGTTCTTGGTGATCCAGCGCTCGACGGTCTTTTGATCGACCCCGACGGCCTTGGCGACCTGCTCCAGCGTCAGGCCGTTGCGCAATAGCGCGTCACGCAGGCGTTCGTTCGGCATCGGCACCCCTCGGGACGTGTAGGGACGTCTTCGACGTTACCAGGGACGTCCCAAGATGTCCCGCCACGTGGTGATCACGTCCCGCGTTTTGGCGGAGATTGGGTGTCAGGTTGCCGGGGCAGGCCCGGTGCCAGGACACCGAGGAGGAAGGCGTGACCACTGAAACCACTGTCCGGCCGGCTGGCTTGGACAAGCGGGCGGTACCTCGCCGACGTGCGGCGTAGGCGCGGCGTGGCATGCGCGACACGGTTCAGATCCACGTCACGGCTGATCTGCCGATTCGTGTCAGGGCGCTGACGTACGCAAACCGCGCGGAAGTCCGGTTCGGCAAGGCGTTCCCGGTGGTCCTGCTCGTGGACTCCGACGCCATCGCCGTACTGCGGAGGGAACTGGACGAGGTGAGCGCGGCACTGGACGCCGCAGCGGCACGAGGCGGAGAACCGCCAGAAGCTACCAACCAATAGAAGACACAAGGGATTCAGCATGGCTATCGACAAGGGACACCGGTTCAGCATCGACTTCGACGACGCGTTCACGCAGGGATTGGTGATGGTGGGCGAGGTGTCGCCCGACAACGAGTACCAGTCGCGGGAGGACCGGGCCGCCAATCGCCCGGTGCGGCAGCGGGTCGACGAGATCACCGGGAAGCGGCAGTGGAAGGTCATGGTCACCGACCCGGCGGAGACGCGGGCGAAGCGGGCCTCGTTCGAGATCACCCTTCTTGCCGATGTCCAGCCGGTGCCGACCACCTCGGAGGCACTGCCCGGGATGCGGCCGATCGAGCTGGACGGTCTTACGGCCGAGCCGCGCGTGGCGGGGCAGGGTGAGTTCAAGTACCAGTCCTACGTGTTTCGCGCGACCGGCTTCAAGCAGGCCGTGAGCAAGGCGTCTCGGTCCGGTGGGTCCGGTGAGACGGCGAAGGCGGCGTGACAGGGATGGGCTTCCGCGAGCGGGTCGAGGCGTGGGAGCAGGCGTATCGGGACTACATGGCCGCGTGGGAGCACGGCCGTGCGGTGCTGTCGCCGGTGAGTGCGACGAATACGGCGAATGCTGCTCGGCGGGTGTCGCGGGCGTGGCACGAGCTGGCGCAGGTGCGCGGGTTGCCGTGGTGGTGTGTGGCGGCGCTGGAGTCGGCGGCCGAGGGGTTCGCCGACCTGGCCCGGGAATGGGAACAGCATGACGGCAACGTGGGACGGGCTGGGTCTGCGCTGGACGGTCGGGGCGGGGACCGAGGTGACGGTGGAGGAGACCGGGACGGGCGCGTCGCATCCGCCGGTCCTGGTGATGGCTGGTGGGCTGTGCGTGGTGACGCTGGTGCCGCCGGAGGACCAGACCGCCTGGATGGGATGCGCGGTGTTCCTTCGCCGGCTCCGCGATCACGCCGAGGACCTGGCGGCGCTGCTGGAAGCCCGCGCGGGGAGGCGTGACGGTGCGCAGGGGTGAGCCGAAGACGCTGCGGGACGCCCACGAGGTCGTGATGGACCGCCGGCCACCGAGCGACGCGAACCCGTCGGTGTGGCTGGCGTTCCGGCTCGGCAACGCACGGCTGTACAAGGCTGTCGCGGACGTCGACCGGGGTCACCACCACGAGGCGTTGTACTGGGCCGGATACGAGGAGCGGAAAGCGGGTGAGATCTCGGCAGAACTCCAGGCGGAAGGGACGCCTGCTGATTAGTCGCATGTAGACGACCGAAAAGTCAACAGTAGTAGCGAAAAACGCGCGCTTCAGCGTGCGGTGATGAAGCACGTCCTGTTGCGGGTGCGTGTGATCCGTTAAGGCGCAGAAGCGGTGCCTGGCTACCAACCTTGCCGCTCCTGCGCTGTCCACAACCAGCGGAAGTGAACAATGACAACGCTAAACGACGACAACCGGCGAGCGTCAACGGGGGTCACCCGAACGCGCTGCGCCTCCTGCCAACGATTCGCCAAACTCCTGCCCGGCGAAACCAAATGCGCCCCGTGCTTGGGAATGCTGCCGCTGGACCTCCGCGTGAAGCGGGGTGGTCGGTGATGTCTCCCGGCCTCGCGATAGTGGCCCTGGTTGGGCTGGGGCTCGGTGTGTGGGTGCTGCACAAGGTCGGCCGCGCCCTGGCCTCGATTCTGGAAGCTCTGGCTGCGGCGGCTGTGGTGTTCGTGGCCTTGTGGTGGCTGTGCAAGGCCGTCGTGTGGATGCTCGCGCAGGTCGTGACCCGGTGGCGGACCAGCCTCGCCGTGATCGCGGTCTACGCCTGGTGCGAACTGTTCGGCTGGTTCTCCCTGGCGATCATCTTGGGCAGCGTCGCGGCGGTCCTCGTCGCGTGGTGGGTGATCGATTCCGTTTCGTTCGATCAGTGGTGCGGGCGGCTCCTGCGCTCGTGGTGGGCTCGGTGGGCGGTGTACGGGCGGAAGCTGCCGGAGTGGCTGCACGCATGCGGCCTGTCCGTGCGGGACGAGGCGCTGCCGGTGGTGGTGAACGTGAACCTCGTCGGCCGTCGACGCGCCCTGTCCCGCTCGGCCTCGACTCGCTCCGGCACCCGGATGCCGAAGGTGCTCGGTGTGCGTTCCGGTGCCTCGTGGGACGAGGTGCGGGTGGAACTGGTGCCCGGCCAGAAGCCGGAGGACTTCGACGACGCCGCCCGTGCCCTGGCCGTCGCCCGCAAGGTCACTCGCTGCCAGGTCCGCGAACTGGCCCCCAACGTCGTGTCCATCGACTTCCAACGCCGTGACCTCCTCGCCGACGGGGTGGCCGGCCCCCAGGTCCCCGACGGCGTCGACACGACCGGCGTGGACCTGCGCAACGTCTGGGCCGGGCGGACCGAGTACGGGCGTGACTGGCGGGTGCCCCTGCTGGGCTCCGGCGCGCACTGTCTTACCGCTGGTGCCTCGGGCGCGGGCAAGAACTCGGTGATGTGGTGCCCACTTGTGGCGGCGGCCTCGGCGATCCGGGCCGGTGTGGTGCGCATGTCCGGGATCGACCCCAAAGGCATGGAACTGGCCTACGGGCGCGGGATCTTCTCCCGCTACGCCGTGGGCGGCAAGGACGCGGTCGAGCTGCTTGACGGCCTGGTGGAGGAGATGGAATCGCGCAAGCGTGCCTTCGCCGGTCGGCTCCGGACTATTCCGGTGTCGACGGAGTATCCGTTGGAGCTGCTGGAGTTCGACGAGATTGGCGCGTTGACCAAGTACACCGACCGCAAGACCCGTGAGGCCATTGTGGAGCGCGTCGCGCTGCTGACGACGCAGGGGCGTGCGCTGGGTATTTCGGTCCGTGGCTACGTCCAGGAGCCCACCAAAGACACCGTCCCGGTCCGCGAGCTATTCACCCGGCGGGTGTGCCTGCGCGTGACGTCCAAGACGCACGTCGGGATGGTCCTCGGGGATGGCGCGTACGAGCGCGGGGCGTGGGCGAACCGCATTGGCGATTCGGAGGCCGGTGTGGGTTACGTGTGGGGCGAGGGCATCCGCGAACCGCTGCGTGTCCGGGCCGGGTGGGTCTCCGACGGCACCGTGAAGGCGCTGGAGGCGTACGTGACCAATGGTGGTGTCGCGGATCTGCGACACGGCGGTGAGGGGGTGGCCGCGTGAACCGGCTGATGATCTTCCTTGACGCCATCCGCGACCACCTCGACTCCCACCAGCTGCCGCCGGCCGCCTCGGTCGACGTCAACGCCTGGTCCAGCCCGATCACCGTCCAGCTCGACGTCGACGGACTCCCCGAGGTCGCGCGGGCGTTGCTGGCGTGGACGCAGACGCTCGAGGACGTCTCGGCCCGGCTGTGGCGGCTGTGTGACGGCAAGTGGGTGCACATCTCGATCACCGGCCGGACGCCCTGCGGCATCCCGGTCCAGGTTTACGGCGTGGTCCGGTTCGAGCCGAGCATCTTCCCCGACCTCCCGGCCGGGGCGAAGCAGGACATGCCGGTCTATCTGCTGCGTGGCTGGTCGACGCCCGGGGAGGTGGCGGCCTGATGACCGAGACACGCGCCGAACGGATGCGGACACCGCTGGCCGCCGACGTGATCCGCGCGACGGCAGAGAAGCACGGCGTCTGCGTCCGGCCCTTCACCATGGAAGTCGGCGACACCATCACCGGCGAACTCCGCTACGTCCCGGTCCCGTGCGGCTCCACCGTGGAATCGGTCTGCCTGCCGTGTGCCAGGAAGGCGAAGGCGCTTCGGCAAGCCCAGTGCCGCGAAGGGTGGCACCTGACCGAAGAACCCGACCTCACCCCCAAGCCACCGTCGGAGGATCACAAGGAGCTGCTGACCTACCGGGCGGACCTGGCGGCGGCCTATCGGGAGGTGGTCGAGCACGACCAGGCGGAGGCGGAGGAACTTCGCGATGAGATCGCGGGTGTGGATGCGGAACTTCGGCAACTCGGGATACGCGGTCGGCTGCCCGCCCTCGACGTCCCGACCAAGCGGGCGGTGAAGCGGTCGACCCGTCGTCGGCAGGACGCGCCGAACCTGCCCCGGCGGAAGGTCGTCAAGACGACGGTCGGGCGAGAGTTCGCGGGGAAATTCAGGCCGTCGATGTTCGTCACGCTGACCTGCGACACCTACGGCCCGGTCCGCGACGGTGCGCCGGTCGACCCGTCGCGGTACGACTATCGGCGGGCCGCCCGGGATGCCGTGCACTTCTCCGCGCTGGTGGATAGGTGGTGGCAGAACCTGCGCCGGGTCGTGGGCTGGGATGCGCAGTACTTCGCGACCGTCGAGCCGCAGAAGCGGACCGCTCCGCACCTGCACGCGGCGATCCGCGGGGCGATCCCGCACGACGTCATCCGCCAGGTCACCGAAGCCACCTACCACCAGGTCTGGTGGCCCTACCACGACCAGGTGGTCTACGTCGACCGGCTGCCGGTCTGGGACCCGGACACCCGGGCGTTCCTCGACCCGGATACCCGCGAGCCGCTGATCACCTGGGACGACGCCGTGGACCAGGTGGAGGACCCGGCGCACGTGGTGACCTTCGGGCAGCAGGTGCATTCGAAGGGCATCCTCGGCGGCACCGAAGAGGCCGGCCGCCACATCGGCTACCTCACGAAGTACCTGACCAAGTCCACCGGTGAGGTGGTCGAGGCCGATACCGCGCGGCTGCGGGATCACCACGACCGGCTGCACGCCGAGCTGTCGGTCACCCCGTGCTCGCCTCGCTGCGCGGTCTGGCTCCTGTACGGGGTTCAGCCCAAGGGCGCGGGCAGCAAGACCACCCCGGGGCACTGCAAGGGACGGGCTCATCGGCGGACCACGCTGGGGCTGCCGGGGCGTCGGGTATTGGTGTCGCGCAAGTGGTCGGGCAAGACCCTCGACGACCACAAAGCCGACCGGAAGGCGTTCGTCACGCAGGCGTTGGCCGCGATCGGGATCGAGAAGCCGCAACCGGACCCGGCCCGGCTCGTGTGGCGGAAGGTCGAGCCCGGAGACCCGCAGGTACCGCCCCGGCCACACCTGGTCATGCGCGCGATCGCGGAACGGATCACGTGGAAGGCCGAATACGACCGGGCGCTACTCGCGGCCGCCGGACCACCAGGGGACGGTCCGGAAACTTCGGCAACTCAGCTCGCGGCTTAACCAGGGGGAACCATGAACAACTTCGAAAGCACTGACCAGCTCTGGTCAGTTGAGGACGTCGCTGCCTACCTCCGCGTGCCGGTGAAGACGCTCTACCAGTGGAAGTGGCGGGGCGAGGGGCCGCCGGTGAGCAAGGTTGGACGGCACCTGCGGTACGACGCCGCGTTGGTCCGGGCATGGGTGGCCGGGCTGGAGGCTGCCTGATGGGACACGTCCAGGACCGCTGGTACCGGCCGAAGAAGGACAACGCGGGCAAGGTCGTGCTCAACGGGCGCGGCAAGCCGGTGCTTGAGAAGACCGAGCTGTACGGCATCGGGAAGCGTTATCGGGTGCGGTACGAGGATCCGACCGGCGCGGAGCGGAGCAAGTCGTTCGCGGACAAGCAGAAGCGCGCGGCCGACGACTTCCTGACCAAGGTCGAGCACGAGATGAATCAGGGGGTGTACACAGACCCTGAGGCGGGGAAGGTGCCGTTTCGGCAGTACGCGGACAAGTGGCTGCGCACGCAGACTTTCGAGGAGTCCACGCGTGAGTCGGTCGGTGTCCGGCTCAAGAACCACATCTATCCCTACCTCGGGGACAAGTACCTGGACATGGTGAAGCCGTCGAGCATCCGGGAGTGGGACCGGGCGCTGCAGGACGGCAAGCTGGCCGCGAGCTACCGGCAGGTGCTCTTCGTCCACGTGCAGAGCATCTTCAACGCTGCGATCGATGACGAGTTGATCAGGAAGAACCCGTGCAACGCGTCGTCCGTGCGGAAGCCGGCCATTCCCGCGCGCAAGATCGTTCCGTGGACAACCGACCGGGTTCACGCCGTGCGCGACGCCATCTCCGAGCGGTACAAGGTCACGGTGTCCCTCGGCGCTGGGCTCGGCCTGCGGCAGGGCGAGGCGTTCGGCCTGGCCCTCGACGACGTCGACTTCGATGAAGACATGGTGACGGTCCAGCGGCAGGTGAAGTTCGTCTACGGCAAGCCGTGCTTCGGGCCGCCCAAGCGGGGCAAGATCCGCGAAGTCCCGCTGCCCTCGTCGGTCGCCCGAGACATAGAGGAGCACGTCGCGAAGTTCCCGCCGATCGTCGTCACGCTGCCCTGGCAGCATCCCGGCGGCGAACTCGTCTCGGCGCGCGTGATCGTCTACACGCGGGACCGGACCGCCGTCTCCCGGCCCGTCTACAACCAGTGGGCGTGGGGACCGGCCTTGAAGAAGGCTGAAGTTCCCCGGGTCAAGCGCGTCGACGGGTTCCACGCGCTGCGGCACTTCTACGCCTCGACACTGCTGGACGCCGGGGAGTCCATCACCGCACTCGCCGAACACCTCGGCCACAGTGACCCCGGGTTCACACTGCGGACGTACACGCACCTCATGCCGTCGAGCAAGGACCGGACCCGGCGGGCCGTCGACAACGTGCTCGGCGTCCGGCCTGAACCCCCGGCACGGCCTGATGACGGCCTGGCGGCATGATCTAGGTCATGAACCGCAGGTCAAGCGCGGTTCCATGCCTTGTACTACCAGTTCTGACGCCCTCCCGACACGCAGCGACGGCCGGTCAGGCGCGGTCGTGGAGGGTGATCCGGTAGCCGTCGGGGTCGGCGAACGTGAACGTCCGGCCGAAGGGGCCGTCGATCGGCTCGGCCACGATCCGGTGGCCGTCCGCGACCAATGCGTCGTGAATCGCCTGGACTTCCGTTGCGTGGAGCCAGATCGCGGCGCCGATGCCCGGCTGGGCGACGGAGTCGAGATCCGTGCCGGGGACGACGTCGCGGAGTGCGAACGCGATCGGCTTCGTCTCGAAGACGACGGCGTGCGGCGGTCCGGCCGGCGAGCGGACCAGGCCGAGGTACTTCTCGTAGAACGCCTGCGAAGCGGCGAGATCGCGCGCCTGGAGCGAAACGAAGTCGGGGCCGGTGACGGGCATGTCGTACTCCTCATGTCAGGTTCCTTACACGAACCACTGTATGTCAGGATCCTGACATGAGTCAACCGCCCGCTCCCCGAAGCCGCCTGGCAGCATGAGCACGATCGAGAGGGGCACCCGCAATGACCGAGCTGGCCAGGACACCGGGCGTGATCCCGTACGTGGACCACCACGACGGCCCCCGCCGGCTGCTCGCGGTCGAGATCCCGCACCTCGGCCACACGGTCCGCGCGTACGCCCCGATCGCCAGCATCGACGGCCGCCAGTACGTCGTGTCGTGGGGCTCGGTGAGCTTCGAAATCCCCGCCGACCGCAACGTCCACGTGAGCGTCCACCTGCACACCAACAGCGGCTACGAGCACACGATCACCCCGTTCGCCTCGACCGTCCTCCCACCGCACCCCGCCCCGATCCGGCTGCTCGCCCAGTTCACGCCGAGCCAAGGCCCGCAGGGTGCCCTCGTCCCCGTCGGCTGATGCTCGCGACGCGGTACCTCTTCCTCACCCGCCACGGCGAAGCGGCACCCACCGGCGACCTCACCGAAGCCGGCCGCCGTCAGGCGCTCCTGCTCGGCAGGCGCCTGCGTGAGATCCCGATCAACGCCGTCCACCACGGTCCCCTGACGCGCGCGAGCCAGACCGCCGCGCTCATCGCCACCCAGCTGCCCGGCGTCCCCGTCTACGTCGACAAAGCGGCCGACGACTTCGTCCCCTACACGCCGATGCGCGAGGAACTGCCCGAGACCTCCGGCGACCTCCTGCACGCCTTCGTCCGACGGCTCCCGCCCGCCGACGAAGAGCTCGCCGCCGAGGCCGAACGGCGGTTCACCGGGCCCGTGCCGGGCGCCGAGACGCGGTACGAAGTGCTTGTCACGCACAACTTCCTCGCCGGCTGGCTCGTGCGCGCCTCGCAGGACGCGCCGCCGTGGCGGTGGCTCGCCCTCAACCACGCCAACGCCGCGCTGACCGTGATCCGCTACTCGCCGGGACGGCCCGCCGCATTGCTGACGTACAACGACGTCGCGCACCTGACCGCGGATCTGCGCTGGACGGGCTTCTCACCCGACTTTTACCTTCCGTAACCGGCGAACGCGGAGCGTCGCCACCCCGGAAAAAGAGGCTCGCCCGAATGGCCGCAGCTGTCAGGATGGCCGGATGAGCCCGGTTCCCGCACCTACCTCCGTTCGGCTGAGCGACTACCTCGCCGCGGACGCCGTCGTCGATCACGACCACCCGGCCGTCCGCGCCCAAGCCGACGCCCTCCGGACCGCCGGGGACGATCCCGTCGCCCGCGCCGAGGCCGCGTTCCGGTTCGTCCGGGACGAGGTCGACCACGTGATCGACGCACGCGATCCGCGCGTCACCTGGCGGGCGTCGGACGTCCTGCGCGAGCGCGTCGGGATCTGCCACGCGAAGGCGCACCTGCTCGCCGCTTTGCTGCGCGCACAAGGGATTCCGGCCGGGTTCTGCTACCAGGAGCTGTCCGCGCTGCACGGGCTGAATGCCGTGTACCTGCACAGCAAATGGGCACGTCTCGACGCCCGCGGCAACCGCACGGGCGCGCGCGGGGAGTTTTCGCTCGACGAGGAAAAACTGGCCTGGCCGGTGGACTTCGCGCGCGGCGAACGCGATCACCCGGAGATCCACCCGGCCCCCGTGCCGGTCGTCGTGGAGTTCCTGATGACCGCCGAACCCGGCCCGGACTGGTACGAAAAGGGGCTCCCGGCCACGCTCTGAAGCCGGTTTTCCGCGATTTTCGAAAACCGCGCCAAGCTGGTTAATTATTGCCGAGAGTGACGTCTGTCCGTCAGCTCTGTCCCCCGAACTTCTTATTTCGCGCGTCCCGTAGGGAGCGTAAAGTGACTCCCCGCGCTCGAACAGACACTTTCAGCTTACGTCCGTTCGGGTGGCTCGAGGGAGGTGAAGCACGTGGTCGCGGATGGCGGACCCCGCCGCCGTACCCCACTGCAGGAGATCTTCTGGACCAGGACGAGCTTGCTCCTCACGGTGCTCGTCGTCGTCGCCGGCCTCAGCCTGTGGCTCGCCGGCCTGATGGACCCCGGCACCGGGAAGAACCTGGTGACGTCGCTGGGCACCGGCACCCTGATCTCCGCGATCGTGGGGTTCGGCACCACGCTGATCACCGCCAGCGCGTCGCAGAAGGCGCTGGTGACCCCGGTGATCGAGGAAAGCAGGCGCGCGCTGGAGGACCTGAGCGCCGAATACCGCGCGCTGAACAAGGAGTTCTTCCCCACCGACGTGTTCGAGGCGACCACCGACCCCGACCCCGGCTTCAACCGGCTGCTGATGGCCGACCTCAACGCGACCCGGCAGTACTTCTTCCGCGGCTTCTCCGGGCGGCACGCGGCCGCCCGCCTGTTGCTTTCCCGCACCGAACGCGAACTCCGGGCCGTCATCGCCGACCCGCGCGACGCCAGCTCGATCAGCGGGCGCGCCCGCTACCTGCTGCGCCGCGAAGCCGGCGACGTCGACTCCGAACAGATCCAGACCCGGCTGGACGAAGAGATCCGGATCGGGCTCGTCGGCCTCTTCCTGGCGCGCAGCCGCTGCGCGTCGGTCGACATCACCGTGGTCGCCGACCCGCCGCTGGACCGGCTCGAACTGTTCGACGACAGCGTGTGGGTGTCGCTCTACAGCGACGTGCGCGGCGCCACGAAGCTGTACCCGCGGTCCCTGCGGTTCACCGAGGGTTCCTTCCTCTACAACATGGAGCGCGCCGAGTTCGTGCGCGTCTCGCAGTCCCGGACCGGCCGCCACTTCCGCATCACGTCCGCGACGACGCGGACGGATTTCCTGGCGCTGTTCGAAAAGATCACCGGATCCCCCCTGTCCGAGGAGCAGTTCCGTGCGCTGGAAAGCAAGTTCCACGCTTTCCGCGCGGAGTTCTCCGAAGTCGCCGAGCTAGGGAGCTGACCTTGCTCACCCGCCTGTCCCCCCTTTCCGAACTGGCCACGCGCCTGCGCGCGGCCGAGTTCCCACTGGCCGCCGGCTGGCGTGCCGTCGACGAGTGGTTCCGGCCGTGGGCCGCCCAGCCCGGGCTGCGCGAGGAGCTGCGCTCGCAGCTGCGCGCGTTGACCACCGCGGAATCCGTGAAAATCCTGCGTTCGTCCCGGGAAACGACCACGCACTTCGCGTGGTGCCTGCTCGATTCGCCGACCGACCCGTTTTCCTTCTGGCTGCACGAATACAAGGCGCAGGAGGACTGGCGGGAGGGCTACGCGGATTCCGTGCACAACCACAGATACCACTTCTGCACCACCATTCTCCGTGGTGACTACCTGCACGAGAGGTACGAAACGACGATCGACGCCGGCACCGGGCTGATCGCGGGCGCGCGGCTGCGGCGCCGGACGTTGTGCCGGGCCGGTGCCTGCGCCACCATGCTGGCCGACGAATTCCACCGCATCCCCGAAGCGGCCGACGGCACGATGACGTTCCTGGTGAAATCACGCCCGGTGAGCAGTTTCAGCCTTTCTTTCGATCCCGCCACGGGAATCGGTCATCGTCACGTTCCGGTAGAGGTCCGATTGGGGGAATTGGCCGACCGCATCTAGCTACCCACCGGCGTCACGGCGCTTACCATTACTCCACCCGTCTGAACACCACGGCCGGGATCGGAGAGGTGTATGCGCACGCAGGAAAGCACGATCGACCACGTCATCGTCGACGCCGTCGCGAACCGGGTTCACCGGCTCTGCCGCCGTTATGCCGAACGGCTGCCGTTCCACGGCTGGCACCATGTGAGTTTCGTCCGCGCGAAGGCGGCCGGCTTCGCCCAGCACAACGGCGCCGACCGCGCGGTGGTGGAGGTCGCGGCGCTGGTGCACGACGTCAACTACCTGGTGCTCCGCAATTCGCCCGCGGCGGCGGGCCGGAGCCTGCGGCTGGAGATCCTCGCGGAGTGCGGGGTGCCCGCCGGCGTCGCCCGGTGGATCGACGAAATCGTCGACGAAGCCGAGATGGCCACGCGCGGCCGCGACATTTCCCTGGAGGCGCAGGCGCTGAGCGACGCGGACACGCTGTTCAAGGCGCTGCCGGTGACGCCGGTGGTGCTCGCGCACCGGTACCTGCGCGAGAACGGGCTGAGCCTGCGCGAGCTGGCGGACAAGATCGTCGGCGAGCAGTGCGACGTCCACGACGAGGGGTACTACTTCTACAACCCCGAGGCGGCGGCGACGTACTCGCGCTGGGCGATGGCGAACCTCCAGCTGTGGCAGTGCATCAAGGAGGCGGTCGACGACCCGACGGTGGCGGAGCTGCTGGACGCGGTCCACGCGGTCGACGCGCTGGCGTCCTAGGCAATTTTTCGTGAATTCCCCGGCGGCGGCGCGGCGGGTTTGATACGCAGGCGGCTCCGGAAGTGAGGAGTCCGCATGACCGAGGGCCCAGGAGCAGAGCCGAATCCGGCAGACCCGGACGCGGTGGGTGGGCAGCCGCAAGGAGGCGTTCCGCCGCAGGGGGCCGCGCCGCACGTGGGCGCGGGTGGCCGGCCGCCGTACCCGGGCGCCGGTCAACCGGAGGCGGCGCCGCACGGAAGCCTTCCGCCACAAGCGGCCGCGCCGCACGGAAGCCTTCCGCCACAAGCGTCCGCGCCGCACGCGGGTGCGGGCGGCCAACCGCCATACCCGGGCGCCCCCGGCCAGCCCTACCCGGGCGCGCTCGGCCAACCGCCCTACCCTGGCGCGGCCGCGCCGCCGTACGGGTACCAGCAGCCGTGGCCCAACCCCGGCGGCCCCTTGCCCCCGCCGAAGGGACCCGGGCTCGGCATCGCCGCCCTCGTCCTCGGCCTGCTCGGGCTCGTGCTGCCGTTCCTGCCGGTGGACATGACCGGGTTCCGGGCCTACGTCGCGTTCCCGTTCGGGCTCGCCGGCGTGGTCCTCGGCGTCCTCGGCTGCATCGGGCGGCGGCGTGGGAAGCCCGCGGCCGCGATCGGTGCCGTGGTGGCCTTCCTCGCCCTGGTGGCCGGGATGATCATGGTGGCCAACCAGGTCGTCCCGCACTAGGTCTGGCCGTAGCCGCGCAGCCGGTCGACGACCTTCGCCACCTCGGGCGGCGGCAGCAGCGCCGGCCGGCCCGCGCCCTGCGCCAGCAGCCAGACCCGGCACGCCCATTCCAGCTGCTGGGCCCGGTGGTAGGCCGCCTCCAGGCCGTCGCCGTAGGTGAGGGTGCCGTGGTTGGCCATCAGGCAGCCGCGGCGCCCTTCGATGGCCTCCAGCACCGCCGCGGCCAGCTCCGGCGTTCCGTACGTGGCGTAGCGCGCGACGCGCACCGAAGGGCCGACCGTGGCGAGGATGTAGTGGATGGGCGGCACCTCGCGCACGAGGGTGGAGACAGCGGTGGCGTGCGGCGAGTGCGTGTGCACGACCGCGGTGACGGGCTCGCCGTCGGGATCGCGCACGTCCCAGTAGACCGACAGATGCATCGGCAGCTCGCTGGTCGGCTTGAGCGAGCCGTCGACGACCTCGCCGCCGAGGTCGACGACCGGGACGTCCGCCGGGTTCATGCTGGAGTAGGGCACGCCGGTCGGGGTGACGGCGACGAGGTCGCCGGCCCGGACCGAGACGTTCCCGGAGGTCCCGACGACGAGGCCGTCCCCGACCATCCGCCGCGCGTAGGCGCACACGGCGGCCCGTTCGGTCTCGAGGAGCATGCGGCGGGTCCGTTCTCGTGGGTGATCAAGCAGCTGTCATGCAGACTGCCAGCCACCCACGAGCTTCGGCCACCTCTCCGGCCGGGGGATTTACGCCTTCGCCGGTGCGGCCTTCGCCGCAGGAGCGGGAGTCGGCTTGCGGTCGCCGTTCTCCGCGGCCGCGGGCTCCGGAGCCAGCAACCGCATGGCCTCCTGCACCGCGACATCCGTCGCCGCGATCCGCTCGGCGACCTTCGACCGCAGGTCCAGCGCCAGCTTCCGGTTCCGGTCCGCCTCGGCCTGCTGGGACCGGGCCGAAGCCAGCGCCGCCTCGGTCTCCTGCTTCTTCCGCGAGATCTCGTCGTCGAAGGCCTTCTTCTTCGCGGCGTACTCGTCGTCGAACGCCTTCTTCTTCGCGGCCAGCTCCTCCGCGGCCTTCCGGTCCGCTTCCTCCCGCAACGAAGCCGCCGCCGCTTCGGCCGCCGCGTCCGCTTCCTTGCGGGCCCGCTCGGCCGCCGCCGCCAGCTCGACCCGCTTCGCGCCCGCCGCCGCGTTCAGCTTCTCGATCTCGCCCTTCGCCTCCGACAGCAGGCGCGCGCGCTCTTCTTCCGCGTCCTTCGCCAGCTTGTCGGCCGTGCGGCGGGTCTCGTGCGCGTACTTGTCGGCCTGTTCGCGGGTCGACGCCGCGTCCGCCTCCGCCGCCGCGCGCAGGTCCGCGATCTCCTCCTCGGCCAGCTGCATCATCATCCGGACGCGCTCGGCCATCGCGCCCGCGCCGGACGGGCTCGAGCTCATCCGCGCGAGCGCGGCCTTCGTCTCGGCGAGCTCCTTCTGCGCGTACGCGAGGGCCTTGGAGAGGTCCGCCGACGTCGCGACGGCTTCGTCGCGGCTGCGGGACGTCTCGCGCAGGTCCTTCTCCAGCGCGGCGAGGCGTTCGTCGACCTGACGCTGGTTGTAGCCGCGGACACCCACGGCGAACTGGGCGGTCTTCGGGGCGGACTGGGGCTTCTCAGGCGCGACCATCGCGCCACCTTAATGAGCTGGGACCCGTTCGCACGTACCGCCAAACGGATGCATCACGGATATTGGAACCCCCGGTGACGCATGGCATCCTGACCGGTGTTGACCAGCGGTCAAAGCGAGGAGGCCACTGTGGACATACTCGCTGACATCGCCGCGCACTGGCACGTCTACGCCACCATGCCGCTCATCGCCGCGCTCATCGGCTACCTCACCAAGCGCGTCGCCATCGAGATGATGTTCCGGCCGCTGGAGTTCAAGGGCATCAAGCCCGTCTTCGGCTGGCAGGGCGTCATCCCGGCGAACGCGCGGCGGATGGCCACCACCGCCGTCGACCTGCTGACCCGCAACCTCGTCGACCCGCAGGAGATCTTCAGCCGCCTCGATCCGGAGGAAATGGTCAAAGAGCTCGAAGCGCCCCTGCTCAAGGCCGTCGAAGACGTCACGCGCGAAGTCATGGAGACCTACCAGCCCAGGCTCTGGGAAATGCTGCCCTCGCGCGCGCAGCGCCTGCTCGTCGACCAGGTCCGCGCGCAGGCGCCGCAGGTCGTCAAGCGGCTGCTGCGGGAGGTCTCGACCAACATCGACGACGTCCTCGACGTCAACGCCATGCTCATCGGCGCCATGGTGCGCGACAAATCGCTGACCTGCCGGCTGATCCGCGAGGTCGCCGCGCCCGAGTTCAGGTTCATCGCGCGCTCGGGGATCTGGTTCGGCTTCGTGATCGGGCTCGTCCAGTTCGTCGCCTGGGCGCTGACGAAACAGCCGCTGATCATGCCCGTCTTCGGTTTCGTCACGGGCTTCGTCACGGACTGGCTGGCGCTCAAGATGATCTTCTACCCGCGCGAGCCGCGCGGGTTCGGCTTCTTCCGCTGGCAGGGCATGTTCCAGAAGCGCCGCCAGGAGGTCGCCGCCGACTACGGCGCGCTGATCGCCGACGAGGTCCTCACCGTGCGGAACGTCCTGGAGGCGGTGCTCACCGGACCGCGCGCGGACAAGCTGTTCGCGCTCATCACCCGCGAGGTCCAGCGCACGATCGACGCGCAGGTCAGCCTGGCCAAGCCGGTCGTCGCCCTGACCATCGGCGGGCGGCAGTACCAGGAGATGAAACGCGCGGCGGCCGCCAAAGCGATCGAATACCTCCCCGAAACGGTGAAGCACGTCGAGAGCTACGCCACCGGCGCGCTCGACGTCCGCAACACGATCGTCGGCAAGATGCAGCAGCTGACCCCGCTGGAGTTCGAAGGGATCCTGCGCCCGGCGTTCAAGCAGGACGAATGGAAGCTGATCGCCGTCGGGGCGGTCATCGGTGGCCTGGTGGGTGAACTCCAGGTGCTGCTCCTGCTGCACTGACGCCGGGCCGATAGCGTGCGCGCGTGGACTTCGGCACGCACTGGCAGGTGTACGTCACCATGCCGTTCATCGCGGCGCTGATCGGCTACGTCACCAAGCGCGTCGCCATCGAAATGATGTTCCGGCCCCTGGAGTTCGTCGGCGTCAAGCCCTTCGGCTGGCAAGGCGTGCTGCCGGCGAACGCCGAGCGCATGGCGGCGACGGCCACCGAGATGCTGACGACCAACCTCGTCGACCCCAAGGAGATCTTCGCCCGGCTCGACCCGGCGCAGGTCGCGAAGGAGATCGAGCAGCCGCTGCTGCGGGTCGTCGAAGACGTCACGCGCGAGGTGATGGAGACCTACCAGCCGCGGCTGTGGGAGGTCCTGCCGAACGGCGCGCAGCAGCTGCTGCTCAAGCGCGTCCAGGCCGAAGCGCCGAAGGCGATCACGAAGATCATGCGGGAGATCGCCGACAACATCGAGGACGTCCTCGACCTCAAGCACATGGTCGTGACGAACCTCGTCCGCGACAAAGCGCTGCTCAACCGGCTGATCCGGGACATCTCGCGGCCGGAGATGCGGTTCATCGCGCGCTCGGGCATCTGGTTCGGGTTCGTCCTCGGCTGCGTCCAGCTGGTGGTGTGGGCGCTGACGAAGTCGCCGATCGTGCTCCCGCTGTTCGGCCTCGGCATCGGCTGGTTCACCGACTGGCTCGCGCTCAAGATGATCTTCCTGCCGCGCGAGCCGAAGCGGTTCTTCGGCCTCTACACCTGGCAGGGCATCTTCCAGAAGCGCCGCGACCAGGTCGCCGCCGACTACGGCGACATGATCGCGCGCGAGATCATCACCATCCCCAACCTGCTGGAAGCGGTGCTGCGCGGGCCGAAGTCCGACAAGCTGTTCGCGATGATCACCCGCGAGGTGCAGAAGACGATCGACGCGCAGGCCAGCGTCGTCAAGCCGTTCGTCGCCATCGCCGTCGGGACGAAGAAGTTCCAGGAGATGAAGCAGACGGCGGCGGCGAAGGCCGCGGAGCGCGTCCCGGAGACGATCCGGTACGCCGAGAACTACGCGATCAACGCCCTCGACGTGCGCAACACGATCGTCGACCGGATGAAGAAGCTGAGCGCACTCGAGTTCGAGCAGCTGCTGCGGCCGGCGTTCCGGCAGGACGAGTGGAAGCTGATCGCCGTCGGCGCGGTGATCGGCGGGCTCGTCGGCGAGTTGCAGGTGCTCGCCCTGCTGGGGTAGCCGGTACGGTTTCGCTCTCGGCATGAGGAGGTCGGAGTTGGACGCGGTCCTGCACGACCTCGCGCTGCACTGGCCGCTGTACGCGGCGATGCCGTTCATCGCGGCGCTGATCGGGTACGTCACCAAGCGCGTCGCCATCGAGATGATGTTCCGGCCGCTCGACTTCGTCGGGATCCCGCCGCTGCTGGGCTGGCAGGGCGTCGTCCCGAAGCACGGCGGGCGGATGGCGGCCGTCGCGACCGAGCTGCTGACGGCGAACCTGCTGGACCTGCGCGAGGTCTTCGGCCGGATCGACCCGGTGATCATCACCAGCGAGCTGGAGCAGCCGCTGCTGCGCGCGGTCGACCACATCGCGCGTGAAGTCCTCGCCGAACACCACCCGCGGCTGTGGGAGGTCATGCCGACGCTGGCGCAGGAGATGCTGATCAAGCAGGTCCAGGCGGCGGCGCCGCGGCTGGTCCGGGAGTTCCTCGACGACGTCCGCGAGAACCTGGACGAGGTCCTCGACGTCCAGCACATGACGGTCCAGCGGCTGACGCGCGACCGCGCGCTGCTGGTGCGGCTGATCCGCGAGACGTCCCGCCCGGAGATGGCGTTCATCGCGCGGATGGGCATCTACTTCGGGTTCGGCCTCGGGCTCGTCCAGACCCTGGTGTGGGCGTTCACCCGCGAACCGCTGGTCCTGCCGATCTTCGGCGGCGCGATCGGGCTGTTCACGGACTGGCTCGCGATCAAGCTGATCTTCGTCCCGCGCGAGCCGGTCCGGCTGGGCCGGATGATCTTCCAGGGCAAGTTCCAGCGGCGACGAGCGGAGGTGGCCCGGCAGTACGGCGAGCTGATCGCGAACGAGGTGCTGACGGTCCAGAACCTGCTGGACGCGGTGCTGCGCGGGCCGCGCGCCGACCGGCTGGCGGCGCTGGTGGAGCACGCCGTCTCCGAAGCGGTCGACAAGCAGGTGCCCTTCTCCCGCACGATGGGCGGCACGCGCCTGAAGGAGATGAAGCACGCGGCGGCGGTGAAGGCGCTGGAGCAGCTGCCGGACACGGCCCGGTACGCCGAGGGGTACCTGACCGAGGCGATGGACGTCGCGAAGGTGATCGAGCAGCGGATGCTGGCGTTGACGCCGCTGGAGTTCGAGGGCTTGCTGCGGCCGGCGTTCCGGCAGGACGAGTGGAAGCTCATCGCGGTCGGCGGGGTGATCGGGTTCGTGGTCGGCGAACTCCAGGTCCTGCTGATGCTGGGTTAGGCCGCCGCGACGAGGGCCGGTTCCACCGCGCGCACCCGCGTCCGGCGGTCGCGCCGCCAGGCGATCACCCGGCAGACCACGTAGATCAAGAACGAAATCGCCGTCACGAACGCGCTCACCGGCAGCCCCGGCGCCAGCGACAGCACGATCCCGCCGAGCGCCGACACCTCCGCGAACACCACGGACAGCACCGTCGCCTTCCACGGTGACGCCGTCACGCGGGCGGCCGCCGCGGCCGGGGTCACCATCAGTGCCACCACCAGCAGCGAGCCGACGACCTTCACGCTCAACGCCGTCGAGACCCCCACCAGCAGCGCGAACACCACCGTCAGCGTCTTCACCGGCACCCCGCGCGCCACGGCCACGTTCCGGTCCACCGAAGCGAACAGCAACGGCCGGTACACCAGCGCCAGCACCGCCAGCACCACCGCCGACGACACCACGAACAAGGTCAGGTTCGTCGAGTCGATCGTGATGATCTGCCCGGTGAGAATGCCGAACTTGTTCCCGGACCGTCCTTTGTAGAAGGACAGGAACAGCACGCCCATCCCGAGACCGAACGACAGGATCACGCCGATCACCGAGTCGCGGTCCGCGTCGCGCGCGCCGAGGACGCCCAGCAGCAGCGCCGCCGCCACCGCGCCGATCAGCGCGCCGTACTCGACGCCGATGCCCAGCAGCAGCGCCGCCGCGCCGCCGGTGAACGCCAGCTCGGACGTCCCGTGCACCGCGAACGACATGCGCCGCATCACGATCAATGGGCCCAGCACCCCCGCGACCAGGCCGAGGATGAGAGCGGCCAGCAGGGCCGTCTGGACGCCGGGGAGCTCGGTGATCAGCTCCCAGGTCTTGCCGAAGTCGAACAGATCCAAGACTCAGCCCACTTGCTCTTCGACGTCGTGTTCGTGGTGGTGCGGCTCCTGCTCGCACAACGCGCTCTGCGCGCCCGCGATGTGGATCTGTCCGCCGACCTTCAGCACCTCGACGCGGGTGCCGTACAGCTCCGACAGCGTCTCGGTGGTCATGACCTCGTCCGGCTTGCCGATCCGGAACTGGCCGTTGACCAGGTACAACACGCGGTCGACGAACGGCAGCACCGGGTTGATCTCGTGCGTCACGAACAGCACCGCCGTGCCAGCCGTGCGCCGCCGGGAGTCGATCAGCTCGCTGATCGCGCGCTGGTGCGCCAGGTCCAGCGACAGCAGCGGCTCGTCGCAGAGCAGCACCTCGGGGTCGCCGACCAGGGCCTGCGCCACCCGCAGCCGCTGCTGCTCACCGCCCGACAGCCGGCCGACCGGCTGCTTCGCGTACCGCGTCCCGCCCACTGCGTCGATCGCTTCGGAAACGCGCCGGCGGCGGGCCGCCATGCCGAACAGGCCCGGCCCCCAGCGGTGCCCGTCGAGGCCGAGGCCGACCAGGTCGACGCCGCGCAGCGTCAGCGACTCGTCGATCGCGCGCTGCTGCGGGATGTAGCCGACCTTGCGGTTCGCGCCGCCCGGGCGGCCGCCGGCGATCTCGACCGTGCCCGCGGACAGGCCCTGCATGCCGAGCAGTGCCTTGAGCAGGCTGCTCTTGCCGGAGCCGTTCGGGCCGAGCACGGCGAGGAACTCCCCCGGCTCGACGACGAGGTCCAGCCCCGACCAGAGGGTCCGGGGTCCGAACGCGAGCCCCGCCCCGCGGACCCGGACCGCGGGGCGTACGTCCTCTGAGACGGGAGACATGGCTACTTCAACGCCCCAGCCAGCGCGTCTACTTCCCCGGTCATCCAGCCAATGTAGTCGGTCACACCCTGCGGCAGCGTCTCGGTCACGTCGACGACGCCGATCCCGGCGGCCTTCGCCTGCCCGACGACGTCCTGGGTCAGCGGGGTCACCGTCTGCGCGTTGTTGATCAGCGCCTTGACCTGCTTGGTGGCGATGAGCTGCTTGTACTCGTTGACGGCGCCGGCCGGGACGTCGGTGTCGTTCTCGACGGCGTCGGAGAACGCCTTCGGCGTCGCGTCCGTCAGCTTCGCGCTCTTCAGCAGGTAGTGCGCGACCGGCTCGGTGACGACGACCTTCGTGCCCGGGTGCGCCGCGCCCAGCTCGCCGAGCCGCTTCTCCAGCTCGTCGACCTTCGCCTTGAACGCCGCCGCGTTGTCGGTGAACGCCTGCTTCGACGCCGGCTGCAGCTCGCCGAGCTGCGCGGCGACCTGGTCGGCGACCTTGTCGACGCCCGGCAGGTCGTACCAGACGTGCTCGTTCTCGTCGCCGGTCGCGGCGATGTCGTAGGCGACGAGCTTCTTCGCGTCCCCGGCCTGCGCGGTGAGCTTGTCGAAGAACTCGTCGTAGCCGCCGCCGTTGGACAGCAGCAGCTTCGCGTCCTTCGCCGCGAGAGCGTCGTCCGCGGTCGTCTCGTACGAGTGCGGGTCGGCCGACGGGTCGTGGATGATCGACTTGACCTCCACCTTGTCCCCGCCGACGGCGCTGACGACGCTGCCCCAGACGTCGGTCGAGGCGACGACCTTGACCTTGTCGGACCCGCCGGACTGGGCGCCGCCGTCCGAGCCGGAAGTTCCGCCGGAGCACGCGGAGAGCGCGAGGACGGAGAGAGCCGAAGCGGCGGCGAGCACGCTCCTGGTGCGGCGGGAACTCATCGAAGGACTCCTGGAGACGCTAATGGAAACCGTTGTCAGATTCACCTTACCCCATCCGGATGACTTCCTGGCCATCCGATCGTGGTTTGGTGTATGCGTCTTCATGCATGCGGATCGAGACATCGACCACCCGGGGTGTCTCTTCAGGAAAACGATCTGAACCGTTACGGTTTGCTGATGGGACGTCCTATTCGCACCCGGAGGCAGGCGACACTGGCGTCGCTCGCGGCGGAGCTCGGTGTGTCCAGGACCACGGTGTCCAACGCCTACAACCGGCCGGACCAGCTGTCCCCGGAACTGCGCCGCCGGGTCCTCGAGACCGCGCGGCGGCTCGGCTACCCCGGCCCCGACCCGGTCGCCCGTTCCCTGCGCACGCGCAAGGCGGGCGCGGTCGGCCTGCTGCTCACCGAGAACCTCTCCTACGCCTTCCGCGACCCCGCCGCCGTCGGCGTGCTCGAAGGACTGGCGCTGGCCTGCGAAGACGCCGGCGTCGGCCTGCACCTGGTGCCCGCCAGCCCCGGCCGGGAAGACGTCGCCGCGGTGCACCGCGCGGGCGTCGACGGCTTCGTCGTCTACTCCGTCCCGGACGACGACCCGCACCTGGCCGCCGTGCTGGAGCGCCCGGTGCCGACGGTGATCATCGACCAGCCGAGCCTCGAGGGCATCGACCGCGTCGGCCCGGACGACGCGGCGGCGGTCGGCAAGATCGCCGAGCACCTCGTGACGCTGGGGCACCGGCAGGTCGGCGTCATCTGCATGCGCCTGGCCCGCGAGCGCAACGACGACTTCGTCTCCCCGGCCCGGCAGAGCGGCGCGCACTTCCACGTCCAGCGCACCCGGCTGGAAGCGCTCGCCGTGGCGTTCTCGGCGGCCGGCGTCGACTGGGCCGGCGTCCCGGTGGTCGAGCGCTTCGACCACACGGTGGACGACGGCGCGTCCGCCGCCCGGCAGCTGCTGGACGCGTACCCGCAGATCACGGCCGTGATCTGCACCTCGGACATCCTCGCGCTCGGCGCGATGGCCGAGGCCGAGCGGCGGGGGCTGCGGGTGCCGCAGGACCTGACCGTCACCGGTTTCGACGGCATCGCCGAAGCCGAGCGGATCGGCCTCACCACGGTCCACCAGCCGGTGCTCGAGAAGGGCAAGACGGCCGGACGGCTGCTGCTCGGCTCGGCCGAGCGGAGCGCGCCGAAGGTGATCACGCTGCCGACCGAGCTGCGCGTCGGCCGCACGTCGGCACCCCCGCGGACGGTCGAGGAGCCCTGGTTCGGGGGCTGACCCGTGACTTAGCTCGTAGTGCATTGCCCATCGGGGTACTCACCCGGTCAAATGGAGTGGCCCGCCCGCGCCGCGGGGCCACTGGCCGGAAGGTGACCGATGACCTCGATCGACGTACTGCTCAAGCGCAACCAGGAACTCGGCGAGGTGACGCCCGGCGACCGGTCGTCCCCGAAGCCTTCGCTCCAGGTGGCCATCCTGACCTGCATGGACGCCCGCATCCGGGTGTTCGAGCTGTTCGGTCTCCTGCAGGGCGAGTCGCACGTCCTCCGCAACGCGGGCGGCGTGGTGACCGACGACATGATCCGCTCGCTGGCGCTTTCGCAGCGCAAGCTGGGCACGCGCGAGGTGCTGATCGTCCAGCACACGGAGTGCGGCCTGTCGCTGGTCACCGAGGACGACTTCAAGGACGAGCTGGAGAGCGACACCGGGCTGCGGCCGACGTGGTCGGTCGAGGCGTTCCGGAACGTGGAGAACAGCGTCCGGACGTCGGTGGAGCGGGTGCGGCGGAGTGCGTACCTGCCGCACACGGAGAACGTCCGCGGGTTCGTCTACGACGTGAAGACCGGACGGCTCACCGAGGTCGAGTAGACCTTGCGAGTCCTCTTCGCGGCGCTCGCGTCGGCCGGTCACACGTACCCGATGGTCCCGCTCGCGGTCGCGGCGCGGGACGCCGGGCACGAGGTGCACTTCGCCGCCGGCGAGCACGTCCACGCGCCGCTGGGCCGGCTCGGGCTGCACCCGTTCCGGCCCGCGGACTCGTTCTACGAGATCTACGCCGAGGACCTCGAGCCGGACCTGGAGCGGCTGCGGCCCGAGCTCGTCGTGCACGGGTGGGGCGTTCCGGAGGTGGCCGTCGCCGCGGAGCGGGCCGGGATCCCGGCGTTGTGGCACGGCTTCGGCCGCTTCGTCCCCGAGGGCATCGGGTTCGAGCGCCCCACCGGCGGCACGCACCTCGACATCTGCCCGCCGTCGCTGCAGGACAAGGACTTCCTCGCGACAGCGGACCGGATCGCGCTGCGCCCGGTGCCGTTCGCCGAGCCGGGCGGCTTCCGGGGGCCGCTGGTCTACCTGACGCTCGGCACGGCGTTCGGCACCCCGGAGGTGCTCGAGACGGCGCTCGAGGGGCTGGCCACGCTCGGCACGCCCATCGTGGTGGCCACGGGCGGGGTGCCGCTCGGGCCGCAGCCGGCCCACGTGACAGCGCGGTCCTGGGTGCCGCAGGCGGCGGCGATCTCCCAGGCGGACCTGGTCGTCCACCACGGCGGCAGCGGCACCACGCTGGGCGCGTTGGCCGCGGGTGTCCCGCAGCTGGTCCTGCCGCAGGGGGCTGACCAGTTCGCCAACGCCGAGGCCCTGGTCGGCGTGGGTGCCGGGGTGCGGCTCCTGCCCGGGGAACTGAGCGCGGACGCCGTCGCCGAGCAGGCTCGGAACGCGTACTCGTGTCGCGAGGCGGCCCAGGCGGTCGCCGCGGAGATCGCGGAACTGCCGTCGCCGGCCGAGGTCGCTCGCGAGCTGCCGAAGTACGCGAAGTAGCCTCGCCGCGTGGCTGTGGACGCTGACGTACTGCTCGACTGGTTCTCCACGCACGGCCGGGACCTGCCCTGGCGCGAGCCGGGCTGCTCGGCCTGGGGCGTGCTCGTCAGCGAGATCATGCTCCAGCAGACCCCGGTCGCCCGCGTGCAGCCGATCTGGCACGAGTGGATGACGCGCTGGCCGGTGCCCTCGGCGCTGGCCGCCTCGAGCCAGGGTGAGGTCGTGCGCGCCTGGGGCAAGCTCGGCTACCCGCGTCGGGCCCTTCGGCTGCACGAAGCCGCCGGGGTCATCGCGCGCGACCACGGCGACGTCGTTCCGTCCGATGTGGACACCCTGCTCGCGCTGCCCGGGATCGGGGCCTACACCGCGCGCGCCGTCGCCGCGTTCGCCTACGGCAGGCGCGCGCCCGTCGTCGACACCAACGTGCGGCGGGTCGTCGCGCGGGCCGTGCACGGGGCCGGGGACGCCGGGCCCGCGTCGAACACCCGGGACATGGCCGACGTCGAGGCGCTGCTGCCCGCCGAAGACGCGCCAGCGGCTCGCTTTTCCGCGGCGATCATGGAACTCGGCGCGCTGATCTGCACCGCGCGGTCGCCGAAGTGCGCGGACTGCCCGATCTACGACGAGTGCGCGTGGCAGCTCGCCGGCCGGCCCGAGTACGCCGGCCCGGCCAAGCCCGTGCAGAAGTTCGCCGGCACCGACCGGCAGGTCCGCGGCCTGCTGCTGGACGTCCTGCGCGGCAGTGAAGGCCCGGTCGAGAAGGCGCGCCTCGACCTCGTGTGGCACGACGGGGGCCAGCGCGACCGCTGCCTGGACTCCCTGCTCGTCGACGGCCTGCTGGAGCAGACCAGCGGCGGCCTCTTCGCTCTCCCGGGCGAACACTAACGCGCTACAACAAAAGTTGGTCAATAGTTGTCATCGGCGCGATGCGGAGCTACCTTTCCCGCATGGTCACTGTTGACCGCCGGACCCTGCTCAAAGCGGGGGTGACCGCGACCGCGGCCGGCGCACTGGGGATGACGACCACCGGGACGGCGTCGGCGGCGGTACCGACACCGGCCATCCACGGCTGCGCCGAATGGGGCGCACGGCCCGCCGCCGGCCCGATCGTGGTGGAGAACCACAAGCCGACCTACATCGTCGTGCACCACGCGGTCGATCCGCCGATGAACAACGACTTCTCGCTGGCGCGCGCGTTCTACGTCTCGCGGTACATCCAGAACCTGCACATGGACTCCAACGGCTGGATCGACAGCGGCCAGCAGTTCACGAACAGCCGCGGCGGGTTCGTCACCGAGGGCAGGCACCGCAGCCTGGAAATCCTGCGCGGCGGCACCCAGCACGTCGTGGGCGCGAACGTCGGCAACCACAACAGCGAGGTCATCGGCATCGAGAACGAGGGCCTCTACAGCACGGTCGACGTGCCACAGGCGCTCTGGGACTCGCTGGTCGGCCTGGTCGCCTACATCGCCCACCAGTACGGCATTTCGCCCGAATTCATCAAGGGCCACCGCGACTTCAACTCGACCGAATGCCCCGGCCAGGTGCTCTACAACCGGCTGCCCGAGCTGCGGACGGCCGTCGGCCGCATCCTCGGCGTCCCGGTCGCGCGCGCCGAAGCCGAGTGGCCGCTGCTGAAGCCCGGCGACACGGGCCGTCAGGTGCAGCAGGCACAGCGGTTCCTGCGCGCGTCCGGGTACGACGTGCCGACCGACGGCGTGTTCGGTAAGTCCACAAAGGACGCCGTGGCCGCTTTGTCCGGTCAGGCCGGGTTGCCGCGCCACACGTGCACCGCGACCAAGGTGACCGACGAGACCGGCTTCCTCGGCGCGGACGTCTGGCCGCTGATCGTCCCCGCGGACCGCTCCACGGCGGCTTGGCGGGCGGACCTCGCTAGCGCTTGAGGACCTGGCTCAGGAAGGCTTCGACGGCGCCCCGGTAGGTCTCCGGGGCTTCGTCGTGGGGCAGGTGGGCCGAACCGGGGACCACGAGGTGCTTCGCGCCGGCGACGCGTGCAGCGACTTCGGCTTGCTGGCCGGGCGGCATCGCCGTGTGCTCACCCTCGACGAGCAGCAGCGGGCAGCGGATCGCGTCGACGACGTCCCAGTAGTCCCTTCTGCCCCATTCGGCGGCGATGACGTACAGGTCTTCGAGGTCGGCGACGAGGTGAAACCCGTCGGAGCGCTCCTCGAAGCAGTCGGCGAAGTACTCGCCCGCGTCGCCGAAGAACGCGCGGACGTGGTCCAGCGACTCGAACGGCACCGGCCAGCTCTCGAAGTACCCGCGCCACGTCTCGACGGTCCGGCCGCGCTGGTCCGGCGCGAAGTCCTCGGAGACGACCGCGCGCACCAGCTCCGGGTACTTCGCGGCGGTCGTCCAGGCGTGCAGGCCGCCCATCGAGTGCCCGATGAGCACGGCCGGCCCGGCGTCGAGCGTCCGCAGGGCGGCGGCGACGTCGTCGGCGAACCGCTCGGTCGTCCACGGCCCGACGCGCGGGGCGCTGCCGTGACCGCGCGCGTCGAGGCCGTACACCGCGCCGTAGGGCCGGAGCCACTCCGCCACCCGCCACCACGTCCGCGCGCGGCCCATCAGTCCGTGGAGCAGAACGATCGGCACGCCGGTGCCGCCGAAACAGAGCACGCGGCCACCATAATGGCTGGTGCGGAACGTGACCGGGCGATCGCAATCCATCACCTATGGTGGTGGGTATGCGCCGCCGACTCGCCGCCCTCGCCGTCTGCGCCGCGGTGGTCCTCGCCGCGGCGTGCAGCGGTGACGCCGTCACGGCGCCGCCCCCACCGCCGCCCATGCACCCGCTTCCGGGCGCGGCCGGCGCCGGTGATCCGTATTACCCGGACGACGGCAACGGCGGCTACGACGCCCTCGGCTACCAGGTGGGTGTCACGTACGACCCGCCGAGCGGCCACCTCGACGGCGACACGACGGTCACCGCGAAGGCCACCCAGGACCTCAGCCGGTTCGACCTCGACCTGCGCGGTCTCGACGTCCACGGCGTCGAGGTCGACGGGCAACCGGCGCACTTCACGCGCGAGAAGGCGTTCGAGCTGGTGATCACGCCGGCGTCGCCGATCCGCGCCGGGACGACGTTCCGCACGCGGGTGCGCTACGGCGGCGACCCGGCGAAGACCCCGCACGAGGGCGGCAGCGAGAACGGCTGGCAGCACTCGGCCGACGGCGGCGCGTACATGGTCGGCGAGCCGCACTCGGCGGCGTTCTGGTACCCGGTCGACGAAACCCCGCGCGACAAGGCGACGTTCACGCTGACCGCGCACGTCCCGGCCGGCTGGACGGTGGTCTCGAACGGCCGCGAAGGCCCGCCGGGGACGTGGACCGAGCCCAACCCGGTCGCGAGCTACCTGACGACGATCGCGATCGGCAAGTTCAGTGTCGACAGGTCGACATTGCCGGACGGCACCCCGGTCGTGAACGCGTACTCGCCGGGCGCCGAGGCCCGCCGCGCGATCGGCGACCGCCTGCCGGAGGTGCTCGGGTTCCTGACGAGCAAGTTCGGGCCGTACCCGCAGTCGGCGGCGGGCGGGATCTTCCTGAACGAGGACGTCCACTTCTCCCTGGAGACGCAAACCCGGCCGACGTACGCGAAGTGGGCGGACCTGCCGACGCTGGTGCACGAGAACGCGCACGAGTGGTTCGGCGACTCGGTGACGTTGCGCGATTGGTCCGACATCTGCCTGAACGAGTGCTTCGCGTCGTACGCGCAGTGGCTGTGGGCCGAGCGCGAGGGCCAGAGCCTCGACGACCGCTACCGCGCGGCGATCGAGATCACCCGCGGCAGCACGGATTTCTGGAGCCAGAAGCTGGTCGGCATGGGCCAGGGCCACGAGTTCGAGGGCGTGTACAACAAGGGAATCCTGGCACTGCACGCACTGCGCAGGCAGATCGGCGACCCGGCGTTCGACCGGCTCCTGCGCGACTGGCCGACGCGCTACCGCCACGGGAACGCCTCGTGGGCCGACTTCGAGAAGATGGCTTCTTCGGTGAGCGGGCAGAACTTGAAGCCGTTCTTCAACGAGTGGTTCCGCGGGACGAAGCTCCCCGCGGACGCCGACCTCTTCCCGGGTTCACTGCGCAGCTGAACCCAGCAACGACCGCGTCAACGCGTTGTGGGCCTCCTGCATCTCCCGCAACGCCGCCGTCAACTCCTCGTCGCCCACCACGACCTCCTCGTCCGGCCGCGAAGCCAGCGACCGCAGCGCTGCCCGACGAAGCAGTTCCTTCGCGAACGACGCCGTCACCCCCTCCGTCGCCTCGACGATCGGTGCCAGGTCCGCTTCGAGCCGGAGACCTCGCGAGTACAGGCGAAGCAGCGCCTCGCGGCCCGCCGCGTCCGGCAGCGGGATCTCCACCGCCAGGTCCACCCGGCCCGGGCGGTCGGCCAGTGCCTTCTCCAGCTCGCCCGCGCGGTTGGTCGTCAGCAGGAACGTCACGTCGGCGTCGCCGCCCACGCCGTCCATCGCGTCGAGCAGCGTGAACAGCAGGGGCTGGACCATCGGCCCGTAGCTGCGGTCCTGCGCGATCAGGTCGACGTCCTCCAGCACGACCACGCTCGGCTGCAGCCGCCGCGCCAGTTCCGCGGCCTTGCCGACGAACCGCATCGCCGTGCCGGTCAGGATGATCACCGTCGTGTCCGGCAGGCGGCCCATCAGGTAGCGGACCGTGTGCGTCTTGCCCGTGCCGGGCGGGCCGTGCAGCAGCAGCCCGCGCTTGAGGTGCTGCCCGGCCGCCAGCAGCCGCTCGCCGTGCTCGGCGATGCCGACCGTGTGCCGCTCGATCGCGTCGAGCACGCCGTCCGGCAGCACGACCTCCTCGCCGGTCAACGCCGGCCGCGGGAGGAACGTGAGCAGCTCGTTGGCGCGGTGCTCGCTGGTGCCGAAGGCCACCACCTGCCCACGCAGGAGATCGCGTTCGGCCATCAGCTGCTCGACGCGGTTGCGCACCTCGGTGGCGGTCGCCCGGGACGTCGCGAGGACCTCCAGCCGGCACTGCTCGAGACCCCACTGCGGGGTCGCGCCGCGGATGGCGAGCAGCACCGGCTCCCCGCCCGGCGCGCTGGTCCCGACCAGCCCCAGCTGCACGGCCTCGGTCGCGTCGTGCGGACCCGTCGCCGTGGTGGTGTAGTCCACCGAGCCGAGGTCGTACATCCCCTTGCTGCGCGCGGTGGCGAGCATCCCGATGAGGTCCTCGTGCGTGCGCTGGCCGCCCGCGACGCCGAACCAGGCTACGGCCGTGCCGTGCTCGGCGAGGTAGGCGTCGACCCCGCGCTGGATGTTGGCGTGTTCCCACATCGGCCAGTTGCGGGTCACGACCACCACCTCCGGCAGCGGTGCCCCCAGGTGGCCGGTCACGCGCTCGATCAGCTCGTTGCCCTGGCCGGCCTCGACCTCCTCGGCGGTGGCGCGGACGATCCGGGCGAGGTCGGTGGCCAAGTCGCGCTCGGTGCTCCCCATGGCTTCCACAGTGGCACGGGTCACACCCCGGAGCCAACTACGCTGGGAGGCATGAGTGTCGTGAAGATCAACGCGATCGAGGTCCCCGAAGGCGCCGGCCCCGAGCTGGAGAAGCGGTTCGCCGCCCGGATGCACTCCGTCGACCAGCAGCCCGGCTTCCTCGGCTTCGAGCTGCTGCGCCCGGTCTCCGGCGAGACCCGCTACTTCGTCTACACGAAGTGGGAGACCGAGGAGGCCTACCAGGCGTGGGCCAAGGGCGGCCCGGCCGCGGCGGCGCACTCGGGCGAGCGCGCCAAGCCCGTGTCCACCGGCGCCAACCTGCTGGAGTTCGAGGTCGTCCTCGGTTCCAAGCCGGGTGAGTGACGCGCTCGAGCGGGCCGCCGAGCTCCTGGACGGCGCCGGCGCGCTGCTGATCTGCGCCGGCGCCGGGATGGGCGTCGACTCCGGGCTGCCGGACTTCCGCGGCGGCGAAGGGTTCTGGCGCGCCTACCCGCCGTACGCCCGGCTCGGGCTGCGGTTCGAGGAGCTGGCCGACCCGCGCCACTTCGCCGACGACCCCGAGCTGGCCTGGGGTTTCTACGGGCACCGGCTCGACCTGTACCGGAAGACCGTGCCACACGAGGGTTTCCGGCTGCTGCTGGGCTTCGCGCCGTCCGTGCGCGTCTTCACGTCCAATGTGGACGGACAGTTCCAGAAGGCCGGCTTCGAGCACGTCGCCGAAGCGCACGGCTCGATCCACCACCTGCAGTGCCTTTCCCGCTGCACGGACGACATCTGGCCGGCTTCCGGAACGGCCGTCGTCATCGACGAAGAAACCATGCGGGCCGTGCCGCCCCTGCCGTCGTGCCCGCGGTGTGGCGGGCTCGCGCGGCCCAACATCCTCATGTTCGGCGACTTCGACTGGGTCCCGGACCGCAGCCAGGCCCAGCTCGACGAGCTGACGGCGTGGCGCCGGACCGCGCGCGACCTCGTGGTGGTGGAACTGGGCGCGGGTCAGGCGGTCCCGACGGTCCGCCGCTACAGCGAACTGGCGAGCGCGGCGACGGGTGCACTGATCCGCATCAACCCCCGCGAACCGGAGATCCGCCACGGGCGCGGGGTGTCGATCCCCGCCGGCGCACTGGAAACACTCACCGCGCTGGCCGCAGCCACAGGTCGCGGTTCCCGGCGAGCATGACCCGGCCGTCGGCCAGCGTCGTGGCCACCCGCACCGGCCATTCCGCGCAGCCCAGCTCCCCGCGCTGCCAGCCCTGACCGTCCCGCGCCAGCACGGCCGAACAGGAACGCGGACGCTGGTTGCCCCGGTTCGGTTCGAGCGTCCGCGTGGCCAGCACGAGGTTGCCGTGCCCGTCCAGCGTGCCCGCCACGACGCCGCCGGGCCCCGGAGTGTCCACTGTGGACCATTTGCCCGGCTTCCCGGTGACCACGAACGGTTTCTGCGCGTAGCCGTTCGAAGTTTCGCCGTAGAGCAGCCACTGTCCGCCGACCGGCAGGATCCCGTACACCAGCGTCTCGTCCGACGGCGTTGCCAGCTCCGACACCGTCCAGCTGCCGCCGCCGTCGTGCGAGGCCCACAGCTGCAGCCGCGGGTTCGAAAAACCGGCCGCGAGCAGCTCCGGCCCGGCGGCCGCCACCGTCGACGGCCCGTTCGCCCCGGTCACCCCCGCGGCGAGCGGCATCACGACCGTGCGTTCCGTCTTGCCGCCGTCGTCCGACACCCAGGCGACCGGCCGGGTCGTCTGCCCGTCCAGGAACGCCGTCCCGACCGCCACCAGGTTGCCGCCCGAACGCGCCAGCGCCCGCACGTCACGCCGGCCGCGCAGCTCGCCGAGCTCGGTGACGGTGCCGCCGGCGTCCCGGTGCGAGAACTTCGCGCGGACGCCGAACACCGAGCCGTCCGGGTCCGGTACCGCGGCGACCGCCGGGAGGCCGCCGCCGATCGGGCCGATCCGCAACGTCGTGCAGTCCGCACCACCGGTCCAGTTCGCGTTGAGCATGCGGTTGCCGGTCGCGTAGTCGCCGATGCCGAGCACGCAGCCACCCACCGGGACCAGGGCGTTCAGCCCGCCGGTCGTGGGGATCCAGTCGGTGTCGGACGGGAACTCCACCGCACCCGCGTGCGCGGTGAAGCCGAGCGCGCTCTTCGGGCCATCGTCCGCCGGCGCCGCCTCGGGCTGCCCGCAGGCGGCGGCGACCAGGACGAGGGCGAGCACGAGTCTTCGCATACCGGCCACCTTGCCAGGAACGCGATCACGGCAGGCGCACTTCGGCGAACACCGCCCGGTGGTCGCTGCCCGCGACGTCGAACACGCGGTAGTCCTGGACCGCCGCCCGGTTGTCGACGACGACGTGGTCGATCGTCACCACCGGCGACGAAGACGGCCACGTCGGCGTCAACCCCGCGCCGCGCTCCTCCGCCGCGTCGTTGTAGCCGCGGGACAGCACCGTGCGGAACGCCGCGTGGTCGAGCGTCGCGTTGAAGTCGCCCGCCAGGATGCGCAGGCCGTGCTCGCCCGCCGCGCGGGAGAGGTCCTTGATCTCGCGCTCCCACTGCGGCGTGTCGACGTCCGGGGAGATCGGGTGGACCGCGACGATCTCCACCACCACGCCGTCGCCGAGGTCGGCCTGCGCGCCCGGCTGCTTGGCCGCCGAATCACCGGTCAGGTTGACCTCCTTCAGCGGGAAGCGCGACACGATCCCCGAGCCGAACGCACCCGGCGCCGGGTGCAGCACCCGGTACGGCAGCAGCTGGAACAGCCCGGCCGCGGTCAGGCCGTCGACCACCCGCGGCGTCATCTCCACCAGGTTCAGCACGTCGATCCGTTGCTCGCGCACCAGGTCGACGACGGCTTTCGGGTCCGCCTGGCCGTAGAGCAGGTTCGAGGCGAGCACGCGCAGTGTCTTCCCGTGCACTTCGCGCTGATCGCTCGCCGACAGCCGCGGCACGACCAGCACGGCCAGCGCGACCGCGAGCACCAGCGCGGTCCCGCCGACCCACCACCGCCGCAACGCCAGCGCCAGCCCGCCGAGCAGCAGGCCCGCGACCGCCGCGAACGGCGTCAGCGACAACGCGGCCAGGGTGTACCAGTCGCCGTCGTAGCCGATCAGGCGCAGCGCGGCCAGGCCGGCCAGCAGCACCAGCGGCACCACCAACAGGGCCGTGACCAGCGGGTTCTTCCGCCGGACGCGCGTCTCTTCCGCAACCGTCATGGTGCCGAGTATGCCGAGCCCACCGCCGCGCGGCCCGGGCGCCGACAACACCTCCACAAGATCTCCACCAGCGCCTGCCAGCCGCTGCCAGCGCGCTGTGCGCGTGCTGCCAGCGCCCCCGGCCACAGTGAAGACCACAGCGACAGCGAAGGAGGACGCCCATGTCGCACGCGATCCAGGCCGAGGGCCTGGTCAAACACTTCGGGGACACCAAGGCGCTGGACGGGGTGGACCTCGAGGTCCCGTTCGGGCAGGTCGTGGGGGTGCTCGGCCCGAACGGCGCCGGCAAGACGACCGCCGTCCGGATCCTGGCCACCCTGATGAAACCGGACGCCGGCAGAGCCACCGTCGGCGGCTACGACGTCGTCACCGACCCGGTGCGGGTCCGCAGCCTGATCGGGCTCACCGGCCAGTACGCGTCGGTCGACGAGGACCTCAACGGCATCGAGAACCTCGTCCTCATCGGACGGTTGTACGGCCACTCCCGCGCCCAGGCCAAGGCCCGCGCCACCGAGCTGATCGAGCGGTTCGAGCTGACCAAGGCGGCCAAGCGGCCGATCCGGACGTACTCGGGCGGCATGCGGCGGCGGCTCGACCTCGCCGCCAGCCTGGTCGGCCGGCCCGAGGTGCTCTACCTCGACGAGCCGACCACCGGCCTCGACCCGCACGCCCGCAACGAGGTCTGGGACGTCGTCCGCACCCTCGTCGCCGAGGGCGCGACGGTGCTGCTGACCACGCAGTACCTCGAAGAAGCCGACCAGCTGGCCGACAAGATCACCGTGTTCGACCACGGCCGCGTCGTCGCCGACGGCCGCGCCGACGAGCTCAAGCGCCGCGTCGGCGGGCAGACGCTGCAGGTCCGGCCGACCCAGCTGTCCGACATGGACGCCGTCAACCGGATCCTCGGCGACCTCTCCGGCGTCCGGCCGACCCGCGACGACACGACCGGCCTGCTCACCGCGCCGGTGAACGACCCCGTCCTGCTGTCCACTTTGGTCCGGAAGCTGGACGAAGCCGGGATCACCGCCGACGAGCTGGCGCTGCGGCTGCCCAGCCTCGACGAGGTGTTCCTCGCCCTGACCGGACATACGGCCGAACAGCCCCCGGTGTCTTCTTCGGACAAGACCCTCGAAGGGAGCCTGGCATGACGACGCTGGCGCTCGACCGCCCGGCCCCGCCGCGGCACATCAGCCCCGCCAAGGGCTTCGGCCACGCGCTTTCCCTGGCGTGGCGCGGGATCCTGAAGATCCGCAAGAACCCCGAACAGCTCGCCGACGTCACCCTGATGCCGATCATCTTCCTGGTGATGTTCGTGTACCTGTTCGGCGGCGCGCTGTCCGGCTCGACCGACGCCTACCTGCAGATGGTCGTGCCCGGCATCATCGTGATGAACATCCTGCAGGCGTGCCTGGCCGTGGGGACGAACCTCAACACCGACATCACCAAGGGCGTGTTCGACCGCTTCCGCAGCATGCCGATCGCCCGGTCGGCACCGCTGATCGGCGCGGTGCTCGCGGACATCGTGCGGTACGTCGTGTGCCTGACGGTGCTGATGGTGGTGGCCACGATCATGGGCTACCGCATCGCGACCAGCCCGGCGGAGTTCGCGGTGGCGATCCTGCTCGCGCTCGCGTTCGGGCTGTGCTTCTGCTGGGGCTCGGTGTTCGTCGGCATGGTGATGAAGTCGCCGGGCTCGGCGCAGGCCCTGATGTTCGTCTTCATCATGCCGCTCACCTTCGGCAGCAACGTGTTCGTCCAGACGTCCACGATGCCGGGGTGGCTGCGGGCCTGGGCGGACATCAGCCCGGTCAGCCTGATGGCGAACGCGCTGCGCGGCCTGATGAACGGCGGCGCGGTGGCCGGCCCGCTGGCCGGGGCGCTCGCGTGGATGGCGGGCGCGGTGATCGTGTTCTTCCCGCTGGCGACTTGGGCTTACCGCCGGCGGGTCTGAAAGGCGCGCGACACGGGGGTGCCCGCGCCAGGGGGAGCTGAAGGGGACGTTCGCGGCTGCGAACGTCCCCTTCAGCCGATTTCGTCCAGCAGCCAGGTGATCGTGTCCTTTTTGGACATAGTGCGGAATTCTTCGTAACGCGCGTCGTAGTCCGGCAGTGCCGCGCGCAGGTCTTCGATCAAGGCTCGCACCTCCGGGCTGCCGAGGTCCAGGCGCCCGCGGACGACGGCGGAGGCGGCCAGCACCCGCGCCGCCTGCTCCGGACGTCCCTGGGCCGCGCGCACCATCGCCAGCAGCTCCACCGAGCCGGCCAGGTCCGGCATGTCGCCGCGGCGGTTCGTCGCCCGGATCGCGATGGCCACGTGGGACTCGGCCTCGTCCGGACGACCCTCGGCCAGCAGGATCCGGGCTTCGAAGGCGTTGATGAACTCGTCGCCGATCCCACCGGGGAACCAGTCGTCGCCCCCGAACGCGGCGACGCGGTCGAGCAGGACCCGCGCGTCGGCCAGCTTTCCCGTGCGCAGCAACAGCTCCAGCCGCCCGAACATCAGGATGGCCCGCTGCTGCGGGTTCGTGATGCCTTCGCCGTAGCGCTCCGCCGCCTCCTGGTCGCGCCACGCGCCCTCGAAGTCCCCGGTCCGCGCCCGCTCGACGGACAGCCGCCACCAGTGCTGCACGGCGTCCTCGTGCGAGCGCAGCTCCATCGACAGCGCCAAGCCCTGCTGGTAGATCTCGATGGCTTTCGCGCTTTCGCCGTCCTGGGACAGCGCGTAACCCTTGAAGCTCAACGTCATCGCGATGCCCCAGCGGTCGCCGACCTCCGCGAACCCGGCGTGGGCCAGGTCGCGTGCCCGGTCCGCGCCCTCGACGTCCCCCGCGTCGTCGAGCAGGAAGCTTTCCACCCAGTGGCCGCCGGCCCGGGTCCACGGGTCCGGGTGCTGTGCGGCCCGGCGCACCTCGCGCACGGCGACCTCGCGGTCGCCGCCGAGGAAGGCCAGCATCGGCAGGGCCACCGCCAGCCCGGGGTAGCGGTCCACGGCGTTCGTGGCCACGCACTCGTCGACCAGCCGCAGGATCTCGGCCTGGTCCGACCGCACCGGGACCGCGTCCATGAGGTAGCTCAGCGCGTGGTAGGCCGCCGACACCGGCGGCGGCAGCCGGTCGCCGAACTCGAGGGTCTCGCGCAGCAGCGCGCCGATCCGGCCGCCTTGGCCGAGGATGGTGAGGTACCAGAACATCCCGTCCAGCAACGCGACCGCGTTGTCCACATCGGACATCTCGATCGCGCCGCGCAGGGCCGCGATCATGTTGTCGCTCTCGGCCTCGAACGCGTCGATCGCCTTCAGCTGCTCGGCGGTGCGCAGCGTCGGCTCCAGCCCCTGCGCGAGGTCGGCGTAGTACGCCGCCATCGTCCGGCGCGTCCGGTCGTGCTCGCCCGACTCGACCAGCCGCTCGGTGGCGTACGCGCGCAGCGTTTCCAGCATCCGGTACCGCGGCTCGCCGCGGTAGCTCTCCACCGCGTCCACAATGGACTTCTCGACCAGGCTGCCCAGGACGTAGGGGACGTCACCGGCCGACAGGTGCTCGTCCACGCAGACGGCCTCGATCGCCGCCGGCTCGGCGCCGCCGGCGAACACCGCGAGCCGCCGCGCCAGCACCAGCTCGGCCTCGGTCAGCAGGTCCCAGCTCCACTCGACGACCGCGCGCAGGGTCCGCTGCCGCGGCAGCGCGGTGCGGCTGCCCGAGGTCAGCAGCCGGAACCGGTCGCCGAGCCGCCCGGCGATCTGCGCCACCGTCATCGACCGCAGCCGCGCCGCGGCCAGCTCCAGCGCGAGCGGCATCCCGTCGAGCCGGCGGCAGATCTCGCCGACGTGGTCCACAGTGGACTCGTCGAGCACGAAGTCGGGCCGGACGGCGGCCGCGCGGTCGAGGAACAGCCGGGTCGAGTCGAGCTCGACGGCCTCCGCGGGCGCGGCGTGCTCCGCGGGCACCGGCAACGGGCCGAGCGGGCACAGCGCCTCGCCGGTGATCGCGAGGGGCTCGCGGCTGGTGGCCAGGATCCGCAGCCGCGGCGCCCGGTGCAGCAGCTCGTCGGCCAGCCGGGCGGCGGCGTCGACGACGTGTTCGCAGTTGTCCAGCACCAGCAGCGCTTCCGCGCCGCCGAGCACCTCGACGGCCTGCTCGACCGGCTCGAGCGGACGGCGGATCTCGGTGTCGGTGCTGCGGATGTCGCGGATCTCCAGCGCGCCGAGCAGCGCGCCGCCGAGGTCGTCGGGGTCGCGGACGCCGGCCAGCGCGGCGAACCAGACCCGGCCCTGCCGGTGCGCCGGGTGCCGCGACGCCGCTTCGGTGGCCAGCCGCGTCTTGCCCGCCCCGCCGGGCCCGGTCAGGGTGACCAGCCGGGCACCGCCGAGCAGCTCGGCCAGCAGCTTGAGCTCGTCGTCGCGGCCGACGAACGTGGTGAGCCGGGTCGGCAGCCGGTCGGTCACCGGCGACCGCGGCGCGAACTCGCCGCGCAGCGCGGCCAGGTGGGTCTCCTGCAGCTCGGCCGACGGGTCGACGCCGAGCTGGTCGGCCAGGGTGCGGCGGATTTCCGAGTAGACGCCCAGCGCCTCCGACTGCCGCCCGGCCGCGCAGAGCGCCCGGATCCGCAGCCCGGCCAGCCGCTCGCGCAGCGGGTCGGCGTCGGCCGCGGCGGCCAGGTCGGCGAGGACGACCGCGTGCTCGCCCAGCCGGATCAGGGCGTCGAAGCGGTCTTCGGCCGCCTCGGCCCGCAGGTCGGTGAGCCGGCGGGCGGGAGCGGGCGCGAAGGGCGCGTCGAGGACGTCGGCGAGCGCGCCGCCCTGCCACAGCGCCAGGGCTTCGGCGAGCAGCTCGGCCGCGCGGGCGTCCCGGCCCGCGGCCAGCTCGCGACGACCCTCGGCGGCCAGCCGTTCGAAGCGCTCGGCATCGACGTCCTCGCGGGCCACGGCCAGCCGGTAACCGCCGGGCCCGGACTCGATCGGCACCGGCAGCGCCTTACGCAGCCGGGAGACCAGTGACTGCAAGGCGTTGGCGGCGTCGGCGGGCGGTTCGCCACCCCAGAGGCCGTCGACGAGCGCGTCGGCCGGGACCGCGCGCCCGGCGTCCAGCGCGAGCCGGGCCAGGAGCATGCGGAGGCGGGCGCCGCCGATGTCGATCGGCGTGCCGTCGTCGTTCACCGCCCGCAGCGGCCCCAGCAGCGCAACGCGCATGCGTCCAGCTTTCCAGACGACACCCGGGCAGCGGGGCGGGCCGACGTAAGTGCTGATTATCCGGACAAAAGCGACAAGCTTCTTCGAAGCATGCATCCGTGGCGATACGTTGCGGGCGAGTCCATCCGATACGGACAGGAGCGTTCATGAGGGGACAGAAACCGGCCGTGGTCGCGGCCGCCGTGGTCGCGAGCCTCTGCCTCGGCACCGGCGTCGCCGCGGCGGGCGACGGCTGGGGTTCGGCGAAGCCCGGCAGCGACGGCGCCGGGGACAGCTACTACCCGCAGGACGGCAACGGCGGCTACGACATCGCCGACTACAACCTCAAGGTCGGCTACGACCCGGCGTCGCACCAGCTCACCGGGAACGAGGACATCGCCGCGCGGGCGACCCAGTCGCTCAGCTCGTTCAACCTCGACCTGCACGGCCTGACCGTCGACTCGGTGAAGGTCGACGGGCGGACCGCGCAGTTCGCCAGGACCGGCGACCACGAACTCGTCATCACGCCGTCGCGCGCCCTGCGGCGCGGCCAGAACTTCCAGGTCAAGATCGCTTACCACGGCGTGCCCGCGCCGATCAGCGACCCGTCGCTCGGCAACAACGGCTGGCAGTACGCCCAGGCGGGCGGCGCGTTCGTCGCCGGCGAGCCGAAGTCGGCGACCACCTGGTACCCGGTCAACGACACCCCGCTCGACAAGGCCACCTTCCACCTCGCGATCACCGTGCCCGACGAGTGGGGCGTGATCGCGAACGGCCGTGAGAAGCCGTCGATCAAGACGCCGAACGGCACCACGCACGTCTGGGCCGAGGAAACGCCGATCGTGCCGTACATGACGACGGTCGCGATCGACAAGTGGACCTTCGACCGGCAGCAGCGCAAGGACGGCACCCCGATCGTCAGCGCGTTCGCCCCGGGCGTCCCCGACTCGACGAAGCAGGCCGAAGCGCGGCTGCCGGAGATCCTCGACTTCCTCGAGTCGAAGTTCGGCAAGTACCCGATCGACGCGGCGGGCGGCATCTTCCTCAACGAGCAGATCGGCTTCTCGCTGGAGACGATGAGCCGGCCGATCTACTCCGCGGGCTGGGCCGGCACGGTCCCGACGATCGTCCACGAGAACGCCCACCAGTGGTACGGCGACTCGGTGGCCGTGGCGCACTGGCGGGACGTCTGCCTCAACGAGTGCTTCGCCTCCTACGCCACGTGGCTCTGGGACGAGGCGAAGGAAGGCGTCGACCTGAACAAGCAGTACGCGGACGACGTCAAGAAGGCGTCGACGACGTTCTGGAACGGCAAGCTGTACGACATGGGCGCCGGCAAGGAGTTCACGTACGTGTACTCCAAGGGCCCGATGATGCTGCACGCGCTGCGAAACTACGTCGGTGAGCAGGCCTTCTCCAGGGTGCTCAAGACGTGGCCGGCGCTGCACCGCGACGGGAACGCGAGCATGCAGGAGTTCCAGCGGTACACCGAACTCGTCGCGCACAAGAACCTGCAGGGGTTCTTCGACGCGTGGGTGTACGGCGCCGGCAAGCCCGCCGACCAGTACCTCTTTCCCGGTGGGTTGAAGCCCGCCGCTTGATCCGTTGTTCGTGAAGGCCACCCCGCGGTCGTAGGGTGGCCTTCACGGCGTTTCGGAGGTGGGTATGGCCAGGGTGCTGATGACCGGGTTCGCGCCGTTCGGCGGCGAAGCGGTGAACCCGTCCTGGCAGGCGGTTTCCCTGCTCGGCGCGCGCCGGGACGACATCGCGGCGGTCGAGCTGCCGTGCGAGTTCGCGGCGTCGCTGCCGGCGTTGCGCACGGCTTTCCTCGAACACCGGCCGTCGCTGGTGGTGTGCGTCGGCCAGGCGGGCGGCCGGCTCGAGGTGACGCCGGAGCGCGTCGCGATCAACCTGGTCGACGCCCGCATCCCGGACAACGCGGGCGAGCGGCCGGTGGACGTCCCGGTGGTCCCGGACGGTCCGGCGGCGTACTTCACGACGTTGCCGGTCAAGGCGTGCGTGGCGGCGATCCGCGCGGCGGGCGTGCCGGCGTCGGTGTCCCACACCGCGGGGACGTACGTGTGCAACCAGGTCTTCTACGGGCTGATGCACCTGCTGGCGGAGTTCCCCGGGGTGCGCGGCGGGTTCGTGCACGTGCCGTTCAGCCCGGAGCAGGTCGCGGCGTCCGGCACGGCCGCGCCTTCGCTGGGGGTCGATCGGGTCGCCGACGCGCTGGAAGCGTTGGCGGACACGGCTTTGACGACGACCGAGGACATCCCGGTCAGCGCGGGTGCCGAGCATTGATCAAGCCCGTGATCTGACGCACACCACCTCCGAATCCCCGTGGCGGGCCACCGAACGGTGTTTACATGTCCGGACGCCTGCCCGGAAGAAGAGGTGAACGATGATCGGGTTCGAGACCGACCTGCAGGATCTCCGCGACTCCGCCCGCGCTCTGGCCGGAGCCGCCGACGCCGCGGAAACCGCGTCGAACGGCCTGCGCGGGACCGACGTGCCGGTTTCCTCGGGCGGCAGCGGCCTCTTCGGCGGCATCACCGGGATGTTGCCCGTCCACAACGCCTTCGGCCGGTCGCTGGGGATGCCGGCGGTCGCCAAGGCCTACAACGACCACCTGGCGAAGATCCAAAAGCTGGTCGCGCAGCTGCACCAGACCACCGCGGACACCAGCCACGCGCTGATGCGGGTCGCGGAGCTGTACGAGCAGGCCGACGAGAACTCGAAGCAGCGCGTCAACCGCGCGGCCGCGGGCCTGGAAGGAAACTGACGTGGACGGCTACTTCGACACCGGCCTCGACGCCGAACCGATGTCCAGCGGCGACGACCGCCGCGCCGAGCTCCTCGAGGGGATCTCCGCGGACCTGCTCGAAGGCGCGAACGCCGCGCTGGACGCCGTCGACGTGTTGCGGACGACCGACTTCCTGCTGTTCGGCTTCGACAACTCCAACGAGAACGTCCGGAAGATGCAGGACGAGATCGCCGGGGTCTACCGCGAGTTCTCCGACGCCGACATCGACCACGAGTCGGCCAGTGGCCTGCAGCACCTGATCATGGGCCACGACGCCGTCTGGAAGGAGCTGCAGCGCGACTCGAAGCCGAAGCTCGACGACGCCCGGCAGTTCCTCGAGGTGTGGCGCGGCTCGGCGGCGAACGCCGTCAAGGCCTACCTGAACGAGCTCGCCGACACCTTCACCGAGGTCGAAACCAAGATCACCGTGCTGGAAAGCGATCTGGTCGCGGCGCGCGAGGCCATCGCGTCGGCCCGGCAGGACCTGAACAGCCTCGGCACCACGTTCAAGCAGACGGCCGAGGACTACAAGAAGGAACAGGACCGCAAGCGCGCGTCGGCGGGGTCGAAGGTGCTCGCGGCGACGTTCGCGGGCGCGGTCACCGGGCTGCTCGCCGTGGCCACCGGCGGCGCGGGCGCCGCGGCGGGCGCGTCGATCTTCACGGCGGCCAACGGCGCGCTGGTCGCCGGCAACGCCGCGGGCGGCGCGATCACCGCGATGGTGGCCAACCAGGCGGAGATCAAGGGCGACAACGCCATGGACCTGTACGCCAGCTTCATGGACAGCGCGGGCAAGATCCGCGACGCCGCCGGCGATGCCGCCCAGACGCTGGCGGACCGCATCGGCGACGAAGCCGTCGACCTGCCGAAGATCCCGGACGCGCCGGACGTCAGCCCGGGGTCGAGCTTCGACCCGTCGAACTTCGAAACCGACCACACCTCGCGCCGGACCGAGCAGAACGTGCGCGACGCGAACGTCGACATCGCGCCGGACGGGCAGGTGTCGAGCGGCGCCACGCACGCCGGGAGGCTGGATGGCTGACCGCGAGGCCCTCCTGGCCGAGCTGTCCGCGCTGTCGGCGACCGCGACGTCCGCCGACGGCGCCGTTTCCCTCTCGGTCAACACCGACGGCGTGCTGACCCGGCTGCAGCTCACCGACGCCGTCTCGGGGATGGCGCCGGCCGAGATCGCGGACGTGGTCCTGCGGACCTACCTCGACGCGCAGCGGGACTCGGCGAAGCGGACCGCGCAGCTGCTGGCGCAGGTCGGCACCGGCGGCTACCTGATGGACCGGCTGCGCTGGCGGGTGCGGTTCGAGCCGACGCCCGTCCCCGTCCCCGTTTCCGCTCCCCCTCCTCCGGAGCGCGACGACGTCGTGCTGAAGGACCGGTCTTCGGACGCGCCGGCCGCGGCACCGCCGTCCGGTCCGGTCGGGGACGACGACTGGTACGACAAGGGCATGCGGCTCGGCAAAGCCTGGTGAGCCTTCGGCAACCGGCGATCAGCACCGCCGGCGCGACCAGCCGGGGCCGGTGTTCCGGCCCTCCCCCGGCGACGGGTACCGGACGGCCTGCGGTGGCCGGTGCTGCGGGCGGACCGGCGCGAAGGCGGGCACGGTGAGGTCCGAGGTGCTGCCCAGCGGAACGTGGTGCAGCCCGAAGGCGACGGCCGTCTCGGGCTGGTCCTGCGTGGTCGGCACCACGCCGAGCTGGCGCGCGAGCAGCGTGGCCAGCAGCGGCATCCGGCTCGGCCCGCCGACGAGGTAGACGCCGCCGAGCTGCGCGGGGCTCAGCCCGGCCCGGCGGATCGTCGCGCCGAGCAGTTCGGCGCTGCGGAGCAGGCTGGGCCGCACGAGCGCTTCGAGCTCGTCGCGGCTGACCAGGACGTCCCCGAACGGCTCGGGCATCGGCACGTGGGTCTGCGGGTGGCGGGAGAGGCTTTCCTTGGCGTCCCGGACGTCCTGCAGCAGCGCGCGCCGGGTCCGGCGGTCGGCGGTGGACTGCGGGCGGAGAAGCCGTTGCCACTGCGCGGGATCGGCGTGCGACACTGACCGTCCGATGTGGACCAGCAGCGCCTGGTCGATGTCGAGGCTGCCGAGATCGGACAGGCCGTCCTCGGCGAGCACGGCGAAGCCCTGCCGCGTCACGCCGACGACGGCGCAGTCGAAGGTCCCGGCACCGAGGTCGTAGACGCCGATGGGCGCGGAGTGCCGGTGGCCGGCACTGGCGTAGTGCGCGGCGGCGGCGACCGGTTCCGGGACCAGCCGGACGTCGGCGAGGCCGGCCTTGACGGCGGCGGTCCGGACGGCGTCCTGCCGGGTGGCGCCCCACCCGGCGGGGTGCGAGATCCGCGTCTGCCCGGCCGGGCGGCCGAGCTGCCGTTCGGCTTCCTCCCCGATCCGCCGCAGGACGGCGGCGAAGGCATCGGGGACGGGGACTTTCGCGCCACCGAGGTCCAGGGTGCCCTCGTCGATGCGCCGCTTGGGATTGGGTTCGAAGCGGCTGGGATCGAGCCGCGCCCGCCGTTCGGCGTCCCGCCCGACGACCAGGAGGCCGTCGTCGTCGACGAAGACGGCGGAGGACATGGTGACGGACCCGTCGACCTCGACGGCCCGGGGGCCGCGCCCGAAGGCGGAGAGGACACCGACGGTGCTGGAAGTCCCGAAGTCGATCGACAGCACGTCCACGGCGGTTCCCTCCCAAGCCCCGCGGGCATCGTCTCACGGGCCCGGGGCCGGAAAGCCGAAGGGCGGCTCCCCTGCCGGGGAACCGCCCTCCTGCCGTGCCTGAGCGGCGATCACTCGCCTTCGGCTTCGCCCTGCTCCTCGTGGCCCGCGCCGATGCTGACCGGCGGGGCGTCCGGGATGGACGACGGACGGCGCTCGCCGCGGAACGTGAACCGCGCCTGGTCGTCCTTGTCCTCCGGGTTGCCGCTCCAGCCCTCGACGTCGACCAGGATGATCTGGCCCGGCTCGACCTCGCCGAAGAGGATCTTCTCCGACAGCTGGTCTTCGATCTCGCGCTGGATCGTGCGACGCAGCGGCCGCGCGCCCAGCACCGGGTCGAACCCGCGCTTGGCCAGGAGCGACTTCGCCTTCGCCGTCAGCTCCAGCTCCATGTCCTTGGCCTTCAGCTGCGTCTCCACGCGGCCGATCATCAGGTCGACCATCTGGATGATCTGTTCCTGCGTCAGCTGGTGGAACACGATGATGTCATCGATCCGGTTCAGGAACTCCGGGCGGAAATGCTTCTTCATTTCCTCGTTGACCTTCTGCTTCATCTTCTCGTACCGGGTGCCGGTGTCGTTGGACCCGGCGAACCCGAGCGAGACGGACTTCGAGATGTCCGACGTGCCCAGGTTGGACGTGAAGATGAGCACCGTGTTCTTGAAGTCGACCGTGCGGCCCTGACCGTCGGTCAGGCGGCCGTCCTCCAGCACCTGCAGGAGCGTGTTGTAGATCTCCTGGTGCGCCTTCTCGATCTCGTCGAACAGGACCACCGAGAACGGCTTGCGCCGCACCTTCTCGGTCAGCTGGCCGCCCTCTTCGTAGCCGACGTAGCCCGGAGGGGCACCGAAGAGCCGCGAAGCGGTGTAGCGGTCGTGGAACTCGCCCATGTCGATCTGGATGAGCGCGTCGTCCTCGCCGAACAGGAACGAGGCCAGCGCCTTCGACAGCTCGGTCTTACCGACACCGGACGGGCCGGCGAAGATGAACGAGCCCGACGGGCGCTTCGGGTCCTTCAGACCGGCACGCGTACGGCGGATCGCCTGCGAGACGGCCTTGACCGCGTCCTCCTGGCCGATGATGCGCTTGTGGAGCTCCTCCTCCATGCGCAGCAGCCGGGTGGTCTCCTCCTCGGTCAGCTTGAACACCGGGATGCCGGTCCAGTTGGCCAGCACCTCCGCGATCTGCTCGTCGTCGACCTCGGCGACGACGTCGAGGTCGCCGTCCTTCCACTGCTTCTCCCGCTCGCCCTTCTGGCCGAGGAGGGTCTTCTCCTCGTCACGCAGGCGGGCGGCCCGCTCGAAGTCCTGCGCGTCGATCGCGGACTCCTTGTCGCGGCGGACGTTCGCGATCTTCTCGTCGAACTCGCGCAGGTCCGGCGGCGCGGTCATCCGGCGGATGCGCATCCGGGCGCCGGCCTCGTCGATCAGGTCGATCGCCTTGTCCGGGAGGAACCGGTCGTTGATGTACCGGTCCGCCAGGGTCGCGGCGGCGACCAGCGCCGAGTCGGTGATCGAGACGCGGTGGTGCGCCTCGTACCGGTCGCGCAGGCCCTTGAGGATCTCGATCGTGTGCTCCAGCGACGGCTCGCCGACCTGGATCGGCTGGAACCGGCGCTCGAGAGCAGCGTCCTTCTCGATGTACTTGCGGTACTCCTCGAGCGTGGTCGCGCCGATCGTCTGCAGCTCACCGCGGGCGAGCATCGGCTTCAGGATCGAAGCCGCGTCGATCGCGCCCTCGGCGGCACCCGCACCCACGAGCGTGTGCAGCTCGTCGATGAACAGGATGATGTCGCCGCGGGTCTTGATCTCCTTGAGCACCTTCTTCAGGCGCTCTTCGAAGTCACCGCGGTAGCGGGAGCCGGCGACCAGGGAGCCCAGGTCCAGCGTGTAGAGCTGCTTGTCCTTGAGCGTCTCGGGCACCTCGCCCTTGACGATGCTCTGCGCGAGGCCCTCGACGACGGCGGTCTTGCCGACGCCGGGCTCGCCGATGAGCACCGGGTTGTTCTTGGTCCGGCGGGACAGCACCTGCATGACCCGCTCGATCTCCTTGCCGCGCCCGATGACCGGGTCGAGCTTGCCCTCGCGGGCCAGCACGGTCATGTTGCGGCCGAACTGGTCCAGGACCAGCGACGACGACGGGGTGCCCTCACCGCGGCCGCCGGAACCGGTCTCGGTGGACTCCTTGCCCTGGTAGCCGGACAGCAGCTGGAGCACCTGCTGGCGGACGCGGTTCAGGTCCGCACCGAGCTTGACCAGGACCTGCGCGGCGACGCCTTCGCCCTCGCGGATCAGGCCCAGCAGGATGTGCTCGGTGCCGATGTAGTTGTGGCCGAGCTGCAGCGCCTCGCGCAGCGACAGCTCCAGCACCTTCTTCGCCCGCGGCGTGAACGGGATGTGCCCGCTCGGAGCCTGCTGGCCCTGGCCGATGATCTCTTCGACCTGCTGGCGCACGCCCTCCAGGGCGATGCCCAGCGACTCCAGCGCCTTGGCGGCGACACCCTCACCCTCGTGGATCAGACCCAGGAGGATGTGCTCGGTGCCGATGTAGTTGTGGTTGAGCATCCTGGCCTCTTCTTGAGCCAGGACGACCACCCGCCTCGCGCGGTCGGTGAACCTCTCAAACATGTGCACTCCCTCGACTGCTGCGCCGGCGGCCCGTTTCCATCGTGCTTTCACCGCGATGGATTCAGCACCGTGAGACCACTCTAGTAGCCAAGTGGTCGCGCTGGCGTACCACTGGGGCTCTTCATGGCCTTTTCCGCACCCGGACGTGGGGTCTGCCGGGTGCTTCCATCTTCAGGTTGCCCTGCACCTTTACGTCAACCCCAACGTGCGGACGGCCACCCGGATTCCGCCGTTCGCGCGGTGTCCGCTCACCGCGAACAGTCCGCAAGCTGGGAGTACCGGTTTCGAGCACCACCCGATTGGCGCAGTACCGCGGAGCCTGTAAGGTTAGGCACGCCTAATCCGTACCGGCCGCCGAGGAGGGCCGCGACCTGAGTCAGCAGCGGTCCTTCCGTGACGCACGCGAGGTCGGCGACGGCCTCGCGTCGTCGCTCCTGCGGGTCTCCGGCCTGCAGGAACGCACCGAGCTGCGCCGCGACGTCCCGGCGGGCTGGATCCGCTGCTCCGAGCTGCTGGAGACGCCGGCGTACTTCGACGAGTGGCGCGCGCTCCTCGGCGACTGGCTGCTGCGCTCGTACCCCTCGGCACCGCCTCGCACGACGGCGAGCTGGGTGATGACGTGGTACCTGCACGTCCCGGCGTACGTGGGGGCGCTGCTGCTGCACCACGAGCGGCGGGTGCCGTCGCTGAAGCCGGCGGAGCTGGCGTTCCGGCTGGCGGACGACCGCCCCCACCCGGACGGCATGGCGCTGCTGGGTGACGACTTCCACTGCCTGCCGACGGACCCGGGCTCGGCCCGCCCGGAGGCGACGGTGGTCCGCGACGAGCGCGCGCTGGCGGCGGTCCTGCGGGCCCGCTACCTGGCCCACGCGGCCGCGTTCGTCCGGGCGTACGCCCCGGTGAGCAGGCTCGGCCGCCGCACGCTCTGGGCGGCGGCGACCGACGCGCTGGAGAACTCGCTGTGGTGGGCGGGCCGCCAGGGAGGAACACCGGAGGCGGAGGGCGCGGGCGTCGCCGACGCGGCGTTGGTGCTGGACGCGCGGTACCCACCGCTGACCTCGGCGTCGACGTTGCGGCTGACCGAGGGGCCGGACGGCCACCGCGAGTGGTCCCGGCGGCGCGAGAGCTGCTGCTTTTCGTACTTGCTACCGGGCGAGTCCGAGTGCGACGGCTGCCCGCGCACCTGCGCCCGCTGAGTCAGGGCCGCCAGGCCGGATCCCGCCCATCCCTGGGGGGCGTCCTGCTGGACACGCAGTACCCGCCGCTGACATCGGCGTCGACGCTGCGCCTGATCGAGACCCCGGACGGCCACCGCGAGTGGTTCCGCCGACGCGAGAGCTGCTGCTTTTCATGCTTGCCACCGGCCAAGTCGGAATGCGACGGCTGCCCGCGCACCTGTAGCCCCAGGCAGCCCCGCCCGTCGGCGGTTTCCAGTGGTCATCGCAACACTGCTGCGGCGACCGCATCCAGCCTTCCCAGTGCACGGCTACCGCCCGGTCGGCGACGTCGGCCGGATGGTTGCTGATCACCACCATCGGGCGTGGCCATCCGCGGCCGGCGTTGATCCGGGCGTACGTGCGGCCGGCGGGCGATGCGGCTGGTCCGCAGCCATCCCACCACCACCGCAGGAGCGGCTGCGACCAGTGCGGCGGCAGCTCGCCGACGTTTCGCGGTGCGGTAGTTGACCCCGGCCCGCCGGGCAGCTGCTCCGGCTGCCCGCGCACCTGCGCCAGATAGCCCCAGGCCCTCAGACAGCCCCCGCCCATCCCTGGGGGGCGTCCCCGTCCCAGTCTATCGGCGCCCCCCGACAAACCCGGCCGATCGCCGCCCAAGCGCCGAAGCTGTCCACATCCGAGCGCCCCTGTGGACAAGCCCGTCAGGGCCGCCAGGCCGGATCCCGCCCCGAAGCCCCCAGCGCCCGCTCCAACGGCGACGCCGAAGCCGCCACCTCCACCTCAGGCCCGTACACGCCCATCGACCGCGCCTGCTCGCCCATGGCCACCGCGGACTCGTACACCGCCGTCGCCGTCTCGGGCGCGCAGCGCAGCTCCTGGCCGCTCGCCCGGGCCAGGTCCCAGCCGTGCAGGACGAACTCGCCCAGCACCATGTCGCCGACCACCGACGCCGGAAGCGGCGAGGAACCCAGCGCAGTCGGGCCCTCCCACGCCGACCGCGTCCCGAAGACGTCCACCAGGGTCTCCGTCTGCTTCTCCAGCCGCGCCCGCCAGTCCGCCGTCACGAGCCCGGCCGAAGCCTCGTCGGTCGGCGGCGTCGGCGGGGCTTCCCGGCGGCCCGCGGCGAGCAGCCACGGGCCCCAGTACAAGAGGTGGTTGAGCAGCCCGCGGACGTCGTAGCCCGCGCACGGCGTCGGGGCGGACAGGTCGTCCGCAGAGTGGGCGATCCGGAGGAACTCGGCCGCGGCGGGCCGGACGAGCGAGGCGTTCATGCCCCGATCCCAGCCGGGAACGGCCGGGCCGTCTTGAAGGAACGCGACAGCTACCGTTGCCCCGTGGGCGAGCACCGGATCCCGCGCGGCATCGTGGCCGAGGCCACCGCGCGCACGATGTTCACGCTGAAGCGGTACGCCCCGGCGCCCGAACTGGCGGACTTCGTCGACTACCACTGGGTGCTGCGCTGGGACCTGCGCGGCAAACCGCCCCACGACCAGCGCGTCCTGCCGAACCTCGCGGTGCACGTCACGTTCTTCCCCGGCGCGTCCGGCGTCCACGGACCGGCGCACGACGTCTTTTCCCACCGCCTCGAAGGCCGCGTCCAGGGCTTGGGCGTGCGTTTCCGGCCCGGGTGCTTCCGCGCGTTCCTCGACGGCCCGGTGAGTGACATCGCCGACCGCGCTGTCCCGCTCACGGACGTTTTCGGCCGGAAGGCGATCGAAGCCGCGGAATCGGTGCAGAACGCGGCGGACGACGCGCAAATGGTCCGCGCGATCGACAACTTGCTGATCGCAAATCCCGCCGAGCTGTCGCCCGCCGCACGACGGGCCGCCGAGGCCGTGGAATCAATCGCACGCGACCCGGGAATTACCCGGGTGGCGCAACTGTGCGCGGATACTGGACTAACCACCCGGTCCGTACAGCGGTTGTTCGCCGAACACGTCGGGTGCACCCCCAAGTGGGCGATCCGGATATACCGCCTCAACGACGCCGCGCAGCGGATCACCACCGAAGGTGAGCCGGATTACGCCGGACTGGCGGTTCGGCTGGGCTATAGCGACCAGTCGCACTTCATCCGCGATTTCCGCGCGGTGACGGGCCTGCCGCCGGCGGAGTACGCCCGTGCGGCGCGGGCGGCGGGCGAACCGGCACCGGACAGTGACCGGACATGAAGAAAGCCGCCGGGCGAATTCGCCCGGCGGCTTCGGCTGTACCCCGCTTCGAGGACTTTCCGGCCGGCCAGGTGACCTGCGTGCACCCGGACCGGCGGAAGGGTCCTCAGTTCTTCTTGTGGTAGGCGTCGACGACCTCGGACGGGATCCGGCCCCGGTCCGAAACCGCGTAACCGTTCTTGCGCGCCCACGCCCGAATGGCCTGGTTCTGCTCGCGGTCGACGGCGGCCGGACGGGACGGGCCCTTGCCCGCGACCGGACGCACGGAAGCGCGCTTGCGGCCACCCGCGCGACGGGCGTGCTCGACGTACTGGGCGAGCGCGTCCCGCAGCTCCTCGGCGTTTTCCGAAGAGAGGTCGATCTGGTAGCTGACGCCGTCCAAACCGAACTCGACGGTCTCTTCCGCCTCGCTGCCGTCCAGGTCGTCGACCAGCGAGACGAGCACCTTCTGTGCCATCCGATTCCTCCTGCGGGGACTTGCGCAATGATCTGGTTACGGGGCGAGCCCCGGACAGAAGACTTTGTCTAGAACATTAGTACCCGCTTCCGGAGGGCAGCGCAAATCTCATTGCGGTATACGACACCGCCGGGTTATTCGGGTCGCACGAGCGGGAAGAGGATCGTCTCCCGGATACCGAGACCGGTCAGCGCCATCAGGAGCCGGTCGATCCCCATTCCGACACCGCCACTGGGCGGCATTCCGTACTCCAGGGCACGGAGGAAATCCTCGTCGAGCCGCATGGCTTCGCTATCGCCCTGCGCGGCCAGCCGGGACTGTTCGGTGAGCCGTTCCCGTTCGACGACCGGATCGACCAGCTCGGAGTATCCGGTGGCGAGTTCGAATCCGCGCACGTAGAGGTCCCACTTCTCGGCGACGCCCGGCCGCGAGCGGTGCTGCCTCGTCAATGGCGACGTCTCCAGCGGAAAATCACGCACAAAGGTGGGGGCGTGCAGGTGATCTCCGACGAGGTGTTCCCACAGTTCCTCGACGAGCTTCCCGTGCCCGAGCTTCGGATCCACTTCCAGGCCCCTGGCCTGCGCGAATCCGTGCAGTTTGGCGGCCGGCGTCTCCGGGGTGACCTCTTCGCCGAGGGAATCGGACAACGACTCGTACATTCCGAGTGTGGTCCATTCGCCGGACAGGTCGTACTCCGAACCGTCGGGCAGGGTGACCACCTGGGTGTCCAGCACCGCCTGCGCGGCCTCCTGGATCAGCTCCCGCGTCATCACCGCATTGGTGTCGTACGTGGCGTACGCCTCGTAGTACTCGAGCATCGCGAACTCCGGCGAGTGCGAGGAGTCACTGCCCTCGTTCCGGAAGTTGCGGTTGATCTCGAAGACCTTTTCGATGCCGCCGACGACACAGCGCTTGAGGTAGAGCTCCGGCGCGATCCGCAGGAACAGCTCCATGTCGAACGCGTTCGAGTGCGTGACGAACGGGCGGGCCGCGGCACCGCCGTGCAGCGTCTGCAGCATCGGCGTCTCGACCTCGGTGAACCCGCGGCGGTGGAACGACTCCCGCAGCGACCGGACCACGCCGGCGCGCGTGCGAACGACGTCCCGCGCGCGCGGGCGCATGATGAGGTCGACGTAGCGCTGGCGGATCCGCGTCTCCTCGGCCAGGTCCTTGAAGGCGTTGGGCAGCGGGCGCAGCGCCTTCGACGTGATGCGCCACGCGTCGGCCATCACGGACAGCTCGCCGCGCTTGGACGTGATGACCTCGCCCTGCACGAAGACGTGGTCGCCGAGGTCGACGTCGGACTTCCACGCCGCCAGCGCGTCCTCGCCGACCTTCGCCAGGCTGATCATGGCCTGCAGCTCGGTGCCGTCGCCCTCGCGAAGGCTCGCGAAGCACAGCTTGCCGGTGTTGCGCAGGAACATCACCCGGCCGGTGACGCCGACGGTCTCGCCGGTGGCGGTGTCGACGGGCAGTCCCTCGTGCGCCGCCCGCACCTCGGCGAGCGTGTGCGTCCGAGGTACCTCGACCGGGTAGGGATCGATACCCTCGGCGAGGATCCGGTCGCGCTTCTCCCGGCGCACCCGCATCTGCTCGGGCAGTTCGTCTTCGGCGGGCACGCTGGTGGAAGCGGGGTTTTCGGTCATGGCCCATAGGGTACGAACCCGGCCGCGCGCTACGCCAACCGGATTACCTTTCCTTTCCGTCTTCTAACCTGGGCCGGTGAGTGATCCGCTACGCGCCCGACGCGCTTCTTCCTTCGGCAGCCGGGCCGCCGCGTACGCCGAGCACCGGCCCGGCTACCCGCGGGAAGTGATCGAATGGGGCCTTTCGGGCGCGGCCGGAACGCCGCGCCGGGTGCTCGACCTCGGCGCCGGAACGGGCAAGCTCACCGTGGGCCTGGCCGAACTCGGCCTCGACGTCACCGCGGTCGAACCCGACCCGGAAATGCGCGCCGAACTGGGGCGAGTGGTGCCGTGGGCGAGATCGCTGGCGGGCCGCGCGGAACGGATCCCGTTGCCCGACGCGGACGTCGACGCGGTTTTCGTCGGCCAGGCGTTCCATTGGTTCGACGTGCCGGCGGCGATGACCGAGATCGCGCGCGTACTGCGCCCGGGTGGCGTGCTGGTGCCGATGTGGAACTACGAAGACGAATCGGTGCCGTGGGTGGCGAAGTTCACCTCGCTCGGCCGCGAAGGGACGCGGAAGCCGGCCCGGACCGACGATTTGCGGCAGGTGGCACACCCGGAGTTCGAACCGTTCGAAAGCGACCGGTTTCGCCATGTGCAACGACGCACGGCGGAGAACCTGCTGGAAACGATCGCGACGTATTCGATGGTGATCGTGGCCGAGCCGGAGGAGTCATCGGCGTTGCTGGCGAGGCTGCGCGAGTTCCTGGCATCGAATCCGGCGACGGCGAACGGCGAGTTCGACCTGCCGTTGATCACCTGGGGACTGCGCGCCCGGCGCCGATGAGACATTTTTTGTCATGCTAGCTTCGGAAGGGACGCCACTCGGGCGTCCCGGACGAGCGCGTCGTACCCGGTCAGGACAAGACGGCGCAGTGTGTACCAGCACTGCGAAAGGATTGTCATGTCCTGGTTGGTCTTGGTGGTGTCCGGAATCCTGGAAACGGTCTGGGCGGCGGCCCTCAAGGGGTTCTTCAAGCCGGTCTCGGTGGCGACGTTCGTGGTCGCGCTGGTGCTGAGCATGACCGGACTGGGATACGCGCTCCGGGAAATCCCGCTGGGGACGGGCTACGCGGTGTGGGTGGGCATCGGCACGATCGGCACGGCGCTTTACGGGATCGTGGTCCTCGGCGACTCGGCAACCGCGGCCCGGCTCACGTGCTTGGGGTTGATCGTCGCGGGGGTGGTCGGCTTGAAACTGCTGCCTTGACCTGAGCTCGAGTACCGGGAATTGCGCCCGGCTCGGCGGGGACCGAAAACGCCCCCGCCCTCCCTGGGGGCGTGCCCTTGTCCAGCGTATCGGGAGCCGCCGACAAAACCGGCGGACGAGGGCCGCCGACCGCGAAGTTGTCCACATCGCCGCTCTGCTGTGGACAAGTCCTCGGCGAGCCGAATTCGTGCCGGGCACCCACCAGGGCCGGGCTCGACGCCGGAGCCGCGCTGGCCTCGCTCTACTGGCTGACGCAGATCTCCGCGCTCGCCTACCCGGGCTCGAAGGCCGTGGACCCACCCGGCGAGGGACGGTTCCCGCAGGCCAAGATCGCCTTCCCGGCCCTCGCGGTGACGGCGCTCGGGTACGTCCTCGAACGACGGCGGCTGACCAGGCTCACGTCGGGAAGTACGGCCGCAGCGTCGCCACGGTGACCCGGTCGCATAGCGCGTCCGTGGCCGGCGCGCGGTAGCCGCGTCGGCCACGACCACCTCCACGCCGTAGCGCATCACCGACTACGCCGGGCTCGGAGTTCACCGGCGCCACCCGAACTAGGTGTACTGCCCGGGGAGGTTGCGATCGTGGTGACACGTGATCGGATGATCTTGGTGTGAGGGAGGGCCTCCGGGTTCGGTGTGGATTGCGA